>CAYSJJ010000037.1:3944-7063 GCA_964431365.1 uncultured Geobacter sp. | reverse complement strand
GCCCCCCCCACTGGAACAGGATATGGGGGGCATAGGCGATGCTGACGGCGATCGAGCAGAGCAGGCCGCCGCGAAAGCCGAACCAGAGGGCGGCCAGGATGATCGGGAGATAGTAGAAACGCTGAAAGATGTCGTGGAGGTAATGGAGATGGAGCGGGGTGAGATAATGGAGCAGGCTGATGCCGACAATGGAGGCGGCCAGCAGGACGATGCGGGTGAGGTTCTGATTCATGGTATCGTTTATAACGCAGGAATGGGAAGGTACAAGCCGAAATGCGCATCAATCTGTGCCGGATGCCGCTCCGACGGAGCGACGGTGTCCGAGCGGCGTGGCAGCCGACACAGATTCACTTATGCGGCAGCCACCACCATCCCGTCCTTCAGGGTAATGGTCCGGTCCGAATAGGCGCCGTTTTCCGGGTTGTGTGTCACCATGACCACGGTCTGTCCGGCGTCGTTCAGCTCCCTGAAGAGCGCCATCACTTCCTCGCTGGTCTTGGAGTCCAGGTTTCCGGTCGGCTCGTCTGCCAGCAGGATATGGGGGTTGTTGACGATGGCCCGGGCAATGGCCACCCGTTCCTGTTCGCCGCCGGAAAGCTGGTTGGGCAGCCGGTCCACCTTGGCACCCAGGCCCACCCGCTCCAGTGCCGATTGCGCGGCGCTCTTCTTGGCTGCGGTGCCGGTCTTGACGATGGCCAGCGGCAGCATGACGTTTTCCAGCGCCGTCAGGTACGGAATGAGGTGAAAGGACTGGAAGACGAAGCCCAGGTTCTGCGCCCGAAAATCGGCCAGCTTCTCCCCCGGGAGCTGATAGAGCTTCACCCCGGCCATCTCCACCTCGCCGACGGTGGGGTGGTTCATCCCCCCCAGCACGGAGAGGAGCGTGCTCTTCCCGGAGCCGGACTGCCCCATGATGGTGATGAACTCGCCCGCCTCGATGGTTATGTCCACGCCACGCAGCGCTTCGACAACGTCGTCGCCGCTGCTGTACTGCTTCATCACGTTGCTGATCTCGATGAGTGCCATGAGTATCCTCGTTTACAGAGCCCTGAGGGCTTCGGTCGGGTCCATCTTCGACGCATGCAGCGCCGGATAGAGACTTGCCAGCAGCCCCAGCACCACGGCCAGGCCGATCGAACCGAAGGCCACGGTCGTGTCCCAGACCAGGTGGGCATTCTTCGCTTCCGCCATGAACGGCAGGGCCAGCCTGGCCCCCCCCATGCCGGCGACATACCCCAGGAAGCCGGCCAGGTGACTCACCAGGGCCGCCTCGAACAGGATGATCCGCATGATGTGGCTCTTCCGAAAGCCGATGGCCCGGAAGACGCCGATCTCCGTGGTCCGCTCGTTGACGCTCCCCATCATGGTGACGAAGACGATCAGCGAGCCGATGAAGACCACCACACCCGCCATGGCGTAGGAGAACCGCTTGAACTGATCCAAGGCCTTGAGCCGTCCCTCCACCACCTGCTGGATGGCCGTCACCCGGGCCTCGGGAAGCTTCTCCGCGATCTGGGTCACCATGTCGCCGATGGGACAGCCGGAACAGAGGGCCGCCACCTCGGCCAGGGTGATCTTCCCATCCTTCCCGAGCAGCTTCTGGGCCTTGCGTAGCGAGGCAAAGACCAGCGAGTCGTCCTGGGAGCCGGTCTGGTCGAGGATGCCGGCCACCGTGAACGCTTCGCCCTTTATCTGCACCGTGTCGCCGGTACTGACATTGAGCACCTTGGCCGCATCGCTGCCAAGCAGCAGTTCGTTCTCGGCCTTCGGCGCGTCGCCGAAGATCTTCCACCACTGCTTCATCTTCAGTTCGCTGTCGAAGTTGACCCCGACCAGCAGGACGTCGTGCCCCCCCACCTTGGCGCTGCCCAGCACCTTCGGGCTGATGGTCGAGATGTTCTTGCTGTTGCTGATGGTGGTTATCTTTGCCAGGTCGCTTTCGTGAATTTCCCGCTGATCGAAAGTTACCCCGCCGAGGCTGATGCCGCCGTAGTTCATGGAGAGCCCGTTGCTCTGGGGGGTGATGAGGATGTTGGCGCCGAACTCGTCCATCTTGCGCTCTATATCGCTGGACATGGAAGCGGTGAGGGTCACCAGGGTGACGATGGTGGCGATGCCGACCATCAGGCCGATGGTCAGGAACGCCATCTTCGCCTTGCGCCGCTTGAGGTTGTTGATGGAAATCGTATGCAGCTTCATAGTCAGTCTCGCGCTCCGCATTCAGTCCTGTTTAGAAGTATTTGGCCCCTGCCTGCAGATCGCTCGACTTGATCACGACGTTGCCGCCACCGCTGGTACTGGGAAGATAGGATGGGTTGCAGCCCCCCACGGCATGGGGGCCGATCTTGGTGGTGGCGAAGCGCTGATTGCAGTTCTTGCAGACCATGGAGTCACCCTGCTGGACATACCCCTTTTTCTCCTTGTAGCAGACGTCGCAGGAGTCGAAGGCGGTATGAAGGGCTCCATCCGCCCCCTTGACGATAAAGAAGCCGATCTCCTTGCCGTTGTCGGTGAATTTGTAGAAGTGTGCCGCGCCGTCCGAGACCTTTGCCGCCGGGATGGTCACCACGCCGTTGACCGCCTTGGTCTTCTGATACTTGCCCATCCCGGGGAGATTGAAAGCAAAGACGCTGGTTACCCCGACCAGCAGCGCCACTAAGCTGACAACTCCCCATTTGATCTGCTTTGAATTAATCGATGACATTGTTTCTCCTTTTGAGGACGTTAAGGTCCCTGTCAGTTTTGTTTGTTCCCGCCGCAGCCGCCGCCCTTCTTGCCACAGCAGCCCGATGCCGATGAAACGTTCTGGCCGATGCTCCGGCCGGTTACCTGTTTGAACTGCTCAGGGGTCACGACGGTATAGATGCTGCTGCCGAAACCGGCGGTGCTGACCTTCTCGGCCAGGGCTTCAGGCCTGACCGTCTTCGTATCGTAGCCGACCATGACCCAGCCTCCGTTCACGTCCACCTCGGTGACCGCGACCCCTTTCAGCGACTCAAGTGCCCTGCTGATCTTTGCGGAACAACTGCTGCAAGTCATCCCGCTCGTCCTCAGGACCGCGACGGAGTCGGCGGTCGCGCCGACCCTGACGCGCAGGGCCAGAACGGACAGCAACGTGA
>CAYSJJ010000037.1:0-3934 GCA_964431365.1 uncultured Geobacter sp. | reverse complement strand
ACCAGGAGCGTAGTGAAGATATTCTTTGCATTCATGACTCTCTCCTTGAAACGACAGCACGAACACATCAAGTCTTGTGCCAACCGTGAAGTGAAACAATAACACACCAATATCATTATTGATTCGGATATTAACTCGCCAAAGGTTGACCAAAATGAGATGGCTGACTGAAGAATATTCCGTCCAGGTGAAGAATATTCTACGCTCCCTTTTGTGCCGCACACGAATTGTCTACCAAACTACTAGATTTGATCTAATTTTATTTCTTGACAAATTTGATGCGTTTATCTATTTTGCATCTAACAGCATGTCAGTGCAGATACTGCATAGGCAGACCCAGCCTTGCCTGGACGATGAAGCCTGGTGACTGAAAGATCTCCACTAAACAAGGGGAGTATATGCAAGAGACAGCCCGGCGACTCAAATTCGACACCCTGCTCGTCCACGGCGGCACGACACCCGGCCCTGCCGGCGCCACCAAGGCACCGATTGTCCAGGCAACGGCATTCGCCCACGAAACCGCGGAGGCACTGGAAGACATATTCCGGGGAAGAACGGTCGGCCAGATCTATACCCGGATAGGCAACCCCACCACGGAAAGCCTCGAACGGAGGCTGACCGTCATCGAGGACGGGATCGCCACCATCGTGACCTCGTCAGGCATGGCGGCCATCACCACCGCGGTCATGACCATTGTCCGGAGCGGTGACGAAATTCTCTCCTCATCATCCGTATTTGGTGGTACCTTTTCACTCTTCCGGGACACACTCTCCAACTACGGGGTACCCACCCGTTTCGTCGACCCGACCGATCTGGCGGCGCTCCGCGGCGCCGTGAACGAGCGGACCCGGCTGATCTTCGTGGAGACCATCGGCAATCCCAAGATGGATGTGCCCGACGTGGCGGCTCTGGCAGCTATCGCCCGCGAGCACGGCATCCCGCTGGTGGTCGATGCAACCATCTCCACCCCGTATCTGGCTCGGATGAAGGAACTGGGGGCGGACATCATCATCCACTCCACCAGCAAGTACATCAACGGCACCGCCAACTCCATCGGCGGCGCCATCGTCGACTGCGGCACGTTTGACTGGCAGAGCGCGAAGTTCCCGCACTTCGAGCCGTTTTACAAGAAATACCGGAACTTCGCCTTCACGGCCCGCACCCGTAAACTGATCCACAAGGATTTCGGGGCCTGCGCGGCACCGATGAACTCGTTCCTGTTCGCCGAAGGGCTCGAAACCCTGGCTCTCAGGATGGAGCGCCACTGCGCCAACGCCCTGACACTGGCCCGTTTCCTCGCCGGACACGGGAAGGTCAGCTGGGTGAACTATCCCGGCCTGACGGATTCCCCCTTCCATGAGGTCGCGACGCGGCAGTTCGGCAACCGGTTCGGCGGCATCCTCACCTTTGGCCTGGCAGACCGGGAGAGCGCCTTCCGGCTGATCAACAACCTGCAACTGGCAAAAAACCTGGCCAACATCGGCGACGCCAAGACCCTGGTCATCCACCCCGCCAGCACCATCTGCTGCGACTATACGCCGGAGGTGAAGGCGCTGATGGGGGTGTCCGAAGAGATGATCAGGGTGTCGGTGGGGATCGAAGAGAGTGGCGACATCATTGAGGACTTCAGCGAGGCGCTGGATAAGGTATAAGCGATTAAAACGGCACCGTCCGTGAGGACCGCGCGCCTTGCGGAGCGACTGTGCCCGAGCATCAGACACTGTAGGCGAAATGAAGCAAAGCCGGCCCATCGTGTCTGAGCCCGAAGGGCGAGTTGATGGGCCGGCGCGAAATGAGCCGTACAGTGGCGATGCGAGTGGCACACGGAGCGGAGCGGGTGCGCGGTCCTCACGACTCACAGCGACACCAGCACAACAACAGGAGCGTACGAACATGCAGCTCACAGTCAATGGCAAAAAGACCAGCATCGCGGACCAGGAGTCCCTGTCGGTGACCAGCCTGCTGGAGTCCCTCCAGGTCTCACAGCGTGAATACGTCACCGTGGAACTGAACGGCGAGATACTCGACCGGGCCGACTTCGACGGCGCAACCGTGAAGAGCGGCGACGCGGTGGAGTTCCTCTACTTCATGGGCGGAGGGGCTGCGTAAATGTTCACCGAAGAGCAGATCAACCGCTATTCGCGCCACATCCTCCTCAAGGAGGTGGGGGGCAAGGGACAGCAGAAGCTCCTCGACGGCAAGGTACTGGTGATCGGGACCGGGGGGCTGGGCTCCCCCATCGCCCTCTACCTGGCGGCCGCCGGGGTCGGCACCATCGGCCTGGCCGATGCCGACGAGGTGGACCTCTCCAACCTCCAGCGTCAGATCATCCACTTCACCCCCGACGTGGGGAAGCCGAAGGTTCTTTCCGCCAAGGAGAAGATGGAGGCGATGAACCCCGACGTCACCGTCAAGCCCTATCAGACCTGGGTGACGGCCGAGAACATCGCCGGGATCATCCAAGAGTATGACTTTGTCATCGACGGCACCGACAACTTCGCGGCCAAGTTCCTGATCAACGACGCCTGCGTCCTTGCCGGCAAGCCATACTCCCACGGCGGCATCCTGCAGTTCGACGGCCAGACCATGACCGTTGTGCCGGGCGAGTCGGCCTGCTACCGCTGCATCTTCCCGGAGCCGCCCCCCAAAGAAGTCATTCCCACCTGCTCCCGGGCCGGCGTCATCGGCGTCCTTCCCGGCGTTATGGGGACGATCCAGGCCACCGAGGCGATCAAGTTCCTCTTAGGGGCCGGCGAACTCCTGACCGATCGCCTGCTGACCTACAACGCGCTCAGGATGCGGTTCAGGGAGGTCAGCCTCCGGAAAAACCCGAAATGCCCCATCTGCGGGGAGAACCCGACCATCACCGAACTCCGCGACGAAGTAGATGCCGTAACCGTCTGCGACCTGGGGCACTGAATGCTGAGGCTGCCGAGTGACATACATGACGCACTGATCGTCCATGCCCGGGAAGGGCTCCCGCTTGAGGTCTGCGGCATCCTGGGGGGACGGGATGGCGAGGTAACGGTCCACTATCCCATGACCAACCTGGATGCCAGCAGCGAGCATTTCACGATGGAACCGAAGGAGCAGTTCCGGGTCGTCAAGGAACTCCGCGCCAGGGGAGTGGAGATGGTGGCGGTCTACCACTCCCATCCGGCCTCCCCTGCCCGCCCCTCGGCAGAGGATATCCGGCTGGCCCTGACCCCGGACGTGTCCCACGTTATCGTCTCCCTTGCCGAGCCGGACAC
This sequence comes from uncultured Geobacter sp., assembly GCA_964431365.1. Lineage (GTDB taxonomy): Bacteria > Desulfobacterota > Desulfuromonadia > Geobacterales > DSM-12255 > Geomobilibacter. The sequence goes on along the minus strand of CAYSJJ010000037.1, from coordinate 683 downwards.
GCCGGTGGTCAAGTCGTACCGGATCGCCGGCGGGGTGGTGGAGCAGGAAGAGCTTGTGCTGGTATAATGATTAATGAGGAGAAGAATTCGTGTCTGAACAGAAACCAACGTCACAGGTCGACCTGAAAAACCTCAAGGCGGGCGGCTTCATCAAGGAGCGGGGCAAGGACCTCTTCACAGTCCGCCTGCGCGTTCCCGGCGGCAGGATGTCGGTGGAGCGGCTGAAACGGATCGCCGCTGTCGCGGATAAATACGGCAAGGGTTTTGTCCACCTCTCGGTGCGGCAGTCCGTCGAGCTGATCAACATCAACTTCCGGGATTTCGATGCCGTGGTCGCCGAACTGGGAGAGGACCAGCAGAAGGTCGCCTCCTGCGGCGCCCGGGTCAGGGTGCCGACCGCCTGCGGCGGCTGCGAGTACAACCCCAACGGCCTGGTGGACACCCAGCAGTCGGCCCTGGAGGTGGACGAGAAGCTGTTCGGCACCGCCACCGGCCACCACAAATTCAAGGTCGGTTTTGCCGGCTGTCCTTTCGACTGCCCCAAGTCGGCCACCAACGACGTCGGCTTCCAGGGGGCAATCTGGCCCGAATTGGATCGTGACGACTGCATCGGCTGCGGGCTCTGCGCCAAGTCGTGCACCGAGGGGGCCATCACCATGGGGGACGACCGGAAGCCGCTCTTC
>CAYSJJ010000036.1:0-38751 GCA_964431365.1 uncultured Geobacter sp. | reverse complement strand
GGGCCTATGTCCAGGAACGTAACTCCCTGGCCGAGGGGCTGGAGCAGAAGATCACGGTCGCCTCGCGGCTGATGGTCAACGCCTCGGCCAAGGGATTGTCGGAATTCGACCTTACCTACCTCGGGCTCCTGATGGACGAGATGCTGCTGGACGAGGACTTCATCGGCATGAGCCTGAAGGATGAAAGTGGTTTCGAGGCCATGGAGCGGCATAAGCCGGGAACGGTTCGTGCCGCCACACGGACCGCGCCGGTCCTGCTGGGGGGAAAGGAGATCGGCAAGCTGGAGATCTCCTATTCCATGGCCCGGGTCAATCTGCTGCTGAAAAAGCGTCTGATGGTCAAGGCAATGATGCAGGCAGTCATCCTCTGCCTGACCGCGGTGGTCATCTTCGTCTATTTCCGCAGCAGGGTCGCCAGGCGTATTGCGGGGATCGAGGAGATCATCCGGCAGATGACCGACGGCGATCTGACGGTGCGGATCAACGACACTGCCAGGGATGAGCTCGGGGCCATCGGTAGTGGTGTGGACATCCTCGGGCAGCGGCTTGCCGAGTACGTTGCCCGGCTTGAGTCATTTTCCAAAAGGGTATCGATCACCACCGGGGAGCTGGATGCGGCGTTCACCAGCACCAAGGCGTCCCTCTCCCTCCAGCACGATGCCACCGAGGAGATCTCACGGTCCGTTTCATCCGCCACCGCCAGCCTTACCCAGATTTCCGCCAATACCTGGGGGCTGCACGAATTTTCCCAGGGGAACGCCTCCTCGGTTGCGGAAAACCTTGCCGTCTCCGAGGGGGTAGCCGAACGGATCGATACCCTGCACAGCGGGATAAACGAGGCCCATGAAACGGTGCGGGCGATCGAAGCCAGCGCCAAGGGGATGGCAACCCTGGCGGCCCAGGCCGCCGACGCGGTGAAGAGCGCCGTCAGTTCCGCCGCGACCATCAAGGCATCGTTCGGCGACATCGAGCAGATAGCTGCAGAGTCGTCCCGGCTCAGCGAACAGACCACCCAGGTCATCACCAGCAAGGGGGTCGTGGCCGTTTCCGAGACCCAGGAGAGCATGGCGAGGATCTTCGGCCTCTCGGAGTCGCTGCAGAAGACCATGTCCAATCTCGGCGACGAGTCGAAGGATATCTCCAATATCGTCACCGCCATCGCCGACATCACCGACAAGATCGAGCTCCTCTCCCTCAACGCCTCGATCATCGCGGCCCAGGCGGGTGAGCACGGTCGGGGGTTCGCCGTGGTGGCCGAAGAGATGAAGCTGCTGTCGGAAATGACAACCCGGTCCACGTCCGAAATAACCACCATTCTGGGGAGGGTGCATCACAACATTTCCGATGCGGTACGCGAAACCGGCGAGGCAACCCAGATCGTCCAGGATGGGAACCGGGTGGTCTCCAACGCCGGCACCGCCCTGCAGGAGATCCTCTCCACATCCCGCAGCTCCCAGGAGATGGTTGACCGGATCAAGCAGGCCATAGACCTGCAGCAGGAAAAGCTCAAACGGGTGGTCGATTCTCTGGACGAGCTCCGTGACGTGAGCATTTCCGTCAGCCAGGCCTCGGCAGCGGAAAAGTCGAATATCGCCATCGTGGGGATGCGCATCGGCGAGCTCAGTGACGCGATGTTCCACGTCCGTGTTGCCACCGAGCAGCAGGTCTCCTCCATGAATGAGATGTCGCGCAACATCGAGGCGTCCACGGAGCGGACCAACGACATTTCCAACGCCGTCTACGAGGCGCAGCAGGTGAACGGGACGATCAATGCGTCGCTGTGCGATGTGGTCGATGTCGGCACCCGGACGGTGGATGCCCTCGACAAGGCCGCACTCCGGCTCAGCGCCATGAGCCGCGAGGTTGAAAAGATGCAGGCGGAGATGAAGGCGTTCAAGGTCTGACCCGATTGACTGCATGGCGTCGCAGCACAATTTCATAGACATTCCGGTACTCTTCGGCCTCACGCACGGGAGACAGGCGGGTCAGGACATGCTCACGGGCGTTCCTGCCGCATGTCGCCCGCAGTTTCGGATCTCCGGCAAGCCGCAGCAACTGCCGCCGGAAATCCGTGCCATCCCGAAACAGCAACCCTGTCTCGCCATCCCGCACCAACGAGCGATTCCCTGGAATATCCACCGCCAGTACCGGCCGTCCCAAAGCCATGGCTTCCAGCAGGCTGTTTGGCATCCCTTCGAACCGCGAACAGTTGAGGACAATGTCGGCCCGGGCGTAGAGATCGCCCATCCGTTCGTAGGGGATCTCTCCCAGCCATCGGGCAAAGGGCGCCCGGCTAAGCATCTCCCGGATGGCGGCGGCGTACCTCTGGTCGATGACCCCGCCGGCAATGGCCAGCAGCACGCGAGGATTGTCGTCGATCAGCGGCAGCAGCTCCCGGATGGGGAACTCCACGTTCTTGACCGGCCTGAGCGCCGCAGGAAGGAGGAGCAGCAGTGCATCGTCCGGAAGGTTGTACGGCAACTCCCCGGTGACGGGCAACGGCTCGACCCCCTGGGGGACCACGAAAATCCGCTCCTTGGCTTCAGGGAAGTGGCTGGTCACAAGGGCGGTTTCCTGTGCGTCGAAGCAGACGATGGCGGCCGCAAAGGCCAGGGCGCGGGCCGTATCGACATGGTCCCTGAGGGCCGGGTCGTTGATGTCACTGCCGGTAATGGTGATCAGGTAGGGGCAATTCAGGTGACCGGCCAGATGCCGGGCCGTATCGCCGCAGTAGCGGGCGTGAAACCCGTGGATGACATCGGGACGGAATGATGTCAACCGACGGACCATCTCGTCGACTGGCATGGTATCTGCCGGAAGGACGATCTGTTCGGTGTCGAGTTGCCCCAGATATTTGCATATTCGCCTGACGGTTGCGATGTTTCCACGCATGGGGCCGACAGAGTATGGTGAAACGATGGCAACGCGCATGAGCCGGGTTGTCCTTGGGAGAGAAGCTGGAATTCCGTCCGCTTGGAGGGTGCCACGCGAGTCGAGATGCCGGACAGGGTATCCTATCTTGTCACCTTTGTCGATGGCGGAGGGGGGACGATGTGGCTGCCCTGCAAATGCAGCCCCGGCGCCACGTAACATGCCATTACACCGTCGCCGAACCGAAACCGCGCGCTCGGCGATATTCTCCTTGACAAAACGTCATTGAACGGTTAATTTACGGGTCTTGTCGGGGCGTAGCGCAGCCTGGTAGCGCACCTGCTTCGGGAGCAGGGGGTCGGAAGTTCGAATCTTCTCGCCCCGACCATTTCTTACAGAAAGCCTCATCCCTCGCCGGATGGGGTTTTTTTGTACCAGCCGTCGGAGTCCCACCAATGAATCTCCTGCATGGCCTCAATCCCCCCCAGAAAGATGCCGTCCTCCATGGAGAGGGTCCGCTCCTCGTCCTGGCCGGGGCCGGCTCGGGAAAGACCCGGGTCATTGTCCAGCGGATCGCCTGGCTCATCCGCGAGCGGGGCATTCCTCCCTGGCAGATCCTGGCGGTGACCTTCACCAACAAGGCCGCCGGCGAGATGCGGGAGCGTGTCCAGCGGCTGGTCGGTGCGGCCGAGACCCCCCTCATCGCCACCTTTCACGCCACCTGCGTCCGCATCCTGCGCCGGGAGATCGAACTGCTCGGCTACGGCGCCAACTTCGCCATCTACGACGACAAGGACAGCGAGCGGCTGCTGAAGGAGATCGTCGCCCAGCTCAACCTCGACGAGAAGCGCTATCCTGCCCGGGCCTTCGCCGCGGTCATCGACGACTGCAAGAACGCCGGACGGCTGCCGGAAGATCTCCCCGCGAACGACCAGAGGACCGTCCAGTTGCTCCGGGTCTACACGGCCTATCAGGAGCGGCTTCGGAAGAACAACGCCCTGGATTTCGGCGATCTGGTGCTCCTGACGGTGCGCCTCTTCGAGGAGCATCCCGAGGTCCTGAACCGTTATCGCGAGCGGTGGCAGTGGCTCCTGGTGGACGAGTACCAGGATACCAACCCGGTCCAGTACCGGCTGGTGCGGCTCCTGGCCGGCGAGCGGCGCAATCTCTGCGTCGTCGGCGACGACGACCAGTCCATCTATCGCTGGCGCGGCGCGGACATCCGCAACATCCTCGACTTCGAGCAGGACTTCCCCGGCGTCAGGATCGTCAAGCTGGAGCAGAACTACCGTTCCACCAGCACCATCCTGGCAGCGGCCGGCGCGGTGGTAGCAAAGAACCGGGGGCGAAAGGCCAAGACCCTCTGGACCGAGAATCCGTCCGGCGAGCGGATCGTCTACCGCCGCCTGGAGGACGACCGGGAAGAGGCGCGTTTCGTCTGCCGGGAGATCGCCCGCTTTGTCCGCCGGGGGGGCGACCTCTCGGACGTGGCGGTCTTCTACCGGACCAACGCCCAGTCCCGCTCCATAGAAGATGCCCTGGTGGCCGACGCCATCCCCTACCACATGGTGGGGGGGATGCGTTTCTACGAGCGGCTGGAGATCAAGGATATCCTCGCCTACCTCCGGGTGCTGGACAACCCGGCCGACGAGGTCTCCCTGAAGCGGATCATCAATGTTCCGCCGCGGGGAATCGGCCATGCCACCATCGACCGGATCAACGAACAGGCCTTCCGGGACGGGACAACCTTCTACGACGCCCTGCTCCGGGCGACGACCGGGGGGCTCCTGACCGCCGGGCCAAAGGGGAAGGTCGCAGATTTCGTACGGCTCCTGGAGACGTTCCGGGAGCAGTCAGCTTCGCTGCCGCTGGCCGAGCTCGCCTCCCGGATCATCCAGGAGAGCGGCTATAGCGTCAAGTTGCAGGAGGAGCGGAGCGAAGAGTCCCAGGACCGGCTGGCCAACCTGCAGGAGCTCCTGGTTGCCATGGAGGAGTTCGACCGGACCAGCGAGGAGAAGGGGCTGTCGGCCTTTCTGGAGCAGGTGGCCCTGGTCTCCGACCTGGAACGGAGCGAGGCCGGCCGGGAATCGGCGACGCTCATGACCCTGCATGCGGCCAAGGGGCTGGAGTTCCCGGTGGTGTTCCTGGTCGGCCTGGAGGAGCGGCTCTTCCCGCACGTCCGGTCCCTGGACGACCCGGAGGCGATGGAGGAGGAGCGCCGCCTCTGCTACGTGGGGATGACCCGGGCCCGGGAGCGGCTCTTTCTCTCCAACGCCCGCCGCCGGCGGATTTTCGGCCAGGACCAGTACAACGCCCCGTCCCGCTTCCTCGGTGAAATCCCCCAGGAACTGCTGGACCTGGAAGGGGAAACGGGCTCGGGGCTCTGGGCTCGGGGCTCGGAAAGGGAGCGTGTGGGGAGCGGGACCCAGGAGGGCCTGAAGGAGTGGGGGAGTACGGCTGCGTCTTCCACGGGACACAACCTGGCCGCGGTCTTTGCCCACGCCGAACCGGAGGAGCCGGCGCTCGCCAACGAGGTGGAGGTTGTTCCGGAGGATACGGAGGAGGTCGTCATTGGCATGCGGGTGCGCCACGCCAAGTTCGGCGTCGGCACCATCCGGAAGATCGAGGGGCGGGGGGACGACCAGAAGGTGATTGTCTGGTTCAATTCGGTCGGGCCGAAGAAGCTGCTGCTCCGGTTTGCCGGCCTGGAGCGGGTGTAAAACTGTTCGGGGCTCAGGGCTAGGGGCTCGGTTTTGCCCCGACCCCGACCCCCGAGCGGGTCTTGCCTTTCCCCCGGGTTCATGCTAAAAATTGGTTTTCTTTCCGTACGTTAAGACGATAGGAGTCTGCAATGAGAATAACCCGCGAGCAGGTGCAGCATGTGGCCACGTTGGCCCGGCTCAGCCTGAGTGACGACGAAGTGGCGACGTTTACCGGTCAGATGGGGGACATCCTGGCCTACGTGGAGAAGCTGAACGAGCTGAATACGGATGGGATCGTGCCGACCTCCCATGCCGTGCCGATGGAAAACGCCTTCCGCGACGACGTCGTCCGGCCCTCCATCGGCGTCGAGAACGCCCTGGCCAACGCCCCGGACCGGGTCGAGGGCTTCTTCCGGGTGCCCAAGGTAATCGAGTAGGCACGAGACGCAAGGCGAGGCTCAAGGTTTTATCTTGCGCCCTGTGCCTTGCGCCTTGCGCCCGTTATGGAGACTGATTAATGGAACTGTTCGAACTCACCATTCACGAACTGCACGACAAGCTGAAGAAACGGGAGGTATCGTCCGTCGAGGCGACACGCTCCTGCCTGGACCGGATTGCCGCCACCGACGGGGAGGTGAACGCCTACATCACCGTCACCGGCGAAGAGGCCCTGGCCGCAGCTGCTGCCGCTGACGCCAGGATCGCGGCCGGCGACACGGATCTGCTGACCGGCGTCCCGCTGGCCCTGAAGGACATCTTTCTCACCAGCGGCATCCGCACGACCTGCGCCTCTGCCATCCTGAAAAACTTTGTCGCCCCCTACGATGCCACCGCCTGGTCGAAGCTGAAGGAGCGGGGCGCCGTCCTGCTTGGCAAGCTGAACCAGGACGAGTTCGCCATGGGCTCCTCCTGCGAGTCGAGCGCCTTTGGCCCGACCCGTAACCCCTGGGACCTGGAGTGTACTCCGGGCGGCTCCTCCGGCGGTTCTGCCGCCTGCATCGCGGCCCGGCAGGCCACTGCCACGCTGGGCACCGACACCGGCGGCTCCATCCGCCAGCCCGCCTCCCATTGCGGCTGCGTTGGTCTCAAGCCGACCTACGGTCGGGTCTCCCGCTACGGGGTCATCGCCTACGCCTCGTCCCTGGATCAGGTGGGGCCGATCACCCGCGACGTGCGGGATGCTGCCATCATGCTCGGCGCCGTGGCCGGCCACGACCCCCTGGACTCCACCAGCGTCGATCGGCCGGTGCCCGACTACACCAAGGCGCTGCTCCCCGACGTCAAGGGGCTGAAGATCGGTCTCCCCAAGGAATATTACATCCCTGGTCTCGACCCGGAAGTGAAAGGCGCCATGGACGCGGCCGTCGAGACCTACCGGGCGCTGGGGGCCGAATTCGTCGACATCTCGCTCCCCCATACCGATTATGCCGTGGCCACCTATTACCTCATCGCCACCGCCGAGGCCAGCTCCAACCTGGCCCGCTACGACAGCGTCCGTTTCGGCCACCGCACGGCCGAGCCGGGGAGCCTCATCGAGACCTACAGCCGCTCCCGCGACGAGGGGTTCGGGGCCGAGGTGAAGCGGCGGATCATGATCGGCACCTACGCCCTCTCCTCAGGCTACTACGACGCCTACTACCTGAAGGCCCAGAAGGTGCGGACCCTGATAATGCAGGATTTCCTCAAGGCGTTCGAAAAGGTGGATGTCATCCTCACCCCGGTGGCGCCGACGCCGGCCTTCCGGATCGGGGAGAAGACCAGCGACCCGCTGCAGATGTACCTCTCCGACATCTTCACCATCCCGGTGAACCTGGCCGGCACCTGCGGCATCAGCGTCCCGGCCGGCATCAGCCAGGGGGGGCTCCCCATCGGCCTGCAGCTTATCGGCCAGCCCTTCGGCGAAGAGGCGATCATCCGCGCCGCCTATGCCTTCGAGCAGGCGACGGAGTGGCACACGAACAAGGCGAAAATTTAGCATCCCCTGAGGTTACGATATGAAATACCAAGCCGTCATCGGCCTTGAAGTCCATGTCCAGTTGAAGACCAACACCAAGATCTTCTGCGGCTGTTCCACCCAGTTCGGCGCCAGCCCCAACTCCCAGACCTGCCCGGTCTGCCTCGGGATGCCCGGCGCCCTGCCGGTGTTGAACAAGAAGGTGGTGGAGTACGCCATCAGGGCCGGCCTCGCCACCAACTGCGGCATCGCCCCCCGCTCGGTCTTCGCCCGGAAGAACTACTTCTATCCCGACCTCCCCAAGGGGTACCAGATCAGCCAGTACGAACTCCCGATCTGCGAGCACGGCCACCTGGACATCCTTGGCGAGTGGGGAACGAAGCGGATCGGCATCACCCGCATCCATATGGAAGAGGACGCGGGGAAGCTGGTCCACGGCGACATTCCCGGCCTCGGGAGCGGCTCCGGCGTCGACCTGAACCGGGCCTGCACGCCGCTCCTGGAGATCGTCTCCGAGCCGGACATCCGGAGCGCCGACGAGGCGGTCGCCTACCTCAAGAAGCTGCACCAGATCGTGGTCTACCTCGGCATCTGCGACGGCAACATGGAGGAGGGGAGCTTCCGCTGCGACGCCAACGTCTCGGTGATGCCGGTGGGCTCCGACACCTTCGGGACCCGGACCGAGACCAAGAACGTCAACTCCTTCCGCTTCGTCAAGCAGGCCATTGAGCATGAGATCGAGCGGCAGATCGAGGTGATCGAGGATGGCGGGCGGATTGTCCAGGAGACCCGCCTCTTCGATCCGGGCACCGGCGAGACCCGCTCCATGCGCGGCAAGGAGGATGCCCACGACTACCGCTACTTCCCGGACCCGGACCTGGTGCCGCTGGTGATCAGCAACGACTGGGTGGAGGATGTGCGTCTCTCCCTCCCCGAGCTGCCGGAAGCGAAGATGCAGCGGTACCAGACCGAGCTGGGACTGCCCCCCTACGACGCCGAGGTGCTGACCGCCGGCCGCGAGCTGGCGGAATACTTCGAAGCGGCGCTCGCCGCAGGGGCTCCGGCCAAGTCCGCCGGCAACTGGGTCATGGGTGAGGTGACCCGCCAGCTCAACGACGGCGGCCTGACCATCGGCGCCTGCCCGGTGACACCGAAGCAGCTGGCCGACCTGCTGGCCCTGATCGAGAAGGGGACCATTTCCGGCAAGATCGCCAAGACCGTCTTCGACGAGATGTGGCAAAACGGCGGCGAACCGGCCAGGATCGTCGAGGAGAAGGGGCTGGTGCAGGTCTCCGACACCGGCGAGATTGAACGGATCATCGACGAGATCATGGCGGCCAACATGGGGCAGGTGGAGGAGTACCGCGGCGGCAAGGAGAAGGTCTTCGGCTTCTTCGTCGGTCAGGTGATGCGGGCCAGCAAGGGGAAGGCGAACCCGGCGGTGGTGAACGACCTGCTTCTGACGAAGCTGAAAGGATAACCCATGTCTTTTCGTACCATCCAGTGGCGCGACGACGCCGTGATCATGATCGACCAGACGAGGCTGCCGGCCGAGGAGATCTACAACGAGTACACCGATTTCCAGGGGGTGGCGGAGGCGATCCGCGGCATGATCATCCGGGGAGCGCCGGCCATCGGCGTAGCCGCGGCCATGGGGGTCGCCCTTGGCGCCCGGGACATCATCGCCGATACCCACGAGTCGTTCTTCAAGCAGCTGGATAATGTCTGCGACGTCCTGGCCCGCACCAGGCCGACGGCAGTCAATCTTTTCTGGGCCATCCAGCGGATGCGTAGGGTCGCGGAGGCGAACCGGGACAAGGACCTCAACTCCATCAGGGCCATCCTCAAGGCCGAGGCGATCAGCATCGAAGTGGAGGACCTGCAGATCTGCAAGGCCATCGGCGCCCATGGGGAACCGCTCATCAAGGAAGGGGCCACGGTCCTGACCCACTGCAACGCCGGCGGGCTGGCAACGGCCGGCTACGGTACGGCACTGGGGGTCATCCGCGCGGCCCATGAGGCGGGGAAGAAGATCCAGGTCTTTGCCGACGAGACCCGTCCGTGGCTCCAGGGGGCGCGCCTCACCAGCTGGGAGCTGATGAAGGACGGTATTCCGGTGACCCTGATCTCCGACAACATGGCCGGCTTCTTCATGAAGAAGGGGGAGATCGACTGCGTGGTGGTGGGGGCCGACCGGATCGCCGCCAACGGCGACACGGCCAACAAGATCGGCACCTACAGCGTGGCGGTCCTGGCCCGGGAGAACCGGATACCGTTCTACGTGGCCGCGCCCATTTCCACCCTCGACCTGACCCTGCGAAGCGGCGACGAAATCCCCATCGAGGAGCGCTCGTCCCAGGAAGTGACCCACGTCCAGGGGACCCCGCTGGCGCCGGAGGGGGTGAAGGTGCGCAACCCGGCCTTCGACGTGACGCCGGCAAAATACATCACCGCCATCATTACCGAAAAAGGGGTGGTGCGGGGGGACTACGAGGCGGGGCTGAAGGCGCTGGTCGGCCAATGAGCAGCTGGTCGGCCGATTTCTCCACCGCCCTGCAAGGGGCGCTGGCCGGCGAGCCGGAGTGCGAGGTCGACCGGCTTCTGATCGAGTTTCTCACCGACCACGGTTTTGCCTATCCGGTCCGGACCGCCACCAACATCCGCCTTCTCGCCTACCTGCTTCCCGCCGATTGCCTCAGCCGCGTGACCTTTGCGGCACTGGCCACGCCGGTGCCGGACATGGCGCTCAACAACCTTGAGCGTATGGCCTCGATGGTCGGGCAGGACGACCTTGCCGCCGTCTGCCAGAAAAAGCGCCAGCTCGGCCAGCTCATGACCCTGCTCGGCTCCTCCCCCTTTCTGACCAATATCCTCTGCCGCGATCCGGCCTATTTCAGGGACCTGTTCGCCGGTCGCCTGATCGAGGTCGGCCGTCAGGAAGACGAGATGCTTGCCGCGCTGCGCGAGTTCGTGCCGGCGGAGGTCGAGTACCAGGCGCTCTTTTCCCTCCTCCGACGTTTCAAGCTGCGGGAGGTCCTCCGTATCGCTGCCCGCGACCTGAACGCCCTCGCTTCGCTGGAGGAGGTGACCGGAGAACTCTCTGCGCTGGCTGCGGCCTCCCTGCAGGTGGCCTACGAGGTGACCCGCCGCCACCTCGTTGCCGAACACGGTCTCCCGATGATGGAGACCGCCGGCGGCGAGCGCGAGGCCGAGATGGTCATCCTCGGCATGGGGAAGTTCGGCGGCCGGGAGCTGAACTTTTCGTCGGACATCGACATCATCTATTTTTATGCCTCGGACCAGGGAGCGACAGCCGGCATCGGCGACAGCCAGGGGAGCGTTGCCGGCCGGCTCTCCCTGCACGCCTATTTCGTCAAACAGGCGGAAATGATCACCAAGGCCCTTTCCCAGGTGACCGAGGACGGCTTCGTCTTCCGGGTCGACCTGGGGCTCAGGCCCGAAGGGAAGGGGGGGGACATGGCCGTTTCCGCCCTCTCCGCCGAACTCTACTACGAGATGTGGGGGCAGTCGTGGGAGCGGGCCGCCATGCTGAAGGCCCGTCCGGTGGCCGGCTCCCTGACCCTTGGCGACCAGATCCTCAAGTCCCTGGAGCCGTTCATTTACCGCAAGTACCTTGACTACAACCTGGTCGAGGACATGATGGCCATGAAGAAGAAGATCGACGTCTCCCTGGCCCGGGAGCGGGAGGGTGAGTATAACATCAAGCTGGGGCGGGGAGGGATCCGGGAGATCGAGTTCTTTATCCAGGCGCTGCAACTGGTCTATGCCGGCAAGAATCCGACCCTGCGCGAAAGGAATTCCCTGAAGGCGCTGGCGGTCCTGCGGGATGGCCGCCTCATCAAGGACGAAGATTGCGTGGCCCTGGCCGATGCCTATCGGTTTCTCCGCACCGTCGAGCACCGGATCCAGGTGGTCCAGGAACGCCAGACCCACAGCCTGCCGAAGAAGGATGAGGAGTTTGCGGCCCTTGCCCGACGTTCCGGCTTTCTCCGGAAGGATGGCACCGAACGGTTTCGTGAGGAGTTGGAGCGTCACCGCAGTGCCGTATCGGCCATTTTCGGTGATCTGTTTCTCGCCCGGGACGAGCGGCTGAAGGAGGAGGTGAGCCCCGAGATCCTCTTTTTCTTCGATCGGAAGGCCGATCCGGACCTGATCAAGGATATGCTTGCCGAACGCCGGTTCAAGCATGTGGATGCCGCCTACGATCACCTGCTGATGCTGAGGGACGGGCCCCACCGGGCCAACCTGACGGAACGGGCGCGACGGATCCTTGAACAGATCGGCCCGCCGCTCCTGCAGGAAGTCTTCGCCACTCCCGATCCGGAAATGGCCCTGGCCAATCTCGACCGCTTCCTCTGCGCCGTCGGCTCCCGCTCGTTCTTCTACGCCCTGCTGGCGGAGAAGCGTGAGGTGCTGAAGCTGATCGCCTCGCTCTTCGCCATGTCCGAGTTCCTTACCAAGATCTTCATCGGTCATCCCGAGCTGCTGGAGAGCATGGTGGCAAAGACCTACGCCTCCTCCTTCAAAGAGCGGGAGGTGATGGAGCGGGAGCTGACCGCCCTCATGGACCGGGCCGATGACTTCGAGGAACGGCTGGATGTCCTGCGCCGGTACCGCCACGAGGAATTCCTAAGGATCGGCCTGAACGACATCAACGGCACCGTGGGTCAGACGGAGATCACGACTCAGCTGACCAACCTGGCCGATATCTGCCTGGCCGCGGCCTGCCGTATGGCCCGCAGTGAGCTCGGCCGTTTCGGGCGGCCGCTCTGGCACGACATGGACGGTTCCGAGCCGGAGGCGGACTTCGCGGTGATCGGGATGGGAAAGATGGGGGGGATGGAGCTGAATTACCACTCCGATCTGGACATCATCTACATCTACGACCATCAGGGGACCACGGACGGCGAAAAGCAGGTGACCAACCACGAATACTTCGCCAAGCTTGGGCAGAAGATCATCTCTATCCTTACCACGCCGACCAGGGAGGGATACGTTTACAAGATCGACACCCGGCTCCGGCCGTCCGGCAATGCCGGACCGCTGGTCACCTCGCTGGAATCCTTCAAGAACTACCATCGGGAGGAATCGCAGGTCTGGGAACGTCAGGCGCTGACCAAGGCCCGGGTAGTGCTCGGCGGCCTCGAACTCAAAGAGGGGATCGAGGAGGTGATCCGGCACTCCGTGTATGGCAACAGTGCCGACGAGGACGCACGGCGGGAGATCCATCGTCTCCGGATGCGGATGGAGAACGAAATCGCCAAGGAGAGCGCCGGTTCGTACAACATCAAGACCGGCCGCGGCGGGATGGTGGATGTGGAATTCATCGTCCAGTACCTGCTCCTGAAGCATGGGCACGCCTTCCCGGATATCCGCAGCAACAACACCCTCCTGGCCTTGAAGGCGATCAGGGGAGCCGGCATCCTTGAGGAGCAGATGAGCAGCGTGCTCGTAGACGGCTACAAATTCCTCCGCCGTCTGGAAAACCGCCTCCGGATCATCCACGACTATTCCATGAACGATCTGGGGGGGTCGCGGGAGTACCTGGACACCCTTGCCCGCCGTCTCGGCTATGATCCGAAGCTCCGCCACCCGGGAGACGCCCTGATGAAGGAGTACGAGGAGCGGACCGGGGCCGTGCGGGAGGTGTACGAACGTATCCTGGGGGGAGCGGCATGAGTGGCAAGAATCTCCGGTTGCTGGGAGTGGAAGAGGCGCCGGGGGGCCAGCCGACCATTCAGGAGATGATTGCCGCGCTCAGGCGGGAGATCGAGCTCGGCTCCAGCGTCTATACGGAACGGGAGCTCGCACTGCTTGGGCGAAAACTCGCCGAGTACGAGCTGCTCTTGGAGCGGATGCTGTCAACCTAACGAATCCGGGAGTATCGTGTTCCTCTTGAAGCGCATGCGCCGCCGCAGCGTGCGGCGCCAGGAATTCCCCCCTGCCTGGGAATCCATCCTCCGGGCGAACATGCCGCTCTACCGGTTGTTGCCGGCTGGCGACCGGGCTGAACTGCACGGTCACGTGCAGGTGTTTATCGCGGAAAAACGGTTCGAGGGGGGGCTCGGCCTGACCGTGACCGACGAGATGCGGATAACCGTGGCCGCAAACGCCTGCCTGCTCGTACTCCACCAGGATCGTGACTATTTCCCCCGCCTCTCTTCGATTATCATCTATCCGGACGAGTTCGTCGCCCGACGCCACGACGTGGACGAAAGCGGCGTGGTGACCGTCGGCGAGGAGCTGCGCTCCGGCGAATCGTGGGAGGGGGGCTCCCTGGTCCTCTCCTGGGCGGATGTCCGTGCTGTCGGCAATCCGGGGGAGGATGACTACAACGTGGTGATCCACGAATTCGCCCATCAGCTCGATGCCGAGGAGGGGATCACCTCTTTTCTGGAGAGCGGCGCCAGCGGCTCGCCGTTCGGTGCGGCCCTTCTGGAAGCCTACGACGAGCTCCGTGCCGATCTGGATGCCGGACGGGAAACGGTCTTCGACCCCTATGGCGCCGAGAGCCTGTCCGAATTCTTTGCCGTAGCGACCGAGTGCTTCTTCGGCCTTCCCGCGATGATCCTGGAGTACCACCCCGACCTCTATGGACATTTCCGAACCTACTACCGGCTCGATCCGGCGAGTTGGCAGCCGGCATGACAGGGCGGCTTCCGGAACTCTACAAACTGCTCCTGGCCGCCTATGGTCCCCGCCACTGGTGGCCGGCCGAGACCCCATTCGAGGTCTGCGTCGGCGCGATTCTCACCCAGAACACCAATTGGCTGAATGTGGAAAAGGCGATCGCGAACCTCAAGGAGGCAGGGCTCCTCTCCGTGGAGGCGTTGATCAGGGTGGACCCGCTGGAGCTGGGGGAGGTGATACGGCCTGCCGGCTTTTTCAATGTGAAGAGCAGGCGGCTCAAGAGTTTCGTGACCTGGCTGATGCTGCGGGCCGAAGGGAGCCTGGAGACGCTGTTCGCCACCGACTGGCGCCTGCTCCGCCGGGAGCTCCTCTCCATCAGCGGGGTCGGGGCGGAGACAGCCGATTCGATCCTTCTCTATGCGGGGGAACAGCCGACCTTCGTGGTGGATGCGTACACCAGGAGACTCCTGTTCCGCCTGGAACTGCTGCCGGCTGAGGATAGCGGATATGAGGAGGTCCGCTCGCTCATCATGGCGGCACTCCCTCAGGAGGTTCCCCTTTTCAACGAGTATCACGCCCTGATCGTTCAGCACTGCAAGGAACGGTGCCGGAAGCGACCGCTCTGTGAGGGGTGTCCGCTGCGTGTGGCGGGGATTTGCCGATGGAATCAGGAGAAGGGTACGAGGTAGGTACGAGGAGCGAGGAACAAGGCGATAGTTGCAGTATCAGGGATATGGCAGGTTCCCCCGTGCTGCATGGTGTGCGGCCTATTGCTGGTGCATGGAGACCACGCGATTCCTTCCCCCCTGCTTGGCGCGGTAGAGGGCGGCATCGGCTTCCCTGATCAGGTCTTCGATCGTGGCCAGGTTGCTGGCCGGGTAGGTGGCGACCCCCATGCTGATGGAGACCCGGAGCTCCCTGAGTTCGCCGCTGAATGAGATCTGCTGGACCTTTTCGCGCAACCGTTCCGCCACCATGGTCGCTTCGTCGTGTGAGGTCTCGGGAAGAACCAGTACGAATTCCTCGCCACCATAGCGGACGGCTACGTCGTAACTCCGCCGGTCCTCTCTGGCCAGCCGGGCAATGGTGGAGAGGACGAGATCGCCGTTCTGATGCCCGTACTGGTCGTTCACCCGCTTGAAGTGGTCGATGTCCATGATCACCATGGAGATGGGGGAGGCCTTGCGCTGTGAGCGCTGGAATTCCCGTTCGAGGACCTCCATCATGTAGCGGCGGTTATAGAGCTGGGTGAGGTGATCGGTGTTCGACAGCCGTTTGAGAAGATCGTTGGACTTTTTCAGTTCGTCCTGCAGCATTTTGATCTTCAGCTGAACCTTCACCCGGGCCATCAGCTCGCCCGGATCGAACGGCTTGGTAACGTAGTCGCACGCTCCCTGCTCAAGACCGCGGATCTTCAGCTCACGGTCCTCGCGGCCGGTCAGCATGATGATCGGGATATCCCGCAGTTCCTCGCGGGTCTTGACCATGGCGAGGAACTTGAACCCGTCCATCCGGGGCATCTCCAGGTCGCAGAGCACCAGGTCGACCTGGGTGCCGAGAAGCGTCTTGAACGCCTCGATGCCATCCCCGGCTTCCAGGTAGCGGTCGAACACGCCGAAGCGCATCAGGGTCTGAATGATCTGTTCCCGGATAGTATCAGAATCGTCGATGATCAGGATGCTGGTAGCCATAGCCTCGGGTCGCGTCCGTATTTCTGCAATCTGTATACTATACCGGGGACAGAATTCCCTGACAACTCACGAGCGGAATTTCTCTCAGGCAAACGGGTTCTTCAGCGTGATGGTCTGGTCGCGCCGGGGTCCGACAGAGACCAGGACAATGGGACAGCCGACCAGCTGCTCCAGCCGACGGACATAGCTGCGGGCCTTTTCCGGTAGTTCGTCGAAGGTCTGAGCGGTACTGATGTCGGTCATCCAGCCCGGAACTTCCTCATAGACCGGCTTGCACTGGGCAAACGCCTCAAGGTTTGTCGGGAGCTCTTCCAGGACCTTACCCTGATATTCATAGCCGGTGCAGATGCTTATGGTCTCGAACGTGTCGAGGACATCCAGCTTGGTCAGGGCGATGCCGGTGAGACCGTTTACCCGGACCGCGTAGCGGAGCACCATGGCGTCAAACCAGCCGCAGCGACGTGGCCGGCCGGTGGTGGCGCCGAACTCGTGGCCGTTCTGACGGAGCTTTTCGCCGGTCTCTTCGAGCAGTTCGGTGGGAAACGGGCCGCTCCCCACGCGGGTCACGTACGCCTTGGATATGCCGATGATTTCGTCGATGGCCCGGGGGCTCACGCCGGTTCCGGTACAGGCACCCCCCGCACAGGTCGATGACGAGGTGACGAACGGGTAGGTCCCGAGATCGACGTCCAGCAGGGTTCCCTGTGCGCCTTCAAAGAGGAGTTTCTTGCCCGCAGTAATATCCTTGTGCAGGACAAGCGCCGTGTCAGCCATATAGATACGGAGTTGATCGGCGTAACGGTTATATTCGTCGTAAATCTCCTCAAAGGTGAAAGGGCTCTCGTTCAACAGGTTCTGGAGCAGGAAATTCTTTTCCTCAAGGGTTTCCTTCAGCTTGCGGGCAAAGATCTCGCGGTCTACCAGGTCTCCCAGTCGGATGCCCCGGCGGCCGATCTTGTCCTCGTAGGCCGGACCGATTCCCCTGCCGGTGGTGCCGATCTTGCCGGCGCCGCTCTTGGCCTCACGGGCGATATCGATCCGCTTGTGGTAAGGCATGATGATGTGGAGGTTTTCCGACAGGAGGAGGACGCTGTCGTCCTGGAACTTCCCGCTCTTCTTGAGATTGGTGATCTCCCTGATGAATACCTCGGGGTCGAGCACGACACCGTTGCCGATGACGCATCGCTTCCCGGCATGAAGAATGCCCGAGGGAATCAGGTGCAGGACGATCTTTTCATCTCCCACCACCAGGGTGTGGCCGGCATTGTTCCCCCCCTGGTAGCGGACGACGTCGTCCGCATACTCAGTATAGATGTCAACGACCTTCCCTTTTCCCTCGTCGCCCCATTGTGCACCCACTACCACTACATTGGCCATGACCGTCTCCTTGCTATGGATCAAACCTGATGTCCGGCGTGTCCGCCCGGAACAGGTCATCCTTTTTGATGTTATGTGTGGCTCCGTCACTCACCCGGAGCAGATGTACTTCACTATCAGAACAATAGTCGCCCCCCACCACAAGTATCCGCTTGATGTTCATCCGGCGGGCATAGGCAAGGGAGCTGTCGAGGTCGCGTCGAATGATATCCCGGGCTACCGAGTAACCGCGACGGCGGAGTCCCTGGGCAATCCGGAGCGCATCCCGGCGGTCTTCCAGGAGGTTGAATATGAGGAAGTCGCGGGTGGCACGGGCCTCGACGTCGGGACGCTTTTCCAGGGCATGGAGCAGCGGCAGGATGTTGAAGGCGAATCCGGTCGCCGGTGCAGTGTGGCCGTATTTGGCCGTCAGGTCGTCATACCGGCCGCCGCTGCAGACCGGCTCGCCGACGCCGGCCACGAACCCTTCGAACGTCACGCCGGTGTGATATCCAAGCCCCCGGATCTCACCAAGATCGATGGTGAGGTACTCTGCCACGCCGTAGATGTCGAGGATCTCCAGGACCTGACGCAGGTTCTCCAGCGCCCGGCGGGAACGATCGTTGCGCGTCACGCGATCGGCTTCGGCCAGCACCTCGCGACCGCCGAAAAGTCTGGGCAGGGCGCTGATCTCTTCCTTTGATGCCTCCGGGAGGTCGACGCGGCCGAGAAAAGCCCGCACAGCCGAAGCGTCCTTCTTGGCGATCGCCTCCTGCAGCTCGCTCCTCTGTTCTCCGGTCAGGCCGGCAGCGGCCATGATGCCCCGGAAGTACTCGACCTGGCCGAGGTCGACCTTGAAGTCGGTGAACCCCAGTTCGCGCAGGACCTCCACTGCCATGGCCACCATCTCGGCATCAGCCTCGGGAGAATCGAGACCGATCAGTTCGACGCCCGCCTGGTAAATTTCGCGGCTTCTACCGGATTGGAGCTCGGTGTGCCTGAGCACTCTGCCGTTGTAATAGAGCCGGTGGGGGAGAGGATAGCCGCGCAGGCGCATCGCCTCGATGCGGGCGACCTGCGGGGTGATGTCCGACGGAATGGCAAGGAGACGGCCGGTCTGGCGGTCGTCGAAGCGAAAGGTCTTTTCTCTCAATTCGTCGTCAAGTCCGATCGAGAGCACGTCCTGGAATTCCAGCAGAGGGGTGATGATGCGCCGGAAGCCCCACAGTTCGAAAACCGAACAAATCTTCCCCTCGATGTAGCCGATCTTATCGGCCTGCTCCGGGAGGAAGTCGGTGACCCCTTTGGGAAGGGTTGCATCTGTGCCTGTAGCTGTGGTCAAAGCTGTCTCCAAGGGTTGACAGCCGCCTTTTAGAGCGACGTAAAGCGCCGGAAATCCTAACAACATACCCCTCTCATGTCAATCAAAAAGGGGTGGCCGGCCGGCCACCCCTTTCCGTTCAACAATTAAGGCTTGTTAGCAATTGACAACGGTCCTGATTATTCCACCTTCTTGATCGAAATGGCGCTGGCACCCTTCTCTATCATCCCGGGCTTTTTGACCACCTCAAGCAGGATCAGCTCCTTCCGTGCCTCGTCATAGGCATAGTCTGCCAGGTAGTTCTGGCTCTGCTTGGTGTGCCATCTCTCCTCAAGTGCCGCGCCGTTCCAGGTGAAGCTGTAGACGGAGTTCTTCGAAAAAGAGCGACTGTTGCCGACAACCCAGAAGCCGTCGTTCTTCGGAACGATAACGTCACCGCTCTTGGTAACGACAACACGCTGCTCAAGGAATATCTTCCGCTGCAGCTCTCCCGTGACCCGGACATTCTGCTGGTCTTCGCGGGAGAAGTACGCCTCCGAGCCGCCGAATCGGTCGTTGCTCCGCCAGAGCTCCTCCCCCTTCTCGTCTGAGACCGTGAGGTAGCCGTCGAGATGGAGCATGACCACGAGCCGTCGCCCTTCTTTGTCAGTGATGAAGTTGACGTTGTAGATGGTGCCGAACCGGGGAAGCTTCACGGGGTTCTTCAGTTCGAAGCCGTTTCCCTTTCGTGCCACCTCGGAGATGCCGTTGAAGAAGTCTTCGTCCCGCCCCATCTGCTGGGCATACAGACGCGCCCCACCGTTCCATTCCAGAGTGCGGAAGAAGTAAGGGAGCCCGTCGGTCAGCAACCTGAACTTCCCGTTTTCCACGGCCCAGACCTGTGACGCCAGTTCTTCTCCCTTTAGACGGGTCACGTACAGTTCGAGGGAGCCGTCGCCGTCCAGGTCGGCCGTTTCGATCCCGATGATTTTGTCGTCGGCGGAGTAGCCGGCCTCCGCAGCCAGCAGCGTAAGCCCTTTCCCCTGCCGATAGAGCCGGATCTCCCGTTCCAGCGCCATGAAAAGCTCACGTTCACCGTTCGGCAGCGATTTCCCGGCTGCCAGGGCGACCATGGCCCCATCCAGACGTTGACCGATCATGCCGCTTTCGCCGGCCCTGGTGATTGCTTCGGGGCGGATGATGTCGCTCGCGGGCTGAGCGCTCGTCTGCGGAGCAGGGCGCTCTACCGGTGCGGGGAGGGCCGGCGTTGAAAGTGCAGGGGTTGGCTTTTGAGCGGTCGGCGGTACCGAAGGGGGCGAAGGCTGAACCTTTGCCAGCTCGGCGCTCACTTTCTGGGCCAGCCGCGTTACCGCCGGAATGATGTCATCGCTGGAGTCCCCCTGTTCGAAGGCACGGCCGACAACCTTGCCGGTCCTGTCCTTGAGGTTCGCGTCGAGGCTGAACACCTTGCCGAAGGCAATATACGCACCGACAACCGAGAGATCGGCTGCGGCCTCAGTATCAGCTATCACGATGGATTCTCCCGAGAGCCGGGTGGCCAGCAGCCCCTGCAGCCCCCCTTTCAGTTCATCCCGGTTGGCGGCTCCGGTCACCTTGAATTCAGGGATGAACACCTTGAGCGGCGCTGCCGAAGCAGGCAGTGCGACCGCCAGAGAGAGGGCCATGATCATGATACTCTGTAGAAATCGTTTCACCGGTAACCCCTTTGCGGTTATTTCGGCAGCCGTCGGACCTGCTGCCCCAGTTCATTGTGGAGGCTGAATCTACTAAAATATCTCCCTTGATACAAACAGAAAGAGCGGGCGCAAGGCCCGCTCCATTTCAGATGGGAAAAGCATTACAAGGGGAGCGCGAAATTACGGGTTCCCTTTTTTGCCCAGCATGACGTCGAGAAGGTCGTCAGCTTCTTTCAGCTTGTCCTGCAGCTTCTTGACCTCGTCAGCAGTGTAGACCTTGGTCCCTTTTTTGATCTCTGCATTCAGCTTCTTGATCTTCTGCTGGATGCTGTTCACTTCGGTTGCGCAGTTCTTGGAGGCGAGAAGGCACTGGTCCTTCTCCTCCTTGCTCATTTGGGCGAAGGCCGGAACGGTCGCCGTGAGGGCGAAGGCGGCCAGAATCATAACGGCGGCTTTTTTCATGGTTAAACCTCCAGTGAAGTATTTTGTCGGTACGGCCGGAGGAGCGCTAGCCACCTCCGGCTAAACCATGTGTCAATTAGAATGCGTAGGTCAGGGCTACACGGGCGGTGTAGGGGTCGACCGGATCTGTGCCAACAGCAATCGCATCCTTGTAGTAGGGACCAAGGAAGACGTAGGCAGCCTGGATGCTGGCGGTGAGGTTGTCATACACCTTGTAGCCGGTCTCGACGTTGACTTCAGTACCCTGGAAGTGGCTGCCGACTTTCCTGGTGGCGTTGTTCTCGGCGGTCAAGCCGAAGCCAACGTTGGTGTTGACGTAGAACTTGGGAGTGATGGCTGCGTCATAGCCGAGAGCTGCAATCACCGAACCCTGGTTGTTGTTGTTGGTGGTGTACTGCAGCGCGATATCGGTGGTGGTCCCGCCGGCAGCTGCGTTCCGGTTGAGGAGCATCATGCCCGACTCGTTGTAGGTATTGGTTGCCGGGGTGGTGGCAGTTGCGGTTGTCGAACCTTTGGGGATCTGGTTGGTGGTCTGCCAGGCATGCTGTACGCCGTCAGTGGTATCCTGGTCACCCGAGGTGTAGAGGAAGGCGGTCTTTGCGGTACCCGGGCCAACCTTCAGTTTGCCTGCCACGTTGGCTGCGAAGGCGCTGATGGTCTTGGAGGCGGCAGCGCTGTTCTTGTCAAAACCTGCCTGATAGGCGAAGAAGCCGCTGACGCTGGCCGGGCCGATCTTGGCGTCTGCATTCACGCCGAACGTGTGGAAGGTAACCGGCTTCTGGCGATAGTCGCTGTAGAGGTAGTAAGCGCCACCGACATTCAGGTCCTTGCTGATGGCGTAGTTCCCTTCGAGAAGGGCGATATCCAGGTTGTCGGTGCCGCGCGGGGTGGCAACGACGCCGTTGGTCTGCTCATAGGCGCGGAAGTAGGCGATGCCGGTATTGGCTGCGCCGTACTTGGCCGTTGCATAGACACCGGCGATGTCAGCATCGAGGAGGATACCCTTGAAGGCATCCTTGTAAGGCTGGACGCCGACCTTCATCTTGACCGGGGTGGAGGGGATGTTGAAGTCGAGGTAGATCCACTTGGTCTCCAGGTTCACGGCGTCGGACTCGAGCGCGCCACCCGAGTTCCTGAATGCCGTGGTATCCATGCCGCCGGCAGTGGTCGACAGGCCGCCCTGGGCCTTGTCGCCGAATACCGTATCGATCTCAAAGCCGGTTACGAGTTTCAGATCGTCGTTGGCTTTGGCCGTGTAGAAAAGGCGTGTACGGGTCTCAAAATAGTTGGCAGCGGTTGCAGCCCTTTTCGGAGCAAGAAATCCGCCATCGCCTTTTTCGGCGTTGGTCAGGAAGTACTTCATTTTGTACGAACCGTGGATCTCGTTTTCCAGCGCAAAGGCCGGGACGGCAGCGGCCGCGCTCAGGGCTGCGGCTGCACCTACTACGATAAGCTTTTTCTTCATTGTGTTGCCTCCTTTATGGTGGATTGAAACTCACTGAAATTCCTGCACGTCGTTTCTTCCCTTTGCAGTCTCACCCCCTTTCCGCTAAATCAAAGGCAATCCCTGGAAGATGAATCGGTTTAAAGAAAAAGCCCTCACCCGCGCCTGCCCACCACCAGGCGGAGCGCAATGAAGGCCTTGATTCATCTTCCTATGTTTCTGCAAATTAGAAGTGGCATCGACACCCGGAATCATTAAATTTTGCATAAATTAACTACAAAAATTTGACTTGTCAAGTTTTCAAGCCGTTTTTTAAGACAACTCAATGGGTTAGCCCATGATTGCCTTACCTTTGGGCCTCTACAGAGCGTCTCAAAAGGTGTGGCTAAATATACAGAAAAAATTCTTTCTGTCAAGAATTTTCAGAACAACGTTACATTCATGTGACGATGTGGCTGTTGCGTTCTGGTCTGTTTGTCGTAACATGCCGAAACAACAGTGTGATGTGGTTGGTACTGTGTGTCAGTGGCCAGATGTGCACAACTCGGTCAGGACCCCAACGCTGCTCTTTGGGTGTACAAAGGCGATTTTCGTGCCGTGGGCACCCTTTCTCGGCGCTGTGTCGATCATCCTGACGCCGTCCTGCTGGAGTCTGGTTATGGCCGCTTCTATATCGCCGACTTCGTAGGCTATGTGGTGAATCCCGGGGCCGCTCTTTTCCAGAAACTTGGCAACAGGGCTCTCGGGCGAGGTCGGTTCCAGCAGTTCAATTTTTGACTCGCCGATCTGCAGCATTGCGACCCGCACCTTCTGCTCGGCAACCTCCTCCAGGCCGGCACAGACCATCCCCAGATTGTCCCGGTAGAAGGGGAGGGCTGCGTCAATGGATTGAACGGCGATGCCGATATGATTGATTTTGGAAAGCATAAGAAATTCCTTTCAGCACCCACCACGGAGACGCGAACAGATTTGGGTCTCCGTGGTGGTCTTAGGATTGCTACAACACCACCGTTTCCGTATGCTTGCCGAAGACCCCACGGAAGACGTCGGCAATCTCGCCCAGGGTGGCGTAGGTTTTGACCGCAGCCAGGATTGCCGGCATAACATTACCCGTCCCCCTGGCTACCGAATTGAGCTCGGCCAAGGCCGCCTTGACCGCGGCCTCGTCACGCTTGGCCTTCATTTCGGCAAGCCCTTTCTTCTGGGCGATCTCCACCGCCTCCTTGACCTTGAGCAGTTCCGGCGCGGTCTCGTTCTCGACGGTGAACCTGTTGACGCCGACAATGATCATGTCGTTGGTTTCGATCCCCTTCTGGTAGGCGTAGGCCGAATCCTGGATCTCCTTCTGCTGGAAGCCCCGGGAGATCGCTTCCACTGCGCCGCCCAACTGGTCGATCTTCTCGATGTAGGCGGTGGCAGCCTGCTCGATCTGGTCGGTCAGTGACTCCACCAGGAAGCTCCCTGCCAGCGGGTCAATGGAGTCGGCGACCCCGGACTCGTAGGCGATGACCTGCTGGGTCCGCAGGGCAATCCTGACCGAGTCCTCGGTGGGGAGCGCCAGGGCCTCGTCTCGGGAGTTGGTGTGGAGCGACTGGGTGCCCCCGAGAACGGCGGCCAGGGCCTGGATGGTGACCCGCATGATGTTGTTGTCGGGCTGCTGGGCCGTGAGCGTGCAACCGGCGGTCTGGGTATGGAAACGGAGCATCAGGGACTTGGGATCCTTGGCCTTGAACCGCTCTTTCATGATCTTCGCCCACATCCTGCGGGCCGCCCGGAACTTGGCCACCTCCTCCAGCAGGTTGTTGTGGGCGTTGAAGAAGAAGGCGAGCCGCGGCGCGAACTCGTCCACGTCCAGACCGGCCTTGATGGCCGCATCCACGTAGGCGATACCGTCCGCCAGGGTGAAGGCAACTTCCTGGACCGCCGAGGAACCGGCCTCGCGGATATGGTAGCCGGAAATGGAGATGGTGTTCCACTTGGGGACGTTGTCCTTGCAGTAGGCGAAGATGTCGGTGATGATCCGCATCGACTCCTTGGGTGGGTAGATGTAGGTGCCGCGGGCCATGTACTCTTTCAGGATGTCGTTCTGGATGGTGCCGGAGATCTTGTCCGGCGATACCCCCTGCTTCTCGGCCACGGCGATGTACATGGCCAGCAAGATGGCGGCCGTGGAGTTGATGGTCATGGAGGTGGATACCTGGTCCAGCGGGATACCGTCGAACAGGACCTCCATGTCGGCCAGCGAGTCGATTGCCACCCCGACCTTGCCGACTTCGCCCTGGCTCATGCCGTGGTCCGAGTCGTATCCCATCTGGGTCGGCAGGTCGAAGGCGACGGAGAGGCCGGTCTGGCCGGCCTTGAGCAGGTATTTGTAGCGTTCGTTGGATTCCTTGGCCGTGCCGAAGCCGGCATACTGGCGCATGGTCCAGAAGCGGCCCCGGTACATGGTCGGCTGGACGCCGCGGGTGAAGGGGTATTGGCCGGGGAAGCCCAGCTGCTCGTCATAGCCCGGATACTCGAACTCAGGTGTAAAGGTGCGCTCCATTTCGATGTTGGAGGAGGTCAGGAACCGCGGCTTCCTTTCCGGTGCCTTGGCTATGTTCTTGGCGACGACGGTCTCCTGCCAGTTCTTTTTCTTGTCAACGATACTCATTACGTTCTCCTTCGATGGCGATAAATGAAAACATCCCCTTTCCACCTGTCGGCGGGTGAACAGCAATGCCGGCAGGGGAAAGGGGATGCAAAGGCATCAGCTTCAACGTGGAGGCATGATCAGAGAAGTGCCTTGACCAGGGCCAGCGCTTCCGCATTGACGTCGTCCGGGTTGCGGGAGGCCGACGCGTCGACCCTGACCCCGCGCCAACGGGGGATCTCCTTGAGATAGAATTCGCGCATCTGCTGATAGTAATCGAGGCCACCCTCGTGGTGGATCTGCAGCACATCCTCGATCCGCTCAAAGGCCTCGTCGGCAGGCACATCGATGAAGATGGTCAGGTCGGGATAGATCTCGTCCTCAAAGAGGAAGCCGCGGGAGATCTTGTCCAGATGCCGCAGCACGTCGAAATGCTTCGTGTAGCCGCTCACCCAGGCGTTGGCCAGGGAGGAGATGCTGGATTGCTTGCAGAGCACGATCTTGTCATCCAGCAGCGCAGGCTCGACGATATTCTTGAAGATCTCGGTCCGGACGGCACCTTCAAAGATGAAGTCGGCACGGGCATTCTTACCGAAAGGCCAGTTGAGCATGGATGCCATGCCCAGTTCCTTTACCCGCCCGGAATCAGGGTTTGAACATTCGACAACATCGTATTTCAGTTCGACCAGCGCCTTATGCAGAGCGACGATGGCTGCCTTGACCTGCTGGCCGGAGCCACTGATCCCCTCGACGACGATAAATTTACCTTTTCTCACGATATCCTCCTAGATAATCGCCTTCAGATAGGCAATGGTCTTTTCCCGTTTCTGCTGCTTGAGCTCCTCGGGGTCCACTTCCACGAACTTCTCGTCAGGCGTGACCTTGAACAGCGGTTGCCCCTTCTGGACGATGCTGCCGTCCGCCCCCTGCATGATGATCCGGTCGATGGTGCCGGAGAAGGTCGCCCGGACCGTGTTGAACATCTTCATGACCTCGATGATGTAAAGGGCCTGGCCCTTCTCGAAATGCATCCCTTCGGTAACGAACGGCGGCAGCCCGGGGGCCTCCTGACCGTAATACATGCCGCCGCAGATGGCGACGATCTCGTCGGCCTTGGTGGCCGGCGGCGGCACCAGAATCTTCTTCATCCGGGTCTGCAGTTCGGTGTCGTGCAGATAGTCGGGGATCGTGACCTCCAGGTCGTCTTCCACCCGGAAATCCCAGAACTTTACATTGTCGGCGACGAGGAACAGCATGCCGAGCAGCTCCAGACCGGCCTCGAAGCCCATGTGGGCGGACTGTACTTCCAGCCACTCCTCGGCCGAGAAGCCGACGTGCGGTTTTTCCTTTTCCAGCAGTGCGGAGAGCTTGTCGAACTCGTGCATCCCCAGCTTGAAGCGTTCGGACAGGGTGGTGTAGAAACGGAGCCCCTTCTGGAGCAGGTCGTTGTCATGGCTCCAGATCACCTCGGCGGCCGGAGCAGCCGGGTCATACTGCATGTTCAGATACTCGTAGGTGTCGGCCAGGATTACGAAGGGGTTGTCGTGCCAGACCACCTTCCCCTTCTCCATGGTGAAGTTTCTCCGGTTGATGGAGAGCCAGCCCGAGAGGAGGTGCGGGTCCTCCAGCAGTTTGTCCATGGGACGGGTAACCAGGGTCCCCTTGCGATCGAGGATCTGCGACATGCTCTTGCCGATGCTGGCGTCGTCCGGGAACTGCTCTGCCATCTTCTTGGCATAATGCTTCTTCAACTGCAGGAATGCCGCAACGGTGTCGAGCTTGCTCGCCTCTTCCTTCAGCTGACCAACGAGAGTAAGGTACGGTACGACAAAGCGGGTGGTCGGCTTGGCCATGACGTTCTGGCCCAGGAACCAGTTGACCAGGCCGTAGTGGAATTCAAGGTTGGTGGCCATGTCGGAACCGCGGAGGGTCGTCTTTCCCAGCACCTTCGACAGGTGCAGGTAGCTGGCGAGCCGGTCCTCCCCCTTGGTGAGGAGGAGCGCGATGTTGGAGTCATAGGCCCCGGCCACCTTGTAGCGCATGAACATCCCGGTGTCCGGGTTCACCAGGCAGATCCCCTGGTCGTCACGGATTTCGCCTTCGATGGGGGCAGACCAGTAACGGATCATGCCGCCGGCATGGGGGGAGAGGGAGCTGTCGGTGGCGTTGAGGCGGGCCTCTGCGCCGGCGCCGAAGCGGGGAATCCGCTCCGGCTTGGGGAGCCGCTTCTTGTGCCGCGCCAGCAGTGCCATCGCCTCCACAAGTGACTCGACGATAAAGAAGTCGTTCTTGTCCTTGGGGTTGGTGAACTTGAGGGAGTAGCAGAGCTCGGAAACCCGGTGCTCCACCTGGATCCGGGTGTTCACCTCCATGAAGTAGTAGCGGTCACGGTCGACGATGCACTCGAAGGTGGAGGCGGAGTCGAGGCCGACCGCCTGGCCGAACTTGGTGGAGTCCTCCTCCATCCTTTTCAGCACCTTCAGGTCGCTCTCCAGTGCCTTCACTTCGGCCTTGCGACCGGCCTGCTTCGCCTTCTCGATGGCCAGGGCCAGCCCCTCCTGGGTCACGGAGATCTCCAGCAGTTTCTGCTCATGCATCTGCAGGGAGCAGTCACGGCCACCCAGCGACACGCACCACTCGCCGTTCCCCAGCAGCTGGATCTCGTTGTGGCGCGTCTGCTCGATGTTCAGCTCGATCAGGACGTTCTTGTTGTCGCCGACGCCGTTGGCCTTGACCTCGTTCAGTACCTCGCGCACCAGGGTCGGGGCGTCGGCGGCAGCTTCCTTGATCTGCTTGTCGGTCGGGCTCTTGATGGCCAACAGGGAGGCGCCGAGAATCCGCTGCCCCTTGCCGCCACCACCACCGATGGCCTTGAGGCGGATCCGGCTCCCCGGATACTCCTTGAACATGTTCTCCACTTCCACCTGCACCTGGGCGGAAAGTTCCTCGATGGAGTAGAGATCCAGCCCCTTTTCGTAGGAGGCGTAGAGGATCTCGTCCGCGAGGTCCTCCAGGGAGAGCTTCGCATCCTTCGCCACCTTGGCGTCCAGTTCGATCCCCTCGGCCTTGGCCAGGGCCAGCAGCTTTTCCCGGGTCGGGTGCTTCTTGACCAGGGTGCGGGCCGTGACGTTGTTGATCCCGGGGGTAACGCTGACCCCCACCTGCAGCGCGGTCCGCTTGGCTTCGTCCTTCTTCCCTGCATCGGCCTGGGTGCGGGAGTTGGGGCCGATGAACGACAGCCCGGCCTTCTCGATCTCGGCCACGAACTCTTCATCCTCGGCCATGAATCCGTAGCCGGCGAAGATGGAATCGTAATTGTTGTCCTTGGCAATCTGGATGATCTGGCCGATCCGCTCGACCCGCTCTTCCTTGCTGGCGCCGGTGTAGTCGGGCACCCGATGGACGCGGGTGGAATCGGTCAGCTGGCGCAGTTCGGGGGCCAGGGCGTTGGCATAGACGATGGAGTCCTTCTCGGAGAGGAGGATCCCGAAATGGGAGATTCCCATCTCCTCGAAGACATCCATGGCCTCTTTCCGGATCGGGCCGCGGCAGACGATGAGGGGCTTCAGGTCTTCACTGGCGAATGAGCGGACCCACTCGGACGGGGAGTTGCCCAGGCGGCGGTCCCGGTGGATCAGGGGGTTGTTCTTGTACAGATCGGTCATTGGTCTCTATCTCCAATCGAAAAAATATAAAATTTTAGAATCCACCATGGTGACGGAGTGTCACGGGGAGGCGACGGAGAAGCAGAAATCCGGGCAACGTCGACTCACCGGTTTACTGCATTCTCCGTGTCTCAGAGGTGGACTGATCGGTTAATGGAACTCGCGCTGCGGTCCGCCCATCGGTGCCGGTTTGTAGTGCCGCATCAGGAATGCGATGTTTTCACCCAGCACCTTACGCAGGTCGGTCGGCATGACGATGGAGGAGATGGAGCCCAGTGCCAGACCTTCCTTCGGGTTCATCAGCTCTTTTTCGTAGCGCTGGTTAAGGGCCGTTTCCTGGACCTTCAACCATTCTGCGGCTTCCTTCTCGGCATCCAGCTTGGCGGCAGGAGCCTCCGTGCCGCACTTGATCCGCTCCTCGGTCCCCTTCTTGACCATCTCAGCAGCGGCTGCCCGCACCTTGCGGAGATCGTCCTTGTAGACGAACTCTTTGCCGGCCGGTCCCATGACCGCCAGGCGGGTGGTGGGGAGCGCCAGTACCAGGTCGGCGCCGGTCGGGTAATTGTTATAGGATGCATAGGCGCCGCCGTAGGCGTTGCGCAGGATCAGCAGGATCCGCGGCGTGCGGACATCGACGATGGAATCGAGCATGGAGCGGCCGGCCTGCACGATGCCGCGGGACTCCTGCTCGCGACCCGGCAGGAAGCCGGTGGTGTCTTCCATGAAGATGATCGGGATGTTGTAGATGTTGCAGAAGCGGACGAACCGGGCGATCTTCACCGCCGAGTCGCAGTCGATCTGGCCTGAGGAGACCGCCGAGTTGTTGGCCACGAAGCCGACCACCTGGCCGCCGACGCGACCGAAGGCGGTCACCGCCTCCTTGGCCCGCTCCGGCTGCAGCTCGAAGTAGTCGCCATGGTCGCAGATCTGCTGGATGATGATGGAAACGTCGAACGGGGTATTGAAGCCGGTCGGCGAGTTGAACGCCTTTTTCAGCAGGGTGTTGATCTCCCAGGTCTTGCGGTCCAGCGGGTCGCTGGTCTCCTGGAAGGGAGCGCTGACGCCGTTGTTGTCCGGGATGTAGGAGAGGAGCCGCACCGCGGTCCGCAGGGCCGCCACTTCGTCGGACACCGTCAGGTCGGCAACGCCGGACTTGCCGTGCACCTTCGGTCCGCCGAGCTCTTCCGGGGTAATGTCCTCCCCAAGTACCGATTTGACGACGCCGGGGCCGGTGAGGCCGAAGAAGGTGTCGTTGGGCTGGATGACGAAGCTCCCCTGACGTGGCAGGTAGGAACCGCCGCCGGCATTGAAGCCGAACATGCACATGATGGAGGGGACCACGCCGCTGATCTTGCGCAGGGCGGTGAACGCCTCGGCATAGCCGTCGAGGCCGCCGACCCCTGCAGGGACGAAGGCGCCGGCCGAGTCGTTCATGCCGATGAGGGGAATCCCTTTCTCGCCCGCCATGTTGAAGAGCCTGGCCAGCTTGCTGCCGTTGGTGGCGTCGATGGAGCCGGCCCGGACGGTGAAATCATGGCCGTAGACCGCCACGTCGCGGCCGCCGATATTGAGGATGGCAGTAACCAGTGAGGCGCCGTCGAGGTTTTTGCCCCAGTTCTGGTACAGCACGTTGGGGGCCTGGTCGGAAAGGACCTTGAGCCGCTCCCACACGGTCATCCGCTTCTTGAAGTGCTGTTTTTCGATCTGGTCGATACTCACCGACTTGATGGGACGTTGAATGAGGTCATACCCCTCCTTCATCGCCTCTTCGTAGCCGCCGGTCACCCGGGATATTTCGCCCGGAATGGTGAATTCGACTTTCTCAGGTGGG
The DNA here is from genome assembly GCA_964431365.1 of uncultured Geobacter sp. GTDB lineage: Bacteria > Desulfobacterota > Desulfuromonadia > Geobacterales > DSM-12255 > Geomobilibacter. The sequence goes on along the minus strand of CAYSJJ010000036.1, from coordinate 8,495 downwards.
TCAAACGGGTTCTTCAGTTGGGGTTTGATCGCAATCTTCGACATCTCGGACTTCCTTCCGGTTCATGGGATTAAGTACCGCAACAAAATAGTTTCCGGCCCAAAAGCGTCACCGCGTCAAGCCGTCAATCAATTGGAATTATCTGGTAACGACCGCCAGCACCTTCACTTCGTCTCCCTCCTTGGAGAGGAGGCGGTGTCGCAGCGAAGAGTCGAAGTAGACGCAGTCTTCCTCCTGGAGGGTGATCCTCTCGCCTTCAAGGAGCAGCTCCGCCGTCCCCTTCATGACAAAGAGGAACTCTTCGCCGTCGTGGCTGTATGTGTTCTCTTCCGTCGCCTTCTCCGAAACGGTAAGGAGAAACGGCTCCATCTTCTTGTTCTGCTTGCGGAAGGAGAGGGACTCGTACGAGTACCCCTGGTTGGTGCCGGCCCTTGAGATAACGCGGGGTATCACCTTTCGTTCATCTTTGCGGACAACTTCGTACCGGTACTCTTCTTCGTCCTCGGTGAAGAAGATGCCGATCTTCACGTCAAAGAATTTGGCGATCTTGGAGAGGGTGGCAATGGGGGGGGAGACGTTGTTGTTCTCGATCTGAGAGATCAGCGCGGGCGAGAAGCCGGTCTCCCGGGCAACCGCCTGGAGGGTCAGTTTCTTTGCGAGGCGCAGCCTTTTGATCTTTGCCCCGATATTATAGTCGGTCATTCGTCAATGCTCCGAGGTATACAATGGGAATAAAACTGGTTTTTATTTCGGCTAAAAATACTCAAATCGTTTGAGGCTGTCAATAGTTATTTTGTATACAGAAAAAGGCTAACTTGGCACGCAGAAAGGAAAAAGGGGAATATTGCTTTTGCGTGGTCGGCAGTGGGGTTGAGGGGGGTGGGAGATACTTTTTTGATTTCGCTGAAATGTGTGGGGAGAGGGCTGGTGACTGGCCGCGGCAGGTACTTATCTACGGTATTTTCATTGTCAACGGTATCATGGGAGCGGTTATCGCTCCCATGATTTTAGTACGACTCAACGCCGTTTCCCTTTTTCGGCCGATAGCGCCAGGCTGCGGGCCAGAACCTCCAGTGTGTGCATGACGCTGACGCCACTGCCGTGCTGTTTCAGGCCGTCGGAAAGCTGCATCATGCAGCCGGGGCAGCCGGTCACCACTGCCTCGGCCCTGCTTTCCAGGATTGCAGCGGTCTTGAACGCGTTGATCTGCATGGATGTATCATAGTGGTAGACGTTGAAGGTACCACCAAGGCCGCAGCATTTGTCGGCACCCGCCATCTCGGTCAGCTCGATACCCGGCGTTCCGGTCAGAAGTTCCCGTGGCTGCCTGGTGATGCCGCGGGTGCGCAGGTGACACGGGTCGTGGTACGTGATGGTGAGAAGTGCCCCTGCACCGGTCTCTTCCGGGTGGAGGCCGAGCTGGACCAACAGCGAGGAGGCGTCCACGGTTTTGTCGGCAATGGCCTTGAAGCGCGCTGCCAGTTCCGGATGTTTCTTGCCCATGATGGCGGGGTAGAACTTGTGGAGCGCGCCGCCACAGGTGGCGCACGCAGTCATGACGTAATCGGCCTGATACCGCTCCAGGACAGCCAGGTTCTTCTCCGCCAACTCCCGCACCGTTGCCAGGTCGCCGCCGGACATCCCCGGCAGGCCGCAGCACTGCTGGTCCTTCGGGATGATGACCGTGCAGCCCAGGTGGCGGAAGAGGGCCAGGGCCGCCTCGCCGATCCCGGTGTAGACGAAATTGGTCATGCAGCCGACGAAGAAGACGATGCGGGGCTTGCCCGCCTCACCGGGGATCACTTCCGGGTGGCGGTCGAGAAACGGTTTCCTGGCGAGTTGGGGGATGTGGCGTTTGCCGCCGACAAACGGGAGCGGGAAACGGAGCCGCAGACCCGAGGTGGCCGGTACCTTGCGGAAGAAGAGGGGGCCGAAAATGCGGCCGGCCAGGGCGCCGAAGTTCATCAGCTTCCGGTTGGCGATGATGCGGCCGACGGCCCGGTGGAAGGTGGTCAGCCCGCGCTGTTCGGCCAGCGCCTCCCGGGCGGTGATGACGATCTCGTCGGTCGGCACCTCGTTGGGGCACTTCTCCACGCAGCTGCCGCAGAGGAGGCACTTGGACATGGCCAGGTAGGTCTGGTCGTCCAACTGGATATCCCCTTTCAACAGGTGCTGGGCCAGGGCCACTTTTCCCCTGGCCACGGCCGGTTCACGCTGAAAGGCGGTGAATGCGGGGCAGTTGGCGCGGCAGGCGCCGCACTTGACGCACTTCTTCAGTTCCTGTTCGACACGTTTCAATGCTTCGGTTCGCTGCTGTTTGTTCTCCACGGGTTCCTTCTTTGCCGATCTATGACTCGAGAGCCATCGCTCTGTTCGCAACCTGCGGTCGCTATTGCGAAAACATCTTTCCGGGGTTCAGTATGTTGTTGGGATCAAGGGCCGTCTTGATTGCCTGCATCGCCGCCACCTGAGCCGGTTTCAGTTCGAGGTGGATGTACGGCTGCTTGGCTAGGCCGACACCGTGCTCACCAGACATGGTGCCGTTCAGGTCGAGGGCGGCCTGAAATATCTCGGCAATCGCCTCGTGGGCCTTCTCTTCCATCCCTGGCACGGCCTTGTCGATCATCACGTTGACATGGATGTTGCCGTCGCCGGCATGGCCGAAGTTGACGATCGGTATGTCGTATTTCTGCTGAATCCTGTCGATCAGGCGGATGACGTCCGGCACCCTGCTGCGGGGGACGACGATGTCCTCGTTGAACTTGTCCGGGTTTACGTCCCGAAGACTGGGCGACACCAGGCGTCGCACCTTCCAGAGCGCCTCGGACTCGGCAGCGTCCCGGGCGATCTTGCACTCCACCAGCCCCAGAGGCTGGATCAGCTCCTGGATGCGAGCCGCCTGTTTCTCGATCAGTTCCCGGTCGCCGTCCACCTCGATGATCAGCACCGCGCGCCCGCTCTCGGGAATCCCCAGGTTGAAACGCTTGTTGACGCACTGCAGCGTCGCATAGTCCATGAACTCCAGGGTGGTTGGGATGATCTTGTTGCCGATGATAGTGGAAACCGCCTTGGCTGCGCCGTCGATGGAGTCGAAGATGGTGAGCATGGTCTTCTTCGCTTCCGGCAGAGGGAGCAGCTTGAAGATGATCTTGGTGATTACCCCGAGGGTTCCTTCCGACCCGCAGAGCAGGCGGGTCAGGTCGTAACCCACCACCCCCTTGTAGGTCTCGCCGCCGGTGCGGATGACTTCGCCGGTGGGGAGTACCACTTCCAGCCCCATGACGAAGTCGCGGGTGACGCCGTACTTGACGCAGCGGGGTCCGCCGGCGTTCTCCGCCACGTTTCCCCCCACGGTGGAGAACTTGAGGGATGCCGGATCGGGCGGGTAGAAGAGCCCCAGCTTTTCCACCTCGATCTGGAACTGCTCGGTGACCACGCCGGGCTCCACCTCGGCGATCAGATTCTCGGTGTCGATGCGCAGGATCCGGTTCAACCGCGTCACCACCAGGACGATGCCACCCCCTTTGGGGAGTGCGCCGCCGGTGAATCCGCTTCCTGCACCGCGGGGGAAGACCGGGAACCGTTCGGCGTTGGCCAGTTTGAGAATCCGGGCGATCTCGTCGACGCTTCCGGGATGGACAACGGCATCGGGAAGAAATTCCATCTGCGTGGCGTCATAGCCATAGCAGATCAGATCCTGCCGTTCGGTGGCGATGTTTTCGGCACCGACTATTTTCGTTAGTTCGGCGATAATGCGGGAGTCAAGCATAGATCCTCGTTCAAGGTTTCAGTATCGGCAGGACGGTTCCCCCTTCGGGGATGACGTAGGCGGAGTAATCCGACGGTAATTGCTGTTCCGCCAGCCCCAGGGCTTCATCCAGCGTCCCCGCCGGTTCCATCCCCATGGTGCGCACCTCCTCGGGGGGGAGGTCGGATACCAGGATCACACGGAAGCGCAAAGCTTTCTGCAGAGTGGCGTAGGCGGTCTGGCCATTGATTTCGTACTGCTGTCGCAGTCGGGCCTCGAACTCGCCCAGGTCCCGGAAACGGAACCAGTTGAAAAAGGTGGGGTGGCCATAGCCATCCCGGCATTGGGCCAGGAGAATCATGACCCCGCCATCCTTCAGGGCCTGGGAGCCATACTCCATCGATTTGTGGGACTGAATGAAGTTTATGTCCTTTGGAAATCCTCCGCAGGATACCACCACAAGGTCGGCCCGCTCCGTCAGGGGATAACTGAAGAGATCGGCATAGAAGCGGCAGCCCGTGTCAAAGGCCTCCCGCCAATCGCCGGCAAAAGCGGCAATGATCCGTTTGTCCGGGGTCAGTACGGTATTGAGCATGAAGGCGGGATCGATCATGGCGCAGGCCTCTACCAGTGCCTGGTGGACCGGGTTCCCCTCAAGGTTTCCCGTTGTGGCCAGCGGGTTCCTGCCGGTCCCCTCACCGGGATTGAGCACGGCAAAGTGGCTCGCCATACAGCTCTGACGGCTGGCGACTCCGGGAAGGATGCTTTTGCGGCCGCCGCCGAAGCCGGCGAAATAATGGAAGCCGATGGTGCCGGTCAGGATGACCACGTCCGCTTCAGCCACTCTCCGGTTGATCTCAACCGGGACGCCGTTGGTCGTTTTCCCCAGATAGACCAGGCGTCCGGGATCGTCGCAATCGTGGTCGGCCACGCGGATCCGTCCGAACAGCGGACCGAGAATTTTCCGATGCTCGTGCTCGGTCTGCCGGCGGTGAATGCCGAGAGCGACGACGATCGAGATATCCGCGTCTGCGATCCCTGACTGGTTGAGCCGGTCGACAAGGAGAGGGAGGTAGATTTCGCTCCCTGTATAACGGGTGATGTCGGAGGTGACGATAACCACCCGTTGACCCGAATGGAGGGAGGCGAAGAACGGTGTGTGGACGTTGAGAGCCTGCTCGACGATGGCTTCGGGTGACTCTGCCGGAATTGGAGGACAGGCCCGGATGACCCCTTTGAGGTGACCATCCGACAAAGGGAGGGGAAATGATCTGTCGCCGTACTTCAAGTCCATGATGTCGTCATCATACCGGTCCTGCCGGAAAAGGGCAAGACCGACGAAAAGGGGGGCACTGCCCCCCTCTGATTATTAGTCCAGCGTTGCAGCAGGTTGCTCAAAAATAGTCAGGTCGTCGCACCCGCAGAAAGCTTCGAGGGAGGCGTAGCAGCGCTACGCCGCACTGAGAAGCTTGCGAGGACGGCGGCGAGATGGCTGTTTTTCAGCAACCGTTTACCCTTGAGACGACCATTGCCCGTGGAGGTTGCAGTACTCGCGCACCGTCACCTGGGAGGCGGTGACGTTGAAGGTGGCTTCCGGGGCCTGACCGGGCTTCAGCATCTCCCGGTAGACCTTGCCGTCGGCAATCAGCTCGATCCACTGGATGTAGTGGCTCTCCTCCATGGGGTGAGGCACGCTGCCGACCTTGACCGTGATCGTGCCGGTCCCCTTCTCGATGACCGGGACATGTTTTTCCTTGGACGCGTCGACGGTGTTTTCGGCCAGCAATTGCATCGGCTCACCGCAGCAGACCAGCTCGCCGTCGCCGGCAAGGAATATTTCGACAATGTTTCCACAGAGTGCGCATCGGTAAACTTCAAGTTTCTTGGCCATTGGAGACTCCTCCTGTTCATTGTAAGATGTGTTGGTTCTTGCTGCTGCTCAAATCGTTTCGTGATATGCCTTGACCCGGCGCGCAAACTCCTGGCCAAAGGCGAAGCAGGTGTTTTCGTCCTCGAACGACGGCCGGTAGAGAAGCTGTATGCCGGGTTCGACCGTCTCCAGCCCCATCTTCTTGGCCTCCTCCAGTGCCTCCTTGACCGCACCACCGCCCCAGCCATAACTGCCGAAGGCGCTCACTATACGGTTCTTTGGGCGCAATCCCCGGAGGTGGGTGAGGAATTCGGCCACCGACGGATAGAGGATGTTGTTCAGGGTCGGCGAGCCGATCAAGGTTCCACGGGACTTCCAGAACTCCTTGATGGCGACGCTCATGGGGGTTGCCCGCAGTTTCACCACCCGCACGTCGACCCCTTCCGCCTTTATCCCTTCGGCAATCGGCACCGACATCTTTTCGGTGCTCTGCCACATGGTATCGTAGGCGATGGTCACGCTCAAGTTCGCCTTGCCGTTGGCCATCTCCAGGTACCGACCAAGGACCTTCTGGGGATCCTTTCGCCAGATGATCCCATGGTCGGGGGCGATCATGCCGATTTCCAGCCCCATCTTCTGGATCTCCGCGATCTTGGATTTGATCAGGGCACCAAAGGGCATGAGAATGTTGGCGTAGTAGTCGATCACCGCATCATCCAGTTCCGGTGCGGATACCGATGTGATGTACTCGTCCTCGAACCGGGAGGCCGACGCGATGTGCTGGCCAAAGGCATCCTGCGAGAAGAGGATCTTGTCCTCCTCCACATAGGTCATCATGGAGTCGGGCCAATGCAGCATTGCGGTTTCTATGAAGCGAAGGGTCCGTCGGCCGATCTTCAGCGTATCGCCGCTCTTGACCACTTTCATGTTCCAGTTTGGGGTATTGTAGTAAAATCGCTCCAGCCCCTTGCGACCCTTTTCGGTGAGATAGATGGTCGCCTGGGGTGCTATCTCCATGATCCGGTCCAGGCTCGTGGCATGGTCGTTCTCAATGTGATTGATGATGATGTGCTTGATCTTGGCGGGTTCAACGACGCTCAAAATGTTCTTCAGGGTGATGTCGGCGAAATCGAATTTGACCGTGTCGATGAGGGTAACTTCCTCATCCATGATCAGGTAGTTGTTGTAGCTGGTGCCGCGGGGCGTTTCGTACCCGTGGAAATCGCGGACCGCCCAGTCAACGGCACCCACCCAGTAGATGCCATTGGTAAGTTCAACCGGTTTCATCAAATTCCTCCCGCGCTGCACCCCGTCGAGACGGGAGAGCGCCGTAGCGCATCACTTGGATCTAGCTTACTTCCTCGAATTGATCGGCACCGGCACCGCATACCGGGCAGGTCTCCGGCGGTTCGGGCCCCTCATGGATGTAATCGCAGATAACACAACGCCATTTTTTCATCGCTACAACTCCTTTCTTTGATGGTAGCCGTCAGGAGGGGAGTCCTGAGTAGCAGTCGAGACAGGTCCCCGTAAAGGTTATCGAGTAATCGCTGATGTGGAATGCAGTCTCATCCCGTGAGGGGAGGGGAATGCTGTTCAGTGAGGGGCTGTTGAGATCGCTTACCTTCTGACACTGCAGGCAGAAGATGTGGTGATGGCGCTCGGTCTCCGCGTCGAAGCGCGCCGTGGCGCCGGGGTTGCTGATCCGCTGGATGATCCCCAGGTCGACAAACGCTTCGAGGACCCGGTATACCGTGGTGCGCGAAATGCCGGGCAGCCGGTCCTTGATGGCGGAGTAGATCTGGTCCGCGGTCGGATGGTCGGTCCGGCCGGCAAGGTTTTCAAGTATCACCCTTCGCTGGACCGTCAGGGCCAGCCCTTGGGCGCGGCAGACGGTTACAAGGGCCTGGAGTTTCGCCTCGACTCTGGTTTTCATGGTAGCTGGCATGGATTGCAATTCGATGTCATTCGGTATGCTGTGGCAGTTCCAAATGATTCCCTGTTGATAGTTTGTAGGGATGAGTATACCTCCTTTGAAAATCAATGCAAATACTTCAAAAGTTTTTTTTCGATTAAAACATTATGGAGTTGACAAAAAGTTATATTTCCTTTAACAATTCGGCGTTTCTGGGCACCCAAACCCTTAGGTTTGACATATCGCAGAAGGAGGATTTTTCGTAATGGAACAGTATGCAGTCTACTTCGCCCTGGCCTGCGCCGTGGCGGCAGTCGCCTACGGCCTGATTTCGGCCCAGTGGATTCTCGGGCTCCCCCAGGGTAACGATCGGATGAAGCAGATCGCCGCCGCCATTCAGGAAGGTGCCGGCGCCTACATGAAGCGCCAGTACACCATCATCGCCATGGTCGGGGTGGTCATGTTCATCGCGCTGTTCGCCACCCTCGGCGCCAAGACCGCCATCGGCTTCGCCGTCGGCGCCCTGTTCTCCGGGCTCACCGGTTTCATCGGCATGTTCGTCTCGGTCCGCGCCAACGTGCGCACCACGGAAGCTGCCAAGTCCGGCATCGTCAAGGCGCTGAACGTCGCCTTCAAGGGGGGCGCCATCACCGGCATGCTGGTGGTCGGCCTGGGCCTCCTGGGAGTTGCCGGCTATTACCTGATCCTGCAGAAACTGATGCCGGGTGCGCCGGTCAAAGATGTGGTCAGCCAGCTGGTCGGCCTCGGCTTCGGCGGTTCGCTCATCTCCATCTTCGCCCGTCTCGGCGGCGGCATCTTCACCAAGGGGGCCGACGTCGGTGCCGACCTGGTTGGCAAAGTCGAAGCGGGTATCCCCGAGGACGACCCCCGCAACCCGGCGGTCATTGCCGACAACGTCGGTGACAACGTCGGCGACTGCGCCGGTATGGCCGCCGACCTGT
>CAYSJJ010000035.1:35200-39341 GCA_964431365.1 uncultured Geobacter sp. | reverse complement strand
TTTTTTGTCTCAATGATTGCAAAATGCCGTCGGTTGCTTCACAATGCGTCACCATGAGCGAACCCCCTATCTCCAGCGATCCCGCCACAGCAGATACCGCCGTTTTCCGTCCACCTCGCGAGCGCCTGATAAGGATGCTCGTCATCTCCCTGGCTGTGCACCTGACCATTTTCTCGGTCGTACTGCTGGCTCCGCAGGGCAGGGGGGACGGCCGCACCGTTGCCTTTGTCGATCTCACCATGCCGCCAGACGGACCACCCCCGGCTCCTGCGGTGGTTCCTGCCCAGCCTGTGCCCAAACCGCCCCCCCTTGCGGAACCCGCCGAGAAACCGGCACCGGATGCTGCTGAGTCCCGGGCCGAGGAGCCGGCGCAGGCCACGGATACGGCCAGGGTCGAGCAGGCCGCTACCGGCACCTCCATCAGCCTGGGGATCGGGAGAGGGTATTTCGGGAGCCTGGGAGAGGGCGAGACCCTGAAGGACGAGATCCGGGAGTACTACTTCGAGATGGTCAAACAGATCAACGCGCGGTGGTGGCAGCGCCCGGAGGCTGACGAGAGCCGGGTGGGGATGGTGATGGTGATGATCGTCCTGGCCCGGGACGGTAAGGTGGTCAACTGCCAGCTGATGCAGAGTTCCGGGAAGCGTGCCTACGACGAGGCGGTAGTGGCCGCGGTCCAGTCGGCCTCACCGCTGCCGCCGCTACCCGCAACGTTCGAAAGTGATTTTTTCCAGGCCCCTCTGCGGGTGATGCCGCCACTGAGCCTGATGCGTATCGGCGAAGGAGTGAAGGGGATTGTGCTGAGGTGAGCTAGTCGTCCAACTCGTCGAGGGAGAGGGTGACATACCCATCCTTGCCGCCCGCTTCGCCCATGGCAGCAAGCTTTTGTGCGGTTTCCCGGAAATGACGGTTCACCACGGCAATCTCCCTGAAGAGGGACAGGGCCGCTTCGCGATTGCCGCAGACCTCGTTGAGCAGTGCCAGTTCGTATTTCAGGGTGAGCAGTTCGTCGCGGCTCAGCCCCTGGAGCCCTATGCCGCTCCTGAGCAGGGCCATGGCCCTCTCCGTATCCCCTTTTTCCCGGTAACAGAGCCCCTGCAGGACCAGCGCATCAACCTTGCGTTCCGGAGCGCGGGAGGCAACCCGGAACTCGGCGATCGCCTCGTCAAAAAGTCCCATCTCCTTGAAGGCGATGCCGAGATTGTAATGCGATTCCGCGTCGTCAAGCCCCAACTGTTCATCCACGCCACGCCGGATAGCCGAGACATGCTCCTCTTCCGCGTCCTGTTCCCCGAGTTCGAACGGCATCCCATCGAGTTCGGCGGCCAATTCACCGGCCAGATCGGCCATGAATCCCCCCCCGAGCAGCTCTTCGGCTTCCTGGTCCGCCGACGTCTCCCACGGGGTCTCCGGGAGTTCGCCAAGCTCTAACTGCACCTCGACGTCGGTCGCGTCAGTCCCTTCCGGCTCGGCGACCTGCTCAAGCCACTCGGCAGGCTGCTCCTCAGGTATCTCCTCCTCCACCAGGGAGAGGTCCAGATCCACCTCCCAGTCGGCATCGGCGGTTTCCTGCGCGGTCGTTTCAGGCTCTGCCGCCGGCTCGGTCTCGGTGGGCTGGAGGATTGCAGCCGGTTCTACCGCACTCAGGGGGGACTCGACGGTCGCAGTCGTGCCCGGGCGTTCTTCGGCACGCTTCCCGGCCCGTTCGGCCAGGTCGGAAAGGCCGCAGGCCTCCGCTGTCGTGGCAAACCCGGCCAGCAGTTCGGGGTCGGACGGCATGGCGGTGAAAAGCGCGTCGGCCAGGGAGGCGAGAGTGGCCGCTCCCGTTTCCCGCAGCATCGGGCCATGTTCCGCCAACTGGGCGCAGGCGCTTCCCCAGGCACCGGCATCGATGGCAGCCCGTATGAGCCTCTCGCGCGGGGCAGGGAGTGAGGGGAGGGCGGCGATGCATTCCCTGCATGCCTGAAGATAACTGCTGCGATCGTTTGTCTGGCCGACGATCTCCAGGAGGAGGAGCCAGGCTTCCTGGCTGGCCGGTTCACTGACCATGAACTCCCGGAGTGTGGCGACCCCTCCGGAGGTGTCTCCATCCTCTGATTGCAGTCTGGCTAGGTTCAGCAGGAGGTCGGGGCGATTCGGGAAGAGGGTGCGGGCCCGCTCCCGTACCGATCTGAGGGCCACAGCGTCGTTCCGTTTGCGGAGTGTGAGGGCCAGCGCCGAGAATTTCTCATAGGCTTCGTCGGTTTTTCCCGCCTTGAACGAGGCTTCGCAGAACTTGAGCAGGACCTGCGGGTTAGTGGGGTCGATGGCCAGCATCGCCTCCAGCACCTTGAGCACATTCCCCGGTTCGCCGGCCTTTTCAAAAAGATTCAGCGCCGAGGCGTACTCGGCTATGGCGTTGCCGATCAGCCCCTGCTTCTCGTTCAGGGAGCCGAGGTTGAGGGCTATGTCAGGGTTGGCGGGATCGAGTTTCTGGATCTGCTTGTAGACGGCTATGGCCTTCAGGTAGTGGGCGCTGTTTGCATAGCTCTTCGCTACGGCCATGTACTCTTCGATGGCCTGTTCCTTGCGGTTGTCGCGGATCAGGAGGTCGGCAATGCGCTGCCGGATGCCGAGATTGTTCGGCTCCATGGCGAGGAGCTGTTCATACTCCTTGACGGCCCGGTCGAACTGACCCTTGGCGATGAATTTCTGAGCGCTTTCAAGGAGTTTGTCTTTTTTTGACATCACAGACGGGCTCGCAAGGAACCTGGAATGAATCCGGATGGATCGTTCGTTCCGGGTCCCTGAATGTATGGAAATGATTCGCGTTCGTAACGGTAATGGAAAGCCGGTGGGCTGTCAAGGGGCTTCACGAGAGCCGTTTCGGGCCGTTTCGTTACCCCTCGTCTCCCAGGAATTCCCGTGAATAGGCCACGTAGTTGCCGGAAGAGCGCTCCAGCCAGGCCCGCTCTTCCGGGTTCAGGTCGCGTTTGTACTGGGCCGGCGCTCCTACCCAGAGCGTGTGCGGAGGGATGATCGTCCCTTCGGTCACCAGCGCCCGTGCACCAATCAGGGCACCGGTTCCGACCACGACCTTGTCCATGACGATCGCCTGCATGCCGATAAAGGCTCCGTCCTCAATGGTGCAGCCGTGCAGGGTAACGCTGTGGCCGACGGTGACATCGTTGCCGATGACGAGCGGCGCCCCGGGGTCGTCGGCATGTTTCTTATGGGTGACGTGCAGCATGGTGAGATCCTGGATGTTGGTTCTGCTGCCGATCCGGATGAAGTTGACGTCCCCCCTGGCCACCACGTTGTACCAGATGCTGCTTTCAGGCCCTATGGTGACGTCGCCGATGACGACGGCTGTTTCGGCGATGAAGGCGGTCGGGTCGATGACCGGCTTGATACCCTTGAACGGTCTGATCATGGGATGCTCCTCGTGCGGGAAATGGGACGGTAGCCATCATTAACCACAACTCCCCGTTACTCTGCAACCCCTTTTTTACTGCCGATCCGACGGCTGAGCTGACGCAGGCGGGATGCGTCGCGGCGGCTCAACCGGCGGTCCTGGAAGACGATTGCTCCGTACCGGGCAACCAGTTCGACCAGGGCCGGGTCGCCGGTCTCTCTGGCGAGGGTATGGAGCCCGGTACCCGGAGGGGGGACGATGCCGTAGACATGCTTGACCCGGCGGAGCACCGTCTGCACCAGGCGCTCTTCACGGCTCGTTCGGAGCCTCCTGATGAAGAGCGGCACGAGGAGAAGCGCCGCACCTCCCGCCAGGATCGGCCATGCCAACCGTCGCAGGCCGGTGAAACTGACGTTCCGCGACAGGCTGACAAGCCGGTTGGCTGCGGTGAATTGACGCTCCAGGTCGTAGTTGATGACCGTGATGTTCCAGAAGTAGCTGCCGGTGTCCAGAAGCAGGGCGACGCGCCTCATGAGTCCCGATGCGGGAGCGGTTCTCGCCTGGGCGAAGTTGATCGCCCAGCGGCTCGGGTCGACGGTCACCCACCCGCGGCCGTTGACAAATGCCTCCACCCAGACGTGCGCCCGGTCCTCGGTCACCACATAGTGGGGCGCCGGGGGGGGGGGGGGGGGGGGGGGGGGGGGGCGCCCGGGGCGGGGGGGGGCGCGGGGGGGGGGGGGGGGGGGG
>CAYSJJ010000035.1:6608-35190 GCA_964431365.1 uncultured Geobacter sp. | reverse complement strand
TGCGCCCGGTCCTCGGTCACCACATAGTCCCCCCCCAGGTCGTTGTAGGTTCCCCCCAGGTACCCCCCCACCAGGCGGGCAGGGACGCCGGCCTGTCTCAGGAGGAGTGCGCAGGTGGAGGCGAAAAACTCGCAGTGCCCCCGGCGCTCGTGAAAAAGGAATGCGTCAAGGGCTTCAGGACCGGTGGGGAGGCCCGTGGTGCCGTAGCTGATCCGCTGTTGCCTGAAGAACTGCTCCACCAGCGCGATGGCCTGTTCCGCCCCCGCCGCATCCCGGCCGATCAGCCTCCCGGTTGCGGCGAGCTGCGGCGGCAGGGTGGCGGGAAGCTGGCTGTAAAAGGAACGGTCGATCCCCCGGGGGACCGCAACCGTATCCCGCAGGACCGACACGACGGAGTAGCGAAGCCTTCCCTGGCCGGCTGCCACCGGTTGGAAGACCAGATCCGGTGAACTTCGCGTGCGCATGCCGGTCAACTGGCGCGGAATGTTCATGCACGGCAGGACCGGGGCGCGCGTTCCCTCCAGGTAGATCTCCTGGCTGACGACAGTCGTTCCCGGGATGGCGGGCGATTCGCCGGGCGGATTTCTCCGCACCCAGGCGGTACCGTCGAAGCTGTTCAACACGATGCCGCGCCAGTAGAGTCGTTCCGGGTCCTGGGGCGCCATCGCGGCCCGGAAGGCGACTATCCGGTTGTCGGCAACGGTGGGGCTCGAGCCGGGGGCGACGCGGTCGCTGATCCCGGTAACCGCCCCTGTCGAAGCGCCGGCCAGGGCATTCCAGAGCGGGAATTGGGTCCGGGGGAGGATGAGGAAGAAGGCGACCATGAGCGGCGCAGTGGCCAGGGGGAGCAGCAGTGTCGTGGAGAAGAGGGCCCGTAGCTGGCCGGGGGCGAACGAGGCGCCGGGCGCCGCATCGACCACCGTCAGTACCACCAGGGAGATGGCGACCAGTATCAGTTGTACAACCAGGCAGGCGAGAAACGAGGCGTCGAGGCTGAAGAGGGAGGAGGCGGCCAGGGAGAATATGGCGAGGGCGATGATCTGCAGGTGGTGCCGCGCCGATTGAGGGGTGGCGAGACGGACCGACAGGAGCATGGCCAGCAGGTTGGCTGCCGGGGCCACCAGATTGGCCATGGTTACCCTGGTGGCGTAGATAAGGAAGATAAGGATGGCGAGCGGTGTAGCGAGGCGGCCGGGGAGCGGTTTCCAGAGACGGTCGGCGCCGAGCCCCCAGACGAGCGCGAGGGGGACGAGGAACATGGGGATCCGGTCGAGCCACGGCGCGAGGGGCACGTACCCCAGGAGTGCGACCCCGGCGATCAGGAGCCGGAGGATGGTGTCAATTCGGGCCATAGAGCGCCAGCTCCCGCAGCAGCCGGAGCCGATGACTCTGGTCCGCTGCCGGTGGGATGACCCTGTCGGGCAGTTTGATGCCGATGGGGCGGTTCGCCCGTGTCAGCCGGTTCACCAGGTATGCGGCCCGGCCGAGTGCCTCCTCGGCATCTTCCCTGGGGAGCAGTTGCAGGTCGAGCAGCAGAGGGACCGCTGCCGTGGCGGAGAGCTCCTTCACCTTCAGGCTCCCATGGCGGGCCGAGAGGCGCCAGTGGATCAGTTTGAGCGGCTCGCGGCCGCTGTAATCGCCAATCCGTTCAAGGTCACCGTCGTAGCCGCGACCGGACGAACGGTACTCTCCGCGGCGCTCCCGACCGTCATCACTGCCGGGGATGGGGCCCTTGACCGGGGCCGGAAAGACCAGGTAGGGGGTCCCGAGCGGGACTCGGCTGGAGCGGACAAAGAAGCCGACCGGAAAGGGGGAGGAGAGGTGGAGGCGGTCGATGGTCCCCTTCCCCCGCACCGGGAAGAGAAGCGGGATGGAGAGCCGTGCCGTGCCGTGCCGGGGGAGGAACAGGAGCATCTCGCTGCTCTCCATCAACCCCACCCTGAGGAGGAACGAGGGGAGCAGCAGGCGGCGGCTGGTCAGTTCCAGGGTGGCGGTGCAGGGGGCGTTGCGGTAGATCTCCTGTGGGAGGAGAAGGCGGGCTTCGACCCCGCGGATGTTGAGCCAGCCGAGGACGCCGCTGATTGCCATGAAGCCGAGCATGGCGGAAACGATCAGGAAAAGGAGATTATTGCCGGTATTCACGGCGGCAAAGCCCATGAGGAGCGTCATGGCGACAAACAAGCCGCCTGCACGGGTGATGGTTATGACCGGGGGGCCGGTATGGTGGGGACGATCGCGCGTAGGATCTGCTCCTTGTCCGGGTTTTCCAGCTCTGCCCTGAGTACCAGACGGTGGGCCGAAACCGGCACCACTACCTCCTGCACATCTTCCGGGATGATGTACTCCCGGCCGGCCAGGTAGGCCTGGGCTTTGGCCGCCTCGGCAAGGTTGATGGCTCCACGGGTGGAGATGCCGGTCTGCACCTGCGGGTGATCCCGGGTTGCGGCAACGAGTCGGTAGACATAGTCGATCACCGCTTTTGATAAATGGATGCCGGCGACGGCCTGCCGTGCGGCAAGGATCTCAGGGGCCGCGACCATGGTGGGGATGTGATGCAGGGCCTCACGGATGCTGCCGAAGCGGATGATCTCCTTTTCAACCTCCTCCGGCGGGTACCCCATGCCGGTCCTGACCAGGAAGCGATCCATCTGGGATTCGGGAAGCGGATAGGTGCCGACCTGCTCGGCCGGGTTCTGGGTGGCGATGACCAGGAACGGCTCGGGCAGGGGATAGGTGATCCCTTCAACCGTCACCTGCCGTTCCTCCATCGCCTCCAAAAGGGCACTCTGAGTCTTGGGCATGGCCCGGTTCACCTCGTCCACCAGCAGGATATGGTTGAAGACCGGCCCCCTGACAAAGGTGAAGGAGCTGGATTCCCGGTTGAATACCGACAGTCCGGTAATGTCGGAAGGGAGGAGGTCGCTGGTGCACTGGATACGGCCGAAGGTCAGTCCGAGGGCCTTGGCCAGGGCCAGGGCCAGGGTGGTCTTGCCGAGGCCGGGGATGTCCTCCAGGAGGATGTGGCCGCCGCTCAGGAGCGCCACGAGTGCCAGGCGCAGGGGGCGTTCCTTGCCATGGAGATGCTTCTGGGTCAGCTGCTGGATGACCTGCAGCAGTTCGTTTCGTCCGGGTAGGGACATGGGGGCCTCGTTGCTCTCGGTACAAATCTTTGCGTCACGCCTCGGTCCTGAACCGGGCGAATTTCCGGCGAAGCTGATCGGCTTCGCCGTCGAGCTTCTCCATGACAGCCTCCAGCTCTGTGGCCATGGAGAGGTTCTGCTCGGCCTGCTGACTGAGCGTCGTGGTCGCGCCGAGCATGTCGTGGGCCAGCGAACCCTGGCTGGTGGCGCTCTGGGCCATGGTGCGCGCCAGGGAGAAGAGTTCGCCGACCAGTTGGGCGATATGGTTGCTCTCCTGGGCCTGGTCGGCAATGGATTGCTTTACCATGCTGGAGCAGTTCCGCAGTTCCTTGACGCTTTCCAGGATCTGGCTGGCGGACTTGCTCTGCTTGTCGATGCCGAGCCTGATGTCGGCGGACATCTTCCTGAAACTTTCGATGGCGTTCACGTTCAACGCGATGTTCTTGCTCTGGACGCTGACGCTGCTTTCGATTTCCAGGGCCTTGGCCAGAGAGAGTTCAGATTTGTCGGCGATCTGCTGGATGGCTGCCTCGGCCTCTGCCGACACCACCAGTCCTTCCTCCACCTGCGCGTTGCTCCGCTTGATGGCAGTGCTGGCCCGGGCGATTTCCGCCTGGACCTGGTGGATGATCTCGGCGATATCCTTGGTGGAGGCGGTGGAACGTCTGGCCAGGCTTCTCACCTTTTCTGCAACGACGGAAAAGGCGCGCCCGTGGGGGCCGGCCTGGGCGGCCAGGACGGCTGCGTTCAGGGCCAGGAGGTTGGTTTCGTCGGCAATGTCGCCGATCAGCCCGACGATCTGGCCGATGGCATCGGACTTGCCGGCCAGGGATTCGATTGCCGTGCTCGACGTGAGGACCTCTTCCCCGATCCTGACCATACCCCGTCTGGTCCGGTTGACCAGGCCGAGGCCGGCTGTCTCGGCGGCCTCCTTGACGTCGCGGGCCAGGTCGGCCTGCACCTGGGCGGTGCTGCTGATGTCCCGGATCGATTCGTTGATCTTGGCGGCAGCCTTGACGGCGCTGCCGGTCAATTCTCCCAGTACGACCAGGTTGGCCGTGCTCTGCTTGAGCGATGAAGCGATCAGGTTGACCGCCCCCTGGATGGTGTCGGCGGTCTTGTCCAGCTCTTCGGTGGTTTCGGTAATGGCGCTGATGGAGCTCGATATCTGCTGCGTGGCGGCCGACGCGGTCTGGGCAGAGAACTGGAGCCGGTCCACATCGGCGACCGAGGCGGCAATCGCGTTGTCCAGGCTGCAGAGCGATGCGGCAACGCGTGCGGCCGTTGTCGACTGGTCGCCGGCCGCCGCCTTGATGTCGATGACGGTCTGCTTGGTGGCAGAGGTAAGGGCGACGACTTCCTGGTGGCTCCCGGTCACGTTCCTCACCATTTCCTGCAATCCTGCCAGGAAGTGGTTGAAGGCGGCGGCCAGCGTGCCGAATTCGTCGCGGCTGTCGACGGTGAAGCGTCGCGTCAGATCCCCCTGGCCGGCGGCGATCCCTTCGAGGGCCCGCGTCATCCGCTTCAGGGGGCGGACGGCGTAGCGACGGAACGTAAGGTAGATGAAGCAGGTGTTGATGACGATTATGAGAAAGGCAGCGGTTATGACCCGGGACCGGAGCGTTGCCATGCTCATTTCCAGGTCATCCAGCTGAATGCCGCTGCCGACGATCCATCCCCACGGTTCGAAGAGCTTGACGTAGGAAAGCTTGGGCGCGGGGGTGGCCGTGTCCACCTTCGAGTAGTGATAGGTCACGTAGCCGGCGCGTTGTTCCCGGCAGATCCGGACAACCTCGGTAAAGACCGGTTTGCCTTTCGTGTCGCGGTATGTCCCCACGTTGGTGCCGACCAGGTTGGGAAGGGTGGGGTTGAGCAGCAGGGTCGGCGTCAGGTCGTTGATCCAGAGATAGCCGTTGCCGCGGTAGCGCATGGCGCCAATGGTTCTCAGCGCCTCCTGCTGGGCCGCAGGGAGCGGTTTTTCACCGGAAGCTACCTGTTTCTGCAGGTCGGTCAGGAGAGAGTTGGCCATGTCGACCACCTGCTCAAGGGAGGCCTTGCGATCGGCCAGGTATGATGCCTCCAGCCGGGGGATGACGATGAAGAGTACGAAAAGGGTCGCACCGACGGTGGCGAGGAAAGAGCCGCAGACAAACTTGAAGGCGATGCCGCGTGTATTGATCTTCACGGAGACTCCAGAAACGATGATGGAACAGCTAAAACCATACCCGACTCGATGCCGGATGCAAGCAAGGGGCGTTGCGGCACGCTTCTTCGGCGGTATAGTAGACTGGCCGATTCACTTCGGCGAACCGCCTGCAGCCATCTCCCTAAAGTTTGAGGGGGTGCGGTCGACAGGTGTATAGATGTTATCGGCGTGAGGTCACCTGAATTGACGGATTATTGGGAGGGGAGATGATAAAGAGGATCGGCATCCTGACGGGCGGTGGGGACTGCCCGGGCCTTAACGCCGTTATCAGGGGGGTGGTCAAGGGGGCGATCATCCGGTATGGCTGGGAGGTTGTCGGCGTTGAGGACGGTTTCGACGGCCTGCTCAACCCGGGTGACAAATGCCGGCCGCTCTGCCTGGAATCGGTACGGGGGATACTTCCCCGCGGCGGGACCATACTCGGCTCCACCAATCGCGGGAACCCCTTCTCCCACCCCGTGGAGCGTGACGGCAGGGTGGAGATGGAGGACATCTCCGACCGGGTGGTGGAAACTATCCGTCAACTCGGCATCGATGCCCTGATAGTGGTCGGTGGCGACGGCTCCCTCAATATCGGCCTTCAGCTGGCACGGAAAGGTGTGAATATCGTCGCCGTTCCAAAGACCATCGACAACGACCTGATGGAAACCGACGTTACCTTTGGGTACAACACCGCCCTGGAGACGGCAACCGATGCCCTGGACAAACTCCATTCGACGGCGGAAAGCCATCACCGGGTGATGGTATTGGAGGTGATGGGGCGCTATGCCGGCTGGATCGCCCTGGAGTCGGGAATTTCCGGCGGTGCGGACGTCATCCTGATCCCCGAGATTCCGTTCGATCTGCAGGCGATCTGTCGCTCGATTAATGAGCGCCGGCAGCGAGGTGGCCGTTTCAGCATCGTGGTGGCGGCGGAAGGGGCGTATCCGAGACGGGGGTCGCGGATCGTGAAGGTGGCCGGCAGGGCGGGGACGGCGGAGCGACTCGGCGGGATCGGCGATTTCGTGGCACGGGAGATCGGCGGCTGCCTGGATATGGACACCCGCGTGACGGTGTTGGGCCATCTGCAACGGGGGGGCTCCCCCTCGACCTTTGACCGCTGTCTCGGAAGCATGTTCGGGATCAAGGCGCTTGAGTTGATCGACCGGGGCGAATTTGGCTGTATGGCGTGCCTCCGCGGTCGTGAGATCCGGTCGGTTCCCATCGAAAAGGCGGTCCGGCGGCTCAAGCTGGTCAACCCGCAGGGCCAGATGGTGCGCTACGCCGAACAGCTGGGAATCATGCTGGGGAGACAGGGCTGATACGCGGCAGATTGACAAGAGTTGTCGGCTGACATAGAGTACGTTGATTGGGGTTCCTTCATAACATAACCGGTAGATGGCATGGTGTGGTGCGGTTGGCAAGAAGCTGGCCGTTCAAGAAAGCGGAGGGTCTTCCTTTGAAGAGCGATTTGGTTACGGTCAAAAATAATAAGCTCATCTATGCGCTCGTGGGGCTGGTCCTTGGCATCGGCGCACCGGTGGCCTGGACGATCATCCGCCTGCTGTTCTTTGCCGACCCGGCTGCGCCCCTGTCGACGCAGGTGTTTTCCGACTTTGCGAAGAGCTCCTACAATGCGGCGCTCTACAGCTACATGGGGATCGGCACTGCTGTGGTGATGGGGGTTTTGGGGTACTTCATCGGCAAGGCGAGCGATGAGCTGACCCTTCGTGCCTGCGAGCTGGATACGCTCCATCGCGAGGTGGCGACCCAGAAGGAGCTGTTTGAGAACCGCTATCGGGTGCTCGACAACAACATCAAGAATTTTCATCAGATCAGCAGCAAGATCCAGAAGTCGGTAAACCTCGACGAGGTGTTATTTCTCTGTGCCGAAGGGCTCCATGACGTGCTCGGCTACGAACGGGTCAATATCTTCATGGTGGACCGCGACCGGAGCTCGCTCACGTTTGTTACGGCTACCGGGAGCGACGACTTCGACATCAAAGGGGTGAGCATCCCGCTGGACCAGCGCAGCGGTGTCCTGTTCAAGTGTTTCCAGGACAAGCGGATATACCTCGTGGACGATATCACGACCATGCCGGAAGATTTTCAGATGCGTCCCCCGTGCAGCGAGATCGTGCCGCTCCGCTCCTCCAGTTTCATAGTCTGTCCGATCGTTGTGAAGGGGGAGACCGTCGGCATATTCGGTATCGACAATAAGTTCAGCCACCGCAGGCTGAACGACACCGATGTGGATACCATCAAGCTCTTTGCCGACCAGGCGGCGTCGGCGATAAACAAGATCAACCTGCTTCGGGCCATCGATACCCTCACCCGCGAGCTCGACCGTTCCTTTTCGGAAATTCTCAAGACCCAGCCCGAGTGCATCCGCTATATTTTCAACATGAAAGGTGCCGTCGATTCGGTCAACGAGAATTCGGCCCATATCGCTACGGCTACCGAGGGGGTCATGCGCTCGGTGGAGGAGACCAGTACGGCGACCGGTGAGATCTCTCAGGCCATCGAGCAGGTAACCCGCAACCTTGACGGCCTGACGGAAACCTCGTACAAGGCGGCTGCGGCCATGGAGGAGATCAACGCCTCCCTCAAGAATGTGGAGCAGAACGCGGCCGTTTCCTATCAGATCTCCCGCACGGTAAAGGAGCGGGCCGACGAGGGGAAAGGGGTCGTCCAGGAGACTGTCGGGGCGCTGGCGGATATCCAGCACGCCGTAGATCTCTCCTACAGCGGGATCAAGCGCCTGAGCGAAAACAGCGTCCGGATCGAGAGCATCGTCAATGTCATCAACGACATTACCAAGCGGACCAACCTCCTGGCCCTGAATGCCTCCATCATCGCGGCCCAGGCCGGTGAATACGGCAAGAGTTTCGGCGTCGTGGCCGACGAGATCCGTAACCTTTCCCTGCAGACCGGTCAGTCCACCGGCGAGATCACCGGCATCATCGATGAGATCATGACCGAATCCAAGAATGCTGCCAGCAATATCACCCTGACCAAGGAACTCGTGCAGAAAGGGGTCAACCAGGGGAGCGAGACCGGCGCAGCGCTGCAGGCCATTATCGACAGTGCCTCGGAGGCGATGGAGATGACCGAGGAGATCAAGATCGCCACCGAGGAGCAGGCGACGAGCGTTCAACTGGTGACCCAGTCGATGGAGGACGTGAGCTCAATGACCTCGCAGCTCTTCAACGTCTCCAAGGAGCAGGCCAACTCTGCCCGGAATATCGCCCTGGCCGTGGAGAACATCAAGATGATGGTGCAGGGGATGGTGGCCGCCACCTCACGGCAGGTGGAGGGTGGCAACGAGAGCAAGCTTACCGTGGACGCCGTGGGGAACGTGGTGGAGAACATCTTCGCCAACCTGGAGAAACGTCGGGACGAGGGTGCCACGGTGGTGAAGGAACTGGAGATGATCAGAAAGACAACGGCTTAGAAAAAATTAATTGTAGACAACCGCTGTTTTATTATGCTACTACATGGCCGTCCAGAGGCAGGGCCCGCTACTCATGAGCGGAGCCGCAACTGCCCGGACGGCCTGACCATTTATACAACATACCGCCTGGATTTCGTGACGAAACCGGGACGGAAGAGAGCACACGGCAGCTGCACGGGAGATCCCCGTTCGAGGTCATGAGGCGTCTTTCCGTCCGGAAAGGCGCCTTTGTCATTTTGGGGCATGCAACATGAACAGACGCAAGACGGTGCTTGATATTCAGAAGATGAAGCTGGACGGTGAAAAGATCTCCGTCCTCACCAGTTACGACTACCCGACAACCCGTATCATGGACCACTGCGGTATCGACGTGATCCTGGTCGGCGACTCCCTCGGCGTGGTGGTGTCCGGCTACGAGAATACCCTGCCGGTGACCATGGATGAAATGGTCTACCATACGCGGGGAGTGATGCGGGCCGAACCGAAGGCGCTGGTGGTGGCCGACATGCCGTTTCTCTCCTACCAGACCGATCTGCGGGATGCAAAGATCAATGCGGGCCGGCTGGTCAAGGAGGGGGGCGCGGCGGCGGTCAAGATCGAGGGGGGGACCAACGTGGCAGAGACCATCCGGGCCATTGTGGCCATGGATGTTCCGGTCATGGCCCACATCGGTCTTACCCCCCAGTCGATTCACCGGATGGGAGGATATCGGGTCCAGGGGAAAAAGGAGGAGCAGGCCAGCCGGCTCCTGGAGGATGCCGTGGCAGTTCAGGAGGCCGGTGCCTTTGCGGTGGTGCTGGAGGGGATACCGCAGAAGCTTGGCCGGCGCATCACCGAAGAGCTGACCATCCCCACGATCGGGATCGGCGCCGGTCCCCACTGCGACGGCCAGGTGCTGGTCATCCACGATATCCTGGGACTGTGCGAGAAGTACTCGCCAAAGTTCGTCAAACGATACGCCGACGTTCACGCCGTGATCTCCGGCGCGGTGCAGAGTTATATCGCCGAGGTGAAGGAAGGGACGTTTCCCGGCGAAGAGCACTCGTTCAACTGAGAAAGAGGTCATGCAGATAATCGAATCAGTCACCCAGATGCAGGAAATGGCCCTGGCAGCACGGCGGGCCGGGGAAGCCGTCGCCCTGGTACCGACCATGGGGTACCTCCATGACGGTCATGCCTCGCTGATGCGGGCAGGCCGCAAGGAGGGCGGACTCCTCGTGGCCAGTATCTTTGTCAATCCGACCCAGTTCGGACGCAACGAGGACCTTTCCACCTATCCGCGGGACCTGGAACGGGACAAGCGGATCGCTGAGGCTGCCGGCGTCGACCTCCTGTTCGTCCCTTCGGCGGAGGAGATCTACCCGTCCGGTTTTCAGACCTACGTGAATGTGGAGGAGCTGTCGCTCCCGCTCTGCGGAGCCAGTCGGCCCGGGCATTTCCGGGGGGTGACCACCGTTGTCTGCAAGCTCTTCAATATCGTCCAGCCGACGGTCGCCTTTTTCGGCAACAAGGATTTTCAGCAGCTGGCGGTGATCAGGCAGATGGTCAGGGACCTGAACATGCCGGTCACGGTGGTCGGGATGCCGATTGTCCGCGAGCCGGACGGGCTGGCCATGAGCTCCCGGAATGCCTACCTCTCGCCCGAGGAGCGGCAGAAGGCCCTTTGTCTCAGCCGTGGCGTGCGGTCTGTCCGAGCGGCCTATCGGGCCGGCGAGCGAAACGTGGCGGAGTTGCGACGGCTGGTCATCGAAGCCATCGAGGCGGAAAAGACGCCGGTCATCGACTATGCGGAGTTCCGCCATGGGACTACTCTGCAGGAGGTTGCCACTGCCGACGACCAGACCCTGCTGGCCCTGGCGGTAAAGGTCGGGAAAACGCGACTTATCGACAACTGTCTCCTTGGGGATGATGACTGACGGGTTCGTCCCCTGAGATCCGTGCCTTTTACTTTTGAGTCCGCCAGTCGGTCGCTCTACGACCGCCAGCCTGAAGGTTAGATGACAATGCCGAAAAATCGTGACGCAGCCCGCGCCAATCTGGAAAACCTCTACCGGATCTTCACCGTGCCGGAAGCGCCCGATTCGACCCTCGGCGCCATCGACCAGGCGATTACCGGCGACGTCACCGGCTTTCTGCAGACCCATATCGTTGCCATCGAACGGAACCTCGAAGAGATAGAAGCGGATTTCTCCTCCTTCACCATCCCTGAAGAACCGACCTACGTCTCCGAATATACCGAATTCGTCAAGAAGAACCTGGTTGCCCAGTCGGTCCATACCGCTGCCCCGGGCTTTGTCGGCCACATGACCTCGGCGCTCCCCTACTTCATGCTCCCCCTGGCGCGCCTCATGACCGCCCTCAACCAGAACGTGGTCAAGGTGGAGACCTCCAAGGCATTTACCCCCATGGAGCGTCAGGTCCTCGCCATGCTCCATCACCTGGTCTATCGCCGCGACGACGACTTCTATCCGCCATGGATTCACAACAGTCAGCATGCCCTGGGGGCCTTCTGCTCCGGAGGCACCATCGCCAACGTCACGGCGCTCTGGGTGGCACGAAACCGCCTCTTCGCACCCAAAGGGACCTTTCGCGGCATTGCCCAGGAAGGGTTGGCCAGCGCGCTGAAATATCGCGGCGCAGACGGGATTGCCGTCCTCGTCTCGGAGCGCGGGCACTATTCCTTCGGCAAGGCCGCCGACCTTCTCGGGCTCGGCAGGGACAATCTGATCAAGGTGAAGACCGACGGGAATAACCGTATCGATCTGAAGCTCCTGAGAGACGAATGCCGGCACCTGCAGGACCGGAATATTCTCCCGCTGGCGGTGGTCGGCATCGCCGGGACGACCGAAACCGGCAACGTCGACCCGCTGGAGGAGTTGGCCGATTTCGCCCTGGAGCTTGGCTGCCATTTTCACGTCGATGCTGCCTGGGGTGGGCCGACCCTCTTTTCCGACCGTTACCGCTCACTCCTTGCCGGCATCGATCGGGCCGACTCGGTCACCATCGATGCGCACAAGCAGCTTTATGTGCCGATGGGGGCGGGGATGGTCGTCTTCAAGGATCCTACCGCCCTGTCGGCGATCGAACATCACGCCAACTATATCCTGCGTCATGGTTCCAAGGACCTCGGCAGCCATACCCTCGAAGGGTCGCGACCGGGGATGTCGATGCTGGTCCATGCCGGGTTCTCCATCATCGGCCGCAAGGGGTATGAGCTCCTCATCGATATGGGGATCGAGCGGGCGCGAACCTTTGCCGGCATGATCCGGCAGCATCCCGATTTCGAGCTGACCAGCGAACCGGAACTGAACATCCTCACCTACCGCTACTGTCCGTTCGACGTGCAGCAGGCTTTGGCCGCAGCGACGGCGGAGCGGCGCAGCGCCATCAATCTCCTCCTGGACCAGGTCAGCCAGCTGCTGCAGAAATATCAGCGGGAGGCGGGGAAATCCTTTGTCTCCCGGACACGGCTGCAGATGGCCCGCTATGGCGAGGAACTCACTGTCCTCCGCGTCGTGTTGGCCAACCCGCTGACGACCAATGAGATTCTGGCGACGATCCTGACTGAACAGTGCGAGATCGTGCAGCGGCCGGAGATTCAGGCTCTGCTGCGGCAGGTTGACGAACTCCGTGCCGGCACGGGCGTCGCCGGATCTGCTGCTGATTCCTCTGCGGCGTAGCAGGAATTTTCTCATCCATTGTGAAGGGCAGGGGCCGTGCGGCTTTTGCCCTTTTCTTTTTGCCTGCTACAATAGTTCTGCTTGATGGTCTAAAAATCCCTAACGAGGCCGATGCAATGCAGATATTTGCCGCTTCCTATCTTCTCCCCGTCTCCTCCCCTCCCATTTCCGGGGGGGCAATGGTTGTGGAAAACGGTCGGATCGCCGCTGTCGGGCCGCTCAACGAGGTGCGCAACGCCTGGCCGGGTCCGGTCCGGGAGTTCCCCGGAGGGGTGATCATGCCGGGGTTGGTCAATGCCCACACCCATCTGGAGCTCACCCATTTCCCGGCCTGGAAGGACCGCAAAGGGCTGCATTACCTGCCGCGCACCTACGCCGACTGGATCGTGCAGGTCATCAAGATCCGGCGTGGCCTGACGTCCACGGAACTCACCAATTCGGTCAGGGAAGGGATAGCCAAGTGTATCGAGACCGGCACCACCACCGTGGGAGAGATCCTCACGGAGAGATCACTGCTCACCCTGTATACCTCCTCACCCCTGGGGGGGCGAATCTTCTTCGAGGCACTGGGGTTTGAACCGGCCCGCTGTGCGAGGCTGGCTACCGACCTGGACGGAGCGATCAACGCGTTTCCGCCCGCCCGCCTGCTGCCGGGCATTTCTCCCCATGCCCCCCATACCGTGGTGGGACCGTTCTTCGGTCGTCTCGCCGCCATGGGGAAGGAGCTTGGCGTTCCCCTCATGACCCATCTGGCCGAATCTCCGGAAGAGGCCCGGTTCTTCCATGATACAACCGGCGCGCTGGCTGACCAGATCTACCCCTTTGCCGGTTGGGAGGACTACCTTCCCGCACCGCGGCACACGACGCCGACCGCTTTCCTGGACTCCCTCGGCGTTCTCGATGCCAACATGACAGCGGTTCACGCCGTCCAGGTCACCCCCGCAGACGCGGAGATCCTTGCCCGGCGCGGAGTCGCGGTGGTCCTCTGCCCGCGGAGCAACGAGCGGCTGGCTGTCGGGACGGCGCCGGCGGCCCTGTTGAAGAAGGTCGGGATCACGCTGGCCCTCGGGACCGATTCCCTGGCCAGCAATGATTCACTCTCCCTGTGGGACGAGATGCGTTTCCTGCTCGACCGGCAGGCGGCGGTGTTTTCCCCGGCCGAACTCCTCTCCATGGCCACTATGGGTGGCGCCCAGGCGCTTCGGCTGGCGCACGAAGTCGGGTCGATCGAGGTCGGCAAACGGGCCGATTTCCTGGTGGTCAGCGCACCGCCGGCGGCCACCGCGGAGAGCCTCTGCGCGTCGGTCATCGGCCAGAGCCAGCTCGAACACGTCTTTTGCGCCGGCGCAGAGCCGTAGCCGGTCAGGAAAGCGATTGCCATTTCTTTCCCCCCTCTGCTAGTATGCGCCCATGGGTGAAAAGCTGATCTGCACAAACAAGAAGGCCTTCCACGAATACTTCATCGAGGAGCGGGTCGAGGCCGGCATGGTCCTGCAGGGGACCGAGGTGAAGTCCCTGCGCATGGGGAAGGCGAATCTGGGCGACGCCTTTGCCATGATCCGGGAGGGCGAGGCGTACCTGCACAACCTCCATATTTCGCCGTACGACTTCGGCAACCGGGAGAACCACGACCCGGACCGGATGCGCAAGCTCCTTCTCCACAAGAAGGAGATTGTTCGCCTCTACAGCAAGATCCGCGAACAGGGGTATACCCTGATTCCGCTCCGTCTCTATTTCAAGGACGGCAAGGTCAAGGCCGAACTGGGCCTGGCCAAGGGGAAGAAGCTCCATGACAAGCGGGAGGATATGAAGAAGAAGGAGCAGAAGCGGGAGGTTGCCCAGGCGTTGAAGGAGCGGCACCGGGGATAGCACTTCGCCCTTAACGACCGGCCAGCGGCCGGTCACACGCTCATTGATACTTGTCTCGGTGGGCCGGGCATGTTATATAGAGGGCCTCGAATGGCGAGAGTGGCGGAATTGGCAGACGCACTGGACTTAGGATCCAGCGCCGCAAGGCATACGAGTTCAAGTCTCGTCTCTCGCACCAGTAGATACATAGAGGCTTCGCGGATTTTTCGCGAGGCCTTTTTGTTTTTCCGGGATCAGATCCATTTTCGCGCTTGCAATAATATGCAGTCGAGATAATTATCTCCTTCGGAGGTTGAGCGTGGCCAGACGAGGGAAAAAACCCGAAGATTACGGACAGCTCGCTCTCTTTGAAGAGCAAGAGCCCGAATGGCTGAAGCCGGTCGACCAGCTTGGCTACACGATTGCCAAGCCGGACAACGGGACGTGCGATGCCGGGTTCGATTCCATTTTCGAAGGGGAGGAGCATGAACCGGATCGAACGTCGGTTCCTGCCGAAGATGCCGATGACCTGGTGCAGTTTGCCGCGTGGCTAGCACGGAAGAGAAGCTGACTGGCCCTCCATCCCCAGCGTGAAATAGATGGTTGCCCCGCTGCCGGGAACTCCTTCGGCCCAGATCCGGCCTTTGTGGCGTTGAATGATCTGGGCAACGGTGGCCAGGCCGATCCCGAGCCCTTCGAACTCCTCTGACGAGTGCAGCCGCTGAAAGGGGACAAACAGTTTTTCGGCCTCGGTCATGTCAAAGCCGGCGCCATTGTCACGGACGAAATAGGCTGGCTCCCCCTGGATCCGCTGCGAGCCGAATTCAATGATCGCCTCCTCTCGTTTGCCGGTATATTTCCAGGCATTGCCGAGCAGATTCATGAGAACGACCCTCAGCAGGGCGTAGTCGCCGGTGGAACGGACACCATCCTGTAAAACGAAGGTGACAGAACGTTTCGGCTCCAATTGCTTCAAGTCCTCCGCAACGGCCCTGGCCAGATTACTCAGGTCTACGTCGGTGCAGTCGATGCCCTGGCGTCCCAGGCGGGAAAAATCCAGCAGAGAGCGGATGAGTTTGTTCATCTGCTGCACTTCATTGGCAATCGCCTGCAGATATCCTGTCCCGTCCGCGTCCAGCCTGTCGGCATAGCGTTCGCGCAGTAACTGGTTGTAGCCGTTGATGACCGTCAGTGGTGTGCGCAGATCATGGGACACCGTGAAATTGAAGGCCTCCAGCGCACCGTTGAGCGCCTCAAGTTCGGCGGCCCGCTCGGCAAGGCGAGTGTTCAGGAGTTCTATCTCCTGCTCTGCAGCCTTCCTGGAGGTGATGTCCTCCTTTTCCACGACGAAATTGGTGATGGCACCATCTTCATCGAGTATTGACGATATGGACACCACCTCCCAGTAAGGTTTTCCCCCCTTGGTGCGGTTCTGCACCTCGCCCCGCCACTCCGCACCGCTGTTGATGGTACTCCAGAGGTTCTCAACCGCATCGGCCGGCATGATGCCGGCAAGACGGGACCGCAGATTCCGGCCGACGACATCGACGGCGGAGTAGCCGGTAATCTCGGTAAACTTCGTGTTGACGTACTCGATGGTGCCGTCACTCGCCGCGATCATCACCATGTTCGGGCTTCTTTCCACCGCCCGTGACAATTTGCGGATGAATTTCCCCTGTTCCCTGAGCTGCCGTTCCTGGCGAATCCTGTCAAGGCAGTGGTCGATGACCGCAAAGAGTTTGCGCTGGTTGATCGGTTTCAGGACGTAATGGGAGATGCCCGTTTCAATGGCAGACAGCAGGTACTGGGTGTCGTTGTGGGCTGTCAGGACGATGATGGGCGCCCCCGGATTCCGTTCCCTGATCGCCTCGGCCATCCTGAGCCCATCCATGAGCGGCATGTTGACGTCGGTGATGACCAGGTCCGGTTGCAGGTCCTGGTAGAGCTCCAGACCGCTCCTGCCGTTATCGGCAGAGCAGAGTCTGATGCCGGGGAGTTTGAGGGTGAGCATCCTGGAGAGGATCTCTCTGGTATCGGCTTCGTCCTCCACCAGGAGGATGGAAATGGGAGTCGTGTCCACGGGTACTGGTGTCATATCAGATCTCGATCCTGAATTCGGCGCCGTCGCCGGTATTGCGCGCCCGGAGCGTGCCGTGCATGTTTTTTTCGATAATGGTCTTCGACATGAAGAGGCCGACGCCAGTCCCCATCTCCGGCCCTTTGGTGGTGAAATACGGGTCGAAGATCCGCTCCATGATCCCTTCGGCAATACCGCCGGCGTTGTCGGTGATGGTAATCACCCCCCTGCCGTTCTCCCTGAACAGCTCTGCCCTTATCCGTGGTGAGGCGCTCTTCCGCTCGACGAATGCGTCCTTGGCGTTCAGCAGGATATTGAGGAGCACCTGGGAAAATTCGTTCGGAAAGCCTTGGATCATGAGTTCCTCGTGGGTGACGACGTCGCACTGTATCATGTGTTCACGAAAGCTCCCGCTGAGAAGGGCAAGGGCCTTTGCCAGCTCCCCGCTGGCGGCGAAGGTGCTCTGTTCCTTGTCCGGCCGGAAAAAGTTCCTGAACCCGTCGATGGTCTGGGACATGTGGTAGATCGTCTCCATCGCCCGGTTGACGGTCCCCTCCAGATACTCGCCGCTGAACTCGCCGACGGCGTAGCTGATGGGGAGTTCCTGGATGAGCAGTCCCAGATTGTTGAGAGGCTGCCGCCACTGGTGGGCGATGTTGCCGATCATCTCCCCCATGGCTGCCTGGCGGCTTTGCTGCATGAGCATCCGGTCCTTTTCCCGCAGCTGCTCCATTGCCCGCAGGCGCTCCTCGCTCTCCACGCGCAGTGCCTGCTCGGCCTTTTGCCGCTCGGCAACCTCCTCCATCAGGGCCGTGACTGTGCTGGCCAGTTCCGTGGTCCGCTCGGCAACCCGCTTTTCCAACTCGTCATGGGCCTTTTGCAGCGACCGTTCGGTACGCCGCAGCTTGGTTATGTCGTGGCCGACAGCCACGGCGCCGATGATCTGTCCGTCTGCATCGTGCAGCGGCGCGGCGCTGAAAATGGCGACAAACTCCCGGCCGTCGGCGGCCCGCTGAACCAGCTCCACGTCCCGTACCTCCGTACCGGTAAACGCGGCCTTCTGCAGCGGGAGCTCCTCTGCCGGGAACAGGCTGCCGTCCGGCCGGTAGAGCTGGTAGTAGCCGGCATGGTCTGCCACGGGCAGGTCGGTCACGAGCGGGCGTTCGATCATCTTCTGATAGGCCGGGTTGATATAGGTGACAGAGCCGCCGGCGTCGCAGACGGTTACCGGATCGAGCAGGTTGTTGACCGTGGTCTGCCAGCGGGCCTTTTCCATGGCAAGCTCCCGCAGCAGCGACTCCTTCTCCTGTTCGCCCAAATGGCGCTCCATGGCAATGGCTACCTGGTCGGCCACGGTTCTCATCAGCTCCAGCTCATCGCCGGTGAAGCTGGTCTTGGTGCGGCTGCCAAAGGAGAGAGTCCCGATGACCCTCTCCTTGGAGACCAGGGGGTGGCACGCATACGCCTGGACACCAAACGATCTGACCAGCTCTGTGCGCGGGTCGTCCGATGCGGCGATGTTCTCGGCCACGATCCGGCAGCCGTCCCTGGCCACGCAGCCACAGACCGCTGCTCCCATGTCGAGCCACCTGATCCCGTCTGCATCGTCCTCGGATATCCCGGCGCAGGCATTCAGGCGAAGCCGGCCGGCCTTCTCGTCGACAAGGAAGTTGAAAAACAGCTGGCAGTCGAGAAACTCCATTACCTTCCCGCAGAGATTCTCGACCACGTCCAGTGGCGAGCCGGACGCCAGGAGCAGGTTTGCCGTTTCGGCGATGAGGTTCAGGCGCTGGCTGGTCGTATGCTGGGTCTGCTCCGCATCCTTCAGCCGGCTTATGTCCAGGTTGATGCCGGCCCAGCAGAGAATCTCCCCCTGTTCGTCCCTGACCGGGACGCCGCGGGCGAGTACATGGTGCCAGATCCCGTCGACCCCCTTGAACCGGTGTTCGATGTCCCAGGTCCCACCGCTGGCGACACACTCCTTCCATCGGGAAATGGTCCGCTCGGCATCGTCGGGATGCAGTACCTCGCCCCAGCCAAAATCCGAACACTGCTCCTGGGTCATGCCGACCATCTTCAGGAAGCTGTCGCTGGCATAGATGTTCCGACCGTCCGGGGCGCATGCCCATACCCCGTAATCGATGCTTTCTCCGATGGCCCGGTAGAGGGCCTCGCTCTTCCGTAACGCCTCTTCCGCCCGTTTCCGTTCGACGATCTCGGCCTTCAGCGCTTCGTTTGCCCTGAGAAGTTCTGCGGTCCGCCTCCACACCTTGAGTTCCAATTCGTCGTTGGCTTTCTTGAGTGCGCCGTCGGTCGTCGGCTCTACCGGGAGAGGGTCTGATGGCGTGTCATTCTGGAGTGTCCGGATGATCTCTTCCGCTTCCCGGAGGCGTCTGCGGAGCTCTTCCATTTCGAGAGACATGTCGTTTGTATCTGTTCCCATGCCGGACAGATTAGCCGAAATCCACGGATATGCAAAGCGTTCGGTGAGACATCAGTGAAACCGGGACAAACGTACGGCTCCGGGCTCCAGGGGCCCGACGGTTATCCCCAAGCCGTGCGACGGGATAGGCTTAATGCCCGTGATTCTGGATAGTTTGGTGACTATTTTGTTTCCCAGAAAAATTATCAATAAATAAAATTAAAGAATACTAAAAAAATATCGATAGCATTTGAAGTGGCTAATTAATGTTCGGTGTGGTGCGGATGCTGCCGAAGCTAACGAGGAGGGAGTATGATGGAGCGGCTCAAGTTCAGTAATTGGAATATCCTGACAAAAGTCCTCAGTATTTCGATCGTTACCATCGCGTTGTTCATGTCCGGGATCCTCTTCTACTTTCTCCCCCTGGTGGAAAGGGACATGATGAAGGAAAAGATCGACGCGACCCGGAATGTGGTGGAGGTGGCGCACCGGCTTATCGAGGGATATCAGGCAAAGGTGAAGAGCGGCGAATTTAAGGAGGCCGAGGCCCGGAAGATGGCACTCGTCGCCGTAAAGAACCTGCGGTACAGCGGTAATGAATACTTCTGGATCAACGACCTGGAACCGCGGATGGTCATGCATCCGATCAAGACGGAGATGGATGGCAAGGCCTTGACCGACGAGAAGGACCCGAACGGAAAGCGGATCTTCATGGAGATGGTCTCCCTGGCCAAAGAGAAGGGGGAGGGGGTGATCGACTACATGTGGCCCAAGGAGGGGGCGAGCAAACCGGTCCCCAAGGTTTCGTACGTCAAGATGGTGAAGGAGTGGGGCTGGATCGTGGGGAGCGGTATCTACGTCGACGACGTCCAGGCGGAAATGGGCCGGATGAAGTCGCGCATCATTGTTGGCGCCGTTGTCGGTGCCGTGCTGATCTTCCTCCTGGCCTTCTTCGTTGCCCAGAGGATACGGCGGGCGCTGGGGATGGCAGTCACTCTGGCGGAACAGATCGCCGCCGGTGACCTTGGCACCCGGATAGCCGTGGAGTCGCAGGATGAAACAGGGAAACTGCTCTGCGCCATGCAGGAGATGGCCGAACGGCTCAGGGCGATCATGCAGGATATCGAGATGCTCTCCACGGCCGCGGTTTCCGGCAAGCTGGAGACCAGGGCCGACGCATCCCGGCATAATGGCGAATTCGCGCGGATCGTGGGGGGGGTCAACGGGACGCTGGATGCGGTGATCGGGCCGCTCAATGTCGCAGCGGAGTATGTGGCGCGTATCAGCAGGGGGGATATGCCGGACAGGATCGTGGAGAGCTATAACGGCGATTTTAACGAGATCAAGCAGAACCTCAACATGCTGATCGACGCCATGAAGATGGTCACGCACGTGGCAAAGGAAATAGCTGGCGGCAACCTGATGGTATCGGTGAAGGAGCGCTCGGAGCGGGATGAGTTGATGAAGGCCATGTCAGCCATGACGAACAAGCTCTCCGATGTGATGGGGAGCGTCAAGGCAGCGGCTGATAACGTCGCAGCCGGCAGCCAGGAGCTCTCCGCCAACTCGGAGGAGATGTCCCAGGGGGCCAGTGAGCAGGCGGCTGCAGCCGAAGAGGCGTCATCCAGCATGGAGGAGATGGCGTCCAATATCCGCCAGAACGCCGACAACGCCATGCAGACTGAAACCATCGCCGTAAAGTCGGCAGCCGCTGCCCTTGAAGGAGGGAAGTCGGTGGAGCAGACGGTGGTCGCCATGAAGGAGATCGCGGACAAGATCTCCATCATCGGGGAGATCGCCCGTCAGACCAACATGCTGGCCCTGAACGCCGCCATCGAGGCTGCCCGGGCCGGGGAGCACGGCAAGGGATTCGCGGTGGTGGCCAGCGAAGTGAGAAAGCTCGCCGAGCGGAGCCAGTCTGCGGCCGCGGAGATCTCGGAGCTGTCGGCCTCCAGCCTGCAGGTGGCGGAGCGGGCAGGGGAGATGCTGGCCAGGATGGTTCCGGACATCCAGAAGACCGCCGAACTGGTGCAGGAGATCAGCGCCGGCAGCCGTGAACAGGACACGGGCGCCGAGCAGATCAACAAGGCGATCCAGCAGTTGGACCAGGTGATCCAGCAGAATGCCTCGGTGTCGGAGGAGATGGCCTCCACTGCCGAAGAGCTTGCCTCCCAGGCGGAACAGCTCCAGTCCTCCATTGCCTTTTTCAGGATCGATCCCGCGTTCACCGCGAGCGCCCAGGGAGAGTCTCGTCGGGCGAAGGTGCCGGCCAGGAAGCGTTCCCTTTCCGTGGCAAAAGTTTTGGAGAGCGGCAGTAGCAACGGATACGCGCCGTTTCCGGCGGCGAAGAATGCGGCCAACGCCGGTGGATTTCACTATGCGTTGCTGGATGATAAGAGTCTGGACAGCGAGTTCGAGACGTTTTGATCCTTCTGGACTCCGCTTCACGAGCAGACGGCTACGCCAAAGCCTGCAGGCTGTCGGCGCAGCCGTTTGCTTTTGGAAGCTGCACCACAATTCGATTGAAGCCGGGCTGCGACATGCTAGAGTATAGCATTGCCGGGTGCGCTGAGGATGTGAATGGGGTGAGAATCTTCATCCCCGGGGGCAACGTCGAGCCCCCTGTCTCGACAGGAGAAGAGGATCATGACTGGACCGGATGACAACGCGATACATCGTACCCTCCTTGCCTCCGTCGTCGATCCTTGTGTGGACAGCGAACTGGCGCTGGCGCACAAAATCGAGGACCTGCTCTTTCCGAAGAGTTCGCCTCTCTGTACCTGGTGCTGTATCGGCGTCAGGAACCAGATGGCCGACGAACTGGGTGGGGATTACTTCGATTTCATCACCATGCCGGACGGCTGCCAGACCCTGTTCATCGGCGATGTGACCGGCCACGGTCTGCACGCCTCTATCGTCATGTCTCTGGTCTACGGCTACCTCCACCGCGCCACCCAGGGGGAGTGCGACCCGGTGAGCCTGGTTTCCCAGGTGAACCGGTTCCTGACCTCCTTTTCCCGGCGGAGCCAGGCCCTTGACCACTTTTTTTCGTCGACCCTCTTTTTCGGAATCATCAACCCCGCGACCCTGGAGATGGTCTATGTGAACGCCGGCCACGTGCCGCCGCTGGTCCGGCGGGGAGAGGAGATAACCCCGCTCGACACGACTGCCCAGCCGGTCGGCTTCTTCGATGACATGGAGATCAACAGCGGCAGGTTCCATTTTGTTGCCGGGGACCGACTCCTCCTCTATACCGACGGCATCGTGGAGTGTGCCAACGGGGCGGGAGAGCTGTTCGGCAGCGAGAGGCTCTGGGAAACGCTCTGCACGGCCACCGGCGACGATGCAGAATTCCTGGATACCCTCTTCAACCATCTGCAGCGGTTCGGCGGGGGCGAGCTGCCCAACGACGACTGCACCGCCATCGTCGTGGATTTCAACAGCTTCAGGCCGGCGCAGGTTCCCCGGGCATCATGACCCGTACCGACGGGCCGTATCCAATTGGGAGTGCCGTTATCACATGAATACCCTGCTTGACCTGGTGGTCCTCTTCGGGCTCGCCCTTTTGACCGTCATCCTGGTCCGTCGCTTGAAACTCCCCTCCATCATCGGTTTCCTGATCGCCGGCATGGTGGCCGGTCCGCACTCACTGGCCCTGGTGGGGAACTCCCACAATGTGGAGCAGTTGGCCGAAATCGGCGTGGTGCTCCTCCTGTTCACCATCGGCATCGAATTTTCCCTCAAGGAACTGGTCAGGATCCGGCAGATGGTCTTCCTGGGTGGGGGGCTGCAGATGGTGCTCACCATCCTGACCGTCACGCTGCTCGGCCGGCTGGCCGGTTACCCTCCCGGAGTCGCGCTGTTCTTCGGCTTCCTCCTCTCCCTCTCCAGCACGGCCATCATCCTGAAGCTTCTCATGGATGCCGGCGAGATGGATGCCCCCCACGGCAAGACCGTCCTGGGGATCCTGATCTTCCAGGACCTCTGCGTGGTGCCGCTCATGCTCTTCACCCCGCTCCTGGGGGGGGACGGCCAGGGAGGAGGTGCGATCCTGCTGGTAGGGGCCAAGGCGTTGGCCGTGGTGACCGCCACCTGGTTCGGCGCCCGGCACCTCATTCCGTGGCTCCTCGGCCAGGTGGTCAGGACCCGGAGCCGCGAGCTGTTCATCCTCTCCATCATCTTCATCGGTTTCGGCACCGCCTGGCTCACGGCAGCTGCCGGCCTTTCGCTGGCCCTCGGGGCGTTCATCGCCGGTCTGGCCATCTCCGAGTCGGAATACAGCCAGCAGGTGATGGGGGACGTGATCCCGTTTCGCGACGCCTTCACCAGCCTCTTCTTCATCTCGGTCGGCATGCTCCTTGATCCGGCCATCCTCGTGCAGCGGCCGCTTCTGCTCCTCTCCATCGTCCTGACCATCCTGGCGGTGAAGGTTCTGGTGACGGCCGGCGTGGTCCGCGCCATCGGCCTGCCGCTCCGGGTGGCCATCGTGGCGTCGCTGGCCCTGGCGCAGATCGGCGAATTCTCATTTCTCCTCGCCCAGAGCGGGCTCAAGCACGGTCTGCTTTCGGCAGAGGCGTATCAGCTCTTTCTGGCCGCCTCCATCGCTACCATGGTACTGACGCCGTTTCTTGTCCGCAGTGCCGAACCGCTGGCGCTGTTTGCCGTGAAGCGGCTACCGGCGCGTCTGGTGCGGGGAGGGCGCACCCTGGCCGCCCGGGAGCGGAAAGTCACTCTGTCCGGCCACGTGGTGATTGCCGGGTATGGCCTGAACGGGAGAAACCTAGCCAAAGCCCTGAAACATCACGCCATCCCCCATCTGGTCATCGACACGAACCCGTTCACCATCGGCGCCGAACGGAAACGGGGGGAGAAGATCATCTTCGGCGACGCCTCCCACCCGGAGGTGCTGGCGCACGCCCGGATCGACCGTGCCCGCTGCATCGTGGTCGCCATCTCCGATGCCGCGGCGAGCCGGCGGATCGTTGCCATGGCCCGCCAGATGAACCCGACCATCCATATCATCGCCCGGACCCGCTATCTGCTGGAGGTGGAGCCGCTCTATTCGCTGGGGGTGAACGAGGTGATCCCCGAGGAGTTCGAGACCTCGGTGGAGATCCTCTCCAGGGTCCTGCGGAATTTCCTGGTCCCCCAGGACGACATCGAGCGGTGCATAGGCGACGTCCGCCGGGACGGCTACGGCATGCTCCGTTCCATGAGCCGTCGCCACAGTCACGCCGTCGGCATTAGCGGCTATCTCTCCGGCGCGGAGATCGGGACGTTCCGCGTGAGGAAGGGGGCGGCGCTGGAGGGGGAGAGCCTTCGCCAGGGGACCATCAGGAACCGCTCCGGCGCCTCGGTCCTGGTCATCAAGCGCGGTGCCGAAGTTATCCCGAACCCGGACCCGGTCTGGGAGCTGCAGAGCGGCGACCTGGTACTGCTCCTGGGGAGCCCGGAGCAGCTGGCCGTTGCCGGCAGGCTCTTCGAACCTGCCGGGACCTGACATGGTCGGAACCAGACAGAGCAAATGCAATTAGTTCGCGGGCTGCTATACTTTTTTCATGTCTCCCGCCATCGTCACCCGCGCACTCACCAAGCGCTACGGCTCCCTGGTCGCGCTGAACGCCTTCGACCTCACGGTTCCCCATGGCTCCATCTTCGGCCTGCTCGGCCCCAACGGGGCAGGTAAGACCACACTCATCCGGATAGTGACCACCCTGATGCGCCAGGACTCGGGCGAGGCCCTGGTGGAGGGGTTCGACACCCGCACCCAGGGACGCGAGATCCGCCGTCTGATCGGTGTGGTCCCCCAGGAGAACAGCCTGGACCGCTACCTGACGGCCCGGGAGAATCTCGAGCTGCATGCGCGGCTGCACGGCATGCCGGCTGAGCGGTACCGGCAGCGCATCGACGAACTACTTGCCCTGATGGGGCTGGCTGAGCGCCAGAACGACTTCCCTGACACTTACTCCGGCGGGATGCTGCGGCGTTTGGTGGTTGCCAGGGCGCTCCTGCACGAGCCGAAGCTCCTCTTCCTCGACGAGCCGACCACCGGTCTCGACCCCCAGTCGCGGCGGGCGGTCTGGGACTATGTCCGGTCGGTGGCCGGCTCCATGACCATCATCCTCACGACCCACTACCTGGAGGAGGCCGAGCAGCTCTGCGACCGGGTCGCCATCATCGACCACGGCCGGCTGATCGCGGAGGGTAGCCCTAAGGAGCTGAAGACGCGGCTCACCGGCGGGGCGGTCTACGAGATCGAGTTCGGCCGGGACGGCAGGCAGTTTGCGACAGCGCTGGAGAATCTGGCCTGCATCGGCGCGCTACGGGTGGAGGGCCAGACCGTCACCGTCGAACTGGAGCGGTGGGAGTGCCTCTCCGAGGTGATCGCGGCCCTGAACGGGACCGAGGTGCGACGGATCTCCCTTCGGGACCGGACCCTGGAGGAGATCTTCATCTCCCTGACCGGAAAGGATTTGCGATGATGACCCTCCGCGGCACCGTGGCCATCTGGCGGCGGGACATGCTGGTGCTCCGCCGCAGCCTGCTGGGGGAGCTGGTGGCGGTGGTCGCCTATCCGCTCACCATCTACCTCGCCTTCGGCATCGGCATGAAGGGGTACATCGGCCAGGTGGACGGGGTAGCGTACAGCCTCTTCATCGCCCCCGGCCTGATCACCATGACTGCGGTGAACGCCGCCTTCAGCGAGAGCGTCTGGAGCCTCTGGTTCCACCGGCGGGTGCAGTTCACCATCGAATCGTACCGGGTGACCCCCATCACCGTCTCCGAGATCGTCATTGCCAAGATCCT
This sequence comes from uncultured Geobacter sp., assembly GCA_964431365.1. Taxonomy (GTDB): domain Bacteria; phylum Desulfobacterota; class Desulfuromonadia; order Geobacterales; family DSM-12255; genus Geomobilibacter. The sequence continues at coordinate 9,577 of CAYSJJ010000035.1, read as the reverse complement.
CTCCGGCTTCACCCACGGCCTGGTCAAGGGGCTGGCCGTGGCCCTGGTGATCTTCGCCATCACGCCGTTCCGCTTCACCCCGGCCAACCTGTTCGGCTATCTCGCCTTCCTGGTCCCCGGCTCGGCGCTCTTCTCCTGTGCCGGGATCATCTCCGGCACCCTCATGGACAAACCCGAGACCATCGGCCGGGTGGAGGCAGTCTTCATCATGCCGCTCATGTTCATGTCCGGCATGTTTTTCCCGCTCTCATCCTATCCCGCCGCCATCCTGCCGGTCATCCGGCTCCTCCCCACCACGGCGCTGTTCGAGGGGGCGCGCCTGGCCCTGGTCTCCGGCCGCTTCACCGGGGCCTATGCCGCGCTCCTGTATGTGACCGCCGCCGTGCTCTTCACGCTGGCCGTCTGGATCTTCCGTCGTAAAATGTCCGAGTAATGAACTAAATATAGATTTTTTTCTTTTATTAATAAAATTTACTCAAGCAGGCACGGCGGCTGCCGAATAACGTGAATACGTTATCGGATGACATTGTTTTATTTTTCCGGACCTATCTCAACCAGGACAACGACGTCAACGGTTCCCGGCATCTCTTCTCTTCCAGAAACCTGACATATTCGACGTCCGACCCGGCAGCATGATGCCGAATCGTTACCGGCCGGAAGGGGGCTTTTCTACCATGTCAGAAATGTTGAGCAACCGCGCCTCGCTGCAGCAGACCATGACCTTCCTCGGGGCCATAGCCAGCGGCATCGAGCAGGCCATCGGGGAGTCGGCGAACAGCATCTCGTATCTGGCCGGCAAACAACTGGGAATCTCCCTTTCCGAGCATGTCGCCAAGACCGACGACATCGAACAGGCCCTTTCGGCGGTCACCGAGGTCCTGCTTGCCAACGGCTGCCTCTGGCATTTCGAGCCGTTCAAGACGCATGACCGTCCGGAACTGGTCCAGCCGACGGACAACGGGGATGACGATATCCATCTCGTCTTCCGGGACTGCATGATCCGTCAGTCGCTCTTCATGTTCGGCCATGAACAGAAGGGGTCGCTCTGCAACATGATGTTCGGCTTCTTTTCCGGCTCGTTGCAGAACATCATGGGGCGGGAATCGACCCTGGAGATCCTGCATGCCGGCGAGAACGCCTGCTACAAGCGGCTCATCATCCACAGGAGCAGACCATGAGCAGTGCGAAAAAGAAGCCTGCCACCCCGGCCCCGGTCTCCGTCAACATCGAATGGCTGAGCGACTGCTCGGGCTGTCATATCGCCATTGTCGACCTCCACGAAAAGATCCTGGCGGTGCTCCAGTCGGTGACAATCCAGCGCTGCCCGGTGCTGACCGACATCAAGGATTACCCGCCGGCAACGGTCGGTCTGGTTTCGGGAGCCATCAGGACCGAACATGACCGCCATGCTGCCGAGGCGATGCGGAAAAGCTGCGACCTGATCATCGCCTGGGGCTCCTGTGCCGTCTATGGCGGGATCGCCGGGGCAGGCAACCTGAACAGCCGCGAAGAGATCTTCGAGGCGGTCTACAGCCGGAACAAGACGACCACCCCCCACGCAACGCCGACCAGCCTGGTCTCCCCGCTGGAGCCGACGGTCAGGCCGCTGGACAGCGTCATAGACGTGGATCTCTACCTCCCCGGCTGCGCCCCCCACCCGGGATTCGTCTTCGAGGCGCTCCTCGCCCTTTTGGAGGGGCGGACCCCGCAGGCCACCAAGGAGTCGGTCTGTGCCCACTGCAAGCGCTCCATGCGCAAAGGGGAGACCGACCGGATCAGGAAGCCTTCGGAAGGGGTCCCCGACCCGGATGACTGCTTCCTGACCCAGGGGTACATCTGCATGGGGTCGGTGACCCTGGACCGCTGCCTGTCACCCTGTCCGCTCAACGGCGTCCCATGCACCGGCTGCGCCGGCGCCACCATGCAGATCCTCACCGAGCCGAACCGGGATATCAGGACCGAGATCGGTGAACGGATGTCCCGGCTGACCAAGATACCGAAGGAGACCATCGTGAAGGAGATCGAACGGACCTCCAAGTCCCATTACTCCTACACCATGGCCACCTCGATGATCGGCGAGAAGCCGACCTTCCTCATCAACAAGTGGATCGAGGAGGCAGAGGAGGAGTATGCGTAAGACCATCACCATTGATCCCGTTACCCGTATCGAGGGCCATGCCAAAGTGTTCATCAACCTTGACGAGGAAGGGGGGATCGACTCTGCCGGCCTGGTGGTCAATGAACTGCGGGGGTTCGAAAAGATCCTGATCGGCATGGAGGCCGACCGGATGCCGCTGATCACCGCCCGGATCTGCGGGGTCTGCCCGACGGCGCACCACCTGGCCGCCACCAACGCCCTCGACCATGCCGCCGGCGTTGAGGCGCCACCGGCGGCGAAGCTCCTGCGCGAGCTGATGTACATGGGGCACATCATCCACTCCCATGCGCTCTCCCTGTTTGTCCTGCAGGGACCGGACCTGGTGCTGGGGCTCGATGCCGATCCGGCCATACGGAACGTGGTCGGCATTGTCCAGGCCAACCCGGAGCTGGCCAGGAAGGCGCTCCGGATCCGGAGCATCGGCCAGAAGATCAACGAACTGGTCGGGGGGAGAGGTACCCACCCGGTCACCTCTGTTGCCGGCGGTATCACCTTTGTGCTCGACCGGGAGCGGGAGTCCCAACTGCGCGCCTGGGTCGATGAAGGGATGCTGCTCCTGCAGGAACTTGTCCCGGCCGTGAAGGAGCTCCTGTTCAGGATGACCGATCGCTACCCCGCCATCCTGAACGACTGGGTGACCCCGTCCTGGTCGCTCGGGACCGTGCACGACGGCAAGGTCTCGCTGCTGGAAGGGAAACTGCGGGCCGTGGACGAGCATGGCGCCCTGGTGGCCGAGTTTCCGGTCCAGGAGTATGACCGGCATCTGGTTGAATCGGTGATTGACTGGTCGTACATGAAGCAGGTGCATTTC
>CAYSJJ010000035.1:0-6598 GCA_964431365.1 uncultured Geobacter sp. | reverse complement strand
GGTCGGGCCGCTGGCGAGGATCAATGCCGTCGCCAGGTACGGCACCGAGTGGGCGGATCGGGAGTATGCGGCGTTCAGGGAGCAGTTCGGTGCCCCGTGCCATGCCACGGTCCTGCAGTCGTACGCCAAGCTGATCGAACTGATCTGGGCCGTGGAGCGGGCCGGCAGCATCCTCGGCGATCCGCTGCTGCACGGCGAAACCCGGGTGCCGGTGAAGTTCACCGGTGGCCGGGGGGTCGGCCACGCGGAAGCCCCCCGCGGCACCCTCATCCACGATTACGAGATCGACGAGAACGGCATCATCCGGGCGGCCAACCTGATCGTGGCAACACAGCAGAACTACACGCTCATCAACCGTACCGTCCGGCAGGCGGCCGAAAGCCACGTCATCGGCAGGACCGATGATGCCGCCCTCCTGAACGCCATCGAATTCGGCATCCGCTGCTTCGATCCCTGCCTGTCGTGCGCCACCCATGCGGTGGGCGGCATGCCGCTGGAGGTGCTGATAACCCGGGGGAGGTCGGTCGTCAAAAGCTTGCGGAGGGAACAGTGATGGTTGAGGTCATGGTCCATGAACAGGCCTGCCGCGGGTGCGAGATGTGCGTCGATATCTGCCCGACCAGGGTCTTCGAGTTTGACGCCGAAAAGCGCCTCTGCGTGGTGAAGCACCAGGAAGACTGCATCGCCTGCCTGAGCTGTGCCTACATCTGCCCGTCAGGGGCGATCAGCCACGCCGGGCACCATACGGTCAAGAATTTCTATCGTGACCTGGAGTTCTGCAGCAGAATGGAGAAGTTCCTATGAGCGGCGATGCGGTCCGTGACATTACCCTGGAGGACCACCGGAAGGCATTTGGCGAGGTGGCGTTTCTGATGGATATCTTTACCGCCACCATCGACAACATCATGGGGGGGGCCACGGCCCCGGTCGGCCGTATCGCCGGACGGGAGATGGCAAAAAAGCTTCCGGTCCATCTCGGCAATCCGTCGCTGGAAGAGGCGATGACCGTGCTGGCGAGCAGGATGTCCGCAGGGTTCCAGTTCACCCTGGAGGGGGAGGACGGGGAACGTGAACTGCTCTTTGACCGGTGCGTGCTCAGGGATGTCTGCACCCTCCGGGGGATTCCGACTGGCGGGGCCCTCTGCCGGCTCTTTCACTCCTATTTCGATGGCATCCTGAACGAACTGCTCTGCAGACCGGTGAAGTCGGAGGTCATCGCGTGCGGCGACCGGTGCCGGGCAACGGTCAGGACCCAGTGACCGTCGCCCCTGGACGCACCATCCTGGTCGTCTGTGTCGGCAACGAGCTGGTGGCCGATGATGCCGTTGGCCATGAACTGTTCCTCCGGCTGCAGGAGATGGAGCTCCCCCCTGCAACGAGACTCGAATATGTCGGTGTCGGCGGCATCGCCCTGCTCGACCGGCTGACCGGCGACGAAGATGCCCTGCTCGTCGTCGATGCGGTCCAGTTCGGCGCCCCGGCCGGCACGATCCACTGCCTCTCCTGGGAGGAGGTGCCGGGGAACGCCAATTCGGCGATCTCCGCCCACGGCATCGGCCTGAGGGAAACCATCGATGTGGGCAGGCTGCTCTGCCCTGAAAAGCTCCCGCCGACCATTCTGCTGGTCGGGATCGAAGGACGTTGTTTCAACCAGATGCGTGAGTTCATGACGCCGGCCACGGCTGCCGCCATCGGCACGGCTGCCGACTGCATCAGGCACCAGTTGTTCACTATCCAGCGAGGATCAAAAGATGAAAAACGAGTCGCCAACGACAGCCGCTAAGAGCCGGAAGGGTGCAACCGTTCACGACGAAATCCAGCGGCTTGCCGAAGCAATGATGAGCGGCAACCTTGACGAACGGGGCAATCCTGCCGCGTACAAGGGGAAGGATGCCGACCTGGTCGTGCTGGTGAACCGGATGCTCGATACCCTCATCGACCCCTTGCGGCTTGCTGCCGGCGCCATCGACGAAATTGCCCACGGCCGGATTCCCCCCTTTGTCATCGACGAGTACCAGGGGGAGTGCAACGACATCAAGCGCAACCTCAATACGCTCCTGGCCACCCTGTACGGCATGCACAACGAAACGCAGGACCTGATCGACAACATTAGCGCCGGCAGATTGCGCACCCGCGGCAACGACTGGGATTACCAGGGGATCTGGCGGGATCTGATCGCCGGGGTCAACGGGACGCTGGACGCGGTCCTCAACCCGATCCACGAGGCAAGCACGGTCCTGGGACGACTGGCAACCTACGACCTGAGCGCCCGGATGGAAGGGCGGTATCACGGCGAACATGCCGTGATCAAAAAGGCGATGAACGTAACGGCCGAATCGCTCCATTCCGCAGTCTCCCAGGTCGCGGAAACCGTGGATCTGGTCTCACGTGTCGGCAACCGGATCACCGAGGGGAGCGAGGTCGTTGCCAAAGGGGCGGCCGAACAGGAACGGCAGCTGTCCGAAACCTCGACCACGGTGGCCCACCTTGCCGAATACGCCCAGAAAAGCGCTCGGAGTACCGCAGATGCCCGGATCAGCGCCCAGCATTCAGCCGAGTCCATTACCACGGCCAAGACCGAAATGGACCGGATGCTGGACGCCATGGGGGAGATCCGGAGCTCGGCCGACAACACTGCCGGGATCATTCAGGAGATCGACACCATTGCCAAGGAGACCGACAAGCTCTCCACCAGCGCAACCTCCAAGGCTACGCTGGTCCGCTCATCAGCCAGCGGCTTCGGGGTTGTCGCTTCGGAAATCCGCAAGCTGGCGGAGCGATGCGAAGAGACGGTAAAGGGGCTGCAGGATTTCCAGCGGAGGGTCGAGTTCACCGCCAGATCGGGTGGGGGCGACGAAATGGCGGGGATTCTCTGCGAGTACGAAGATCTCATTCACAACCTCAAGAATGTGGCCGTGAGTTCAAATCTGCTGGGGGTCAACGCGGCCATTTCCGCCGCCCACGTGGAGGGTGCCGGCAACGATTTCGAGGCGCTCACGGAAGAGATCCGTCAGTTGGCCAGGCGCTCGACCGGAGCTGCCCAGCAGACGGACCGGCTGATCCGGACATCGGTGGATCTGGCGCGTAAAGGGGAGGGGATCTCCAAAGAGATCGACCGGCATCTGGCCGGGGCTGTCGAGGGGGCGCGCTCCATCGATCTCCTGACCGAAGAGATCTCCCGGGCCACCCAGGAGCAGGCGAGCGGTCTGGAGCAGATCAGCCGGTCGGTCTCGCAGATCAATGACATCACGAGCCGGAACGCGGCAAGCGCCTTCGAGTCGTCCGATGCAGCCGGAGACCTGGAGCAGCAGGTCAGGAAACTGGCCACGATGGTGAGCACGTTCCGTCTGGACGGGGCTGTCGGGACATCAACGGCGGCATCACCCGCGACATAGGAACAAACAATCTGGTCCACGAACGACAGGAAAAAGACGAAAAAATAGAGCAATGCAAGAGAACCAGCAATTCACTGAACTGACTGTATGTGATGTTGTATAGTTACCTATTTAGTTAGTGTTTTTAGTGCGTTTCGTGGACAACTGCTTTTTCTAGACCAAATCAATTGGACACACTGATGCGAACCGCCGCGGGAACGGATTCCCTGCGGCGGTTTTTTTGTGTGCGAATAGGGCTGCTGGAGATGTCGTGCGTTGCGCCGGATTTGCGCTACTATGTACCTGAAAGCACCGGAACATACATCATGGAGTACGACATGGAGCGGAAAACCGGAAGCACCCAATCGGCACAAGAGGTTGACGAACTCTGCATCAACACCATCCGTTTCCTGGCGGTGGATGCCATCCAGAAGGCCAACAGCGGCCATCCCGGCCTGCCGCTCGGGGCGGCGCCTATGGCCTACGTCCTCTGGAGCCGTTTTCTCCGGCACAACCCGGTCAACCCCGGCTGGTTCGACCGGGACCGCTTCGTCCTCTCCGCCGGCCACGGCTCCATGCTCCTCTACAGTCTGCTCCATCTCACCGGATACGACCTCCCGCTTGCCGAGATCGAGCGGTTCCGGCAATGGGGGAGCAGGACACCCGGCCATCCGGAGCGGGGAGAGACCCCGGGCGTCGAGACCACCACCGGGCCGCTGGGGCAGGGGCTCGGCAACGCCGTCGGCATGGCGCTGACCGAAGCCCATCTTGCTGCCCGCTATAATCGTCCAGGTTTCGACGTCATCAACCATTTCACCTATTGCCTGGTGGGGGATGGCGACCTCATGGAGGGGGTAGGGGCGGAGTCTGTCTCCCTTGCCGGCCATCTGGGCCTTGGCCGGCTGATCGTGCTCTATGATGACAACCGGATCTCCCTGGCCTCGTCCACCGACCTCTCCTTTACCGAAAATCGGGCCGGCCGGTTCGCGGCCTGCGGATGGCATGTCCAGAATGTGGCTGACGGTAACGAAACAGCAGCCATCGCTGCCGCGCTGGAGAAGGCGCGTCAGGAGACGTCCCGACCCTCGCTGATCATGATCCGTACCCATATCGGCTACGGTTCCCCCCACCGTCAGGACTCCTTCGAGGCCCACGGCTCGCCGCTCGGTAGCGAAGAGGTGCGGCTCACCAAAGAGCGGCTCAACTGGCCGGTCGAGCCGGCCTTTCATCTGCCGGAAGAGGCGCTGCACCACTTCCGGCAGGCGCTGGCCGCAGGGGAGGCTCTGGAGAGGGAGTGGAACGAACTGGTTGCAGGGTACACCTGTGCCTTTCCCGAGCTGGCCGCAGAGTTGCGGCTGGCCATGGCAGGGGAGCTCCCCCCGGGGTGGCAGGAGGCGCTGCCGGTGTTTTCCGCCGATCCGAAGGGGATGGCGACCAGGGTTGCCGGCGGCAAGGTGCTGAACGCGTTGGCGTCCCGCCTGCCGACGCTTCTGGGCGGTTCTGCCGATCTGAATCCCTCCACCCACACCGCCCTGGCCGCGCTGGGGGATTTCCAGAATCCGGCGCTGGCCCCTGCTGACAGGCAGGGAGCCGTGGGAGGACCGTGGGGGTACGCAGGCCGCAACATCCATTTCGGGGTACGTGAGCACGGTATGGCCGCCATGCTGAACGGAATGGCGGCCCATGGCGGGACAGTTCCGTTCGGCGCCACGTTCCTCGCCTTTGCCGATTATCTCCGTCCGTCGCTCCGACTGGCCGCCCTCATGCGGCTCCACGTGATCCATATCTTCACCCACGACAGCATTGCCCTGGGAGAGGATGGGCCCACGCACCAGCCCGTGGAGCAGCTCGCCTCGTTGCGGGCTATCCCGAACCTGCTGGTGATCCGCCCCTGCGATGCCAACGAGACTGCCATTGCCTGGCAGGTGGCGTTGGAGCATGTCAGCGGTCCGGTGGCCCTGGTGCTGTCGCGCCAGAACCTTCCCGTTCTCGACCGGCACCGGTACGCGGCCGCAGAGGGACTCCGGATGGGTGGATACATTCTGGCCGAGGCCGATGGGGGCGCTCCTGAACTGATTCTTATCGCCACCGGCTCTGAGGTCCCACTGGCCCTGGCGGCGCAGATGCAGCTGTCTGCAGATGGCCTCCGCACCAGGGTCGTTTCCCTCCCAAGCTGGGAACTGTTTGAGGCGCAGACAAATGCGTACCGCGATACGGTACTGCCGCCACAGGTGGTCAAAAGGCTCTCCATCGAGGCGGGTACAACATTCGGCTGGGAACGGTTCACCGGCTCTGGCGGGGCGATGGTCGGCATAGACCGCTTCGGCGCCTCTGCTCCAGGTGACGTTGTGATGGCCGAGTACGGGCTTTCCGTGGATCATCTCTGCCGGAAGGCCCGAGCCTTGCTCGAACGGCCATCCGGGGAGGTACGGGGCCGACCATGAGTGGGGGATGTTGAACGCCGATCAGATCTTCGGTGTAACAAACGGCTGCTACTTGTCATGGCATGTCAAGCATAGGGCGCTCTTGGCATCGCTCATGACAAGATGCCGTTTTTCCGGATTGATCGGGTTGTGGCACGTCAGGCAACCGACCTTCCCGTCAAATAATTTAATGTTGTTGTTGAACAATGCCGTGCTCTTAAATCCTTTTCCGTGGGAGGCGTAGCGGTTATAGGTCATTCCAATTGGGTGATTGCTTGCCAGTTGCCTGATCCTTTTGTTGCCAGGGTTGTCTTTGATAACGACTTCTCCCATTTTTGCATTCACTTCATCATGGCAGACAAGACATTTCGTTGAAAAGTAGTCAATTTTATTCACGTTGTTTTGTTTTGATGCATAATTATCTGTTATCTTCAGGTATGATAATATGCTTTCCTCTGTTTGGTCATCCTTGGTCTGATCCTCCTTCCTTTCGTTCATAACTATCCTGTTAATTTCATCCAGATACTGTTTTCTGCTGGATGGATCCTGAAGCTGTCTAGAATACTCACAGAGCTTTATTGTCGGACTGTTTCTTTCCATTTCAGTTGAAGCGCCGCTGATATTGGGAAGAATGAGCAGACATGATGCTAGAAGGATGTTGATCAAGTTCTTTGTATCGCCTGAAGTTGACATGATGGCACCTCACACGGATCCGATCTTCACTACTCTCCTTGTCCAAGGATGGTGCCAGCATTGTTGTTGTGGGTGCTGTTGGGTATAACACACCAAAATTATTAATTA
>CAYSJJ010000034.1:0-40255 GCA_964431365.1 uncultured Geobacter sp. | reverse complement strand
TATACGCGGTTCGAGAACCGGAGCCACCGGGACGAGTAACGGAACGCGACTTTTCTTCGTTAGATTCAAGGCAACCCCCCTCAGTCCCCCCTTATCAGGGGGGAAGCCTTTAAGCCTCCCCTGACAAGTGGAGGATTGGATGGGTTATATGGAGTTTTCATGACAACTACCGAAGCAAAGATTGCCGCCCTCAAGCAGGCTGCCGCCTCGTCTCCGGAATACGTCGAGATCGTTCCGCTCTTCATCGGCCTGTACGAACTGCTGCAGGGGCGCGATCGCGAAACCGGCATCACGATACAGCCATCGACCGACAATCTGTCCGAGCGGAGCAGGAACGGATTCCCCCTGCTCTCCCCCACGGACCTGCATGTCGAGCGGGAGCAGGCCGTACGCTTCATCGTGGAGATTACGGCCTTCCTCTGCATGAAGGGGCGGGAGAATAAGGAATATCTGGGGCATCTCGCCTCGGCCCTGCAGGCCGGGACCATCGATCCGGCCACCATCTTTTCCGCCATCCTGGAGCGCCGCCGGGGACCGATCACCGATGCCGCAGCTGAGCTTGGTGTCCCCGCCGCTCTGGTGGAGTTCGTCTTCGAGATTCCGCTCAAGGCGGCTCTGGAGAGTTTTGCTGCAGGTTATGGGGCGGATGCGTTCCCGGAGTGGCATGAGGGGTACTGTCCGGTCTGCGGCTCCCGGGCCGCCATGTCCGAACTGAGCGGCGAAGAGGGGCGCCGTCATCTCTGCTGTTCCGCCTGCACCTTTCGCTGGCCCTTCAAGCGGCTCACGTGCCCCTACTGCGGTAATGATGACGGGGAGATGCAATCCTACTTCTCGGTGGACGAGGGCCCCTGTCGGGTCGACACCTGTCGTGCCTGCAGCCGTTACATCAAGACCCGTGATTCCCGCAAGGGGCACGGCGATGTGCCGCTGGAGGTGGAGGACATGACCACGATCCATCTGGATCTGCTGGCGGTTCGCGAGGGGTTCGAGCGGGGGAAGTGAGGCGCCAATCGTGCGGCTGCTCCTTTTCGTTATCGATGCCGCAAGCCGTGACGGATGCCGCGCCGTCGGAGCGACTGCGCCCGAGCGCCAGCCGCTGTCGGCGAAATTGAGCGTAAAGCGGCCTGATGTTTGAGCCCGTCAGGGCGAGTTTCAGGCCGGTAGCGAAATGAGCCATACAGCGGCGGCGCGAGAGGCGCTTGGAGCGGAGCGGGGTGGCATCCGGCACGACCTCTGCCGTCGCCACGAGGGGGATTCATGATGATATGCCATCTGTACAAGAACGGCCGGCTGACGGCCGAAGAGTCTGCGCCGGTTGTCGAGTTCCCCCTGAGCCTGACGGTGAACGGCCGGGAGCTGGCGACCCTGATCGCCTCCCCCCACGACCTCCGCTTCCTGGTGGCCGGGTTCCTGCGGATGCAGGGGTTCGTCTCACAGTTGGCCGACTTCGAGATGCTCTCCGTCTGCACCGATTACGGTATCGCCAGCGTCAGGATCAAGGGGGAGCTCCCGGAGCGGCTGAAGCCGATCCTCACCTCCGGCTGTGGGACCGGCATCACCTTCTCCCTGCCGGCGCGGCTGGCGTCCGTTTCCGGCGGGAGCTTCACCCCGGCGGCGGTCTTCGACCTGATGGAGCGCCTGGCCAAAGAGGCGGACCGCTACCGGACCCACGGCGGCATCCACTCGGCCGCCATCGGCGACGGCGAGCGGCTCGTGCTCTACGCCGAGGATATCGGCCGTCACAACACCCTGGACCGGATCGCCGGCGAGGCGCTCCTGAAGGGGATCGACCTCAGCGGAAAGATGCTCGTCACTTCCGGTCGGGTCTCCACCGAACTGGCCGCCAAGGCGGCCCAGCTGGGGATACCGCTTATCGCCTCCCGTACGTCCGCTACGGACAAGGCGGTGCAGCTCTGCGAGGAGGCGGGGATCACCCTGATCGGCTATGTCCGGGGAGGGAGGTTCACGGTCTACAGCCATCCGGAGCGGCTGCAGGTGGCGGCGGAGCCAATCGCGCGGCCGGCGGCATCGGGGAGGATACCGGGCGTCACCGGCGTCATCCTGGCCGGCGGCGAATCGCGGCGGATGGGGAGCACCAAGGCGCTCCTGCCGTACAAGGGGGGGCGGTTCATCGAGGCGATCCACCGGCAGCTCCTGGAGCTGTTCGACGAGGTGATCGTCGTCACCAACACCCCGGAGCTGTACGACTTCCTCCCCTGCCGGAAGGTCTCGGACCTCCACGTGGGGAAGGGTGCCCTGGCCGGCATCCACGCCGGGCTGCACCACAGCACGAACCAGCGGATTTTCGTCACCGCCTGCGACATGCCGTACCTGAACAGCGGCCTGATCCGGGGGCTGGCCGGCTCCATGGGTGCACACGCCGCCCTGGTGCCGGAGAGCGACGGCGGCGTGGAGCCGCTGCACGCCTTCTACGCCAAGAGTGCGCTGGGGGAGATGGACGAGGCCCTAGCGGGCGGGGTGCGTCGCATCGTGGAGCTGTTCCACCGGTTCCCGGTCCGGATCGTCCCGGCCGCCGAGGTGGCCTGCTTCGACCCGGAGTTCGGCTCGTTCCGGAACATCAACACCCCTGACGACTACTACCGGCTAAGGGACGGGGAGCGGGACGAGGCTGCTGCGGAAGAAGAGGTGGCAGTGCGCCAGGGAGGGGCTCGCTGACCTGGTTTTCAGTATTTGATCTTGATTTCAGCCGAGTCGCAACCTGTCAAGCTTGACTCCACGGGGTATCCCTGGTCGGCATGGCATACTTAGCAGGCAACGTCTCCTCAGTCACCACCTCAGTCTCCACCCCTCAGTCTCGTCCTATGCTGTCCCCTGAATTCCTGCCCAAGAGGCTCCCCACGCCCTAATATAGTCGTGAAATATGAAATCTATGGTATTACTCAGTATGAATGATTATGGGAATTCATCTGAAACGCTCTAATCGCCGAATGCAGCGTTCGCTGGGGAAATATTATCCACATCACTGATATGAGATAAACACCATCAGGAGGATGCACATGGCCAAACCGGTCAAAAGCTTAAAACCAGCTGTCGAACTCTTGCAGAAATCCCCGACCGGGATCAAAGGGCTGGACGAGATCACCGGCGGCGGTCTTCCCCAGGGACGCCCTACGCTTGTCTGCGGCGGCACCGGCTGCGGCAAGACCTTGCTTGCCATGGAGTTTCTGGTGCGCGGGGCAACGGAGTATGGCGAGCCGGGCGTCTACATGTCGTTCGAAGAAAAGTCCGAAGAGCTGACGAAAAACTTCGCTTCCCTCGGCTTCGACCTGAACGACCTGACGGCCCGTAACAAACTTGCTCTCGATTACGTGCACGTCGAGCGGAGCGAGATCGAGGAGACTGGCGAGTACGACCTGGAGGGGCTTTTCATCCGCCTGGGCTACGCCATCAGATCCATCGGCGCGAAGCGGGTGGTCCTCGACACCATCGAGACCCTCTTTTCCGGCTTTGCCAACGAGGTGATCCTGCGGGCGGAGTTGAAGCGGATGTTCACCTTCCTCAAGGACCAGGGGGTCACCGCCGTCATCACCGGCGAGCAGGGGGAAGGGACCCTGACCCGCTTCGGCCTGGAGGAGTACGTCGCCGACTGCGTCATCTTCCTCAGCCACAAGGTTGACCAGCAGATCGCTACGCGGCGCCTGCGGATCGTCAAATACCGCGGCTCGGCCCACGGCACCAACGAGTACCCGTTCCTGATCGACGAACAGGGCTTTGCCGTCATGCCGATCTCCTCCGTCGGCCTCGACCATGCCGCTTCCTCTGATCGGGTCTCCACCGGCATCCCGCGCCTCGACACCATGCTCGGGGGGGAAGGCTATTTCCGGGGGAGCAGCGTCCTGGTAACCGGCACCGCCGGGACCGGCAAATCGAGCATGGCCGCCCACTTCGTCGATGCCGCCTGCAGGCGCGGCGAGCGCTGCCTCTATTTTGCCTTCGAGGAATCCCGCCACCAGATCATCCGCAACATGCGCTCAATAGGTATTAATCTGGAGCAGTGGGTCAACAAGGGGCTGCTGGAATTCCGCAACTCCCGCCCGACCCTCTACGGCCTGGAAATGCACCTGGTGACCATGCACAAGGCGATAGAGAGCTTCAAGCCGGCTATCGTCGTGGTCGATCCCATCTCCAATCTGATAGCAGCGGCGAGCGACATGGAGGTCAAGTCCATGCTCTCCCGGCTGATCGACTTCCTGAAGATGAAGCAGATCACTGCCTTCTGCACCGACCTGACCGCCGTTGGCGGGAGCCTGGAACGTACCGAGGTGGGAATATCGTCGCTCATGGACACCTGGCTCCTTTTGCAGGTCATAGAAGGGAGCGGCGAGCGCAACCGCGGCCTCTATATCCTCAAGTCCCGCGGCATGGAGCATTCCAACCAGGTCAGGGAGTACCGCCTGACCGACAACGGCGCCATGCTCCAGGATGTCTATGTCGGCCCTGGCGGGGTGCTGACCGGCGCGGGAAGGGTAGCCCAGGAGGCGAAGGAACGGGCCGACACTCTGGATCGTAGTCTGGAGATCGAGCGTAAACAGCGCGACATCGAGCGCAAAAAGACGGTGATCGATGCGCAGATTGCGGCGCTGCGCACCGAATTCGAGGCCGAAAGGGACGAACTTGAGCGGGCCATTGCCAGGGAAAGGCTGCACCAGGAGCTCCTGGTCGAGGGGACCCAGGCCATGGCACGGTCGCGAAAAGCCGACGATTTCCCTACCCAAAAGGTGAACCCTGCACAGAAGGTGAAAAGAGGTAGCAAATGACACCTGAAACAAAGATCAAGTCACCGCGCCAAAGCAAAGCCGCAAATGCTGGAGAGCACTATCGGCTGAGGCTTTACGTCGCAGGCCAGACACCCAAATCCATTGCCGCCTTCGACAATCTGAAGCGGATCTGCTCGGAACACCTGGAAGGTATATACAGCATCGAGGTGATTGACCTGCTGGTCAACCCCCAGCTCGCCAAGGGAGACCAAATCCTGGCTATACCCACCCTGGTGCGAAAACTCCCCGAGCCGGTGAAGAAGATCATCGGCGATCTCTCCAATACTGACCGCGTGCTGGTGGGGCTGGACATCAAGCCGCTTTCATGACTCACTCCGACCCCTCTTGTCTTAAGAGGAGGCCGGAAGTGGCTAAGCAGTGGGTGTTGTGAATTAGGATTGAACTACATCCAAAAGGGAATGTCCATGGCCAAAAGACATGCCAAAACAGCACTGGAGGTCCTGGAAGCGGCACGCCGGGAGTCAGGACCTCAGCCATATGTCCTGCGGCTATACATTGCGGGACTCACCCCACGATCGCAGGAGGCGATACGCACCATTACCGGGATCTGTGAGGAGCACCTGGCGGGGCGCTACCATCTGGAGGTCATCGACCTCTACCAGAACCCGGTTCTGGCCAAAGGTGAACAGATCATTGCCGCCCCCACTCTGATCAAGCAACTGCCGCTGCCGCTGCGCAAGATCATCGGCAACATGGCTGACAAGGATAAGGTCCTGGTGGGGCTGGACCTGCGGCCAAGGACCGGTGAGAAGAGCAAGGTCTGATATGACAAGAAAACATGGTGACAACAGAACCAGAGAGGAGTTGCAGAGCGAGATCGAACAGCTTCGCGCCCGGCTTGACGAGGCCGAGCAGACTCTGGACGCCATCCGCAGCGGCGAGGTTGACGCCCTTGTCGTGGCCGGTCCGCACGGCGACCGGGTATTTTCCCTCACCGGCGCCGAGCGTACGTACCGGCTCATAGTCGAAACCATGAACGAGGCCGCCCTGACCGTGGGCCTTGACGAAACCATTCTCTTCTGCAACCAGCGCTTCTGCGACTTGGTGAAGGCCCCCATGGCGGAGATCATCGGGCAAAAGTTCACCGCCTTTGTTGCGCCCGCCCAGCAGCAGCCTTTGCGTGCGATCCTGACCGACGCCCTGGCTGGCCCGGTTCAATGGCGTCTTACGCTGCGGGCTGCCGACCGCGCCGCCGTGTCCGTTCAACTCGCGGCAAGCCTGCTGGTGGCCGACGCTTTTACCAGCATCTGCCTGGTGGTGTCGGACCTGACCGAACTGGAGGCGCAGGCCAGCTCGATCCGAGTCCTGCGGGAGCAGCAGCAGGCTCTGGAGGAGAGCCGGGCCGAGTTGCTGCGCGAAGTAGCCGAGCGCAAGCGGATTGAGGAAGAACTGCAACGGTCGAAGGAGGTGGCCGAGTCGGCTACCCAGGCCAAGAGCCAGTTCCTTGCCAACATGAGCCATGAGCTGCGCACCCCCATGACCGGTGTCCTCGGCATGCTCGATCTGGTCCTTTTAGGCAACCTCGAAACGGAGCAGCGGGAATTTATCCAGACAGCTCATACATCGGCTCTTGCCCTGGTCCGGATACTCAATGACATTCTTGACCTGACAAAAATCGAGATGGGCAAATTCTCGATGGAAAATAGGCCGTTTGCCATCAGGAAATGCCTGGAAAATACGGTCAACATCCTTCTTCCCGCCGCGAAGAGCAAGGGGCTGGTCCTTGCGTTCACCGTGGCCGACAATGTTCCGGAGACGCTGGTCGGCGACCAGACACGGCTCAACCAGGTCCTGACGAACCTGGTCGGCAATGCGGTCAAATTCACCCAAAAAGGGAAGGTAGTGATACACGTTGCAGCAGACAGCGCCGTCCATGGCAGGCAGAATATCACCTTTACCGTTGCCGACACCGGTATCGGCATTTCCGACGACAAGAAGGATCTCCTGTTTCGAGCCTTCAGCCAGGGGGACGAATCCCATACCCGTATTTACGGCGGCACCGGGCTAGGTCTTGCCATAAGCAAGGAGATAGCAGAACGCATGGGAGGAACGATCACCTTCACGAGCGAAGAGGGGAAAGGGAGCACCTTTTCCTGTGCCATACCTTTCGACGAGGCCGAAACGGAGCCGAGCGCCATCACCGCAGCGACTCAAGCGTCGCCAGTCGGGGATGCCTCGCGCACAGCAGAGGTAATGAAACCGCGCCTTCTCGTTGCCGAGGACGATCCTACCGTCAGGCAGGTTCTTGGACCTATGCTGCAACGGTCGCATTACGAGACCGACTTTGCCGAAAACGGGGAGCAAGCGGTCGAGAAATGGGAGAATGGGATCTTTGACCTTATTCTGATGGATGTACAGATGCCGAGAATGAACGGCTTCGAAGCTACTGTCGTCATCCGGGAGAAAGAGCGCACCCGTGGCGGCCACATCCCCATTATCGCCATGACGGCCCATGCGTTCAAGGAGGACGAGGATAGATGTCTTGCCTCCGGCATGGACGGCTATATTTCCAAACCGATCGATTTCAAGAAGAGCCTGCAGGTCATCGGGGATGTTCTGAAGCTGAAGATGTAATCAGGAATACAGCATACCCGGTATATGGCCCTGTCCGCTCTCCGGATAGGGCATTTTCATCTCAGGAGCAGAGGCGCAGAAATCTCGCTGCTCCATCCACCACAAGGTCCCACTCTGCGGTAAAGCAAATGTACTGTAACATCTTGTCGCACCTGCGCCTGTAAAGGCCCATCCGTTGCGATTTTACAGGGTAGCTGTGACGAAATGTTGCAGCAGGGGCGTTTCGGGAGGCGCGCGGTCGCGCACGCCAGCGGAACGCACTGGTGTCGATAGGACAAAAGGATACGCGTCTGGACAAAATGATACAATAAAGGTGGGTCGTATCGCCCCACTTTCTTCCGAAAATCTCTCCATGCGCTGCCCTCCAGGTTCTGTAAACGGCTGACACGAATGCCGTTTCCGTATTCATGAACCGATAGGTTGCCCGTTTGGCACTGGCGTTGCTGTATACGCCAGGATGCAATTCGGCCGCAAGGCTGTTCACTATCGGTTTTTGTGGAGGTGTTATGGGCAAGGGGAGTGAGTTCCGCGACGGCATGTCGCGGCGAGATTTCGTCAAGACCTGCATGACGGCGACCGCCATGATGGGGCTGCCGTTCGGCATGTATGCCAAGGTGGCCGAGGCGGCCCAGGCCAACAACAATCCGCCGGTCATCTGGCTCCATTTCCAGGAGTGCACCGGCTGCTCGGAAACCCTGCTCCGTTCCACCCACCCCACCGTCAACTCCCTGATCCTGGACATGATCTCCCTCGACTACCATGAGACGCTCATGGCCGGCTCCGGCCACCAGGCGGAGAAGTCGCTGCACGACTCCATGGCCGCCAACAAGGGGAAATATATCCTGGTGGTGGAAGGGGCGATCCCGACCAAGGACAACGGCATCTACTGCAAGGTGGGGGGGAAGACCGCCCTGGAGTCGCTCCGCCACGCCGCCGACGGCGCCGCGGCCATCATCTGCATCGGCACCTGCGCCAGCTACGGCGGCATCCAGTCGGTGGGGGTCAATCCCACCGGCGCCGTCGGGGTGCGGGACATCATCAAGGAAAAGCCGATCATCAACATCCCAGGGTGCCCGCCGAACCCGTACAACTTCCTCTCCACGGTCCTCTACTTCCTCACCTTCAAGAAGCTCCCCGATCTGGATAGCCTGGGCCGGCCGAAGTTCGCCTACGGCCGGAAGATCCACGAGCATTGCGAACGGCGTCCCCACTTCGATGCCGGCCGCTTCGCCAAGGCCTACGGCGACGATACCCACGCTCAGGGGTACTGCCTCTACAAGCTTGGGTGCAAGGGGCCCGCGACCTATGCCAACTGTTCGGTCCAGCGGTTCAACGACGTGGGGGCCTGGCCGGTATCGGTGGGGCATCCCTGCATCGGCTGCACCGAGCCGGACATCCTCTTCAGGAAGGCCATTGCCGAAAAGGTGCAGATTCACGAGCCGACCCCCTTTGACAGCTATGCGCCGGTGGACCTGAAGGCAAAAGGGAAGGGGCCCGATCCGCTCACCACCGGCATCGTCGGCCTGGCTGCCGGCGCCGCCCTGGGAGGGGGGGCCATGCTGGCCAAGAAACTTCCGGGGACGGACGGGGCAGGGGAGGAGCAGGGGAAGGGGGAGCGCGACCATGAAAAGGCAGAGTAGGCGCGACTTCCTCAAGATCATGGGGGCGACCGGCGCCGGCCTGCTCGCCACCGCCGCGCCGGTGCTCGCCTCCGAAGGGCCGAAGCTCAACAATGAGGAACTGGGGATGCTTTACGACGCCACTCGGTGCGTCGGCTGCAAGGCGTGCATGGCGGCCTGCAAGCGGGTGAACGGCGACTACGGCAGCCTCTCCTTCGAGAAGGCGAAGTTCGACCCGGACCGGCTCTGGGACGCGCCCGAGGACCTCTCCGGGAGCACCAGGACCCTCATCAAGCTCTTCAAGGAGGGGGAGCGCTGGTCGTATGTCAAATACTCCTGCATGCACTGCCAGAAGCCGTCCTGCGTCTCGGTCTGCCCGGTCAGCGCCATGACCAAGGACAAGACGACCGGCATCGTCGACTACAACAAGAACACCTGCATCGGCTGCCGCTACTGCCAGGTGGGGTGCGCCTTCAACATCCCCAAGTTCCAGTGGGACAGGACCATCCCCCAGATCGTCAAGTGCGACCTCTGCAAGAACACCAACCTGAAGGAAAAGGGGATCTCCGCCTGCGCCGAGGTCTGCCCGGCAGGCGCGATCCGCTTCGGCAAGCGGAGGGAGCTGCTGGAAGATGCCAGGAGCCGGCTCCAGGATAACCCGGACAAGTACCTCCCCCACATCTACGGCGAACACGAGGTGGGGGGGACGAACCACCTCTACCTGGCGGCGCTCCCCTTCGCCAAGCTGGGGCTTCCGGAGCTGAAGCCGGAGGCGCCGGCGGAGTTCTCGGAAAAGATCCAGCACACCATCTACAAGGGATTCATCGCCCCGGTGGCCCTCTACAGCACCCTCTGCTTCATCGCCGTGAAGAACATGAAGAAGCACGGCGGGCATGACGGCCAGAAGGACGATCAGGGGAAAGGGGGGAAGCAGTGATGGGGCACGACGAATATCAGCGACACGAAGGAAAGATCTTCACCACCTCGTTCTTCGTCCTCCTCACCCTGGTGCTGATCGGCATGTTCCTGATCGGGGTCAGGTACGTGAAGGGGATCGGCGCCGTCTCCAACTTGAGCGACGGCTATCCTTGGGGGATCTGGATCACCTACGACGTGGCCACCGGCACGGCCATCGCCTGCGGCGGCTACGCGGTCGCCATCCTGGTCTACATCCGGAACAAGATGCACTACCACCCCCTGATCCGGTCGGCGGTCCTGACCAGCATGTTCGGTTACGGCCTGGCCGGCTTCTCGGTCATGATCGACCTGGGGCGGCCGTGGAACTCCTACAACTTCTTCCTCCCCTCCAAGTGGCAGGTCAACTCGGTCATGTTCGAGGTGGCGCTCTGCGTCATGGCCTACTCCACCGTGCTGATCATCGAATTCCTGCCGGCCATTCTCACCACCATCGAGACCACCCAGTGGCATACGCTCCGGAAGATCATGGACTGGCTCCACCCCAGGCTGGTGCCGGACCGTGACCGCTTCCTGACCAGGATGGAGTGGGTCCGTGCGGCAGCCACCTGGGTCAAGCCCCGCCTGGACAAGGCGCTCATCTTCATCATCGTGCTGGGGATCACCCTGCCGACCATGCACCAGTCGTCCCTCGGCTCGATGCTCCTCATCGCCTCCACCAAGCTCCACCCGCTCTGGCATACCGGCTTCCTGCCGCTCCTGTTCCTGATCAACTGCGTCTACATCGGTTACTCCATCGCCATCCTGGAGTCGATCATTTCCTCCTATGCCTTCAGGCGCCCCTTCGAAGTGAACGAGCTCTCCGGGCTGGCGACCATCATCCCGTGGCTCTCGGGGATCTGGCTCACCGTGGTGGTGGGGGACCTGATCTGGCGCGGCAAGGTGGGGGCGGCCCTGGCGTTCGACTTCTACTCCTGCTTCTTCCTGCTGGAGTTCTGCCTCATTGCCGGCGGTTCGCTGATCCTGTACAGCAAGCGGCTTCGCCGCACCCCCCGCTGGCTCTTCGCCAGCGCCGCCTTCATCGTCCTCGGCGGCGCCCTGTACCGCTTCAACGTTTACCTGATCGGCTTCAACCCGGGCAAGGGGTGGACCTACTTCCCCTCCCTGGCCGAGCTGCTGATCACGGTCGGCATCGTCGCCTTCGAGATCCTCGGCTACCAGGTGCTGGTGAAGCTGGTGCCGGTGCTGCCGCGGATGCACGGCCACGGCGCACAGCCTGACCCCCTGCCCGGCGGGGCGGTGGTGGGGAAATAGGCGGGCACAAGGCGCAAGGCACAAGATAGAACCGATTGGATAGAGCACAATTCTGGCTCAGGCGAAGACGCAGGACACAGGAAATCATCTTGTGCCCTGTGCCTTGCGCCTTGTGCCTAAAATTCCGGAGGAATTAAATACAATGGCCCGTATAACCCTTGATCCCATTACCCGAATCGAAGGTCACCTGCGCGTCGACGTGGAAGTCGACGGCGGCCAGGTGAAGAACGCCTGGTCGTCCGCCCAGATGTGGCGCGGCATCGAGGTGATCCTGAAGGGGCGCGAGCCCCAGGACGCCTGGTCGTTCGTGCAGCGCTTCTGCGGCGTCTGCACCACGGTCCACGCCATCTCCTCCATCCGGGCCGTGGAGCACGCCCTGAAGGTGGAGGTGCCGCTGAACGCCCAGTACGTGCGGAACCTGATGATCGCCCAGCATTCGGTGCAGGATCACATCGTCCATTTTTACCACCTCTCCGCCCTGGACTGGGTGGACGTGGTCGCGGCCCTCAAGGCCGACCCGAAGCGGACCGCCCAGATCGCCCAGAGCATCTCCGACTGGCCCGGCAACAGCGAGAAGGAGTTCAAGGCGGTGCAGGAGAAGCTGAAGGCCTTCGTGGCCGGCGGCAAGCTGGGGATCTTCGCCTCCGGTTACTGGGGGCACCCGGCCATGAAGCTGCCGCCGGAGATCAACCTGATGGCGGTGGCCCACTACCTGAAGGCCCTGGATTATCAGCGCAAGGCGGCCCAGGCCGTCGCCATCCTCGGCGGCAAGAACCCCCACATCCAGAACCTGGTGGTTGGGGGGATCGCCACGGCGATCAACATGGAGAATATCGCCACCCTCAACATGGAGCGCCTTGCGTACCTCCGGTCGCTCATGGAGGAGACCCGCGACTTTGTCCAGAAGGTCTACTACCCCGACCTGGTGGCCATTGCCGGGGCCTACAAGGAGTGGTTCCGCTACGGCGCCGGCGTCACCAACTACCTGGCGGTCCCGGAGTTCCCGGAGGACACGCGGAACACGAAATTCGCCCTGACCGGCGGGATCATCAACCATGGCGACATCGCCAACACCCGGCCGATCAGGGATCACGGGGACGACTACCTGATCAACAACGTGCAGGAGTCGGTGGCCCATGCCTGGTACGAAGGGACAGCCTCCCACCACCCGTGGGAAGGGGAGACCAAGCCGGACTACACCGACTTCAAACCGGACGGGAAGTACAGCTGGTGCAAGGCTCCCCGTCTGGCCGGCCAGCCGGTGCAGGTCGGCCCGCCGGCCCAGATCCTTGCCAACTATGCCGCCGGCAACGGCCGGGTCAGGAAGCTGGTGGACGAGGCTAACGCCAAGCTCGGCATCGGCATGAAGGAGTATCACTCCACCATGGGACGGCTCCTCTGCCGCGGCGTCAGGGCGCACCTCATGGCCGACCTCTCCCTGGAGTTCCTGGACAAGCTGACCGCCAACATCGCCGCCGGCGACAAGGCCTACGCCAACCACACCGAAATCCCCAAGGGTGAGTACAAGGGTGTCGGCTTCCACGAGGCGCCCCGCGGCACCCTTTCCCACTGGATCGTCATCAAGGACAGGAAGATCGAGAACTACCAGGCCGTGGTCCCCTCCACCTGGAACGCCTCCCCCCGGGACGACAAGGGGGCCATGGGGCCCTACGAGGCGTCCCTGATCGGGAACCCGGTGGCCCAGGCAGACCAGCCCCTTGAGGTGCTCCGCACCATCCACTCCTTCGACCCCTGTATCGCCTGCGCCGTGCACACGGTGGACCCGGAGGGGAAGGAGATCACGAAGGTGAAAGTACTGTAGCGGGCACAAGGCACAGGGCGCAAGGCGCAGGATGGCGGGTTTTATCTTGCGCCTTGTGCCTCGTGTCCTGCGCCCATTTTTCACGGAGTGAAAATATGAAAATTCTCATTTTTGGTGCCGGCAACCTGATACTCTCCGATGAGGGGTTCGGGGTCCACTTCGTGCGCCACCTGGAAGAGAGCTACCTCTTTCCCGACGAGGTCGAGCTCTTCGACGCCGGGACCATGGGTATCATGGTGACCCACAAGCTGGAGGAGGCGGAGCGGGTCTATATCGTGGACGTGATCGCCGCCGAGGGGGAGCCCGGGGAGGTCCGCCGCTACACCAAGGACGACTTCATGCTCAAGCGGATCCCGATGAAGATGTCCCCCCACCAGATCGGTGTCCAGGAGATGCTCCTTATCAGCGAACTCCGCGACCGGTGCCCGGCGGAGGTCTTCCTGCTGGGGGTGATCCCCGCATCCTATGACCCGGGGAACGAACTCTCGCCTCTGTTGCGCCGGACGCTCGACGGGTTGGCCGGGACGCTGGTGGCCGAGCTGCGAGGGCTGGGGCTAGCCGTGATCCCACGGCAGGTCGCGGCCTGAGCCGCTCTTCCCGACCTTTTCGGCACGCCGCTTACTGCGGCGTTTTTTTGTTGCTTGTCAGCGGTCGAGTAACTTGGTAGATTTCAAACCGGTTACGTTTATACGGACAAGGGGATGCGTCATGCCGATGATTCAATGGAACGACAAGCTGGCAACGGGGATCGATGAAATCGACGATCAGCACAAGGAGCTCTACAACAGGATCGACCTGCTCATGGAGGCCTGCAATGTGGGGAAGGGGCGTGAGGAGGTCGCACGTCTCCTGCAGTTTCTGACCAGCTATGTGAAGGTACACTTCGAATCCGAGGAGCAGATCCAGGTGGAGTGTGGCTATCCCGAGTACGCGGAGCACCATAAGGCCCACCGGCAGTTCGTTCAGGACATCGAGCGGCTGACGCACCAGTTCAACGAAGAAGGGGCGAGCCTGGTGCTGGTTATCGAGACCAACCAGATGGTTGCCGCGTGGCTCACCAACCATATCAACAAGAAGGACAAGGCCCTGGCCGACTACATCAGGAGCAATGCCGGCAAGTAGCTGCGCCGGGCTTGGGTGGCTGCCGAAAGGAGTGCGCGATGCCTGACTTTGGAAACCCCTTTGCCGGTCTTGCCAACGGCCGGAAACTGACCCGTGCGGAGCTGATACGGGCGATCCGCTTCATGGTGTCGGCGGAATACGAGGCCATCCAGATGTACCAGCAGTTGGTCGAATCCATCGACGATCCCCTTGCCCAGGCGGTGCTGACCGATATTGCAGATGAAGAGCGGGTGCATGCCGGTGAATTTCTCCGGCTACTCTCCCACCTGGCGCCCGACGAAGAGCGTTTCTACGCCGAGGGTGCCGAAGAGGTGGACGAATTGAAGGAAAAGCTGAAGAAGGCGTAACTCCGGGAACGGATTATTCCTTTGCATATTTTTTTCTCTTTGGGCTACAATCCTCAGAGCCTCATTAATTCATGGGATCATGGGTTCATGCCAGTCATGTCTCAACCTGCCCTCGCCACCCGTTTCGCCTCGCCTGAACGTCTCAATCACGAGAAACACTCCTGGCTGCATGGTCTCCTTCGTAAGGACCATGGGCTCAGCATCCTCATCGACGCCATGCCTGAACTGGTGATGGTGCTGGGGGAGACTCGGCAGATTTTGCTTGGGAACCGGGCGATGCGGGATTTCGCCGAGGCCCAGGGGACTCCTGATTTCCTCGGCATGCGACCGGGCGAATTCCTCGCCTGCCAGCACGCCGCCACCGCGCCGTCCGGGTGTGGCACCGGTGATGCCTGCAGTAACTGTGGTGCGGTTGAGTCCATTCTGGCGGCCTTCTCCGGAAACCACGCCAGCCATGAATGCCGGGTTTTTCGGACTACTGCCGAAGGGGTTGTGCCGCTCGACCTGAAGGTATGGGCTACTCCGCTCCGCTGGCACGGCATGAGCCTGGTGCTGCTGGTGGCGGTCGATATCAGCGACGAGAAGCGGCGCAAGGCGATGGAACTGATATTCTTCCCCGGCATTCTCGATAACGACGGCGCCATCAGCAGTCTGAGCAAGTTCCTCTTCAACGGGATCATGACCCTGGACAACGACAAGGAACCGCTCCTGGAGAGTGCGCAGGCTCTGGTGACCGAAATCCGTGCCCAGATGGAACTCCTCGCCGCCGAGAACAGTGAGCTAACGATGAAGCCGGCCTCGGTCTAGTCGTGCTCCCTCCTGGAATCGGTGGCCGCAGCCGGGACCGGCGGACCGATTGTGCCCCACATATTACAAACGACACCCTTCAGGGCGGCTCTTGCCGCCCTTTTTAGTTTTCTGCGCCTCGCGTCTGTCGAGCCGAAAGGCATATCCGGTTGCGGCCTGTCTGCATGGCCATACCAACCCGGCTAAGAAGATACTCCGCGTTGTCGCCGGAGACAAATTCCACAACCCCGATACTGACGGTGATTTGAACGCTACATCCGAATGGGTAACCGCCTGGCCTCGCCCTGTTGACTGCGATATGATCAAAATCCGCTGTAGGTGCCCATTTTGGGATGGCATCGTTTACAGTCGTTCAAAGGGAATGCCACCCGCATATGGCAGAAGCCGCAAAAATTTCCGTAGATGTTCCTTTCCATCGTAAATGCCATCGTTCCCTTTTTCTTGATGTTAAAGATGTCGGGGTGACAACTGGAACAATCCAGTTCGGACAGATGCACTTCGTGGGGAAAAGTAACGTCGCTTCGGGGCGACGTTGTGCCGAGTTTTATCGGCGCGCGCAGTTTATTCGGGATCTGCGCCATAACGCGGGGAGTAAGGAGCGAATCTCGAGGGGTAATTGCCTCGTCATTCAAGGCCGCAACCCAATCGATACCGTTACCGAACCTGGAGTGGGGGAGAGATGCGGCGACCTCCTGAAACCGTTGCCTCAGCTTGTTCGTATTCTCCATGTGGCAGTTCTTGCACGTGGCCGCCCCCCGGTCTCCCTGCACAGTGAAAGCGGTTTTCCCGTCATGACAGGCTCCGCAAAACTTTCCGGCCAGGTATTCCCTGCGGGTAATCCCTGTATCGTCTGAGCGCATGCTGAAGCCCAGTTCCTGGTGACAGACCCTGCAGGTGTATTGAGTGCGATGGCTCCAGTGGGAAAAGACGACCGGCAGCATTCCTGCCTTCCTGCTATTCCGGCGCATTACAATATTTCCGTACTCCCAGAAAGGGCCGTTCTGGGGGATCGTTTCAATGATCTTGTTCAGTTCCTGACGATCTCCCGCCATGCCTGTGCCGCAAAGCGGCAAAACCAGGGCGGTGAGCAATGCCATAAGGATCTTCATGCGTCTTCCTCCCTGGCGGTGTTTGTTTCTGTTGTAACTGGTTTCCGTATTGAACTGAGGAGGGCCGTCAACGCTGTAGGAGCCGCTGTATGGTGCCCTTCGGTCTCGCTCCGCACCGATCGACTGGCTGTCAAGCCGAAAGGCAGATCCGGTTGCGGCCTGTCTGCTTGGCTTTGTACATGGCCATATCAGCCCGGTTGAGCAGGGACTCGGCGCTGTCGCCGGAAACGTACTCGGCGACTCCGATACTGACCGTGATGTTGAACGTTGCATCCCCGTGGGTGACCGGCGTCCCCTCCAGGAGCGACCGTATCCGCTCCGCAGGCGTACCGGCCTGGGAGATGCCGGTTTCAGGCAGCACCAGGGCAAACTCCTCACCCCCCAGCCTCCCCCAGAAATCGCTCTGTCTCAGTCCCGCATTGCGGAGCACTTCCACAAATCTCTTCAGCGCTTCGTCACCGGCGGCATGTCCGTAGTGGTCGTTAACTTTCTTGAAATGGTCCAGGTCGAACATCAGGATCGAGAAGATCCTGCCGTACCGTCTGCTCCGCTCCAGCTCGGCTGACAGAAGTTCCATGAAATAGCCGCGATTATTGATCCCGGTCAGTGGGTCGGTATGGGTGAGACGTACCAGTTCCTGTTCGTGAAGACGGACCTGCCTCATCATCTTGTCGAGCTGGCCCACCATGCTGTTGAACGATTCGGAGAACTCCCCCATGAAATCGACCCGCTGGCTGAAGTCACCCCCGGCGATCATGGTTGTCTGCCAGGTGAGGTGCCGCAACGAGGCTTGCAGACCCTTGAGGGCACCGGCAATGGCCCCCTTGTGCGGCATCGGTGGTGAGAGGTTGCCGGCCGCAATGGCCAGCAGGAAGCTCCTCATGTCCAGCAGCATGCTGCGAAGTTCCATGAAGCGGCTGTTGTCGACAAGATGCTGTGGCAACCTGTCACTGACGGTTTTGGTGTTGAGCACATCTTCAAGATGGGCCAATACGTCGTCAAGCTCTTCATTACTCATGCCGGCTAACTCCGTCACGGTCGAGCTGGGGCTCGCAAGAGATCGTGCCATGCACCTCGCCTTTCATTCCCAAAAGAATACCATGAAAATTGTAGGCTTGACCTGGTGGTCTTGTTTCCGATTCGATGCGTCATCGCCGAAGTCTCAGGCATAACCGCATTCCTGAGCACTTTTCGGACGGTAACGGTCGCAGCATATGCGCTCTTCATTTTCTTTGCACTACTTGTTTAACGAGGTTTTACCATTGTTGTGATGCTATGATGCTAAAATCATTGTAATATAGCTACTTATTATTTTGTTTTGAACGGGTAATTTTTACACTTGCAAATATAATATAATATTGTTATTGATTGCGCCGCCTGGAACAACGGCCCCAAGGAAATAGTCAACCTGCAACGCGGGAGACATCCTGCAACAACGAAAGGAGCAGATGATGAGACGATTTTTTCTGTTTGCTGCCGCCGCCACCCTCCTGATCGGATCCGCCTCAACCGTTTTTGCCGGCAGCTTCGGCACCTCCGATGAGGCCAAAGCGATGCTCGAAAAGGCGGTCGTTGCTCTGAAGGCCAATAAGGCTGACGCACTGGCAAAATTCAGCAAAGGAGAGGGCGGGTTCAAGGATCGCGACCTCTATCCATTCTGCGGGGGACCTGATGGCGTTTTCACCGCGCATCCGTCACTGGTGGGGAAAAGCCTCAAAGAGCTGAAGGACAAGGCCGGCAAACCCCTTGGCAAGGAGATTTACGCCACTGCCAAGGAAGGAGCGATTGCTGAAGTGTCGTACATGTGGCCGCGCCCGGGTACGACCGAGCCGGTACAGAAACAGTCGTACGTTACCAAGGTTGGCGATCAGGTCTGCGCAGTGGGCTATTACAAGTAGCCGTCAACCGCCATACTTGAACAAATCTCTCCGATTTATCTGATACGACAGAAACGGGGTGTTTCCATCTAGGGAGACACCCCGTTTCTGTATTCCTGCGGCCACTCCATCACTATCCCGGATTCTCCCCGCTCGTCCGACCGTCTGTTGCCTCAGGTGACCGTCTTCCGGAACCGGCCGATGGCAACGGTCATGATGATGCAGCCGAGCAGCGCCAGCCCGAGGAGTTCGGGCCAGAGGACGGAAAAGCCGATCCCCTTGAGAAAGACCCCCCGAACGACCACCAGGTAATAGCGGAGCGGATTCAGGTAGGTAAACCACTGAATGGTTACCGGCATGTTGTCGATGGGGAAGGCGAACCCGGACAGGAGCATGGCCGGGAAGGTGAACATGAAGGAGCTCATCATCGCCTGCTGCTGGGTGTGGCTCACCGTGGAGATGAAGAGGCCGAAGCCGAGCGTGCAGAGCATGTAGACCGCGGTGGCGACGACCAGGACCAGGACGTTCCCCCGGAAGGGGATGTCGAACCAGTAGATGGCGACCAGCGTCACGACCAGCAGGTTCGTGTAGCCGATGCAGGCGAAGGGGATCGTCTTCCCCAGGATGAATTCCCACCGCCTGATGGGGGTGACGATGATCTGCTCCATGGTGCCGATCTCCTTTTCCCGTACCACGGCCATGCTGGAGAGCATCATGGTGGTGATGAGGAGCAGGAGCGCCGTGACCCCGGGCACATAATAGTTCCGGCTTTCCAGGTTCTCGTTGAACCAGGCCCTGCTCTGCAGTTCGGCCTGGCCGAGGCGGGGGATGGCCCCCTGCTGCCGGCCCATCCTCGCCACCAGCAGATTGTCGTTGAACCGACCGCTAATGGCGGTGATGTGGCCGACGATGATCCCGGCCGACGAGGCCTCGGTTCCGTCGACGATCACCTGTACCGGCGCGCTCTTCCCTCCGGCCAAGGCGCCGGCGAAGCCGGGGCCAATCTTCACCCCTACCGAGGCCCGGCCGCTGTCCAGGAGTTCCCTCAGTTCGTCGTCGCTGCCGACCTGCATGCCGATATCAAAGTAACCGGAGCGACTGAGGCGGGCGATGAATTCCCTGCTCTCACGGCTGTTGTCCCGGTCGTGCACGGCGGTGGTCACATGCCTGACGTCCGTATTGACCGCATAGCCGAACATGACGATCTGGAAGACCGGCACCACCAGGATGACGAAGCGCATCTTCGGATCCCTGAGGATCTGGATGAACTCCTTGATGAGCATGGTCTTGAGGCGCTGGAACATGTAGTGTCCTATGCGGTTAATTCTTCCCTTATAATTCTGGGCCTTTTGGCCCCTGTCTGTGTTCCGGCTCCTCGGCTTAGCCCTGCTAGGCCTGCGTCGCCGCGCCTTGCCAGGAACCAAAATCCCTCAGAATTCTTGCGGAGAACTAACCGCACGGGACACTACTCGATCCTCTTCCTGAACTTCCTCACCGCCACCGTGAAGACCAACAGGCCGAACAGGGCCAGGAAGAGCACCTCGCCGGCCAGTACCCGCAGCCCCACCCCCTTGAGATAGATGCCGCGCAGGATGGTGACGAAGTAGCGGGCCGGTATGACGTGGGTAATGACCTGCAGTACCGGCGGCATGTTGGCGATACGGAAGACGAAACCGGAGAGGAGAAAGGCGGGGAGCAGCGTGGCCACCAGGGCGAACTGGCTGGCCGCGAACTGGCTCTTGCCGACAATGCTGATCAGCATCCCCAGGGAGAGTGCCACCAGCAGGAAGAGTATCGCCAGGGCCAGCAGGAGCGGCCGGTCGCCCCGCATCGGCACGTGGAAGATGAAACGACCGACCAGCATGGAGATCGCCATGTCGAAGAGCCCGATGCAGAAGTAGGGGACCAGCTTGCCGACCACCAGTTCGAACCCGGTCAGGGGGGTGGCGATCAACTGCTCCATGGTGCCGGTCTCCCACTCCCTGGCCACGGTGAGCGAGGTGAGGAGGGCGGCGATGACCATCATGATGACCGCGATCAGCCCCGGGATGATGGCGATGCGCGATTCCAGGTCGGCGTTGTACCAGACCCTCGGCTCCAGGTCGACAGGGGGGCGGGGCGGCGTGATTCCCTGGCTCTGCAGGCGCGTGACGGTCAGGTTGCGGGAGAAGCCGGCGACAATGCTCCCGGCATAGCCAAGGGCGATGGTGGCGGTGTTGGAGTCGCTGCCGTCGACAATGGCCTGCACCGGTACGGTGTCGCCGGCAGCCAGACGTCCGGCGAAGCCGGTCGGGACGACCAGGGCGATCAGGGCCCGGCGGGAGTCGATGGCTCCCTCCAGGTCGGCATACCGGTCGGTACGGGCGACCAGGGAGAAGTAGCGGGAACCGGCGAAGCGGCTTACCAGTTCCCGGCTGGCCGGGGTGTTGTCCTGGTCCCAGACCACCAGCGGGACATTGTCCACGTCCAGGGTCAGGGCATAGCCGAACATGAAGAGAAGCAGCATGGGGAGCGCCAGCCCCATGAGCATGCTACGCGGGTCGCGGACGACGTGCAGGAATTCCTTCCCGGCCACGGCCTTGATGCGCTGGAGCCTCATCTGCTGAACACCTGCTGCGGAGCGCTCTCCCGGTCCCGGGCCTCGATGAGGGAGACGAAGACATCTTCCAGGGAGGGAACGATCCGCTCCGCCCGGACCTCCGGCGTCGCGGCCAGGGCCATGATCTCGCCGATGGTCCGGTCGGCATCCTCCGCCACCACATGCAGACCGCGGCCGAAAAGGGCCGCGTGGCGCACCCCGGCAAGACGTTCGATCGGCTCGATCAGTTCCTGGGGATGGGGGGCGTTTACCTCGATCACTGTCTCGGCCATGAACCGCTCCTTCAGTTCGGCCGGTGTTCCCAGTGCAATCAGTTCGCCCCTGTAGATGAGGGCCAGCCGGTCGCAATACTCGGCTTCGTCCATGTAATGCGTGGTGACGAAGACCGTTACCCCCCGCCCGGCAAGGGTGTAGATCAGTTCCCAGAAGGCGCGGCGGCTGACCGGATCGACCCCGGCGGTCGGCTCGTCAAGGAAGACGATGGGGGGCTCGTGGAGGATGGCGCACCCCAGCGACAGTCGCTGCTTCCAGCCTCCCGAGAGGGTGGAGGTCCGGCTCGTGCGATGGGCCGCAAGACCCGCCATGGCTATGACCCACTCCTTCCGTTCCCGTGCCTTGGCGGCCGGGAGCCGGTAGATGCCGCTGTAGAAGTCGATGTTCTCCTCCACGGTCAGGTCTTCGTAGAGGGAGAAGCGCTGGCTCATGTAACCGATGTTGGCCTTGATCTCCTCGGGCTGGGAGGCGATGTCGAAACCGGCCACGCTGCCACTCCCCGCGGTAGGCTGCAGGATGCCGCAGAGCATCCGGATGGTGGTGGACTTCCCTGCCCCGTTGGGGCCGAGAAAGCCGAATATCTCCCCCTTGCCGACCGCAAGGCTCACCCGGTTGACGGCGATGAAGTCGCCGAAACGTTTTTCCAGGTCGCGCAGTACAACGGCCGGCGCCGGGTCAGGTGTGGGGCTGATCTGTGGCATTGACGGTTCCGAGGATCGAGACGAAGACGTCTTCCAGTGAGGGTTCGATGGTGCGGATGGTGGCGCTGGTCAGTCGCTCCTGGCTGAACAGCAAGCCGATGGCGGCTGCCGTTGCCTCGGGAGTGCGGGTGACCACGTGCAGCCGGTCGCCGAAGAGCCCGACCGTGGTGCCGGCCAGGCGTTCGCGGAGCAGTTGCCCCGCCTTGCGGGCCTGCGGGGTGGCTACTTCCAGGATGGTCCCCTCCATGAGCCGCTTCAGGTCGCGGGGGGGGGCGCAGGCTAGGAGCCTCCCCTGGTGGATCAGGCCGACCCGGTTGCACCGCTCGGCCTCGTCCAGATAGGCGGTGGCAACGACGATGGTGACCCCTTCACGCAGGAGCTGGTACAGTATCCGCCAGAAATCGCGGCGGGAAACCGGATCGACACCGTTGGTCGGTTCGTCCAGCAGGAGGAGCCGGGGGGTGTGGATGAGGGCGCAGGCCAGTCCCAGTTTCTGTTTCATCCCCCCCGAGAGGTTGCCGGCCCGCCGGTTCGTGAACGGGGCCAGGTTGCTGAAGGCGAGGAGATGTTCCAGCCGTGCATCCCGCTCCCTCCTGGCGAGGCCGAATATGTCGGCGTAGAAATGGATGTTCTCCAGCACGGTCAGGTCGGGGTAGAGGCCGAAGCGCTGGCTCATGTAGCCGATATCGCCGCGGATCTTCTCGACCTCGGCGATGGGGCGCTCCAGCACCCGAACGTCGCCGTCCGACGGCACCATGATGCCGGCCAGCATCCGCAGGGTGGTGGTCTTGCCGGCGCCATCCGAGCCGACCAGGCCGAACAGCTCACCCTCTCCCACCGCGAGGGTGAGCCGGTCCACGGCGGTCAGGCCGCCGAAGCGCTTGGTCAGGTTGTCGGTGCGGATCGCGTCCAAATTTTCCCTAGATGCGGCAGTTGGAAGCCGCCTGCATTCACGCAGAGGGCTATTTCTGCAATTCCAAGCTCATTTCGCTACGGCCGATGGAACTCACCCTGCGGGTTCAGACATCATCGGCCGTTTACGCTCCATTTCGCCAAGAATTGCGACGAAATAGCCCTAAGGCGTTCATTCCGGCAGCTTCCAACTGCCGGTTTCATATTTACTTCCCGGTCCCCGTCAGGATCTCCCCGTCCGCCGGCATCCCGGGTTTCAGCTCCTGCTGAGGGTTCGGGATGGTCACCTTGATCCGATAGACCAGTTTGACCCGTTCCTTTTCGGTCTGCACGTTCTTCGGGGTGAACTCCGCCTCGGGGGAGATAAAGGTGATCGTCCCTTGGTAGGCCTTCCCCTTGAAGGTGTCGCTGGTGACCCGAACCTGCTGGCCGAGCTTGACCCGCCCCAGCTCGGTCTCCGGTATGTAGGCCCGCAGCCAGCAGGAGGAGAGGTCGCCGACGGTGACCACCGGCGAGCCGGGGTTCACCTGTTCGCCCGGTTCCGCATGTTTGGCCGTGACGACGCCGGCCGTCGGGGCGGCGAGCCGGGCGTACCCAAGCCGGGTTTCGGCCTCCTTGAGCCCGGCCTCGGCCTCCCTCAGACGGGCCCGTCCCTGGGCGATCCGTTCGCGGCGGGGCCCTTCACGGACCAGGGCGAGGCTGGCGCGGCCCTCCCGCAGCTGGGCCTGGGCCGCATCATGGGCTGCCTGTGCCGCCTCGATGCGCTGACGCGAGATGACCTCGCGGTCGAACAGCGCCTGCTGCCGCCGTAAATCGTCTGCCAGCCGCTTCGCCTCGGCCTCGGCACGCGCCACTACTGCCTCCGCCTGCCTGATTTCGTCGCGACGGGAGCCGGCCTCCAGTTCAGCCAGAGCCTGCCGGGCGTTCTCCACCTGGGCAGTGCGAAGGAGGACATCGTTGACCAGGTCCGCCTCCTCCAGGGTGGCAACCGGCTGACCGGCCCTGATCGCCGCCCCCTCGTCAACGAACCGCTCCTTGATCCGGCCCGGGACCTTGAAGCTGACCTCGGTACTGGTGACTTCGATGGTGCCGGAGACCTTGATGCCGGCAGAAGGGGGCTTCCCATTGCATGCGGTCATGGCAGGCAGGAGAAGCAGGAACAGAAGTGATCTGAAATGTCGGGAAAGCAGGATCAAAGGTATGGCTCCAAAGAGGTTTGATCTTGTTATACCACTGAAATCCCCGATTGGAATACCTTCAAGGTGCCCGGATACCCCACTGTCCCAAAGTTCCCTCCGAAATGGGTAGAGAAAATGGAAACATATATTATACTAGGTCCGTTGTACTCCAGTCTATACGGACGTTAATCACAGAGGAGAAGCATGACGAAGTCCCCCTCTTTCCGACTCGGCAGAGTGATCGTTGCGCTCTTCTGCCTGCTCCCGGTCTTGTTCTCAGCCCGGACCGTGCACGCACTGGAAAGGGCCACGCTGCAGCTCAAGTGGCTGCACCACTTTCAGTTCGCCGGGTACTACGCCGCCCTTGAAAAGGGCTTCTATCGGGAGGCCGGGCTCGATGTAACCATCGTCGAGGGGGGGCCCGATGTGGAGGTGGAGAAGGAGGTGCTGGAAGGGCGCGCCGATTTTGGTGTCGGCACGTCCGCCCTGCTGCTCCATCGGGCCCATGGCGACGATCTCGTCTCCCTCGGCCAGATATTCCAGCACTCTCCCGCGATTTTCCTTACCCCCCGCAAGACAGGGATCCGTTCGATCCGCGACATCGCCGGTCGAAAGGTCATGTACTCGAACCAGCATGGCGATATGCTCGCCCTGCTCAAAAAGAACGGGATAGAAGAGAGCGGCATCGTCCAGGTTCCCCACAAGGGGGATCCCCGCGACCTGACCAGTGGCAAAGCAGATGTAATGATAGCGTACAGTTTCAACGAGCCGTTCATTCTTGAGCAGCTTGGAGAACCGTATCTGGCGTTTTCGCCCTTGACCTACGGGATCGATTTCTACGGCGACAATTTCTTCACAACCCGCACGAAGGTCAATGGCCGCCCCGAATTCGTCGCTGCTTTCCGCGAAGCCACCCTCAGGGGCTGGCGATACGCCTTGAACAACAAATCGGAAATTGCCGATCTGATCCTTGCCAGGTACTCCAAAGGAAAGAGCAAGGATTGGCTGATGTTTGAGGCCAATCAGATGGAAACGCTTATCCAGCCCACTCTGGTGGAGCTTGGCTACCAGAGCCCCTCTCGCTGGCAGCACATCTCCGACGTCTTTACCGGGCTTGGCATGCTTCCTCCCGGGTTCAACCCCGCTGCCGTCATCTACACCCCCAGGCAGAGCAACAACTACCGCCTCCTGACCGGAACAGTCCTGATTTCAAGCCTGATCATCGCCGTCCTGACCGGACTGATCTTTACCTTTCGGCGTCTCAACCGTCGCCTGGCCGAAGAGATCGTTGTGCGCAAGCAGTCTGAGGACGCCCTGGTAAAGTCGGAGCGTAAATATGCGAGCATCTTTAACCTGATGCCGGACATGGTCGGCATCACCCGGGTTGACGATGGCTGCCTGCTGGAGGTCAACAGGGGGTTCGAGATCACCTCCGGCTGGAGCAGAGCAGAGGCGGTCGGCCGGTCAACGCTGGAACTCGGCCTCTGGGATCGCGACACGCGCAACAGGGCCGTCGAGTCAATGAAAGAAAAGGGGCAGATCGATAACTTCGACTTTTCTTTTACGACCAAGTCCGGTGACCGGAGGTTGGCTACCATCTCACTTGTCTCGGTGGTACTGGAAGGGACCGACTGCTTCTGCTTCTTCGTCCGCGACGTCACCGAACATAAACGTGCCGAAGAAGAGCGTCTGCAGCTTGAGAGGCAGTTCCTTCATGCCCAGAAGCTGGAGAGTCTTGGTGTGCTGGCGGGGGGGATTGCCCACGACTTCAACAATATTCTCACCGCCATTGTCGGCAACGCGGAACTTGCCCTGTTGCGGCTCAACCCCGAGTCGCCGGCGCTGGAGAATCTGCACCGGATCGAAAAGGCTGCCCTCCGCGCCACCGATCTTGCCAAACAGATGCTGGCCTACTCCGGCAAGGGGACGTTCGTGGTAGAGGCTATCGATCTGAACCGGCTGGTGGAAGAGATGGGACACATGCTGGATGTCTCCATCTCCAAGAAGGCTCAGCTTCGACTGGAACTTGCCCACCCGCTCCCCTCCATCGAGGCTGACGCTACCCAGTTGCGCCAGATCGTCATGAACCTGGTCATCAACTCGTCCGAGGCCATCGGCGATAAGGGGGGAGTCATAACCATCACCACCGGTTGCATGACCCTGGACCGGTCGCAGCACAACAGCGCCTGGCTCGAAGAGAACCTTACGGACGGGCTTTATGTGTTTCTGGAGATTGCCGACACCGGCTGCGGCATGGATAAGGAAACGCAGGCCAGGATCTTCGACCCGTTCTTTACCACGAAATTTACCGGCCGAGGTTTGGGGATGGCTGCGGTCCTGGGTATCGTGCGGAGTCACCGGGGGGCCATCAAGGTTTACAGCGAGGTCGGAACCGGGAGCAGTTTCAAGATTCTGCTTCCGGCCAGCAGCAGCTCCACGGAGAGGGCCGAGAGTGAAGAACCGCCGGAGGAGTGGAGAGGACGCGGCACGGCTCTTTTGATTGATGACGAGGAAACGGTTCGTTGCATCGGCAGCGAAATGCTTCAGGAACTCGGCTTTCAGGTTGTGACCGCCCGTGATGGCCTGGAGGGCCTTGAAACCTACCGGAGCAGAGACGACATCGATTTTGTCATCCTTGATCTTGTCATGCCTCACCTCGACGGAGAACGGACCTTCCGCGAATTGAGGTTGCTTGACGCGGGCGCAAAGGTGATACTGTCCAGCGGCTACAGCGAGCACGAGGTTACACAGAAGTTTACCGGGATGGGGCTGGCCGGTTTTATCCAGAAGCCATACACC
Source organism: uncultured Geobacter sp. (assembly GCA_964431365.1). Taxonomy (GTDB): domain Bacteria; phylum Desulfobacterota; class Desulfuromonadia; order Geobacterales; family DSM-12255; genus Geomobilibacter. The sequence continues at coordinate 13,488 of CAYSJJ010000034.1, read as the reverse complement.
TTAGCGGAGCTGCGAGAGGCAGTAAAAAAACTGGATTAGAAAAACTGTCGTGCTGGGGAGGGTCGATATGACGCAGGAGAAGAGGATTCTCGTGCTTGATGACGATGAAGACGTTCGTTTCCTGATGGAGATCTATTTGAAACGAATGGGTTTTCTGGTTGATTTTGCCGTACGGGGGGACGAGGCTGTTGAGCTGTACCGGTCGGCCTTTGTTTCGGGGGAAAGGTACTCCGCAGCCATTTTGGACCTGAATATAGTTGGCAGCATCGGAGGGAGGGATGTTGGTCAACAGATACTGGCGTTCGACGGAAATGCCAAACTGTTTGTAACCAGCGGCAACGAAAACGATCCCGTTATGGTCGAATACGGGCGATACGGATTCGCCGGAAGTATTGCCAAACCGTTTCGGTATGACGATGCCGCCGAACTCATGAAAAAGATCGTCTGAACGCATCTGCCGGTTCTGCACTGTATGCAATTCAGGGTGCCCGTGTTGGCACGATTATTCCTAGTTCATGACCCAAAGGGTCGTCGGGTGGTTGATACGTCAGTCCCATTACATCGCTCCTTTTTGTTGGATCAGTCATGGAGGGGACCGAAGGGATTTTACTTCTTTCACGTATTCAGCTGGTTATGGATCCCGGGAAGAATCGACCGCTCAAGGGACCGGCAGCAATTCCCATCAGGATCAGCCAGCGGATGGTTGTGAGCGCATAGAAAAAAGTCACTGGGTTGATTAAAATGTAGGCAGTGAGGCAATGGTGCCACTCCGAAGATGGCGTGGACCATTGCCTTTTTTGTTGTTGATTGAGCTGTTTTTTAGTCTCAGTAAAGTTGTTTGATTAAAATTTATGCGCAAATCGATTGAGTCGTGACTATAAATTATATATGATGCACCGGTTGCCCTTCTTTCTGTCGGAAACATTTTTTGACTTGATCATTATCGTGTCTAACAGTATAAGTATTGACGTGAACGTCAATGGTCGGTATGCCGGCCAAATACAACATGATTGAAGTAACGGCGCAGTTCTGAAACGTTTGTTTACGGCAGGCTTCCGAACATTCGGCAGTGACAGGCGTTTCGCAGCACTACGAGCAAGGAGAGGTTCCCCATGCAGATTGTAGCCTGCATCAAGCAGGTCCCCGACACTACGCAGGTGCAGATCGATCCGGTCACCAACACTCTGGTGCGTGAGGGGATTCCATTCATCGTCAACCCGTACGACACCCATGCCCTGGAAGCGGCTCTGGCACTCAAGGATCAGTTCGGTTTCGGAGTGACCGCCATCTCCATGGGACCACCCAACGCCGAGGCGACCCTGCGCAAGGCGCTGGCACTCGGCGTGGACCGCGCCATCCTCCTGTCGGACCGCTGCTTCGGCGGCGCGGATACCCTGGCCACCAGCAACGTCCTGGCCAGTGCCATCAGCCGGCTCCACCAAGAGGACGAGGTCGGGATCGTTCTGTGCGGCAAGCAGACCATCGACGGCGACACCGCCCAGGTCGGTCCCGGCATCGCCACGCGTCTCGGTTACACCCAGTTGACCCTGGTAGACAAGGTGATCTCCCTCGATAAGGAGACACGGACCATCCGGGTGAGCCGGAAGCTGGAAGGGCGCCATGAGGTTGTCGAGGCGCCGTTGCCGGTCATGCTGACCGTGGTGCGTGAACTGAACCGGCCCCGCTACCCGACGGTCCCCAAGCGACTCGCCTCCTTCGATACCGAGGTGACGCTCTGGAACAACGAGACGCTGCAGCTGGACGTGAACAGTATCGGCCTCAAGGGGTCGCCGACCTGGGTGAGCAAGATTTTTTCGCCCGAGCGGGACAAGGGGGAGATCATCGGCGACGGGCTGCACGATCCCGAAGGTACTGCGAACCTGTTGATCGACAAACTGCTGGCAAAGGATCTGCTGTCTTTATAACCCGGGGAGGGGTTGGCAGAAGACAAATCGGAGCACAAGGGAACCCAATATATGACCGAACCGAAGAAACCAGTGAAAAAGCCGCGGGGCAAGGCCCGGCTCATCGAGGGAAAATGCATAGCCTGCGGCGCGCGCTGCCAGAGCGCCTGCCCGGTCAACGCGGTCGATATGACCGACGCCGGCGAGCCGATCATCCTGACGGAGAAGTGCATCGGCTGCCTCAAGTGCGTCAAGGTCTGTCCGGCCAGCGCCCTGGAGATGTTCTTCACCCCCGAAGAGCTGAAGATTCTCGAAGAACTTGCCAAGCAGCAGGGTGGGGCCGCGGTGGAGGAAGAGGTGGACGAAGAGGCCAAGGCCCTGGCGGAGAAGCTGGCCGCCTACCGAGGGGTCTGGGTCTTCGTTGAACAGACCGAAGGCGAAGCGGCCAAGGTCTCCTGGGAACTGCTGGGGAAAGGGCGCGAACTGGCCGATGCGCTGCAGGTACCCCTCTCCGCGGTGGTCCTGGGTGACGGGGTCGAGCACCTCTGCCAGGAAGCCTTCCACTACGGCGCCGACCAGGCCTACCTGATGGACGCACCGGTCCTGAAGCACTTCCGGACCGCCTCCTATCTGAAGGCCGTCTGCACTCTCATCGATCTTTACAAACCGGAGATCATCCTGATGGGGGCTACCGGTCTCGGCCGCGACCTGGCAGGCGCCGTCGCCACGGTCGTCGGCACCGGCCTCACCGCCGACTGCACCGGCCTCGGCGTCGACGACAAGCGGAACCTCATGCAGACCCGTCCCGCCTTTGGCGGCAACATCATGGCCACCATCATGTGCGACAAATTCCGCCCCCAGATGGCCACTGTCCGCCCCCATGTCATGGCCATGCCCGAACAGGTGGAGGGGAGGAGCGGCACCATCGTCCGCGTCGACAGCACCATCCGGGAAGAGGATATCCTCGCCAAGGTCCTGGAGGTCGTGAGCGACCGGAAAAAGGACAACGTCGACATCGCCGGTGCCGAATTCATCGTCTCCGGTGGCCGGGGGATGATGGCCAAGGAGAACTTCGCCATGCTCCAGGAGCTGGCCGACGAACTGGGTGGGGTGGTCGGGGCCTCCCGCTCCGCCGTCGATGCGGGATGGATGCCGCAGGAGCGGCAGGTGGGACAGACCGGCAAGACGGTCCGGCCGAAGGTCTACATCGCCTGCGGCATCTCTGGCGCCATCCAGCACCTGGTCGGGATGCAGGACTCGGACGTGGTCATTGCCATCAACCGGGACAAAGAGGCGCCGATCTTCGAAGTGGCCACCTACGGCATCGTCGGTGACCTGTTCAGGATCATCCCGGCCATTACTGTCCGTCTGCGTGAATTGAAGGCCCAGCGGGCCAAGCACGTTGCCTAGCAACCTGAATTTTTTACAATCCTGCTAGAATTTTGCGATTTGAGGACCCCATGAACCAATCCGCCATCTTCACGCCGCTACTCATCGCCGCGCTGGTGTTCTTCGCCTGGAGCTGTTACCGGCGCTTCTCCCTCGTTGCCCTCGGCAGACCCGAAGAGCGCTTCGACCGGTTCGGTGAACGGGTTGCCGCCATGCTCCGCTTCGCCTTTGGCCAGCAGCGGGTGGTCGCCCGCCCGTTCGGCATCAACCATTTCGTCATCTTCTGGGCCTTCATCATCCTGCTCATCGCCAACGGCGAATTCCTCCTCGCCGGGGTCTTCCCCGGGGTGAGCCTCCGGCTCCTGCCGCCGGCAATCAGTGGCCCGCTGGTCTTCATGTTCGACGTGGTCTCCCTCCTGGCCCTGGTCTGCGTCGTGCTGGCAATGGGCCGTCGGCTCTTCTTCAAGCCGGAGTACCTGGACAGCGACTACGTGAAGGCGAGAAGCGTCGAGGGGTTCCTGATCCTGAGCTTCATCGGCCTCCTGATGATCGCCTACTTCGGTCTCCACGCCGTGGAGATCGCCATGGGGGATGAGCCGCTGGCAGCGTTCATGCCGGTCTCCCGCCTTGTCTCCACGCTCTGTGCCTGCAGCGGCGGAGGGAGCGGCTGCATCCGTTGCGTCATCGCCCCCATCGGACTCTTCTTCTGGTGGCTTCACGCCGGTGTGCTGCTCGCCTTCATGGTCTTTCTGCCGCTTTCCAAGCACATGCACATCCTCACCGCCATCCCCAACTGCTTTTTCAAGTCCCTGGAGAGCCCCCTGCTCCCCCCCCGCGAGGAGTTCAGCAAAGGGAAGAGCTTCGGCGTCCACCGGGTCGACGAATTCACCTGGAAGGATCTGTTCGACGGCTTCTCCTGCACCGAGTGCGGCCGCTGCCAGGACTCCTGTCCGGCCCACGCCACCGGTAAGCCCCTTAATCCGCGGCAGGTGATCCATGCCATCAAGACCAACCTCCTGGCCAACGCCGACGACCTGAAGGGGGGGCGCGACCCCCATCTCCCGCTCATCGGCGCGGAAGGGGAGGGGACCAATACCGAGGATACCCTCTGGTCCTGTACCACCTGCGGCGCCTGTCTGCAGGCCTGCCCGGTCTTCATCGAGCAGCTGCCCAAGATCGTGCAGCAGCGCCGGTACCTGGTGGAGATGGAGGCCCGCTTCCCGGAAGAGCTCCTGAACCTCTTCGAGAACATGGAAGGACGCTCAAACCCGTGGGGGATTGCGCCGAGCGAGCGGACCAAGTGGTGCTCCACCATGGAGATCAAGCCGTTCGAGGCGGGCACGACCGAGTATCTTTTCTATGTCGGCTGCGCCGGCTCGTTCGATTCCCGCCAGAAGCAGGTGACCGTGGCCATCGCCACCCTGCTGGACGCCGCCGGGGTTTCCTGGGGGATTCTGGGTAAGGACGAGAAATGCTGCGGCGACTCCCTGCGGCGGCTCGGCAACGAATTCGTCTTCGACCGGATGGCCAAGGAGAACGTCCAGCTGTTCAAGGAGCGGGGGGTGACCAAGGTCATCGTCCAGTGCCCCCACTGCTTCACCACCCTCAAGAACGACTACCGGCAGTACGGCCTGGAGGTGGAGGTGGTCCACCACGCCCAGCTTCTGAACGAACTGATTACCAGCGGCAAGTTGAAGCTGCCGAAACAGGTGGATGACCTCGGAAGCATCATGCTCCACGACTCGTGCTATCTGGGGCGGCACAACGGGGTCTACGAGGCGCCGCGGGATCTGCTCAGGCAGGCGACCGGGAGCGCACCGCAGGAGTTCGGGCGGAACCGGGAAAACGGCTTCTGCTGCGGAGCCGGCGGTGGAAGGATGTGGCTGGAGGAACACCTGGGGACGCGGATCAACCTGAACCGGGTGGACGAGGCCCTTACGCAAAAGCCCGACACGGTCTGCGTCGCGTGTCCCTACTGCCTCACCATGTTCGAGGACGGCCTGAAGGACCGGCTGGCAGGCGATACCAGGGTGAAGGACGTCGCCGAGGTTGTTGCCGAGGCGCTGCGCTGATCCGGATAATCGACTGAAATGGAAAAGGCCTGCGCGAGCAGGCCTTTTCCATTCGAAGGGGTGAGGGAGTCGATCAATCCTTGAGGACGAAGTCGGCGATGGTCCTGGCGATCCGGTCGGTACGGATCTTGGTGTTGTTGAAGATCATGTGGTAGTAGTGGGAGTTGCCGGCATCGGCATTCAGGAAGTTGCGGATGTACTTGTCCCGCTCCTTCTGTCGTTCCTCGATGAGGAGCTCCGCGTCCTGCCGGGAGATCTTCATCCGGCGGGCGATGGATCGCACCTTGAAATCCTGATCGGCCACCAGGCGGAACTGGTAGCAGTTTTCCAGCGACTGGGTGATGATCGCCGCACCCATGCCGACAATGATGGCGTTTCCTGCCTTGGCCACGGAAACGATCTGCTTGTACATGAGCTGGTAGTAGTCGGCCTCGTTTTTCCAGCGGGGGGAGAGCATGGAGAGCATCTCGTCGAGCCAGCGGGGCTTGTGCCCCAGGGAGTGGAGGATATCCTCGGAGAGCTTGTGGTCTTTGGCCACGGCATCCATGAGCGATTTGTCCACCAGTGCCCACTGTTCACCGGTCGCCTCTTCGGCGAGTCTTTTCAGCTCTTCGGCAAGAGGGTAGCCTTCGCAGCCGAATTCCCGGGAAATGGTGATGGTCGGTTTCGGCGCGGCCTTGGTCGCTTCCGCCTTGACGCGGCGGTTCATCTCGATGAATGCGGCCAGTCGCTGTTCGATTGATGGTACAAGCAGTGTGGTTGGCATGGTCCCCTCCTGGTCTGGTATGGCCGCATCGTGTGTGAGATGCCGCGGCTCGTTCGGCTTACACTGTAATTATGCCCCCTCGCTGGCGGACGTCAAGGCGCGTGGAGAGGGGTATCGGCAACAGTGGGTCTCATGAAGCCAGGGAAACAGGGTTTTCGGAGATGGTTGCGGTTCGTATCCTGCGTCCAGGGGCCATCGGTAAGGAAAGGGAGGCAGTTATGGTCCTAGTGGTTCAGAACGATCCCGACGTTCCGGTCGGCAGCTATGGCGACCTCCTGGATACGTCCGGTCTGCCGTGGCAGCTTGTCCGGGCCTTTGCCGATGAGCCGCTCCCCGGCACCGGCGAGATCAGCGCGGCGATCGTCTTGGGTGGCGCCATGGGGGTCCACGACACGGCCGAGTACCCGTTTCTGCTCACCGTTCGCACCTTCATGGCCGCCTGTATCCGCGACGGAGTGCCGCTGCTGGGGATTTGTCTGGGGGGGCAGCTGCTGGCGGACGTGGCCGGAGCAGAGGTCACCTCCGGCAGGTGCGGTGAGAAGGGGGTGCATGGCACAAGCCTCACCGACGCCGGGAGAGTGGACCCGCTCTTCACCGGGATCCCGGCGGATTTCGTCACGTTCCAGTGGCACAACGACTCCTTCGCACTCCCCGCAGGGAGCACGCTCCTGGCGTCGTCGGCCGTCTGCCCGCATCAGGCCTTTCGCTACGGGGCGTATGCCTATGGCCTGCAGTTTCACCCCGAAGTCACCAGCGCCATCGTGGAGGCCTGGGCCAGGCAGAGCGCCGAAACCGCATCCCGATGGGAAGAGTATGTCGCCTCGTTTACGGCACAGGCCGAGGCGTACCGGCCATCGGCGGAGAGGCTGCTGGCCAATTTCCTTTCACTAGCCCGCAAGGTCTGCTAATATCCTGCGCACACTTTGCGCCCCCTTTCACGCCATCTTTGCCTGCCCCTTAATCACAAAATCCTCGGGTAGCCATGCTACGCCTGCGGTTTTGCTCAATCGGGCCAGGCAAATCTGCCATAAATCCGGGCGCGACCTCTTGCATGTCCTCTATGGACAGCACTAACGCTTAGGCGCCAATCGTGAAACAACGGATCAATCTCCTCCGCGAATTCTCCATACCGCTGCTGACCGGCGTGCTGACCGCCATGGTCTGGGCCAACATCTCCCCGGAAGGGTATCGGCAGGTCATTTCCGCCCCCCTGGCGGGCGGTTTTTCCCTCCATTTCCTCAGCAACGAGATCTTCATGGTATTCTTCTTTGCCATCGCGGCGGTGGAGATTACCCAGAGTTGCCTCCCCGGCGGCGACCTCCATCCCCTGCGGAAAGCGGTGACCCCGCTCATTGCAACCGTCGGCGGGGTGATCGGGCCGGTGGCGGTCTATTGCCTCCTGAACAGCCTGATCGGCGGGGCCGAGTTCTGGCGGGGATGGGGGATCCCGACCGCCACCGACATAGCCTTTGCGTGGCTGGCTGCCCGGCTGGTCCTGGGGGGGCGGCATCCGGTGATCCCTTTTCTCCTGCTGCTGGCCATTGCCGACGACGCCATAGGCCTGATCATCATCGCCCTGTTTTATGCCGATCCGACCCAGCCGGCGGCGCCGGTCTGGCTTTTCCTCACCCTGGGGGGGATGGTTGCGGCATGGCTCCTGCGCCGGTGCAGGGCCCGCAGCTACTGGCCATATCTCGTAGCAGGCGGCGTGCCGAGCTGGGTGGGGCTCCACCACGCCCATCTCCATCCCGCCCTGGCCCTGGTCGTTATCGTTCCGTTCCTGCCGCATCCCCCCCGGGAACAGAAGCATCTGTTCGAGGAAGACCCGGCCGACCGCTCAACCCTTGCCGCGTTCGAACACGAATGGAAAGTTGTCGTCGATTTCGGGCTCTTCTTCTTCGGTTTCGTCAATGCCGGCGTCCCGCTGGCCTCCCTGGGGACCCCCACCTGGTTGGTCCTTTTTGCGCTCCTGCTGGGCAAGGGGGCCGGCATCTGGTCCTTCGGCGCAGCGGCCGAGGCCCTTGGCTTCCCGTTGCCGAAAGGGGTCACCCGCAGCGTGCTCCTGGTGGCTGCCATAATTGCCGGTATCGGATTTACCGTGGCCCTGTTCGTGGCCGGGGAGGCGTTCGTCGAGCCGGGAGTAGCTGCCGCTGCCAGGATGGGCGCCATGCTGAGCTCTCTGGCCGGGGTGATCGCCTGGGGCGTGGCGCGTCTGTTGAAGGTGCGCCGGGTCAACTGAGGCGGGACGGTTTGTCACGGCGCGTTTAGCCGTTATAATGAAAGTGAATCTACTCAACCAGAGGGACGTGCAGCATGATCTTCGGCATCGGTGTGGATATCGTGGATACCGGGCGGTTCGAGCGCTTTGTCCGGGAGAACAACCAACCGCTCCTGGAGCGGCTGTTCACGCCGGCGGAGTTTGCCTACTGCGCACCGAAAAAACAGTGCGCAATCCATTACGCCAGCCGTTTTGCCGCCAAGGAGGCCTTTCTCAAGGCCCTGGGGACCGGGTTGCGGGACGGGCTCTCCTGGCACGATATGGAGGTCGTGAACGACCACCTGGGGAAGCCATCGCTCCGCCTTGCCGGGAAGGCCGCCGAGCTGTACGGGGAGCACCACCTTAAGGCCTGCCACCTCTCGCTCTCCCACGACGGCTCGGCAGCCGTGGCCATGGTGGTTCTGGAGGGATAATGAAGGTCGTTACCGGCGTGGTCATGCAGCAGATGGACCGCCAGACCATAGATGAATGCGGCGTACCGGGGCTTACACTTATGGAGAGCGCCGGCAGGGCCTGTGCCCTGGCGATCCACGAGTCGTACGGCGGCCGGCCCGGACCGACCGCGGTGATCCTTGCAGGGAAGGGGAACAACGGCGGAGATGGCTATGTCATCGCCCGGATGCTCAGGGAGATGGAGTGGTCGGTCAGGCTCTTCGTGCTGGCCCGTCGGGAAGAGATTTCCGGCGACGCCCTGATCAACCTGGAGCGCCTCCCGGCCGATCTGCCGACCTTTTGCCCGACCGACCAGGAGTTCCGGGGCGTGGCGACGACCCTGGCCGGGGCGACCGTGGTGGTGGATGCGCTGCTCGGTACCGGCCTGAAAAGCGAGGTCGTGGGGCTCTATGCCGCGGCGATCGCCATGGTGAACGGCTGCGGCCGGCCGGTGGTGGCGGTGGACATCCCGTCGGGTATCGACGCGGCCACCGGCCGGGTACTGGGATGCGCGGTCCTGGCCGATCTGACGGTGACCTTTGCCCTGGCCAAGCTGGGGCATATCCTCTATCCCGGTGCCGATCATGCGGGACGCCTTCTGGTTCGGGATATCGGCATCCCTGCAGAGGTGGCGGACGAAGCGCAGGGGTGCGAATTCGTGGACGAGGCCGCTGCCCGGGCACTGCTTCGGCGGAGGGCACGCACCGCGCACAAGGGGACGAACGGCCACTGCCTGATCATTGCCGGCGCCACCGGCAAGACCGGGGCCGCTGCCATGGCGGCCAACAGCGCCGTCAGGGCCGGCGCCGGCCTGGTGACCCTGGCCGTGCCGGCGACTCTCAACCCGATCCTGGAGGTGAAGACCACCGAAGCGATGACCGTCCCCCTTCCGGATGGCGGGCGCGGCTACCTGGGAGAGGAGGCCCAGGCCGCCATCACCCGAGTCCTCTCCGGACGGAACGCGGTGGCTCTGGGGCCCGGGCTCGGCTGGGAGAGCGAAACCGCCCGACTCGTGCGCCGACTCGTGGAGGTGGTAGCCGCACCGCTGGTCATCGATGCGGACGGGCTGAATGCCCTGTCCGAGGAGCCGACAGTGCTGAAACGCACCTGGTCGTCCGCGGTCATCCTCACCCCCCATCCGGGGGAGATGGCCCGACTGGCCGCTATCGCCATCGCGGATGTGGAAGCAGACCGGATCGGAACGGCCCGGGCCTTTGCCCACGAGCAGGGCGCATACGTAATCCTAAAAGGGGCGCGAACCGTCATCGCCGCTCCGAACGGGCAGGTGGCGATCAACGGCAGCGGCAACCCGGGCATGGCGACCGGCGGCATGGGGGATGTGCTGACCGGCGTCCTGACGGCGTTGCTGGCCCAGGGATACGACCCGTTCACCGCCTGCCGTCTCGGCGTATTCTGCCACGGCCTGGCTGCCGACCTGGTTGCCGGCGACAAGGGAGAGATCGGCATGTCGGCAGTGGATGTCCAGGAGATGCTGCCGTATGCGTTCAAGAGACTTTTGGGGCCCAGGGGGTAGGGTTCTGGGACGGCACGACGAAACACGTTTACTCACCAACCACTCAACAGGAGACACCATATGCTGACTGCCAAAGATGTAATGACCAAAGACGTTGTGACCGTGACACGTCTGACCACCGTCCGGGAACTGGCCGAGATCTTCGCCGGTCGCAAGATCAGCAGCGTCCCGGTGGTGGACAATGCCGGCAACCTGGTCGGCATTGTCACCGAGACCGACCTGATCGAGCGGGACCGAAACCTTCACATCCCGACGGTGGTCTCCATTTTCGACTGGGTCATCTACCTGGAGAGCGACAAGAAGTTCGAGCGGGAACTGAAGAAGATGACCGGCCAGGTCGTCGGCGACATCTACAGCCAGCAGGTGGTAACGGTGGCTCCGGATACGCCGGTGAGCGAGATTGCCGATCTTCTGGCGAGCCGCAAGATCAACTCCGTCCCGGTGGTCGAAGGGGATAAGGTGGTGGGGGTAGTTGCCCGCATCGATCTCATCAGGACCATGATCGGGAACCGGTAGATGTTCTGCGTGACCACCAATGCGCCCGAGGAAACCGAGCGCCTGGGGGAGCTGCTTGGCTCTCTGGCCAAGCCGGGCGATTACGTCTCCCTCATCGGCGATCTGGGGGCCGGAAAGACCTGCTTCGCCCGCGGCGTTGCCCGGGGGGTAGGGGTCGATCCGGGGGTGCCGATAACGAGCCCCACCTTTACGCTGCTGAACATCCACCAGGGTCGGATCCCGTTGTATCATTTCGATCTGTATCGGCTGGCCGGCGATGGGGATGTGGATGAGCTCGGTTTCGGCGAGTACTTCTCCGGCGATGGGCTCAGTCTGGTGGAGTGGGCCGAGCGGCTTGCTGCCGAACTCCCGGACGAACGTCTGGAGGTACTCTTCAGCCATCTGGACGACTCGATACGGCGGTTGGAATTCCGTGCAGTCGGTGCCCGGTATGACCGGCTTCTTGAAGAACTAACTGCCGCCAGCCGGTGAAATCATTAGAAACAGAAAAACGTTTTGACCTTGCCGGAGTTTCTTGATAAAAATTCCATTTCCACTTCCGGCTTTGCCGGGGGGCTTTTGGTTTCAGAAAATACCGATGAAGGAGGATGCGACTGATGGCTTTGGTGGTCCAAAAGTACGGCGGGACCTCGATGGGAAGCATCGAGCGGATCAGGAATGTTGCCAAGAGGGTCGCCAGGACATATGACGCCGGCAACGACATGGTGATCGTGGTTTCGGCCATGTCAGGCGAAACCAATAAATTGGTGGCCTTGGCCAACGAGATATGTGAATTTCCGGATAACCGGGAATACGACGTTCTGGTCGCTTCCGGCGAGCAGGTCTCCATCGCCCTGCTGGCGATAACCCTGAAATCCATGGGATACAAGGCCAAGTCGTATCACGGCTGGCAGGTTCCGGTCATCACCGACAACGCCTTCAGCAAGGCGCGGATCGAGGAGATTCCTGATACGAAGATGCGGGCCGACCTGAAGGACGGTTCCATCGTCATCGTTGCCGGTTTCCAGGGGATCGACCGGGACGGCAACGTCACCACCTTGGGACGGGGGGGCTCCGACACCTCAGCCGTTGCTCTTGCTGCGGCGCTCAAGGCCGATGTCTGCGAGATCTTCACCGACGTGGACGGCGTCTACACCACCGACCCGAATATCTGCAGCGATGCCCGCAAGGTGGAGAAGGTCTCCTACGACGAAATGCTGGAGCTTGCAAGTCTTGGCGCCAAGGTGCTGCAGATCCGTTCCGTCGAGTTTGCCAAAAAGTACAATGTGGACGTGCACGTCCGCTCCAGCTTCAATGACAATACTGGGACCATGGTCACCAAGGAGGATAAGGATATGGAGGCAGTACTCGTTTCTGGTATCGCTTACGACAAGAATGAAGCCAAGATCGCCGTCATGCACGTACCCGACAAGCCGGGGATTGCCGCCAAACTCCTTACCCCCCTCTCCGACGCGAACATCTCGGTGGACATGATCGTTCAGAACGTGAGCGAGGACGGTTTTACCGACTTCACCTTTACCGTGACCAAGGCCGACTTCAAGAAGGCCCTGGTGATCACCAATGAGGTGGCCAAGGATATCGATGCAGGCCAGGTCATCTCCGACGAGAATATCTCCAAGGTCTCCATCGTCGGCGTCGGGATGCGGAGCCACGCCGGCGTTGCCACCAAGATGTTCCAGACGCTGGCCAAGGAAGGGATCAATATCCAGATGATCTCCACCTCGGAGATCAAGGTCTCGGTCATCGTCGATTCCAAATACACCGAGCTTGCGGTCCGCATTCTTCACGACGCCTTCGGTCTGTCCGGCAAGACGGAATAAGTTGTTTCGATACGTACGATATGGACGGAAGGGGCAACCCTTCCGTTCTTGTATCAAGAAGAGGAAAGGTGAGCTATGAGCCTGGTAAAACTGTACGATACCACCCTGCGCGACGGTACCCAGTCCGAAGACATCTCGTTTCTCCTGGAGGACAAGATCCGGATCGCCCTGAAGCTTGACGACTGCGGCATCCATTACATCGAGGGGGGATGGCCCGGGAGCAATCCTAAGGATGTCGCCTTTTTCAAGGAGATCAAGAAGGAAAAGCTTTCCCAGGCGAAGATCGCCGCATTCGGCTCCACCAGGCGGGCCAAGATCACGCCGGACAAGGACCAGAACATAAAGACCCTGGTGCAGGCCGAACCGGATGTCATCACCATCTTCGGCAAGACCTGGGATTTCCATGTCTATGAGGCCCTGCGTATTACCCTGGAGGAGAACCTGGAACTGATCCAGGACTCGCTGGAGTACCTGAAGGCCCGCGCACCGGAAGTATTCTACGACGCCGAACACTTTTTCGACGGCTACAAGGCCAATCCCGACTATGCCATGAAGACCCTCAAGGCGGCAGAAGCGGCCAAGGTCGATTGTATCGTCCTCTGCGATACCAACGGCGGCACCATGCCGTTCGAGGCTGCCGAGATCATCAAGCAGGTGCGTAAGCAGATCAAGACCCCACTCGGCATCCATACCCATAACGACGGCGAATGTGCAGTTGCCAACTCCATCATCGCGGTGGACCAGGGGATCGTGCAGGTCCAGGGGACCATCAACGGT
>CAYSJJ010000033.1:18371-41055 GCA_964431365.1 uncultured Geobacter sp. | reverse complement strand
CTGTCGGAGATGGTGGGACGCCGCGCCAGGCGCTACGGCGTGGCCGGCAAGACCGTGCATCTGACCATCCGTTTTGCCGACTTCACCACCGTCGGCCGGCAGCAGAGCCGGAAAACCCACACCAACTCCAGCGAGGAGATCTATCAGGAAGCGGCCGCTATCCTCGACACCTTCACCCTGGAGCAGCCGATCCGGCTCCTAGGGGTGAGGATCACGAACCTTAGCTACCATTCGCAGCAACTCCCCATCTTTCATGAGGAGAGGCGGAAGGTGCTGGCCACCGGGGCGATGGATCTGGTCAACGACAAATACGGTGATTTTTCGGTGACTTTTGGCAGTTTGTTGGACCAGGAGGAGAAGGGTTCCTTCGTCATCTCCCCGGCCTGGCGGCCGGACGGGATCAGGAATGTGGAGGTTAAATAGTTACTGCTCTGGGAAGCAATCAGCCCCCAGTACAGATGGTCCAGAAGCTCTGGCAAAAGCTGTAGGGTAAATCGTCCGCACATGGTATTCAATGTGGTACTCGCACCCAATAACGCAATGGGGGTTGGATCTACGACCAAGCGGGATGGTGACTCCAAGTACAGGTGGCAATTGAGCATGAATAAGGATTTGATGAGACCGTGCCTTGAGGTGACGGCTGATCCCGATGAACTGCTGGCGCTGGCAGCTATGCGGATGCCGTTCGGGCGTTATCAGGGCCAGTTGCTGATTGATCTGCCGGAACGGTATGTCGTCTGGTTTGCCGGAAAAGGGTTTCCTGTGGGGGAACTGGGGAGGATGCTGCAGACGGTCTACGAGATCAAGGTGAACGGACTGGAATATGTCTTTGAACCATTGCGGAAAGAAATACGCCCACAGCGATAGCAGTCCACTAGAATGTGCAGGGGTAGATTCCTCTGGCGTATGAGAGGTGACCCCGAGGCACAAAGTGTTGTCGGCGGCAGATCGGTCGGGTTAACTACGAAAAGAAATGTTCTGTATGCAGGGGAGAAACCATGGCTGAAAGCGTAACCTTCTGGCTGGACAACAAGAGCTCCTCCGGCACCAAAGTCGCCCAGCTTGGCAGGCAGACCCTGGTGAACTACCGGGACAGGTATTATGTGGTGGAGGACGGTGCTGCCCTGAAGAAGGCTGGCAGGCCGCTCCGTTACTCCCCGTCATCGTTGCCGACACTATGGAAGAAAGCACTGCGGGGCACCGCACCTTCGATTGATGCGACGGTTCCTGTCGAGAGCGCAACGCCGCGCAAAAGCGCCGACAGTCGCAGGGCTTCGGTAAGGAAAGAGAATAAAGAGGAGTCAATCATGCCGGAAAAGCAGCAGGTCGAGGTTTCTCCCAGCGTCGAACCGAGCACAACCCCTTCCGTAAAGCCGAAAGCCGTCAGGAAACCAGCCGGGAAACCGGCGGCTCAAGCGCTGGTCTCTGCCGACTGCCCTTATTGCAGCCAGAGACACGAAATCCCCATCGAGAAGGGCCGGAGTGGCAGGCCGTTCTTCCAGACGTGCAGCAAGTGCAGGACCGATTTCGCCGTCCGTTTTGTACAGGTCACTCTCTACCAGTCGCAGGTTGCTGGGTTCAAGTAGATGAATGATCGAGACGTATCCTTCGGACAAAACATCGAGGAAGAAGTCCCTCAGATTTGAGTGGAATGGAAGAACCATGAGAACATTGACCTCCTTACTGATACTACTCCTGCTGTCAGGTTGTGCCTCGAAGGACTGGCGCACCGCCAGCAGGGAATCAGCTGGAATTGCGCCGTTGCCGGAGGCAACAAGGGAGGCAGTCCTGCAGGTATACGGCGCATCGGCCTGGGGATGGCGCGGGTGGTTCGCAATACACACCTGGATTGCGGCCAAGAGAACCGGTGAACCAACGTACACCGTGTACGAAGTGATCGGGTGGAGGCAACGGGGCGGTCTCCCTGTTGTGCGCATCGAGAAAGACCTTCCCGACCGTTACTGGTACGGGGAGCGCCCGCGACTCCTCAAAGAGCACCGTGGTGCCGGTGCTGAGAGGCTGATCGACGAAGTAGACAAAGCTGCCAGGAGTTATCCGTGGCCCGAGAAATATGAGGCATTCCCCGGTCCGAACAGCAACACGTTCATTGCCTGGATAGCGAAGACTGTCCCCGAACTAGGACTGGATTTGCCGTTCTCCGCCATAGGGAGCGGGTATGTGAGCCGGGTCGAGCAGACGAGTTCAAGAAAGTAACGGAGATAGTGGGAGGCACCGTATGAAAGTTAGCTATTAACGGCAGCCCCAGAAAACAGTGGAACACCGCCATGCTGCTTGAGCATGCACTGCAGGGAGTAGCAGCGCAAGGCGCGGAATTGTGCGGTAAACCGGACAAGAAAGAACGGAGGTATCATGAAGATACTCGCCATCATTGGAAGTCCCAGGGGGATGAACGGCAACACCGGCCGCCTGCTGGAGGAAGTCCTGCATGGGGTCAGTGAGGCTGGGGCCGACGTCGAAGTGGAAGTCCTTTCCCTCTCGACACTTGAGATCAAGCCGTGCGTCGGTTGCGACGTATGCCACAAGACAGGCGTCTGCTCCATAAAGGACGACTACGAAGTGGTGAAGGGAAAACTGCTGGCCTGTGACGGCTTCATCCTGGCCAGCCCGAATTACATCCTGAACGTCACCGCCCAGATGAAGGCTTTGTTCGACCGCTGCAACGGCCTGATCCACTGTATGGCTCTGGATGGCAAGTACGCTGCCGTCGTGGAAACCTCCGGCGGCGGTGAAGATGAAGAGGTGGCAGCGTACATGGAGCGGTTTGCCAGGACTCTCGGGGCAGCTTCAGTCGGGTGGATAGGTTCGCCAGTGGCCGGTATCCGTTCCTTCCCGGACCAGGACGAACTCTTTTCGCGGGCGCGGACGCTCGGGAACTCCCTCTGCTGCTCCATAGCCGAAAAGAGGCGTTTTCCTGAACAGGAGGGCTTCCATGACGCCTTCCGGGCGCGAATGACCGGGCTTGTCGACTTCATGCAGGAGTACTGGGTATTCGAACGGGAATACTGGCAGAAGAAGAGTGCTCAGTGAGGGTGTCCTGCCTGAGCGCGATCACCTGCTGCAATGCTGGATCTCAAGGGGCCTCTTTGGCCTGGCGGCCGGACGGGATCAGGAATGTGGATGTGTGCTGCAAAGGTGGGGGGGATAGTCCGCAACTTTAAGAATATACTCCCAGAGAAAAATAATTAACAGACTGTTTCTTTGGACGCGGAATGGATATATTGAATTCAACACATCGGTATTTGCTTCACAGACATCTCAGCAAAGGAGTGACGCAGAAGCAGTGAGCAGTCCCACGATGTTCAACCACCATCAAGGAGGCTTCATGATTGATGACACTCCACCGGGCTCGTATCGAACATAGCAGGAAATGCCCAGGCTTCTGAAGCCTGCAGCCCATGAAATGGGCAGACAAATATCCAAAGAGGCCCGCGTTTTAGATGCGGGCCTTTCAATTTTTGGCTTGAGACGATATCAGTGGGAGACCAGGACTACAGCATCCTGAGAATCTCAGCGACAAGCGGGCCATTCGTGCCATCGGACAGATAATGGCGAACCGATTTGGACTGACGCTGAAATTCATTTGCTCGCTCCAAAAGAAGGAACTCTTGACGCAATTCCTCGACACAGATGCCGACAGATTCATCCTTGAGTTCCTTGGGTTGATCAAGCGGGATAAATCTGTTCTCCGGCAGCTTCTAGCGTTCCAGACCAAGGCCGATCGGCTCAAACTCGCTCAAACCGCCGGGATGAATCGAATGGAGTCGTACATCTATACGCGTTTCACCAATCTCAAAGAGACAGACAAACTCCCAATCTATCAACTCGTCAACGACTTGACAGGAATGTTTAACATCCTGGAAAGCAAGGCATTACTAGCCACCATCAGACGGATCAGGCAGCGCGTATACAACGAACGCTATCGGCGGAGCCTCAAGAGCGGAGACTTCTTGGGCTCAGACGAAAACCAATGAGTTCGCTGAAAAACGGTTACCAGGAGCCTCCAATGGCGATGACCAACATGAGTCTCGACGAGATATGTTGGGGCGGGGCGCAGGCTTCGGCGGACCACCCGTTTCTCACTGCAAACCGGATTCGGGTTCACGGAGCAGTGACGACGGCAGATGGCCAACTCGTAATGCCTATGACTGATCCGTCGGGCTACATCCACGGAGCGCAACTGATCTCCGCACAGGGAGAGTGCTCATTCCATCCCGCATCCAACCTTCAGGGTAATTTCTTCCGGATCGGCAACTATGGAGACAGAATCATAGTCACCACCGACTTCGTCATCGGAGCCCGCCTCTACGAGAGTACCGGTCAAGGAGTGGCAGTCGCCTTCACAGAGGCTAACCTTGAAGCGGTTGTTCGGTCTCTACGAGCCTATTACCCGGCAATCGATATCGAGATCGAAACTCGCCAGGGATTGGAGATGATCCCACCTGCTGCTTCCCAGCCGAAGACTGTCAACCTCAGGACACTCGGGAAGAGGCGTGTGACCATTGTGAGAGCCAGGAGTCAGTGAACAGCCCTGCGAAGGCGGCTAATAAAATGCTAATAATGCACTCGATGATTCAGAGGTAGCGGTATTAGCATATGCAGAAGTCCCCGGGCCCTCGGTCGGCAGCCTGCGGTACAATGCAGCATATGCGTGGGACCTAGATGAGGACTTCCCGACGGATTGTCTGCCGATGCTGTTTCGAGAGGCCTCAACGAGAATTCATGAGGTGGTCCGGGCCCCGGCTGCGCTGGTCGGTCAGGCATTGCTTGCCGCCGCCAGCGCGGCGGTTCAGGCACAGGCAGATATCATGATTGACGGGCGGCGGTCTCCCTCGTCTGAGATATTTCTGAGCATCGCAGCGACAGGGGAGCGGAAGACAGCCGTTGACCGTCTTGCCAAACGAGCCGCCGCGATCATCAACTTCTGCTGGCGACAATGATCGACGAGGAACGGATCCGCTACCAAACGCGTCTGCGCTCAACCGAGTGGGCCGGTTGCTGTAATGGTGAAGAGAATCACTCCGATCATCATCAACGAGAAGAATGTCCTTCGTTTTCATTCTTAACTCCATTTTTCAACCTGCCTGTCGTTTTGCAGTCCCGCTGATATCCCTACCGGTTTGCCGCCAACACCCCCATGATTCGATCGAGCTCTGTCCGGGCCAGACGGTATTGCAATGAAGCCTGCAGCTCCTCCATCTCCGCCTTTTTCAGTGCCGCCACCGCTTCGGCATGTTTTGCCGTCGTGACAGTTCCCGCCTTGATGCCATTTTCACTGAGCCGTACGTTCTCACGGGAGAGGGAAATCGCTTCATGGGCGACGTCCACCATCTGTTTCGAACGTTCCAGCTTCCGGTACGCCTTGTCGATCTCGATACCGAGTTTCTTGTCTATCCGCGCCAGATTCTCTACCGCCTGCGACTGCTGGGCGATTCGCTGGCCGATCTCTCCACTGCGCTTTCCCCAATCGAAGATGTTCCAGGATAGCTCGACCCCGAACATTCCGATGTTCTTCTCTACGAATGGTGCCCCGTCCTGAAAACCATGCTTGGCAAAAATGGTCACGTCGGGAATGTATTCATAGCGGGCCGCGCGCACCGCGTGGCGCGACTTTTCCACCGTTTCGCGGGCGGCAAGCAGTTCGCCGTTTCTCGTTCTGGCCTCAGCATAAGACTGGTCTTTTGCCAGTTCCGTCAGCTCCGGCAAACCTGCCTCGGTCACTTCCAGAACAGCGTCGCTCGGCAGACCCAACAGGTCGTTCAGCTCCGAGGTCACGTCCGAGATGCGGTTCTCAGCCGCAATGAGCGCCTGTCTTCCCTGGAGAAGGTTCGCCTTGGCCGAGATCAGAGCAACATCGAGCACGTTCCCTGCCTTTACCGCCGCTTCGGCCTCGGCCAGGTTCTCCTGTGCCGCAGTCAGCGAGGCCTGGGCAGCATCCCTCTCCTTATACGCAACCAGCAAGGCATAATAGAGCTGGTGCACCGCAAGAACCGTATCGTTTGCCGTCTTGTTCAGGTCCGCATCCGCAATGCCCCGATCTGCCCGGGCTATCTGATTGGCCTCATGAATCTTGAGCAGCTGCGTTATCGGCTGCGCGAGGGTCGTTTCGCTGTACAGTACGCTGGAGCGGCTCTGGCTTAACGTCACGTCGTTGTTGGGGAAAGGGCCGCCGCCGACATTTCCCAGGCTGCCTGCCGGTATGTTTACCTGCTGCTTATCCGACAACGTCATGAACTTCGTGTTGTTGGAAAGTTGCGGGAAATACTGCGACCGTGCGGAAACGATTCTATTATCGGTTTCGGTCACCTTTTCCCGTTCGATCTTGAGGCCCGAGTTCTGCCTGAGAGCCAGTTCAACCGCCTGCGACAGCGTCAGGGATTGCTTCACCGGCTCTGCCGAGGCCTCCCGGCCGCCCGCGAGAAGAACTAATGCCATTAGCGCAACGGTAACGGCAGCAGCCGGCTTGCCGGCCCTATCCTTGGCGACGCGAGATTTGACCGCCACGAAGATGACCGGGACGACCAGCAGCGTAAAGAACATGGAGAAGATGAGGCCGAAGGCGATGACGCTCGCCAGCGGGCTCCAGAGGCTCGACCCGGAGATGATCATCGGCGTCACCCCCACTGCGGCTGCCATGGTGGTGAGGAAGATCGGGCGAAGACGCCGCGCCCCTGCGTCCCGTGCCGCCTGCTCCAGGGTTTCTCCTTCGGCAACCCGTTCGTTGCAGTAATCCACCAGTATGATGCCGTTTCTCACTACGATGCCGCACAGGCTGATGAGCCCCATGAAGGCGGTGAAGCCGAAGGGGTTGTGGGTGATGAGGAGCCCGAAGATGGCCCCGAACAGGGTGAGCGGAATAGAGGCCATAACTATCAGTGGGTCGGAAATATTCCTGAACTGCACCAAGAGGACCAGGAAGATCGCCACCAGACTGATTCCAAGGGCGCCGACCATCTGCGGGAAGGTCTCGTCCTGGTTGAATTTCTCGCCGCCATATTCGATCCGGTAACCGGCCGGCAGTTCCAGCGCCTTGATCTTCGGCATTGCCTCCTCCAGTATTTTAGAAGCGTAGTGCCCCGGCTTCGCAAAGGCCCGGATCGTCAGGGTGCGCACGCCGTTCCTGCGGACGATCCTGCTGGTCTGCCATTCGGGGGCAAGCTGGGCAATGGCGCGGAGCGGCACCCTGGCACGGGTCAGTTCCGAGTTGAGATAGGTATTGTTGATGTCCCCGAAACTTGAACGGGAGGCCTGGTCCAGCCGCAGTTTGATGCTGACCGGCCTGTCCCCTTCCCATAATGTGCTCACCGCGGCGCCGTCGAATGCCCCGGCCAGGGTCTGCGATACCGACGCGTCGGTTATGCCGAGACGGTTCGCCAGCTCGTCATTGACCTTCACGTCCATCATGTACGAATCGTTGAAGTAGTCGCGGAATACATACTGTGCATTCGGTACTCCCTCCAGAATCCCCTGCACCTGTTCCCCCAGTCGCTTCAACTCGCCTACATCATCGCCGGAGATCCGTACCTCAATGGGCGCCTCCGTCTGAGCCCCCTGCTGGAGCTCCTTCACGATCACCATCGCCTCCGGCGCCACTTTTGCCAGTAGCGGGCGCAGTTCCTTCACCAGCCGTGTGGTGTCCTCTATGGAGGAGGTATTGACGATGAGCTGGCCGTAGGCGCCGTCGGGCTGTTGGGGGTTGACGTTATAGTAGAATCTCGGGGAGCTCTGGCCGACGAAGGTGGCGTAGTGGGCGACACCTTTGCTTGACGCAAGAGTTTTTTCGATCCGCCCCATGACTGCGTCGGTGGCCTCGATCCGCGTTCCCTGGGGCATCCAGACATCGATCACGAACTGGTCGCGCTCGGCAGAAGGGAAGAACTGCTGCGGCACCAGGGTAAAGAGCATGATGCCGAAGGCGAAGGCGCACCCGCCGAGGGTGAAGGCGAGCCACTTCCGGTTCATGAAGATGTTTATCAAGACCCCGTACTTGTCCTGGAGCCGGTCCAGCAGGCTCCTCTTCTTCTCCTTGCCATGGGTCTCGACGGTATCATGGTCGTGCAGCCCCTTCTTGATGAAGAATCTGCAGAGGAGCGGGGTCAGCATGACCGCCACGATAAAGGAAACCGCCAACGCGATCGCCACGGCGATGGGAAGCGCCATGATGAATTCGCCGGACGAGCCGGTGATGATCAGGAGCGGCAGAAAGGAGGCGATAATGGTGATGGTCGCCGTGAGAACCGGGACAAAGACGTCGCTGGCACACCGCCAGGCCGCCTCGGCCTTCGGCACCTTGTGGTCCAGGAGTTCCACGTAGTTGTCGGCGATCACGATGGCGTCGTCCACCACGATCCCCAGTACCATGATGAGCGCTGCGATGGATACCTGGTGCAGTGCAATCCCCACTGCGTTCATGACGCCGAGGGTGCCGCACAGGGTCACCGGTATGGCCAGGGCGGCGATGAGAGCGACCCGCAGGGGCAAGAGAATGATGGTGACGATAACTACGGAAATGATCGCCAGCAGGAATTCGTGGGTCAGATTGGTGATCCGTTCCTTGACTACGCCTGGCTGGTTGGCGACCAGGTCCAGTTGCACGTCAGGGGGAAGGAGCACCTTGAGGCGCTTGAAGACCGTATCCAACTGTTCGCCCAGTTCGACGATGTTTTTCCCCTTCTGCATCTCGACGGAGAGGAGCAGGCACGGGTCTCCGTCATAGCGAATCATGAACGCCGGGTCCTGATACCTGCGCTCCACGTTGGCAAAGTCCTTGATGTAGAGAGGGTGGCCATCCTTGGAGACATCGACGAGCACGTTCCGGATCTCGTTTTCGGTATTGAAGCTTCCCGTGGTCCTCATGGGGACCTTCGACCGGTCCGCCTCGAAATTCCCTCCGCTCTGGATGGCGTTTCGTGCTCTCAGGGCGCTCGCTATCTGGCGCGGATCGGCAAAATACTGGGAGATCCTTTCCAGGCTGCCGGTGATCAGGATTTCTTCCGATTGATTTCCGTTGGTGACGAGTTTCCCCACCTGGCGGACGGTGCGCATCTCATCGTGGATCTTGTCGGTAAAGTCCTGCAGTTCCCGGTATCCATACCGCTTGCCATGGACGGCAACCAGCATGGCGACGGTATCGCCGAAATCGGAGTCCACCACCGGCCCCATGACGCCGGTGGGGAGTTCGGTGCTCTTCACCAGATTCAACTCGTGGCGCAGCTTGGCCCAGAAGACGTCGGAGTTCTTGACGTTGTCCTCCAGTTCCACGTTTATGATGGCCACGCCGGGACGACTCGTGGAATAGGTTTTTTCCTTCCTCACCTCTGGAAACTTGAAGATGTGTTTCTCTAGGGTCTTAGTAACCTGTTTTTCCACCTGCTCGGAGGTTGCGCCGGGGTACATCGCGGCCACCAGGCCGGTTCTGATGGTGACGGTCGGATCTTCCGTCCGTTGCATCTTCAGGAAGGCATGCATGCCGACCATTACGACCATTACTGTCAAAATGAGGGTAACGGCGGGATAACGAAGCGAAAACTTTATCGGTTTCATACAATTATCCTCTCGCTGGTGCGGACTATTTCCGAACCGTCTGTTCTGTTGCCGATACGACCTGACCGTTTTTCAGCTTCGTCTGGCCTGCCAGAACGATCAGTTCGTTACCGGAAAGCCCGCTCTTTATCTCGACGTTCCTGTTGACTACCGCACCGATTTCTACGCGTTTGGCGTACACACGCTTCTGTTCCGGGTAGTATACGTAGACCTGCGTTGCTCCCTGCGGATCGCGTACCACGGCATCACCGGGGAGGGTTGCCATGGCTATTGTCCGGTCCCCACGGATGGTTGCTTCGGCCACCATCCCCACTCGCAGGGCATGTTCGGGGTTTGCCACACTGATCCTGGTCATGTAGGTGCGGGTGTTGGGGTCCGCGGAAACATTGATGACCCGCACTGTCCCCAGAAATGACTTCCCGGGCAGGGCAGGGACGGTGACATCAGCTTTCTGTCCGATCCTCACCATGTGTACATCCGTTTCCGGCACGCCGACATTTACCTCCACCGGGTCCATCTGCACGATCTCGAACACCGGGCGTCCCGGAGAGGCGGTATCGCCGGGCTCTATGGATCTTTTCGCGATGTAGCCGTCCATGGGTGCAGACAGCGTCGCATCGGATAACGCCTTCCTGAAAACCTCAAGGTGGGCGGCAGCCTGGTTGTAACTCGCTTTCGCCAGCTCCTTGTCTTCCCGCTGACCTCCCGCCTTGGCCTGCTCATACTCCTGTTTGGCGTGCTCGTAGGCGGCCTTGAACTTCTGGAAGTCGTTCGGCGCCAGGCTCTTCGCGTCGTACAACATCTTCATCCGCCGATATTCGTCCTCGGCACGCTCGAAGCCAATGCGCGCCTGCTCGAGAAGCTCCGGCCTGGCGGAATGCAGTGCCTTGTCCATGGCCGCCTGCGCGCTGGCCACCTGCGCTGCGGCTCCTTTGATGGAAAGGTTGAAATCAGTAGGGTCAATACGGGCCAGGACCTGACCTTTTTTTACGAATTCTCCTTCCCGCGGCCCCACGAATACCACCTTGCCGGAGACGAGAAAGGAGACGCTCGCGGGTGAGTTCGGTGTCGAAACGGTCCCGCTTACGGAGATTGTCTCTCGCTCCTGAAGTTTCTGGAGCCTTCCCACGGTCACGGGGACAGCATCGCTGTTCGCTTCCTTCTTGTGCGACTCACCAGTGCAGGCAGTCAGTGAAGCTCCCAACAGTGACAGGCCTACGGCCTTTAGAACGGATGTGAGATTACTTTTCATTGTTGATGCTCCTTTTCCTGAATTCTTCTTATTGCGTCGCCAGCTGATTGTGCCGGTCGTGCTCCAAAAGCGATGATTACGACCAGAAGCCATATGATAAAGGTGGATCCAACGACAAATCCCATTGCATGTCTCCTCTCAGAAGCTCCTGGCCAGTTCCGACAGCCGGCTCCGAACCGTTTCATATTCCTCTGTCAACCCGAGTTCAGGGTCGTCACCCTCTAGAAGCGCCGTTTCCTGATCTGCCACGCCAAGGAAGCTCAGCACTAAGCGTAGGTAGGGAGCACTCTGGTCGTGCTCCTGCCCGTAGTTGTGAGGTGACCCTGCGTGCAAATGCAGGGATTTCTTGCGCTGATCGTGAAACATGCTTTTCGCCGCAAGCGGCGTCATGCGGTTGGTTGGGTCGGGAATACCGATCGCATCGATGTACATCTTGAATTCGGCTGGGAACCACAGGTTGAGGCTGCAAGTGACGAAGACGTACTTGTCGCACCTGCGAAACTGATCGGCGAGACGAAAGAGCCTGGCAATCTTGTTCCGCTCTCCATCCGAAACAAAACCGTAATCCTCGCCCCGTTCGATCCGCCACCAGACGTTGAGCACGTCCAGGTCGACGCGCTGGATGCTGTCGCGGTACAGATCAAGAACCTGCACCTCGTCCTGTGGATTCCGGCGTAGATATTCCTCCAGGAATTCATTGCCGAGCGAAAGGGTACGAGATCTGTCCTGTGGTCTGACATTGCAGGTGACATAGAGCAGGGTGGCCATGATGTTCTCCTTTACGTTGACACTGTCCTTTACAGAGCGACAAGCGTGCCGACTCCTGTAAACATGTCATTTCAAGTAGATAGATAGACATGTCCCTGCATATCAACGATATATCATGTTTTTTATTGTGAAATGTCGAGTAAGGCAGGTATTATGCGAAATATCGCGAGTATTGGCGGGAGGTCTAAACGCAGATGGGAACAAAAACGAAAGGCACGGGAACCGCCAGCGTGGTGAGCGGCAAGGGTATGGCTGGCCGCGACGAATTTATCAGGGAAATAACCCTTAGAATCTGCGGCAGCCTGGAAATAAAAGAATCGTTACGCAGTGCCTTCGAGTACCTGAAAGGGCATGTCCCTCTCGAAGCTTTGGTCCTCTTCATTATAGACGAGCGGCTGGGGGCGATCCGGCGCATTGACCATGCCTCTGAAAATATCGCTCTTCCTCCCCAGCACATCCCTCTGCCGGAGGGGATGCTGCGCAAAATCGCCGCCCGGAATTATTCAGAGCCATTTATCGTGGACATCGAAAATGATGAGATTTTGGGTGCGCTCGCACCTATGCTGAACATCGAAGGGAACACGCACTTGATCGTTCCTTTGCGCATCAGGGGGGAACTGATCGGGGGGCTGACGTTGCAGGCATCGGGAGATGGTCGCTATGGCGAGGAACATCTTGACCTCGCCGGTTGTCTTGCGGAGCCGTTTGCAGTTGCCCTTGCCAACACCCTCGCTCACGAGGAGGTCCTCCGCTACCAGGCCATACTGTTGGATGACAAGCGCTTCCTGAACCGGGAGTTGCACGGTGACGCCGCGGACGGGATCATCGGCGGCAATACAGGGCTGCGCAATGTGATGGAGATGGTGCGCCAGGTGGCGCCGCTCAACAGCACCGTGCTCATCCTCGGCGAGACCGGGACCGGCAAGGAGTTGATCGCCAACGCGATTCACTTTTCTTCTCCGCGCAGGAATGGACCTTTCATCACGGTGAATTGCGGGGCGTTGCCGGAAAACCTGATCGACAGCGAGCTCTTCGGTCATGAGCGGGGGGCTTTTACCGGGGCGGTGGCCGAGAACCGGGGTCGTTTCGAGCGGGCCGACGGTGGCACCATTTTTCTGGATGAAATCGGCGAGCTGCCGCCGAACGCTCAGGTACGGCTGCTGCGGGTGCTGCAAAACCGCGAAGTGGAGAGAGTAGGCGGGAAGCGCCCGATCCCCGTCGATATACGGGTGATCGCGGCAACGCACCGCAACCTGCAGAGTATGGTGGCGGAAGGTAGCTTCCGCGAGGACCTCTGGTACCGGTTGAGCGGCTTTCCCATCATGGTGCCGCCGGTGCGGCAGCGGAAGGAGGACGTGCCGGCCCTTACCCGCCACTTCGTGACGGTCAGGAGCAGGGACCTCGGCATCATGGTGCCCCCGTCAATTGCGCCGGGTGCACTGCAGCGGCTCATGGACTATGACTGGCCCGGCAACGTCCGGGAGTTGGAGAACCTGGTCGAGCGTGAGCTCATCCTGCATCGTGGTGGGTCGTTGACCTTCAGCACGATGCTGCCGGGCCCGGGACAAAAGAACATATCGCCCATCGCCGGCAGCGGGCGCTCATTGTACCCACTCAACCTGGACGAGGCAAACGCAGTGCATATCACTGAAGTACTTAAGTTGGCCAAGGGGAAGATCGACGGTCCCGGAGGTGCGGCCGAGATGTTGGGGATCAACTCAAGCACGCTACGTTCGCGCCTGGACAAGCTCGGCATAAATTATAGGCGAAATCGTAATGTTAGGGGTTAGATTGTGGATACAGAGGCATCAGGTGATGCAGCAATCAAGGCGTCGGAATGTCGACGAAGGAGGTAGTCAGCGATTATACTGTCACCCCTGTTCTACGGAACATATATCTGTTCGCGGGACCGGCTACCCCTTCAGCCCGCCACTGTAGTTTCCCATACATTTCAGCATCATCTCCCAAAGAATCGTAGCCCGTCAGAGTTAACTTCATAGCCGCTGATCACCATGTTGTTGAATGACCGGGGTGAAGATTCTCCGATGATGTGCGCACTGTCCAACCAAGACGGCACAATCGGCAGTCTGCCTGCGACAGCATGAGTAACTCGAGGTCGTATTTCATATCGAGGTGCTCATGCCCACTGTCAATCCCATTTGGTCGGTAACCCCGCAAGATCACCATCCAGGCTGCCTGCTGCGAGAAGGCCGTTGGTCTCTTTGTATCACGGCATCGGCAGGTTACGGAGGCAAAGGCACAAGTGTCTGCCGCGTGGGGCATGGGGATAAGTATGAATTCAAGGCTCAAATACTCTGAGGCGACCCCATGAAACGAACGAACAACGTACCTGAAACCTCACCGCTGTTTTCGCCTAAGGAGCTTGCTAATCGATGGCGCTGCGGCCGGTCCACAGTTGACCGTATTGCGAGGCGAGCCGGATTCACACGCGTCCTTCTCGGTGAAGGCCGCAACGGGATTGTCCGGTATTCGAGAAAGGAGGTGGAAGCCTATGAAGCATCGCGAACCGTGAAATGATTGCAATTGAATAACTGCTCCACGAACCGCCCCGGCCCCGCAAGTCCCCGGGGCCGTTCTCCTTCGTTTCAACCATTATTGACTACCAACCTCAATTGTGGACGTTGTGGCGTTTCCGGGACCGCCACAGGTGTCGGGTCGGTGGGGAGCGGAGCCGGCGTCACCGGTTCGCCGAACTCGACCGATGAAACCAACGATTCCGGCAGCAGCGCCGCATAGTGCCGGCGGCAGATTTCCGGGCTGTTACCCATCAGGGCAGAAATCTTATACAGCGATTCACCCCGCATGGCCAACTGGCTGCCGAAGGTGTGCCGGTAGTCGAGACAGGTCCAGTCAAGACCGGCCGCACTGTTTGCCGCCCGCAATGCACGCGATACGTTGTCCGGATCCCAGCGTTTACCGGTGGGGGAGGGGAAGTACCACGGGCCGTCTGTTTCCGGGCGGACATAGGCATCGAGATATTTCTTCAGGGAACTGCTGATCGGCACCACCCGGTTGACCTTGGTCTTTGGCTCCCAGAACGTGCCGCCGATGGTCTTTGCCCTGACCCGGATCATGCCGTTACCGCCTGCCGAAGAATCGATATCGTCGACGGTAAGCCAGCACAGCTCCTCCCGCCGCAACCCGGCATAAATGTACATGGCCACCATGGCCTGCCACTCGGCAGCACCGGCCAGTGCCTGCAACTGCTCCGCTATCTGCTCTAACGTCAGCGTGACGGCTGGGGCACTTTTTCCCTTTCGCGCTGATCTTGGGATTCTTGAGCGTGAGGTCAGGGCAGATGGGGCCAAACGTTTCGCGCAGGTAATAGATGTCCCGCTCGACGCTGCGGGCGGTTTTGCGGCTCCACATATGTTCGATGTAATTGGCTACTACGGTGGCGATGGGAGTCTTGGTGGGAAGGGGAGAGTCGCCACCCCGGTAGAGGGACGATTCGATCTGGCGCAGCTTTTCTTTGGCGAGCTGCAGGTTGGAGGTTTCCAGAGAAACCCGTTTCTGCTTCTTTCCGACATAGTACAGTGCGTGATAAATGTTGCCGCGTTTGATGAGTCCTGCCATGTGGACACCTCCGTGGCAGGCCCTTTTCGATTTTTGGTGTACAGTTTGGTGTACAGTCGGCAATAAAAAAGGGACCTGCAGTGTCTGCAAGTCCCTGAATTTATTGGTTGCGGGGAGAGGATTTGAACCTCTGACCTTCGGGTTATGAGCCCGACGAGCTACCAGACTGCTCCACCCCGCGTCATTGAGAAGACTTAAGTACCATAGGCCTGCTTCCGTTGTCAATAATATATTTCATATTTTTTTGGGTCCTGATGCAATGGATGGAATTCCTGGGTCAATAAGGTCATGAAAAGTTGAACAATGAACGGCTTTCGCACACTTGCAGGGGATAGCCGTGAGAGTGGGCTTGCTGCTCAACTGGCTTGAATTGAAAGGGAAAAATGCTTGGCTGGTGGTTGGTATGCTCTATGCTGGTTGAAACGCAAGCGTGCAGTTCAATCTGGATGGGCAACTGAGCAACTACCATGAGCAGTGCAGAAACGAAAAAGAGTTACACGGTTCTCTATCTGGAAAATGATCCGTTCGTTTTCGCCCGGGTGGCAAAATTACTCAGCGGGTGGGGGTTGCTTTTGCACGTGGCCGAAAACGGACGTGAAGGGCTGCGTCTGTTTGAGGAGTTAAAACCCGATATTGTCATAACCGAGATAATGCTTCCCCATCTGAACGGGCTGCAGGTGGCTCGCCACGTGAAAGAGCGCGCACCCAGGACGCAGGTAGTAATCACATCGGCCCTTATGGAACCTGAGTACTTGATTGAGGCGATTAATGCTGGTGTTACGGCGTACTTGCCCAAACAGTTCGATCCGACCAGTCTTGCCGAGGCATTGGAACGGTGTGCCAGGATGATCGCCGTTTATGACGCCTCAGTTGCCAATGCTCAGGTTGTTGCTGGTAACGGGGCGGAACAGCTTTCGCTTCTGCCGGATGACTCTTCTCAAGAGGCCCTTGTCTCTCCGTCTGAACAGTCTGAATTCCCGAAGATGAAGGATTTGGTTGACCTGAATGCAGATCTTGAATTTCGTCTGATCAGGCGGAGTGCCCTGTTGGACGCAGCCAGAAAAGAGCTGGACGACTTGTGCGATGCCATCTCCCACGACATCAATGGTCCGCTTTCCCGCCTTCAAGGGTTCAGTCAGCTACTCATGGACGAGTATGGCAAACTCCTGGGAAGGGAAGGAGAGCTTTGCCTGGACCGGATAATCGGGACCGGTGCAGAGCTGAAAAAGATACTTGACGGCCTGATGGACCTTGCCCAGCTTTCCAGCAAGGGGGTTATCGCCCGGCCGGTGGACTTAAGCGGTATTGCCATGTCGATAGTCAACGATCTGCGTGCGCAGACTCCTGACCGTCAGGTAAACATCTTCATAACCCCAGGGCTTTCGGCAATCGGTGACGAGGAGCTGCTCAGTAAAGCCCTGGGTAATCTGCTTGATAATGCCTGGAAATTCACGGAAGGGAAAGAGGATGCCAGGATTGAGCTCGGCTGTGCCGCTGGCAATGGGAAAACGGTCTATTTTGTCCGCGACAATGGGGTAGGTTTTGATATGCATTACGCCAGCAAGCTCTTCAGGCCCTTCCAGAGGGTTCATCCCCGGGAATCGTTCCCTGGAAACGGTTTAGGGCTTGCAGCGGTGGAGAGAATCATCCGGCGCCATGGCGGAAGAATCTGGTTCGACGCCGAGGAAGGGCGGGGAGCCACCTTTTATTTCACCCTGTAACATTTTACGTTTTCCGCTCGATCTAATTTTCATTCCCCATTACATTTTTTGTGGTATGTTTTTTACGGTATTGTTATAAAGCCATAGGACATAGAGCAGCGGCCTGCGAGGTAAAGGTCGATGAACAACTACCACATTCTCCTGGTGGAAGACCATCCCGACGACGAATTCCTGACGTTGCATGCGTTACGTAAACACTCCATCACTAATGTTTCGGTAATGCGCGAAGTAAAACAGGCCTTCGATCTTCTGTTGGTCGAATGTGCGGGTAAGGGAAGCCATTTCCCCGACCTTATTGTCCTTGATCTGCGTTTGCCAAAGATCGATGGCTTCGAGTTCCTTGAGACCATCCGGTCCGATCAGCGTACCCACGAAATACCGGTTGTCATTCTCAGTTCGTCACGCCAGGATAAAGACCTGGAGCGGTGCCGCCAGCTCGGGGTCGAGGCCTTTATCACCAAGCCGCTCGATGCCGACAAGATCCACCTCCTAAAGCAGATTCTCGAACGTCACCCACCGTTCTCAGCGTAGTCCCCCCGTTTCTTCATTCCATCAAATCGTCTTTTCCTGATAGCCTGCGTTGCCCGTGATCGGCTCCTAAGCAGTCTCAGGGCTCCGGCTCTAGCTCTCGATCTGTTTTCTCCCCTTGAGCGGGAGCCGGATGCTGAATGTTGTCCCCTTTTCATCGCTGAGTACATCGATCGTTCCCCTATGCTCTTCGATTATCTGCTGGACTATGGAGAGCCCGAGGCCGGTTCCCGTACCTTTACGCGTGAAAAACGGCTCGAAGATGTGAGGGAGATCTTCCTGGTGGATACCTTTGCCGTTGTCCGAGACGCGGAGGCAGACCCAGCCTTCCTCCTGCCTGAGGGTAATGGTGATGCATCCTCCATCCGGAAGCGCTTCCAGAGCGTTTCTGACCAGGTTTAAGAGTACCTGCTTGATCTTCTCCCCATCAAAGTGGAACGGTGCTATCGGTTCCGGTGCAAAGGAGAGGATGACCCCTTTGCGCCCGCACTCCCTGTTAACAAGCAGTATGGTGTCGTGAACCGTGCGGACCAGGTCCCCTTCCCGGAAGTCGGCCCTGGTCGGCGAGGCGTAGTTGAGAAGGGCGGCAACGAGCCGTTCAACCCTCTCCGTTTCGGCCAACGCCTTTTCCATGAGCTCGCGGCTTTCCTGGTCAAGGGTCGGCCGATCGTGAAGGTCGTCCAGGAGCAGGGATATGCCGGTCAGAGGATTCCGCACCTCGTGGGCAATGCCCGCAGAGAGCCTGCCGAGAGAGGCCAGCCGGTCGAGCCTGGTCATTTCCTGACGAAGCTGCTCCTTTTCGGTTTCGTTTCGCATGGTAACGGTTATCCCCCTGGTCGCTCCGGGCCCGATGGGGAAGAACCCTACTTCGAAATAACGCTTGGTCGGTCCGTCTCCGACGATCAGAGGTTCACGGCCATATCCCTTCTCCTGGGCAAGGACCGCGGCAACCCGTTCGGCCATATCGTCCCAGCCACTCAGAATTTCGCGATAATGACATCCATCTGCGGCCTTCTCCCCGAGCAGTCGTCTCCCCAAGGCATTGCTGGACGTAACAATCCCTTCCGGGGAGATGGTGAGGATGGCACTGGAGATACTCTCCAGGACGCTCTCCTTGAAGTCGCGTTCAGCTATTATTTCCCGGCGTGAAATCCGCAGTTCTTCCAACGTGTTCAGCAGGTTTTGTTTGCGTATCTCAAGTTCATCGGCCATTCGATTGAAGGTGGAGGCAAGTTCCCCCAGTTCGTCCTGGCTGGTTAGCTCCACCCTGATGCCCGAATCGTCGCTGGCCAGCTTCCTGGTCCCTTCGGTGAGCAGCGCCAACGGACGGGTTATGCCGCGGGAGATGCTCCATGCACCAAGGACCACCAGCAGACCGGTTGCGCCGAGGAGGATAATGCTGATGGTGACATGCCGTTTGAGCTGGTTGCTGATGAGCTGCGCCCCGGCCCGCGCCGAGGCATGGAACTGATCCACCTGGAAACCGATGGTGACGGCTCCGAACAGGCCTTGTTCCCGGTATTCTCCGCGGCTGTAGATGATAGGGGCAAAGGCCATTATCTTCCTGGCACCGCCGACGTTGGTGATATCCACGTAGCCCGACTGGTGTCGCCGGGCAATTTCTGCCACCTTGGGGTAATTGGGATGGATGAAACCGGCATGATCGAGGTTGTAGGGTATACGCCCGGCCGCCACGTCCTCAGGCGCAGAGTCTTTGGTATACGGTGGTACCAGCTTGCCGTTGGGGTCTACCCCCCTGATGTCCCAGTATTTGGGATGGGTGATGATCCATCCCTGGTCGTCGAAGATGAAGGCATAATTGCCGCTTTTGTAGGAAGGAAAGACGGTTTGGGTGTTCTGTCCCGGCAGCACGTGCTGCGTGAACTCCATCAGGTGGCGATGGTCAAGGGAGAGGACCGCGATGCCGCTGAATGCACCCTGTTGGTCGAATAGGGGGGTGGCGAAGCGAATGACCCCGCGATACTCCCTGCCGCCGTATGCGGCCTCGGGGTCCCGGGCTCCGGCCAGTTGCTCCTGCATGCCGATGTGAAAGCCGGTCAGGTGGGAGACATAGACCTCGCCGCGTTTAAGCTCTCTGGTTTTGCGGAAGTACTCCTCGCTCTTGAATTCCGTCTCGGCAGGATTTGCCACATTGCGCAGCTCTCCGGACGGGAGGATCCTGCCGTTCTTGATGCTGACCCGTTCCTGTCCAGCCCTGTCGATCAGGGTGATGGATGCATAGAGAGGAATCCATTCCCTGATATCTCCGGGTCGGTCCACTGTCCCGGTACGGTGCCAGATTTCACCTCGGCGGCTGTTGTAAAATTCGAGGAGCAGGGACTGGGTGCGGGGAAGCGCCGCCACCAACCTGAGATCGGCCTCGCACTGTTCCAGAAGGCCGCTGACGTTTTCCGCTATCTGTTCCGCCCTGAGCTTGAGGCTTTCCGAGGCCTGCAGGTCCGCTTCCCGCGTGATCCGGTCGGTCAGTTCCTGGCGTATGTTGCCGAGGTTCAGGGCCAGGATGAAGGAGGTAACGACCAGCGGCAGGAGGGAAATGAGGAGCATCGCCACGAGAATCTTTTTGAAGAGCGAGGTGCCGATCATCGTTTTCCCTCCGCCATGGCCGCGCTTTCCGGCCTGTTTCTCAGCAGGGTCATGCAGAGCGGTCCAAAGAGTGCGCCGATGCCGAGGGTGACGAATGCGACACCCCATTCGCCGGGAACTCCGGGGAGCGGCGACCAGTCGCGGCAAAGGTCCAGCGCCCAGCCGAAGACCGTCGGCGAGATCATGCCGAGGGAGTAGCCGATGAGGGATTGGATCCCCATTGCTGCGCCCAGGCAACCGGGCGGAACCAGTTCGGTCAGGCCGGTGGAAAAGACCGGTGATTCGGCAACGATGAGGTAGCCGTAAACGCAGCCAACGGTCAGGGTGAGGTACGGATTGGCATGCGCCAGCCAGCCGAAGCAGCAGGAGAGCAGGGCGCTCCCCAGCATGACCAGGAAGATGGTCTTGGTCCTTCCCAGCCGGTCCGAAAGGGTGCCGGTGATGGCGGTCGAAAAGGTCCCGATGCCGATGACGACGGCCGATGCCGTTGCCCCCCAGCCGGTGGCGGTCCCTCCGGCAATGCCCCAGTTTATCAGGTTCGCGGTGAAGAAGGGGGCCAGCCAGCTCCGCATGCCGTACATTTCCCACATGTGGGCCCCGTAACCTAGGATCATCAGCATGGCCGGACGGTTTTGCAGCACCTCCGGGATCGATGGCCCGGTCTGTTGGGTGCGCTGTACGAACCGGTACTGCCGGAACACTACCAGAGAAAGGAGCGCGCCGACGTAGACCCCCACTGAGCCGGCGACAAAGGCGGGCCGCCAGCCGATGAGGGACGTAAGTCCGCCGGTGAGTACCAGCGACAGCGATGCCCCGAGCACCAGGGCGCCAACATAGACGCCGACGGCCCTGCCGCGTTGGGAGCTGGAAAATCGCTCGGCCACCAGCTTGAGGCCGGGCATGTAGGTCCCCCCCATGCCGATGCCGGTCAGGGCCCTCAGCAGCATGGCGGAGGTGTAATCATGGGCGAAGAAGGCGAACAGAAGGTTGGCCGTCGCCGACCAGAGGGCCGAGGCGATGAAGATGTATTTGGTGTTAAGTCGATCGGTGAGGGTGCTCAGAATTACGCCGGAAGCGATGTACCCGAGCTGGTAGACCGAGAAGATGGAGCCGGCCATGGTGTTGTTCATCCCCCACTCCTGCTTCAACAGCGGCAGGACGGCAGAGTAGTTGATGAACACCAGCATGATGAAGATCTGTGCCAGGCAGAGCAGAAGGAGCCAGCGGGCATTGGCGGACATGGAAACCTTTCCCGACGCGGCGGTTACGAAAGATGCATGAGTATAGTACGTTTCACGGCGGTCGGCAATGGCCACAAAAAAAGGGCCATGCGCTCTGCATGGCCCTTGGTGAACTCCCGAGGTGTCGGATCTATCGGGATGTGGAGGTGCGGAGCGGCGCCTGTTCGAAGCCGGTGAAGACGCGGGCACCCAGCATGAACTCGGCCCAGAACTCCTTCCATTGAGACGGTGCCTGGTCCCCTTCCTTGACGGTCTTGAGTTCCGCCAGGAAGATGGTCAGTGCCGAGCCGGCAACCAGCAGGGTGCCGGCCAGCATGAACGACTTGTTCAGGCCGCCCGGCTGCGCATTGAGCATCTCCGAGACCTTGCCCATCACGAAGCCGCCGACGCCCCAGGCGGTGAAGAGTACGCCGTAGTTCAGGCCATAGTTCTTGACCCCCCAGTAGTCCTTGGAGAACGAGGGGAAGAGGGCCAGGTTCGAGCCGTAGTTGAAGCCGATGAAGGTGGCCAGCAGCACCAGCAGGACGGCGCTCCCCGAGCCGACAACCGGAATGGCGGCGAACATCAGGACCGCCTGGAAGGCGAGCATGATGAAGAGGGTGGCCCGGCGGCCGATCTTGTCGGAAAGGACACCGGCCACGATCCGGCCACCGGCGTTCCCCAGGGCCATGATCGCCACGGCCAGGAACGCCATGTCCCCCATGCTCTTCTTGGCCAGGCCGGCCACGCTGCCGATCACCATCAGGCCGGCGCCGGCGCCGATGAAATAGGCCAGCCAGAGGACGTAGAACTTGTAGTTGCGGAGCATTTCGCTGGCGCTGGCGTTGACGGCGGGTTTGGCGGCATTCAGTTTGGCAACGGGTCCCGGATCGGCGGGCTCGGGAGGGACATACCCCTGGGGCGGGTTGACCACGAAGAAAGAGAGTCCGCAGACGACCACCGTGAAGGCGACGGCCAAGATCAGCATCGCCTTCTGGATGCCGAATGCTCCCAGCAGCCAGCTGGCGAGAGGTGCGATGTAGACCGGGGCCAGTCCGAAGCCGGCCACCACGATCCCGGCAATCAGGCCGGTTTTGGTGGTGGAGAACCACTTGAGGGCCGGCGGTGTTGCGGCTGAGTAGCCGAAGCCGAACCCGGCGCCGGCGAGGACGCCGAAACCGATGACCCAGGCGATGTAGCTTGGCGACAGAGCGGTCAGGGTGAACCCGCTCCCCACCAGGAGACCACCGATGAGGGCCGTCTTGGCCGGTCCGATCTTGTCCTGGCACTTGCCAGCCAGGATCATGGCAAAGGCGAAGGTGAGACAGCAGACGGCATAGGGGTCGTTGATGGAGGCAATATCCCACTGGAATGCCCCCGGTCCTCCCTTCTCGATGGAGGCCTTGATCGCCCCCTTGAAGATGCTCCAGGCA
>CAYSJJ010000033.1:0-18361 GCA_964431365.1 uncultured Geobacter sp. | reverse complement strand
AGAGCACGCCGAGCGCCAGGTTTATGCCGGTACCGGCATAGACAACGCGCCATCCCTTGTTCGAGCCTGATTGTGCCATTGGGTAACCCCCCTTTATCCAGTTGAAGTTAACTTTCCCAAAGCAACTTGGATACCAATGTTTTATTAATTTGTAATACAAATTAAACGTAATGATAACGGTGTGTTGTGCAGCGGTGTGGGCTGCCAGTCCCGGATGGGGACGAGGTGATTTTGGAAGATCTGCAAAATGGTTTGGTGCGGAGCGTTGAGAGAGTTGGTCTGATGTTTGGTTTTGAACGTGGCTAATCGAGGAAAGATGAATTGAAACAATATGTTACGTGCGCAACGACGTCCTGGATGTTTTTTGCAGAAATGCAAATCCCACCTGACTGATTTGCAAAAGGGGCGCCGAGTCGTTGCTGCAGCTGCAATTGGTGGGGATCGTCAGCCGACCTCGGCGTACTCACGTTCCCGGAACTCCACGCCCAGGCTCTCGGCCAGTTTCCTCACCTCGGCCATATCCAGGCCAGGGATCGCGACCGCCGTCGCCACGACGCGGGGGATGTGGTTCGGAGCCTCCCGCA
The DNA here is from genome assembly GCA_964431365.1 of uncultured Geobacter sp. Taxonomy (GTDB): domain Bacteria; phylum Desulfobacterota; class Desulfuromonadia; order Geobacterales; family DSM-12255; genus Geomobilibacter. The sequence goes on along the minus strand of CAYSJJ010000033.1, from coordinate 17,777 downwards.
GGAAGTCGCAGATGGCCAGGAATCCCTCCTCGCCGAAAGGGGTGTTGGTGAGGCGCTGGTAGGTGACCGGGTCGGCTGCGTTGAGGCTGACCGAGACCGCATCCACGAGCCCGGCCAGTTCGGGGAGGATGTTGCGGCCGTGGAAACGGTTGGCCTGACCATCGGTGTTGACCCGGATCGTGACCCCCTGGCCCTTGAGTGCCGTAGCCACCTCCTTGACGATGTCGAGACGGATGAGCGATTCGCCAAACCCACAGAAGACGACTTCGGCGTACGGACCGGGATCGCCGATGGCGTGGAGGATATCGGCTGTGGACGGCTCGTGGTCAAGGCGCAGCTGATGCCCCTTGACCAGGTATTCTGAGAACTTGGGGCAGAAGGTGCAGCGATTGGAGCAGCGGTTGGTGATGTTCAGGTAGAGTGAGTCGCGGATGGGATAGGCAATGGCTGTCTCTTCAGCCTCCTGGGATATCCCAAAGAGGCGGCGGGCATTCAGGGAGGTGATCCGTCCCACATCCTCCAGGGTAAGCCCCTTCAACTCGGCGACCTTTGCTGCGGTCAGACGCACGTGGGCCGGTTCGTTCCGTTTTCCGCGGTGCGGTACCGGTGAAAGATAGGGACAGTCGGTCTCGACCAGCAGGTGTTCGATCTTCACCCCCCGTACCACCTCGCGCAGCGTCTCGTTGGAGGGGTAGGTGACCGTGCCGGGAATGGAGATGAGGAATCCCATGGCAATGCATTCGGCCGCCATGTCGGCATTCCCGGAGAAGCAGTGAAGCACCCCGCCGACCTCGTCGGCCTTTTCTTCCCGCAGGATGGTCATGACCCGTTCGTGGGCGTCCCGGTCATGGACGATGATCGGAAGTTCCAGTTCCCGCGCCAGGCGGATGAAACGACGAAACACCTCCTCCTGGACGTCGCGCGGGGAGCGGTCCCGGTAAAAGTCCAGGCCGATTTCGCCGATAGCTACCACCTTCGGGTCGGCAGCCAGGGCTCGAATCTCCTCGATGCAGGCATCGTCCACCTGGAGCGCATCATGCGGGTGGACGCCGATGGCGCAGAACAGCTCCTCATGCTGCCGGGCAAGGGCCAGAGCGGCACGGCTGGAAGGGAGGTCGGCCCCCACGGTTACCATGTGGGAGAGTCCGGCGGCCCTGGCCCGCTCCAGCGTCGCCTCGAGATCGGCCTGGAATTCCGGGCCGTCCAGGTGGGCATGGGTATCGATGAGAAAAAGGTGGTCGGACATCCCGGTTTTGACCTCGTGTCTGCTTGTCAACGTTCGTTGACGAAATGTAAAAAACTCAGGTTGCTCAAAAATAGCCAGATCGTCGCACCCGCAGCAAGCTTCGAGGGAGGCGTAGCAGCGCTACGCCGCACCGAGGACGGCGGTGAGATGGCCGTTTTTCAGCAACCTGCTAAAGAAAAAACCCCGGGGTTGCGCCCGGGGTTTTAATTTCACAACTTGATGCCGGTCAGCCGGAACAGGGCCTCCCGGTACTTGTCGGCCGTCCTGTCGATGATCTCCGCCGGCAGTGGAGGGGCCGGCGCCGTTTTGTTCCAGTCCAGGGTCTCCAGGTAGTCGCGGAGGAACTGCTTGTCGAACGATGGTTGCGCTCCGCCCGGATGGTAGCTGTCCTTTGGCCAGAAGCGGCTGGAATCCGGGGTCATGCACTCGTCGATGATGATCAGTTCACCGTTGTAGATCCCGTACTCGAACTTGGTGTCGGCAATGATGATCCCCTTGGCATCGGCAATGTCCCGGGCCTTTGCATAGATCTTCAGGGTCACAGACCTGACCTGCTCCGCTAGTTCCTTGCCGCAGAGTTCGACCATGGTGTCGAACGAAATGTTCTCGTCGTGGGTACCGAGCTCAGCCTTGGTCGACGGGGTAAAGATCGGTTCGGGGAGGCGGTCGGATTCCTTCAGTCCGGCCGGCAGGGCAATGCCGCAGATGCTCCCGGACGACTTGTAATCCTTCCAGCCGGACCCGGACAGGTAGCCGCGCACGATGCATTCGGCCGGCAAGGGGGAGGCCTTCTTCACCAGCATGGAACGCCCTGCCAGTTGATCGGCGTACGGCTGGCACTCGGCCGGAAAATCCTTGACGTCGGTGGAGATGATATGGTTCGGGACGATATCCTCCATCTTGTGGAACCAGAATGCGGAGATCTGGTTGAGGACCGCTCCCTTGTCGGGAATCCCCTCGTTCATGATCACGTCGAAGGCGGAGATGCGGTCGGTAGTGACTATAAGAAGGGCGTTTCCCAGGTCGTAGATGTCACGGACCTTGCCACGTCCTGCCAGTTTCAGGTTCGGAAAGTCGGTCTGCAGAATAGGCTGAGCCATTGTCGGTCTCCTTTATATCGTTAGCGAAACAGTGATCGTGGCCTAGGCAGGATCGACCCTGCGCCGCAACCCTGAGCAGTTTCTTAATCGGTGAGCAGGCTGGCGTTGGTCTCGATCTTTGCTTTGGCCCGCAAATCTTTTACCCAGGCATCCAGGGCGTCCTGCTGCTTTTTGGGAAGAAGTTGCTGCTTTATCTGCGCCTTGTTCTTCTCGAAGTCGGCCGGATTCGACTGGGTGCGGTTCTTCAGACGAACAGCATACCAGGTTTCTCCTACCTTGAATGTCTCCTTGGGGACCGGTGCGGCTGCGGTCAGGCTGAACGCTGCCTCCTGCAGAGCAGGTGCCGCTCCTATTTTGGGGATTTCGCCTTTTTCGGAGAAGGCAAAGCTGCCGGTCTCCTGCAGTTTCAGGCCGGCTCCACCCTTGCCCAGTGCTGCCAACGCCTCGTCCGCCTTCTTCTTGGCCAGATCCTTGGACTTCTCGGCCTTGGCGCTGGCCTCGACCTGGCTGCGTATCTGGGCCAGCGGCGGGACGGCTGCTGGTTTCCGTTCCTTGATCTTCAGGGCGTAGATCCCCTTGGCGGTCTCGATGGGGCCGCCAAGCTCATTCTCCTTGAGTTGGAAGGCCTTCTTGGTCACCAGGGTCTCGGTGGCAAGGGCGGCCGGCAGTTGGGTTGCGGCAAAGAGCGGGGTCGTGGTTATGGCCGTGCCAAGGGCTTTGGCCACTGCCTGGAGGTCACCCCCCTTGTTCTTGTTCACGGCGTCGGCAACCAGTTCGTACGCCTGCTTGGCTGTCTTGGCCTTGGCGGCGTCGGTCTTCACCCTATCCTTGACCTCGGTCAGCGGAAGGATTCCCCCTTTACCCTGATACCGGTCGATATTCTTCTGGTAGAACGTCTGGATCTCGTCGTCTCCGAGCGTCACCTTGCCGGCCAGGGTGGCGGGGTCGACAACGCAGTACTGGATGCTGATCTGTTCCGGCGTCTTGAACTTCTCCTGCTTCGCCTGCAGATGGGCGGTCAGGTCCTGATCGGAAAGCTTTACCTCGCCCATGAGCTGGGCCGGGGAAAAGGAGACAAACTGCAGGTCAAGCTTGTCGTTTCGCTTGGCAAAATACTGGCGTGCCTCGTCGTCACTTACCGTTGCCTTCTCTTTTATCTGCTGACGGGCCTTTTTGACGACGAGATCTTCCTTCTGGGATTCCTCGAAGTCGGCAGGGGTGATCCGGTTGCTCTTCAGGATTTGCAGATACTGGTCCAGATCGAAAGCGCCGTTCTTCTGAAAAGACGGAACCTCTGCAATGGCCTTGGTTACCTCATCCTTGCTCACGGAGATGCCCATCTTGCGGGCGGCCTGACGGACCAGTTCCGACTCGACGAGACTTTCCATGGCCATCTTGCGGATGCCCATCTGTTTTTCCAGCTCGGCAGACAGGGTGCGTCCGTAAAGCTGCTCGTAGATGCCACGCAGGCGGTAGTAACTCCTCTGGAAATCGTCAAGGGAGATCTTGGTGCCATTCACTTTGGCTGCATAGCTCTGTGAACCTCCACTCCCCTGGTCGCCTTTTCCCCAGACCAGGAAAATGGTACCGATGAATGAGAGGACGATGACGACGAAGACGACCTTGATGACGATGGACTCTTTGTACTTCCGCATGATGCCGAGCATGGTGGCTGGTTGACTCCTTACGGGAAAAGGTAAATGAATCGGGCGTGAGCAGCGGTGAATCTAATATAAATACTTTCTAAAAGCAACAACAGTTTGCTCGCCAACCTAATCGTTATGCACGCTTGAATGGTTTCCGGCAACCTGTCCGGCTTCTTCCTGGTCATACGTTACTCATCTATTGCAGTCGGCTCGCAATGGGTGATGCTGGCGCGCGCTCTCTGTGGTGCCTGGTGATATGTATCGACATATGTTTTTACTTGCATACCGTTCGTGCGGCCGGTATGTTTCCGCTGGTTGGACATCTTCGTCATGTGCGAGGGATAGATGGATGATGACCTGAAGGATCAATTGTCGCTGTTCGGGCAGCAGGAAGAGCCTCCCAGGGATACGGCGCCAAGAGTTGCGGCAGGAGGGGCGCCCCCAAAGAGCAGGTCAAAGGGAGTGAAGGGTGGCGTGACGGCTAGGCAGCCAGTACCGGCCGCACCCGTCGTCAAGGCTGCAAAAGCCGGGAAGACGGGGCGTACGCGGGTGCCACCGAAGGCGCCGGCAAAGACCTATGCTGCCGGTCTCGTTCCCGCCGGTGACGTGCGCCTGACCATCAACATCCGCCAGGACCTGCACCTGCGACTCAAGATCGCTGCTGCCCACGGGCGGACAACCATCGGCGAGATCATCGAGGAGTTGGTGGAGCAGTATGTGGGAGGATGAGGAAGTGGGTCCTTTGGACGGGCCCAACGTCGCCGGGAAGTCGCGCATCAGGCGCCTGCTGTAAGATGCGCGGCCAACGAGCGGATATGCCGGTCGTCGGTCCCGCAGCAGCCACCCAGAATCTTCAGGCCAAGGTCCCGGTGCATCGCGGACACGGATTGGCCGAAGGTTTCCGGATTCTCCTCCACCAGGCTGGTGCTGTCGTTCAACTCCTCGGGGGGGAGTGCGGCAGTGTTGGCCAGCAGGCCGACAACCCGCTGGCGCACCAGGGGGGACGAATTGGTTTTGTGCATCAGCGCTTTCCGTGCAAAGGAGGCGTGGGTGCAGTTTATCAGATAGGCCAGCGGCCGTGGCGACACGGCGCTGTCGATGGCGGCAATTGCCTCGCTCAGTGGCGTACCGTCAAGCATGGTCCCTTCGGGGCGGACAACGAAGCTGAGAACGTACGGCTTACCGGTGGTGGCAAGGGCAGATGCCAGCCCGGTCGCTTCGGTATGGGCGGGGAGCGTGGCAGCGAGGAGGAAATCGACCCCTGTGGCGGCCAGCATCCCAGCCTGCCAGGCGTGGAACTCCCGTGCCTCGCCAACGGCCAGCGCATCGGCAGGATTGTAGGCATCGCCGCGGCAGCTCATCAAGCCGCAGATGGCAATACTCTTCCCATACCCTCCGTAACTCTTCCGCAGTTCATCGAGAAACCTGACATTGTCGCCGTTCACGTCGATGTCGGCATAACCTGCCGCATCGATCCGTTCCCGGCTTGCCCGCCAGGTAGGGGTGGAGATGAGAAGCGGCAAGCCGAACTCTCTCCCTATGTCCAGGTATTGTCGGCAGATGGTCTCCAGAGCCGAACGTTTCGCATCGTCATAGATAAAGGCCGCATTGACCAGATACGGGTCGAGTTCCAGGGCGCTGCTGCGGCGAAGGCGCTCGATGACCGCTCCTTCACCGAGGATGCAGGGAGATTTCTCGAGCATTTGAGCAAACGGGATGCGGTTCATCTGGTGGGCGACTCCTTTGAAGAATCCGGCTTGGTACTCTGCAGCAAGCTTTGCCTAACTCACCATGATCAGTATCGCCTGGGCCAGCAGGACCTTGGCGATCATGGAGAGAGGGTAGACGGTGGCATACCCTTCGTCCACCGGGCCGCAACCGAAGCGCTCCTGGCCCCAGGCGAGGAGTGCAGGTTGGGTCATGACCGCGGCCGCCAGGCCGCAGCTGCGCGCAGGAGAAAAGCCGAGCCAGCGGCCGGAGATGAACAGGGCCACTGCGATGCCGGAGAGGGTGACGGCCAGCGACGCAGCCGCCAGCCCGGCTACCTGCCCCAGCGGTACGGCGCCCAGGCCGCCGCCGGCCCTCAGCCCGATGCCGGCTAGGAAGATGACGAGCCCCAGTTGTCGAATCGCCATGTTGGCGGCATGGGGCACTTGCCAAACGAGTGTTCCGGTCCTGCGCAGAGAGCCGAGCAGCAGCCCGACGCAGAGCGGTCCTCCGGCAAAGCCGAGCTTCAGGGTGACGCCGCCGACGGTAACCGCCAGGGCGCCGAGCATGAGTCCCATGGCGTGCCCCAGGGCAAAGGTGAGCATTTCCACCTCTCCGACCGCCTGATAGGAGTCTCCCAGGTAGTTGCCCACATCCTTCATCCGCGAGGTCGGGGCCACCACCCGGAGCCGGTCCCCCAGCTCCACAACGAAGCCCGGCGGCGGCACCATGTCGGCATCCCCACGCCGGATCCGGGTGGTGCGGGCACCGAACAGCTCCTCCAGGTTCAGCTGCTCGATCGACAAGCCCGCCAGACGCCGGTTCGACAGGAAGATCCGCCGTACATCCACCGTTCCTTCGCGGTGGGCACTGGCGTCTTCGGCCGGTTCGCCGAGAGCGGCGCAGACCCGTTCCACCTCGTTCTTCGCTCCAACCATGGTCAACACGTCGTCAGGCTGGAGACGTTCGTTCGGGAAGGCAACCCGGTCGATGCCGTCGCGGGTCAGGCGGCCGAAGGCCACCTGCCATTCCCCTTCCGCCGTCAAATCCCCCAGCCGTGCACCGGTAGCATGGACGCTGTCGACCCGCACGGCTGTCTGGCAGAGTTCCTCATGGACCGGGTCCTCGCCGAAATAACGCGATAACTGGCGGGCCGACAGGGAAAAGAGGATCGTGCCGAGCCCAACCGCCAGCGGATAGGCCACCGAATAGGCCATGACCGCGGTCGTGGCACCCTGCTCATCCCCCAGGTTTCGTAGGGTCTCACTCACCCCGGCCAGGGCCGGGGTGTTGGTCAGGGCGCCGGCATAGAGTCCGGCAGCCCGGGCCTTGCCGAGCCAGCAGCCGGTCACTATTGCCGCCGTTGTCGCAGCCGCCAGTCCGGCCAGGGCGGCCAGATTGGCCCTGATGCCGCCGCTCTTGAGGGCGGCGACAAAAGAGGGGCCGGATGAAAGGCCGATGGCGTAGACAAACATGGAGAGACCCAGCACATGCAGCGCCTCCGGCGGCTTGATGCCGGGGAGCAGCGCCCCTACGCCCAGACCGGCAAAGAGGACGCCGGCCACTCCCAAAGAAACCGGCCCGACCCTGAGGCGCCCGAGGGGGTAGCCCAGCGCGATAACCGCAAAGACCACCAGAACCGGGTTTTCAGTGCAAAAATGGACAAAATACTCCATCGGATTACCTTTCAAAAGAGATGCTAGGGCGAGCATCGTGAATATGTCGATAAATTATTCTTAATAGGATACCATAGGAAATTCATTGTGCTCATGATGCTCTCGTGTTAGTTGTTTTTAACGTATCGAAAGGGAAGAAGCCGCGATGACTCGGCTACTTGGCCAATGAGCCATGGTACGTCACTGCTCATTACTCAGATTTGATGTGATGATAGTTGCTAATGGATCGTAAAACGGAAACTGTGGGGCCTGTTACATGAAACGACTGATGTCGCTGTCGATTCGGATGCTGATCCTGTTGATCACCTGCATTGTGGCGTTGCCGGCATTGGGTATTATCGTCTATTCCGGGGTCCAGTACCGGAACGAGATGCTGGTGGATGCCAGCAAGGATACCCAGAAGCTCGTGGACCGGATTTCTGCCGAACAGCAGAATCTCGTAATAGGTGCCGAGCAGCTGTTGACGGCGCTCGCCCAACTGCCTGACGTCAAAAAGCATGATGCAGCAAAGGTCGAGCCGATCCTGAGAGAACTGCGCAAGCTGAACCCCATGTACTCCAATATCTTCATCGCCGACCGGAATGGTGCTGTCTGGGCCACGGCCGTTCCTGTCAAGCCCCCCTTTGTCATCGCCGATCGGCGATATTTCAGAAATGCCCTCTCCAGCGGACAACTGTCGTCGGGCGAATACGTGGTAAGTCGGGCTACCTCACGGGCGGCCTTCAATCTGGCTTATCCACTGAAAGATGACCGAGGTGAAGTTGTCGGGGTTATCAGCATCGGATTTGTCATTGATCAGTATCGGCAGCTGTTGAAGAGAATGCAGCTCCCCTCCGGCAGCAGTTTCGTGTTGATCGACCACAAAGGGGTCATTCTCTTCAGGGGGATCGAGCCGGAGCGCCACATCGGAAAGCCCTATACGCCGGATCTGTTCCGACAGCTGCAGAGCGGGCCGGATGCCGCAACCAGTGTCAGAAAGGGGATTACCGGGGATATGAGGATCATCTCCTATCGCAAGCTGAAACTTGCGGGAGAGCAGACCCCCTACATGTATGTAACGGCCGGGATACCGGTTAGTGTCGCAGCAGACGCGGCCAACCGTGCGCTTTTCAACAACCTTGCGATATTCATCTCTTTTCTTCTGGTGGCCTGTGCCGGGGCGGCACTGCTCGGCAAACGGTACATCGTAGACCGCCTCAGGCTTCTGGAGACCGCATCGCAGCGTCTGGCCGGCGGCGATCTGAACGTAAGGGTTTCCGATCTGGTAGCGGGAGGAGAGCTGGGTCGCCTGGCAGAGAGCTTTGACCGCATGGCTGAGGACCTGTCGCGCCGCGAAGAGGAACGCAAGGCTGCCGAGGCCGAGAAAGACCACCTGACCGACCAGCTGATCCAGGCGCAGAAGATGGAATCCATAGGTCAACTGGCCGGCGGAGTGGCGCACGACTTCAATAACCTGTTGATGCCGATCATCGGCTACTCCGAGCACCTCAGGAATGAACTGCCGGGCAATCCGCCGGCCGCTGCAATGGCCGGGCAGATACTGAAGGCGGCTGAAAAGGCCAAGGATCTCGTCAGGCAACTGCTGAGTTTCAGCCGCAAGCAGATCCTGGAGATGAAGGTCGTCGATCTCAACCGGATCATAGAGGATTTCCACGACATCCTGCGGCGTACCATCCGTGAAAGTGTCGAGATACACCTCCGGCTCTCAGGTGAAAGGTACAGTATCCGTTGCGACAGGAACCAGATCGAGCAGATACTCATCAACCTGGCTGTCAATGCCCAGGATGCCATTGCCGAGCATGGGATCATAACCATAGAAACGGCGCCGGTGCTTCTCGATGACGAATACGCCCGTTGTCATGCGGATGTTCTTCCCGGCCGTTATCTGATGTTGTCCGTGACGGACAACGGCTGCGGCATGGACCAGGTGACGCGTCAGCGCGTATTCGAGCCGTTTTTCAGCACAAAGGGGGTCGGAAAGGGGACTGGACTCGGCCTGGCCACGGTGTACGGGATCGTCCGTCAGCATGAGGGGAATATTTGGGTTTACAGCGAGCCGGACAAGGGGACGACCTTCAAGGTCTATTTCCCGATTGTCGACGCCGTGTCGGCCAGCGAAACAGCCTCACCGGAGTATCGCGTTTCCCTGGCCGGTGAACAGCGTACCATTCTGGTCGTTGAAGACAACGACATGGTAAGGAATATGGTATCGGAAATGCTGACACGGCTCGGCTTCGATGTGCTGGCCGCATCTGGGGCGCAGGAGGCGTTGCGGATGATCGATGGGCGCGAACCCGTGCTGCTGGTCACCGACGTGGTCATGCCGGACCTGACCGGTCCGGACCTGTATGCCAGGCTTGAGAAGATGTATCCGGGGTTGCCGGTCCTCTACATGTCCGGCTACACCAACAACGTCATCGTGCATCACGGCGTGCTGGACGAGGGGGTCAACTTCATTCAGAAGCCGTTTAACATCCAGGAGTTTGCCGATAAGGTGGAAGCGTTGCTCAGATAGTTTCGATCTTGCGGATAATTGCCGGAGGGTACTGACGGCCCTCCCCTGAAGAAGGGGAGGGCCGTTGCCGTTTGGAGAGAGTGGCGAGCCTGCCGTTCAGGTCGGTTTCCGCGAGGTGTACCTGGGCGTGGCGGATGGTACGTCAGGCGATTCGCGAAAAAACAGTCTTGTGTCCTAGTAGCCCGTTTGGCTGCATTCGGTGTCAAAGGTTTTAGCCCGATCGCTCGTTCCCGTTGCAAAACGTGTCGGTAGCATGATATATAACAGGATAAAAAAGATCTTGTTGGCCGTACTGAGCCTGTTCCAACGACCTGTCGGAGAATTTATGACGCAACAACCCATATGCCAGGGAGAGACGGTCAGCCCGTCCCGTTTCTCCCTGCGCAGCTTCATCCTCTCCTCTTCGCTGCTCGTCTCGTTCGTCAGTTTTGCGTTTGTCCTCGCTATCACCTCCATCGTCTATATGGAGACCATCGAGCGCAACGCGCGAAAGGTAGCCTACGACGAGGCTCGGCAGTTCTATCACTCGATCCCTTTCTTCATGGGGAAGGGAGGATCGCGTGAAGAGATGCTCCGTCTCTTCAACACACCTGACCGACGCGATGCCGTCGCCACCCGCTCAATAGAGGTCTACAGGACTGGAGTGGTTGAGGCGCTCTACGGCAGGGTTGAACTACCTCCAGATCAGGGGGTGGACCAGGTCTTCCGCACCGGTTCGGTAGTGGAGCGGAAAGATGGGAACATTGTCGAGACCATTTACCCGCTGATTGCCGGTGATACCTGTTTCGGCTGCCACGGTAACGCCCGGATAGGGACGGTCCTCGGTGCACTCAAGATGCGGCAGGACATCGAGCCGATGGTGCGCGAGGCGCGGACGAAGCTCATCTCCCTCTTCCTCCTTCTCTCACCCATCCCCATCCTCATGGCGTTTTTCATCGCACGTCTCGTCAACGCCAGGGTCTCTCGCTCCATTACCCACCTTGGCGACAAGGTTATCGACGTCAACTGCATGCGTGACCTGACCTGTCTGGAATTCTCCGACATCCGGCCCGGCTTCACCGAACTCGACCGGATCTTCAGCGAGATAGGAAAACTGGTGGACAAGGTACGGGCTGTATCGGTGGACAAGGAGATCATGGAGCTGGAGATCCAGATACTGGAGAAGTTCATCATTACCTCGGAAGTGATCAAGGACTGGAAAGAGCATGTCAGCACTCTCCTCCTGGAGATCAACAAGGTGGTGGATGCCTACATGCTCTTCTGCATCTTCCAGGTAGGGGAGGAACTCTACGATATAGAACTCTTCTGGAGGAGCAGGCCGACAGATGCCACCAAAAAACTGGTCGAGGAGGAAGTCCTTCTGAAGATACGCCGGGAGAATTCGCGGCTGGCCCACAATTCCACGCTGCAGTTCATCCATAACGTCGCCGCTGAAAACCCGCCGCTCAAGCTGGAGGGTCGGGTGATAGAGTTGCAGAGCAAGTCGCTTATCCTGGAGTCGCCCCAGATCGGGGGAGTGGTGGGGATCGGCGTCCAATCGGAATCGGCGTGGAACACCACCCGTTCGCTGGTCATCGACAGCATTCTGACGACCCTTCTGAATGTGGTCGGCTCCATCAAGGCGATTCACAAGTATACGAAGGACCTGGAGTACTATGCGACCCGTGACCCCCTCACCAACCTCTTCAACCAGCGGGCCTTCTGGGAGCTCATTACCTACGAGATCAGCCGTGCTGAACGCCACGACTACAGCTTTGCCCTCCTCGTGATCGACCTGGACAATTTCAAGAACATCAACGACACCTGGGGACATGCCATCGGCGACCGCTATCTGGTAGCGTTTGCCGCGAAGGTCCAGGAGACCCTCCGCAAGGGGGACATCTTCGCGCGCTACGGAGGGGACGAGTTCGTCATCCTTCTTCCCGAGGCCGATGCGACTCAGGCCGTCATGGTTGCCGACAGGATCAGGGACGTGACCGAGGAGTTCTTCGTCGCTACCCCTGACGGGGCGAAGGCCAAGGCAACCACGTCCATCGGCCTGGCCGTCTACCCCCATCATGCCCGCAACGAAAAGGATCTCTTCCTCTTTGCGGACAATATGACTTACAAGGCGAAGGGAGAGGGAAAGAACCGCGTCATCTTCCCCACCGAGAACGATGTGGTGGACGTGTTCCGCGAAATGGGGGAAAAGGCGCGGCTCGTGAGAGACGCGGTCGACGAGCGGAAGGTCATTCCGTACTTCCAGCCGATCGCTCCTCTTCTGCCCGGAATGCCCGAGTGTTGCGAGGTGCTCTGCCGGATTGAAATGGATGGGAAGATCATTGCGGCCGGCGAATTTATCGAAGTCGCCGAGGATCTCGGGATCGTGGGACGGCTCGACGCCATCCTGCTGGACAAGGCCTTTGCCATGGTGCGTGAGGAAGCCTACGACGGGTGCCTTTTCGTAAACCTCTCACCCAAGTCGCTGATCATGGCCGAGTTCCTCCCCGGCATCATCGGTCTGGCGGACAAGTACGGTATCGATCGGAGCCGGGTGGTGTTCGAATTGACGGAACGGGAAACCGTGCGGAATCTGACGCTGCTGGAGAAATTCGTTTGTGACCTGAAGTCCCAGGGGTTCAAGTTCGCCATCGACGATTTCGGCTCCGGATTCTCATCGTTCCAGTATATCCGGCAGTTCCCCATCGACTACGTCAAGATAGAGGGCGTGTTTGTCAGAAATATGCAGAACGACTATCGGGACATGGCATTCGTCAAGACCCTGGCAACCCTCGCCAAAGAGTTCAACATCAGAACCATCGCCGAGTACATCGAAACCGGGGAAATCCTTGAAGCGGTACGGGGAGCGGGGATCGACTACGCCCAAGGGTTCCACGTCGGCTACCCGTCCCCCTTCCTCCGCAAACCGGTTCGTTCAGCGGTATGGAGTTCCTTGGACGATGGGATGGGAGAGCAGGACGTTATCGCAGGAGCGGCCTAGGTATAGGTCGCCTGCCGCCTCCGGAAAAGAAGCGGCCGCGCCCCCCCGAAGAGGGGAGGGGCCGCTTTCATTTGGAGGTGGCTACAGGCCGCCGTGCAGATCCTCCGGCGTCAGTGTCGACGGGGCCGCATTCCTGAAGAGGATCAGGTTGACCCGGTCCTTGTTCCGGCTGAAGGTGAAGTTCAGGTGGTGCTCGTAGGCCATGAGGGCCACCGGCTCGATCTGCCCCGGGTCACGCAGCTTGAAGAGGACCCGGTTTCCCTGTCCCAGGTACTCCAGGAAGGAGATGGAGACGTCGAATTCGATGTTCCCCCGCTCGGCAGTCAGGTCGACGAAGCTCCCCTCGTCGCCGATGATGAAGGTGTCGCTCAGGCTGATCCGCTGCGAGGCGCTGTCGGCGGCGTCGGCGAAGCTGCGGATGATCCCTCCGCCGCCGATCTGGGTGCCGTCCTCGATGACGAAGCGCCCCAGGCGGACGTTCTCGCTGTACAGGTCGGCGCCGATCTCGTACTTGAGGGAGAGCAGCACGTTCCCCACCTCGGTGGCCATCAGCTCGCCGGCGTGACGCTCGGTCACCTCAAGCGACGATGAGTCGAGCCGCTCCTCGATGGCCAGGACCGTGGCCTGGACCTCGGCCGTGGCCAGCTTGAGGGTGTAGGTCTTGCCGGCCTTGAACGGCTGGTCGGCCAGCCAGAAGATGCTGGCCCTGAACTCCTTGGTCCTGACCGGGGCGTTTCGGCGATGGGCGATCACCTCGCCCCGCTCGACGAACAGCTCGTCCTCGGTGGTGACGCCGATGCAGCTCCCGGCCCCGGCCGCTGCCAGGTCGGGCTGCTGCCACTGCTCCACGCTCTTGACCCTTGTGATCTTGCCCGAGGGGAGGAAGATCACCTCGTCCCCCTTGCGCACCTCGCCGGTCTCCACTCGGCCGGCATAGATCCTTTTCCCGTCCCACTTGTAGACGTCCTGCACCGGCAGCCTCAAGGGGAGGGTGCTGTCGCCCCGCACGTTCTGGAAGGTGTCCAGCGCCTCCAGGACCGTCGGGCCGGTGTACCACGGGGTGCCGCCGTGGCGCTCTGCCATGTTCTCCCCTTCGCGGGCCGAGATCGGGATGACGTAGGAGGGGATGATGTCCACCGAGTGGAGGAAGGCGCGGATGTCGTTCTCCACCTCCCGGAAGACCTTCTGGTCGTAGCCGACCATGTCCAGCTTGTTGATGGTCACCACCACCTGGCGGATGCCGAGGAGCGACAGCACATAGGCGTGGCGCTTGGTCTGCTCCCGCACCCCCTCGACCCCGTCCACCAGCAGGATGGCGGCATCGGCCGACGAGGCGCCGGTGATCATGTTCTTCAGGAACTGCTTGTGGCCCGGCGCGTCGATGATGACGTAGGAGCGCTGCGCTGTCTTGAAGAAGGTGGAGGCGGTGTCGATGGTGATATTCTGGTCCCGCTCCTCCTCCAGGGCGTCCATGAGGTAGGCGAATTCGAACTCGCGCCCCTGGGCCCGGCAGGTGGCCTCGATCTCCAGGTAACGGCTCTCCGGGATGCTGCCGGTGTCATAGAAGAGACGGCCGATGAGGGTCGACTTGCCGTGATCCACGTGGCCGACGATGACTATTTTCAGTGTTTCAGAGTTCTGCATCTCGTATCTCCCTTAGGCTTCCGTTCCCGCCTCGATCACACCGCCACCCAGTACCGTGTCGTCGTCGTAGAAGACCACCGACTGGCCGGGGGTCACCGATTTCACCGGTTCCGGGAAGTCGACCGCCACCCGTGCTCCTTCCCGCAGGCTGACCCGGCACGGGACCGGCTCCTGGCGGTAGCGGATTTTGCACGTGACCGTGAATTCCCGGGCCGGCGGGGGCTGCTGCCAGTTGACGTGGCCCGCGGTCAGCGAGCCGCTGTACAACTCTTCCTCGAAGCCGACCGTGACCGTGCCGCTGGCCGGGTCGGTGCCAAGCACGTAGAGGGGGCGGGGGGCGGCGATACCCAGCCCGCGGCGCTGGCCGATGGTATAGCGGTAGGTGCCGTCGTGGCGGCCGAGGACCTTGCCGGTCCGGTCGACAATGGCGCCGGCGAGGTGGGCGGTATCGCTCCGCTTCTCGATGAACGCCACATAGTCGTTGTTCTCGACGAAGCAGATCTCCTGGCTCTCCGCCTTCTTTGCCACCGGGAGCTGGTACTCGTCGGCGAGCTTCCGCACCTCGGGCTTGCTGAGGCTCCCGAGCGGGAAGAGGGCCGTCTGCAGCACAGTCTGGGAGAGGCGGTAGAGGAAATAGGACTGGTCCTTTTTCAGGTCAGCGGCCTTTTTCAGCCGCATGAGCCCGTCGCTTCCCTGTTCCAGGCGGACATAGTGACCGGTGGCCAGGTGGTCGGCCCCCAGTTCGCGGGCCTTCTCCAGAAGGATGCCGAACTTGATCCGTTCGTTGCAGACGATGCAGGGGTTCGGGGTGCTGCCGTGGAGGTACTCGGCCACGAACCGGTCCACCACCTCGCTCCGGAACACCTCTTCCAGGTTGAGGATGTGGAAGTCGATCCCGAGCCGGTCGGCGACCCGGGCCGCGTCCATGGAGTCTTCCAGGGTGCAGCAGGGGCGGAACCCCTCTTCGGCGGCCGTCTGCTGACGCCCCTTGTCCCAGAGCTGCATGTTCACGCCGATGACGTCGTGCCCCTGCGCCTTCAGGAGCGCCGCGGTCACCGACGAGTCGACCCCGCCGCTCATGGCGACGACAATTCGTTTCTTAGAGTTTTGCTCTGTCATAGTCTGCCCAATCCGGAAACGTCTATTCTTTGTCCTGGCAAGGCTGTCGAGGGATGGCGCGGAGGCGTAGCAGCGCTACGCCGCACAAGGCATTCCGAAGACTTACGCAGCCAGGGCGGAAAAGAGGCGTTTCCATCACATGTACCCCTTTGCCCTCAGCTTCTGCATCGCATACGCATTCTCCTGGTCCTGGGCCCGGCCGGCCCGCTCCGGGGCCTTGATGATCTTCAACTCCTCGATGATCTCGTCCACCGTCACGGCCTCGGAGTCGATCGGCTTGGTGCAGGGCATGCACCCGAGAGAGCGGAACCGCTTGCCATCCTTGGCGAAGTAGAGCGGGCAGATCTCGAACCCTTCCCGCTTGATGTACTCCCAGATGTTCAGCTCGGTCCAGTGGAGGATCGGGTGGACCCGGATATGGGTCCCCGGCGCAAAGGTGGTGTTGAACTGGTCCCACAACTCCGGCGGCTGATCCTTGTAGGCCCATTCGAAGTTCTTGTCCCGCGGTGAAAAGACCCGCTCCTTGGCCCGGCTACCTTCCTCGTCGCGGCGGATACCGAGGAAAAGGCCGTGGTAGTCGTTCTTCTCGATCACCTGGGTCAGCCCCTCGGTCTTCAGCTTCTCGCAGCAGAGAAGCCGCCCCTGTTCCGGACCCATGCCGCAGGCGATGGCCTCTTCATTCTTCCCCACGATCAGTTCGGCGCCCCATTCCCGCGCCATCCGGTCCCGGTACTCGATCATCTCCGGGTACTTGTAGGTGGTGTCGATGTGCACGAGCGGGAAGGGGAGCTTGCCGAAGAACGCCTTCCGCGCCAGGTGGATCATGGTGGTCGAGTCCTTGCCGATGGAGTAGAGCATGGCCAGGTTCTCGAACTTGCGGTATGCCTCGCGAAAGATGTAGATGCTCTGTGCTTCCAGTTCGTCAAGATGGTCGTACATACAATGCCTCTTGTGTGGTTGTGCAGGGCGATGCTGGGATCGCCGCTACGGTTATCTGCGATGTAATCCGCATTCCTTCTGCTCCGGATTCTCCCACCACCACCTGCCTGCCCGGGGGTGCTCGCCGGGGGCGACCGGCCGGGTGCAGGGGGCACAGCCGATGGAGGGGTACCCCTGGCTATGGAGCCGGTTGGTCGGGACCCGGTTGCTCTTCGCATACTCCCAGACCTGCTCCGTGGTCCATTCCAGGAGCGGATTGATCTTCAGGATGCCGCCGTTTGTCGTATCGATCTCCAGGGGGGCGAGGCCGGAGCGGGTGACGCTCTGCTCCCGTCGCAGACCGGTGACCCAGCCCGCCACACCCTTCAGCGCCCTCGACAGCGGCTCAACTTTCCGTACGTGGCAGCATTCGTGGCGGTTTTCCAGCGACTCGCGGAAGGAGTAGGGGCCCTTTTCCCGCAGGAGCCTTTCCACCTCCTCCTGGCGGGGGAAGAACCACTCAACCCTGATCCGGTAGCGCTCGGAAAGGGCATCGGCCACCTCGTAGGTCTCCTCGTTGAGCCGGCCGGTGTCCAGGGCAAAGACGCCGATCGCTAGGCCCGACTGGTGGATCATGTCGATGATCACCATGTCCTCCACGGAGAACGAGCAGGCAAGCTTGACGCTGCCGCCGGCAACCTCGACCCCGGCCCGCAGTATCTCGTGCGGTGTGGCGTCGGCCGGAAGTTCGGGAAGGGCGGGCTCTCTGCCGGTATTTCGTGCGGTGTTGGCGGTCATTATTCCACCTTTTCCAGGGTCAGGACATAGTGGCCGTCGGTTTCCTGAAGCCCGAGCAGCTTATGCCCGTCGTCCTTGAGACTGCGCGGAACGTTTTTCACCGGTTCGCCGTCGTCCAGCAGAAACTGGACAGTCGCACCGTTCTCAACGGTTTCCAGGGCCAGTTTGGCCTTGACGAAGTTGGTCGGGCAACTGATGCCCCGCAGATCGATGGTTTTCATTGGTATTCCTCCACCTAAAAAGCGGTCATTGAACCGCAGGGGACGCAGAGGTTCGCAGAGAAACAAATAGTTGCGGCAAAATGTGAAGTTCCCATGACCTTAACCTCTTTGTTTTACACTGCGTTACTCAGCGTCCTCTGCGATAAACGCTCTTTCCTGGTTTGCTAACCTATTGCCGTGGCAGCGGGATCTGGGTCGCGATGACCT
>CAYSJJ010000032.1:0-41102 GCA_964431365.1 uncultured Geobacter sp. | reverse complement strand
GAATGACGAAGTCATCGGCGTAACGGACGAACTTGTGGCCACGTTTCTCAAGCTCTGTGTCCAGGTGATCGAGGAGGATGTTGGCGAGAAGCGGGGAAACTGTCGCTACACAACCGCAGCATTTACCATTTCTCCTGAATCCGTGGGACTTCGTCATCTTGTGCTGACTTGCCCGGATGATGGCCTTGTATGCTGTTTCTGTTCGTCGGCTCATAGCTTTGCGCTCCGGCTTCCTTCAGACCCCTCCTCGCGGAGACGCCCTTGCCTTCGGCTAGTACTTGGTTACTCTGTCTCACGACAGTGCATGGATTCACGTACAGGGGACTTGCACCCCATAAGTTCACGCCCATGCCGGGCGTACACTTGCACTTTGACCGTGTCCGGGCGATAAGGCTGCCCGGCAGGTCAAGTGCGGCCCCGTTAGCCGAGAAAACAATGAAAGAAATATTGAATCTTTACTCCATCAACAACTGCTACAGAGTTTCGATCACCGAGGGGAAAGACGGAAACTTGAGGGTCACGACCTCGAAGTGGACGCACGAAATCGTTCCGGGGTATGGAGAAGTTTGCGACCCGTTTTGGGAAGATCTAAGTGGAGCGTCTATAACTGACACGCTAGAAACAGCAAAGACAATAGCTGAAGATGAGTTTATAAGATTGACAGGTAATAAAAATCACAAAACTACTTGGACAAACCCTGACAGCAATAACAACGGCTAACCAGCGGCACGACCGGCCAGAGGCCGGTCATCCTTATGGCGTTGGCCATGGAGTGGATGATGATTCTTACAGAAGCACAAATCGAAGAATTGCTTGCACAAAGATCAATTACAGACGAGTGGCCTTGGTCGACAAATGATGAAGCGACAATAGATGAACATATTAAAAATATTGTCGCCAAAGTGAGACTGGAAGTCGGACTATTGGACAAGTCGGAATACGGTCATTACGGTTCTGGTTATTCAAGCTTTGTAGACTGCTGGCTATACTGTGAAGACGATATCTTTCAGTTCGCCTCTGGAAATCACTATTGGGGGCTCGTGGTTTTATTTAGCCGACTTTCCAAGTATTACGTTATTGGCGAAGGGCAGAAAACATGGCATGAAAAAGGCGGATCATCATATATGCCGGCATATGAGTTTGTTGATCAAGTCAGGCATCCGGCAACATTGAGTATAGTAGACGATGTCTGTGCAGTACTGAATTCTCAAGGTCTTGTGCGGCTCAGTGCAGAAAAGTTATCTGGAGTTCTTCCTGATAGGATTCAAGTACCAACCATTCTTGATGATCCTCCATGGCGAGTCTTTGATGCCATCTTTTACTGGGAAGATTGATGGCCAACCAGCGGCAACAGCGGTCTCCGCTAACGCTCCGCCGCTGGTGCCTTGAGACGTTATGTGAATCAAGAATTGAGAAACAGCGTGAACCCAATAAAACTATCCAGAGACATGCTGCCGAATCTGCCGGATGAAATATATGAAATGTTTGTAGTTCCGCAGAATGATGCACCGCTAAACATTTTCGACTCCCAACCTCAAGGGAGGTGGTTCTTCCATTTCGGAGGACTCTCCATCGAAGAGTTTGGCCAGCTCGGGTGGCGGAGGGCAGAATTGCTTTTCAGCGCGACAGTCTTTGAGCCATACACTTATGGTGACATCGACAGACTCATCAAACATCTTAAAGGGGTAGCACTTTCGCCAGGGATACCTGCTGACTCCAGAGAACGTGTGGTTTGGCAACGAAACGTAATAAAAAAAACAGGAAGAATCTTTGCACCCATCGTCTGCATACATACAGTTGAAGGACTCAAAATCCTTGACGGCGCTCATAGAGTAGTCGCTCTCCTCTCGCTTTCTTCTGACGGTCCAGAAATACCAATTGACGCATGGATAGGCGAATAAAGGCGCACATAACTCTCGGCAACAGCAGTCTCCGCTTCGCTCCGCTGCTGTGCCTCATTACCGTTGAGTGAAACCTGAAATATCTTTAAGGAGAGCGCTTAGATGGAAACTTTTTCGGACAAGTTATGGTTATCCATAATCGATAAAGCTCTTATAGGTGTTATTCTTTTATGTGTAGGCTATTACGTTAATAGAACTCTTGAGGCGTTTAAATCAAAAAGGGCGATAGAAAATGAGCTGATAAAAATGAAACACACCAAGCTGGTTGACTATATGGATAGGCAGCTTTCACAATTTTATTGGCCGCTATACATACGACTACACATAGATCAAGCAGTATGGGAGAGAATCCTAGACAAAAGGAAAGATGACGAACTCCTAAGCAAGGTAGCGGATAAAATCGAAAGTGATTTCATAATAAAAAATCACGAAGAAATAGTAAAAATAATTGAATCAAACATTCATTTAATGGAATCAGATGGAGAACTTTTTTCCCTTCTAAAGGCATATCTTAGACATGTTGCTGTTTATAAGGCAATGCGAAGCAGTGGATGCAATGATAAATTTCCTTTCGATCTTGGTGAACCTTGGCCTAAAGGTTTGTTAAAGTCGGTCACTGGTAACGCTTACAAAATTCAGAAAAAATACGATGATCTCTTAGAAGCATTAGCCATTGAATGATCGAATGAAGAAGTCGAAGGGGGAAAGGTCAATTCTTCATTTTCTGCATAAGAGTGAGGTTGCCAATCGGGTAATCGACATGTGCTGCCGGTGCTCTGATTTGTGTTCCAGAATGTATTCTCTCACCCTGGTTACCGCAGCCCGGCGATCATCGTTGTATATCTCGGCAGGTCTGTTGCGCCCACCTTTCGCGCCTTCGACGATGAGGTACTGTTTCCCCTCCTCGACACGCTCCAGACGTTCGCGGAACGTAGGTCCGTACCGCCCGGTAAGTTGCCGGACGGTAACCTCTTCACGCGGGCCGCAGTTGTGAGTCGCATAATACCTGCCGTCTTCTTTGGCCAGCATGTCGCGTGATTGGATACGTTCCTGCTCCCTAAGGCCGAATGCCAGGCCCAGTTGGGCGGATGCACCGATCCATTCGGCCTTGGCCTCCATGCGACTCTGGAATTCCGCTCTCCTTTCGGCCCAGTCGACCGGGAAATGGATAGGACGTTCCAGGTCCTTACGGCCAACCTGCAGGCCGTACGAGGCGTAGTCCTGGAGCATGTGCTCTTTGCCGACCACAGTTAGGACCTTGCGAAACTGGGTGAGGATGTCTTTGATCGATTTGTCGCACAGTGGCTTGCCGGTATGCTCGGAAACATAGCGATTCTGCAAATAATCGACAAATCGCTCCACGTGGGGCATTTTCATCGCCTTGCCAGCAAAACTATTCAGGCCTTCAAAGCGGGACATGTAGTCACCGGCTTTGTTCAAGGCTTCATGGAACTTCTTGGCCGTACCCACGGCCATAGTGTGCTTGCTGTTACTCATGTATTCGGCCCGAAATTCAGCCTGTGGGGTCCGATATCTCCTACCGGTTGATCCTCCTGGTTTCGGTGCAGGCAGCACCGTCTGAGCCGAATGGGCTTTCCCATTCCTGCTCTGGATCTTGATTTTGACCTTTGCCATGTCACCTCTCCTTTCCGTGGGTTAGTTAGGGCGGATGAACCGGGCTCAAAGGCCGTCCGAAGACAGACTCTCAGCCCGACTCACCCCTTTCCAAACGCGTAAAGTGGTATGCATCATCCCGTTGGTGCCGGGATCCTCAGTTACCCACCCAGTGGTGGGACCTTGGTGACAGTTAGGCACTCACTTCCAAAGCGCGTAGCCACTAGTGGCCCTGCCGATGCCTTTCCCCTTTAACCCAAGGCGGACGGGGTCGCATTTCTGCGACGTGAGGTTCGTGGCGGATGTCAAGATCCGGGCTCAGATGCTACAGGCACAACGTTGCCAAGGTTGTCCTCCCCCAATAACCCCAAGGGGTGGAGCCATCTTTCGATAGCGCAGCTAGTATGTAATACAGGGGCGATGTACGACGACGGGCGCAGCTCCCGTCTCCCCCCTGTGCTGCTGCGTTCATACGGTCTGCATGGGACAGCGCAGTACATCTACTGTCTCTTCGCGACGGTCATTGTCCCAGTGGACTACACTGTGTCTTAGGCGGACATTGGGGTTGTTCTCAGCGACGGATTCGTTTGAACGCCTCGCGAGGCAGCGCCGGTGGCTGATTCTCCCCCGGCGCTCTTTCCCTCCGACGCCACCTACAGCGTTTGAGGGAGGTTGGTATATTGCCTTCGGTCTGCATGATGCCGATGTCGAAAGCCCAAGTGTAAACACTGACGCTGTAGATGGCGGCTCCGGGTAAAGAGCGCCGGGTCCCGGCTTATGCACATGGCAGACTGAATTGTGTTGTTGTAGGGATTATTATGCGGGAGGAGATTACTTCACCGTACTTGGAGTCGAAAATCACCTATATCGTCATGTAATGGCGCCTGGTGAGGTCGTCCGATCTCTGAGTCTAGCGAGAGTTCTTACCGGATGTCGTGATGCAAAAAAATAAAGCCCACAACAATCGTCATGGGCTTTGGCGCAAGCATAGCGGGAAACTGTAAGGTACGAAGAGCTACACCGCTGAAAGCAAGGAGCAGGTCTCCGATTGTGGGTCCAGTAGCTCTGCCGAGGATGTGGAATCGACAAGCTGGACGCCCTGGTCGATCTAATCACTCAGTAGGCAATAAACCGGTGGCGATGACCGGTGTGTCCGCCGCAGTTAGCTCGCGGAGAGCTCCAGAAAGGAACAAGTGTTATGATATTTATCGGTTCATATATCAAAGACTTAAGTAAACATTGCATCACATTGTCATATCAAACAAATATGATGTTATTGACAGCAATATCATCAATCATGACTATTAGTGACATAGACAAATCAAGGATGAATTCAAAATAATTGACATTGACTTTCAGAAGATAGACTATTCATAGGTCAAAAAATCAACATAAAGGCCGGCATCAAATCTAAGCAAGAGTGTTCTAGCAACCTACATCCAGTTAGTTCACACGGGGAGGTGTGTCATGAATAACCGGAACATGTTGTCTCTCATCTTCCCTGCTATGCCTGACAACCATATTCCCGAGACGATAGAACTTGTATCGTTGATTCGCAGCGGTGCGTCGACCGATTCAGTAGAGAGGTTAGCTGAATTCCTCCAGATACCCAAACAGGAACTTTACAGGCTGCTGCACATCACTTCACCTTCATCTCGGCGTGCTGCCGCGAAGCGACTGGGCGTGAAAGAGACCGACCATCTGGTCCAAATTGCCAAGGTGTATGCAGGTTGCTTGGATCTTTTTGCCGACCCGGCAAAAGCCACAAGATGGATGATGTCACCAAACTATGCATTGGGTGACCGTATTCCTTTTGAGCTCCTGGACACGAGCGAGGGGATTGCGCTGATAGAGGAGACTTTGAAGCGCCTTGAGTATGGTGTCTTTTCCTGATGCCCCAATAGGAGAAGTAATTGATCCGAATTATTGGCTGATGCAACGAAATCTTTAGCCTTTTCTTCACCAACCTCCCCTCACCCACTCCGTCCATTCTGGACGGTGTCGTCAAGTTGTCTGCCGTGTTCGGCATGTCCCCTATCAAAGCAGTTACCAGATCGGACTGTCGGAGGTACGACGATGAGCGAGATTTTTCCCACTACTCCCGAATTGCTGTCGATTGAGCAGTTCGCACAAAAGCTGGATATTTCCCGGGCCACTGTTTTCAAATGGATGAACCGGGGCGTCCTGATCCAGGGCCGCCACTTTTTTCGTTACGGTCGGGTGGTCCGTTTCGCCTGGTCACAAGAGTTGGTGGAGGCACTGCTCGGTGGCTCGGTTGAAGAGCGTGCCGTCCAAGGTGGACAGCACACCGTAACAGCTCGAAAAAAATCAACTTCCATCAATTGGGAGTACTGAAATGGGGGCTGTTATGTGCTATGGTTTCTATCGGACGCTGGTCGGTGGGGATGTGGTAGCGGAACGGAGTAATCCATGAAGCGCACTACCCACCACGATTTGTCGCTCTTTGACAATGAGGAGAAGATACAGGGGACCATCATCAGGAAACCGGGTAGCCGGAAGCTGTATATCCTTTTCTATTACTTCAACAAGCGGGTGGAAAAGACCACTGGTTTGACCGACACCAACAAGAACCGGGACAAGGTCCGTATCTGGCTGGATCGGATCATCGAACGCCGGGACGCAGGCAAGTTGGTCTTTGCCGAGGCCTTCCCCGGTGCCAGCGAAGAGGAAAAGGCCTACTTCGCCAAACTGGAAGGGTGGAACTACGCCCCGGAGC
Source organism: uncultured Geobacter sp. (assembly GCA_964431365.1). GTDB lineage: Bacteria > Desulfobacterota > Desulfuromonadia > Geobacterales > DSM-12255 > Geomobilibacter. The sequence continues at coordinate 34,850 of CAYSJJ010000032.1, read as the reverse complement.
CGCGGGACATCCTGTTCGGTACCTATGTGGAGGAGTGGAAGGAGACGGTCTGGAAACATTTCCCGGCCGGAACGAAGAAGGATGATTACCTGCTGATTATCGATTACTGGCTGTTACCCTTCTTCCGGGACAAGACCTTTTTCCAGATCAGCAGTGTTGAACTGCAGAAGTTCATCAGCACGCTGAGACGGAAGAAAGGTCTGCACGAGGGAAAGCCGCTGTCCAAAGCCAGGGTGAAAAACATCATCATCCCCCTGCGGACCATCTGGAACGATGCCTGCGATCAATACCGCTGGACACTGCACAATCCGTTCACCAATCTGAAGAAGCACCTCCCCAAGGCACCGGCAAAGAGAAGGGAAGGTTTTCGCTTCGATGAGTGGCTGGAGCTCTTGCAGCACATCGATCCCTGGTATCAGCCTATCGTTGAACTGATGATCCTCACCGGCATGATCAATTCGGAAGTTGCCGGCCTGAGGAAGTCCGATATCCGGCCCGATTATATCCTGGTGCAGCACACCATTGTCAGGGGCCAGGAGCACGACACCCCGAAAACCCTCTACCGGATCAGGAAGATCCCCATCACTCAGGCGATCAGGCAACGGCTTGAGGTCCTGGTAACCAGAAGCCCCGGGGAGAGGATCGTCACCACGCCAACCGGCACCGTCTTCAATCCTGCCAACTTCAGAAAGAACATCTGGGAGAAGGCACAGAAGGCCAGCGGGATCATCGACAAAGTACCCTACTCCCTGCGCCATTCCTTTGCAGCCTGGGCGCTGACCATCAGGATCGATCCGAACAAACTGGTACGGCTCATGGGACATGGCTCAAAGCAGATGGTGTACGAAGTCTACGGGGATTACATCGAAGGGTTGGAAGAGGATTTCTGGAAGATTGTGGAGTACATGGGCCGGGACTTCGTCCAACCGAAGGCAAAGACACCGAATTCGTTCATCGAGCAACAGTATGGGGAGAGTCTGGCAATCCCCCACTACCCGCTGACGATCAATACCCCTAAATAGCAACGCCCCGAATCTTCCATTAAAACTTTTTAGGTGAAAGTTTTGGTGAAAGTCGGGGCAATTAAAAAGGAATCCCGAAGGATTCCTTGTAGTTAGCTGGAGCGGGAAACGGGATTCGAACCCGCGACTTCAACCTTGGCAAGGTTGCACTCTACCACTGAGTTATTCCCGCTCGGTAAGCTTTGACTTTATAGCAGAGAGCCGGCGGCATCGTCAAGATTTTTTTCCTGCAGTCAGAAGGAATTTTACTTTTGCACTCAATCCCATGTTTCGGATGAATTAATGTCGAGAAAGTTTACACACACACCAAAAAACTCACATCCAAACAAATAACCTAACAATTTCAGGACAATTAACACCGGCATCTTTTTTGCTAATAGTATTCTACATACTGTACCAGCTTTAAATTTGATCAATCCGTTTATGTGTAGTAAAATCTAGATAATTACAGTACTTGGAGGCTGTTGACCAATGGAAAAACGTAATTTTACCAGGGTCAAACTCAAAGCTGATGTATCGATGCAATACAATGGCTCCAGCCTCACGGGAGAGGTCGACGACATCAGCCTCAAAGGGATGTATGTCAAGACATCGATGCTGGTTCCTTTGAGTAAGCCGGTACACGTGACGTTGAATGCATATCCTTACACTGATATCGGAATGGACGCACGGGTCGTCAGGCAGAGCGAGTTGGGAGTCGGACTGGAAATCGACAAGATGACTGTAGAGTCGTTCGTCAGACTTCGCGACATGATCATGCACCAGGCTCCAGACCCTGATGTGGTAATGAACGAGGTGTATAAGGTGGTCAGCTGCATAGTCTAGTCATCCTGGGCCGGAATCTGCTACACACCGCGTTCTGGCCTCCCTTTCTCGCGTTCCTGATTTGGCCGCTTGACGGCGACTGAGATCTGGAAAGAACTCCGACACTACCCCCCGATCAAACCCTCTCAAAGAGTTACACCGTTCCTCCATTCAAGCTCCTCTTTAGCGCCACATCCTTACCACTGGCATCGCAGAACAACCATCTGCACTCAACAGGCAGTCCCCCGCAGCAGTAATAAAAAAAGCCGGCAGTTCATGAAATCTGCCGGCTCCAGAAAACTATACATTGTCTCGTCAGCTGATTGCGGCCTGAACCTTTCCAGGCTGGAGTGCCACATCTTCCTGCGTACCGCGGTCCATATCCTTGAGCACGGCCGTGCCGCGGGCCAATTCGTCTCCACCGATGATCAGGGAGAAACGGCTGTTGAACTTGTCAGAACGACGCAACTGACTCTTCAGGCTCTTCCCCTCGTAATCGATCTCCACGGTGGCCCCGGATTGCTGCAGTGCGCACATCAGGGAAAAAGCCCGCTCCTGAGCCTCGCTGCCGAGAGCAACGATGAAGAGATCGGGCCTGGTCCGGAAGTCTTCTCCGGACAACAGGAGTGCCACCCGCTCCACCCCCATGGCAAAACCGATACCCGGGATAGTCGGTCCCCCCAACTCGCTTATCAGGCCGTCGTACCTGCCTCCGGCGGCAACCGCGCTCTGGGCGCCGAGAAGGCCGGTAACAAGCTCGAAGGTGGTGCGGGTGTAGTAGTCAAGGCCGCGCACCATCCGATCATTGATGGAGTATGGTGTCTTTACCAGTTCCAGGTACCGTCTGGTCGCAGCAAAGTGATCTTCGCAGGCCCCGCAGAGGTGGTCCAGTACCGACGGCGCGCCCACAGTCGCTTCTTTGCAGCCGGCTGACTTGCAATCCAAGGCCCGCAGTGGATTGGTCTCAAACCGGCGCTGGCAGTCCTCGCAAAGGGATGCCAGGCGCTCGCGCAGGAATTCCTTGAGTGCGGTGCGGTAGGCTGGGCGACAGTCGGGGCACCCGAGCGAATTGATCTCCAGGCGGGGCTCCGTCAGACCAAGCTCTGAAAAGAAGTGGCAGAGCATGGTAAGCACCTGGGCGTCCACCTTGGGGTCCGTTACCCCGGTCACTTCGGCACCGATCTGGTGGAACTGGCGATAACGCCCCTTCTGTGGCCGTTCGTAGCGGAACATCGGCCCCATATAGTACAGCTTGCTGACCGCGTCGGCCGCATAGAGCTTGTGCTCGATAAATGCCCGCATGACACCGGCGGTTCCTTCGGGGCGCATGGTGACGCGGTTCTCTCCCTTGTCGACAAAGGAGTACATCTCCTTCTCGACGATATCCGTCGCATCCCCTATGGAGCGGGCAAACAGTTCGGTCTTCTCAAGGATTGGGATGCGAATCTCGGCAAAACCGTAAAATCCGAATACACGGCGGGCCGTTGCCTCGATGTATTGCCACTTCTCGACCTCTCCGGGAAGGATATCGTTGAATCCCTTGATGGCGTTGACGATCAACTGACGCTCTCCTCGCTTTCGGCAAGCTGCCGGAATGTTGTTGATGGGATATGAAAGACCGTATTCTTGCCCCGGGCCTTTCCGTAATACATGGCTTGATCGGCCATCTCCAAGAGCTCCACCTTGGACGAGGAATCGTCAGGATAGCTGGCATAACCGAGGCTGGCCGTGAGTCTCAGCCGAAGGCTCTCGTTTATGTCAAAGACATGCTCCTCGATGGCCCTGCGGATCCGCTCAGCAACGATTGCCGCCCCGGAAGGCCCCGTCTCCACGAGCAGAACCGTATACTCGTCTCCGCCGTAGCGAATGATGATATCCACCTCACGGACCGACCGCTTGATAAGGCTACCGACATCCTTGAGGATGCGGCTTCCCACCAGATGGCCATGGGCGTCGTTCACCGACTTCAGGTGGTCGATATCCAGGAAGATTACCGAGAGATTCAGGCCGAAACGATCTGCCCGCTTGATCTCGCGCTCCAGGGCAATCTCCAGGTAGCGATAGTTGTAAAGACCGGTCAACTCGTCGATATTCAGGAGATTCTTAACCGTTGTGTAGCGAATGGCATTTTCCAGTGCCAGGGATGACTGGTCCAGGAGAAAGTTCACATTCCGGTAGTTGATCTCTGCCGGAAAGGATTTCCGCGGCGGGTTGAAGATCGCTACCACCCCCTGCAGCAGACGCTTTGACCTGATGAAAAACAGCAGGGCATCCTTGATCCCGGAAAGGTCCTTGGATGCGTTCTCCTTGGGGATGAAGTTGTTCAGTACCACCAGGCTCTCGGCGCCGTCCTTATGCCAATCGCACCCGCTCTGCAGATACTCGGCGAGTTGACCTCCGATCGCTTCGCTCACCCCTTTGCTGACCTTCAGGTTCAGGTTGCCATCGCCGTCAAGAAAGAAACCGAGCCCTTTCGATCCGTCGACTTCCTTGGCCAACGCATCGACAACCATGCTGTAGATCCGCTCCAGATCAAGGCAGTTGGCAATGTTCTGACTGACCTGGAAGAGCTTGATCTGCGATTTCAATTCCAGGTTTTCGTCCAGCAGACGCCGCTGTTCCATACAGAGGGCAACGGCATGCTTGAACTCCTCGTGGTTGATCGGCTTGATCAGGTAATCACGGGCGCCGTTCTTCAAGGCGTATATGGCGGTCTCGATGTTGCCGTGGCCGGTCACCATGATCACTTCGATGGCCGGATCCAGTTGCTTGACCCGGGAAAGGATATCCAGGCCGCTGATATCCTCCATCATCAGATCGGTAACCACCACGTGGTACTCTTCCTTTTCCAGCTTTTTCAGTGCCTCGAGTCCGGAAGCCGCCACGTCCACCTGGTACCCGTCCTCTTCCAGAAGCTTGGAAAAGATCTCGCGAAAAAATTTGTCGTCCTCGACAATCAGTACCTTTTCCATGAAGGAAGCTCCTCTGACAACTCCGGATCCAGGTGAAGAAACGCTGAACAGAAGTAAAAGCTAACAAACAGGGCCTACAGTGTCAATTGAAATGGCCGAACGGCGTGGAAATACGGTAGCCGGCCTCGCCTTCGCGCTGCACGATCATGACGGTACCGTGCAGATCGGTCCGGTAGAGGGTAGCGCCCAGTCGCTGCAATTCTGTAACGGTCTCCGGAGCCGGGAAATGGAACCGGTTGCCGAAGCCGACAGAGACCAAAGCAGCCTCCGGGCCGGCAGCGTGAAAGAATTCGGGAAGATTTGTCAACCTGCTGCCATGGTGGGGAACCTTGAGTACGGTGCACCGTATCAGCTCCGGAGTGGCCAGCAACACCCGCTGTACGGATACTCCCGCATCTCCGGTCATAAGAAGCGAAAAAGGTCCCGCTGCGAAACGGAGCACGAGCGAGTCGTCGTTGAGGTCAGCCGCCCCGCCCGTCGCATCGGGCGGATTCAATACCGTGACCCCAACCCCGCCCACCTGGAACGGTCGCATCGTACGGCTGAGCCGTTGGCTCCGCACTCCCTTCTCTCCGAGTATCCGCTTCAACTCCCCGTACCGCTCGTCGGGCGCCGTCCCTTCTCCCTCCCAGAACTCGCCTACCGGGAACTGCCGGGCAATGTAGATCAAGCCGTTCAGATGATCAGGATGGGGATGGGTGAGGACCAGATAGTCGATCCGCCTCACGCCCAAGCTCCAGAGTGCAGGGGCGACGAGTCTCTCGCCGACGTCATAGCGAGTTTCGTGAAAGCTGCCACCTCCGTCGATCAGCATGGTTTTTCCGTCGGGAAAGGTCAGCAAGGAGGACTCTCCCTGTCCGACACTCAGGAAGATGACGGAAAAGGCGCCGGCCGGCCGCACCCCCGGCAGAAGTGAAACAGCAATCATGCCGGCCAGCACCCCGCCGGTTGCGCCGAATCGCCAGGCGGGCCGCTTCAGAAAGGTTACGGCCACCATGGCGAGAAAGAAGAGCCCCAGTTGCAGGCGGTCGGGAATAAACCGCGGGAGGAGTGGCAGGCGGTCCAGATAACCGATAAGCCAGTTGGAAAGATGGATCATGAAGCCGGCGACATGGAGGAACGGCCATGCCAAAGCTGGAGAGATCAGCATCAGCGGCAGGGCAACGAAACCGGAGATCACGGCGCCATACCCCATGAGAGGAACGATGGCGAAATTGCTGATCAGGCCGGTGGCCGATGCCTGGTGAAAGTAGTAGGCCACCGGCACCAGCGTCGCGATGGTCGCCGCTGCGGAAGCTGCCAGGAATTGAAGGAGTCGGAAGAAAAGACCTCTGCCGAGCTGCGGGAATAATCCGACAACGAGCGGGGTCAGAACAATTATGCCCCAGAGGGCCAGGAACGAAAACTGGAACGAAAGGTCAAACAGCGCTGCCGGTTCCACCCCCAGGATGACCAGCGCGGCCAGCAAAAGAGAATTGATCGGGTCGCTCTCCCTCTCCAGCAGCAGCGCAATGCTGTAGGCTGCCAGCATCACCACCGAACGGACGGTCGCCGGAGCCGAACCGGAGAGAAGGAGATAAAACAGGATAACCGGCAGGACTGCTGCCCCGAGCCCACGCCGCAGCCAGCCATGGAGCAGAAGATAGGGGATCAGACGACAGGCCGCGAAGAGCAGGTGAAAGAGCATGAGCGCAACAATTCCGACATGGAAGCCGGAAATGGAGAGGATATGACTCACTCCGGTGCGACTGTAGGCATCCTTGATCTCCTGGGGCACCCCTCCCATGTCGCCGATCAGGAGCGCCCGGAGAATCCCTGCCTCCGGCTGCGGCAGCGCCGCATCGATCCCCTTCCCTATCTTCCCGGCCAGAAGATCGATCCGCCGTTGCAGTGAAGGCCGGGCCGCGGTTTCAAGCAGAACGACGTCCTTCGCGTCTTCCGCAAAGGCGGTCACCTCGATGCCACGGAGCGCCAGAAAACGCCGGTAGTTGAACTCTCCCGGCAGTCCGTACGGACGCGGCGACTTGAGCCGGGCCTGGAATCTGACCCGATCGCCGGTGGTGCAAACGGGCGTGCCGTTGCCGATGGAAACGAGCACCCGGCCGGAGACCGGGATAAGGTGTCCAGCCTTGAAGAGTCGATCAGCCTGGATAGTCAGCCGCATCCCCTGTTCCCTGTTTTCCGGACGACAGACAACGATCCCTTCTACGATGGCGGCTGTCTCGTCAGCGAAGCGGCTCAGCTCACCGTTACCGGCGTCCTGATGGAGGAGCGGCTGAAGAGCGGTGTAGCCCCAGACGAAGAGCAACAGAAGTATCGCACAGACAAACGGGGCCGGGTTGCGCAGGAAGTACGCCGCAATGGCAACGACGAAGAGCAGGGATACGAAAAGGGTCGTGTGAGGGATGGAAACCGGCAGGAACCAGGCAGCAGAAAGGCCAAGAATAAGTGCGACAAGGGGGAGCAGGAGCGGCCGTTCCACGTCCCGACTCCCCCGCGTCCGTTAACGATTGTCTTTGAGCTGGCCGGCAATGCCGGGGAGCAGCGAGTCAAGGTCGGCGTTCTTTACCACCGACGACGGGGATCCGCTTATCTTGGCTGCGGCCATATAGTCGGCCGCTGCCGTAGACTTCCTGGTCAGTTCCACCACGTCCAGACCCGCAAAGGGAGAAAGCTTCAACTGAAGCTGGTGACTGCCGGCAGTGAGGCGAATGGGCCCCAGGTCGCACCAATCCAGATACGGTTTGCCGGCCTTCGTAATGGTCCGTCCACCGATCGTGGCCGTTAGTCCGGCGCCGGTGAAACGGACCCGGAGGCGGTAGGCCGCGGGCACGTCAATCTGAAGAGGAAGTTCAATCGTCACCGGAGAGCCGCCGGTCTTGACCCACTTGGGTGCCATCGGTCTCCCGAGCACGGTGGAGTCGGTGACCTCGACATTGGCTGGCAGCTTGCCGTAAACCGCGACGGAAAGCGGCTTGACCGGCATGCTCTTATCGTCGGGGAGGGCGCTTTCCAGGTCAAGCAGCGGGGTTACGATCTCCGCCAGGGTCGATAGTTTGAGGGGCTCGTCTGGCTTCCACCCTGCCAGGGGGGCCGCGGGGGGCAATTGGGGGGCATCGAAACGGACATAGTCGATCGCGCCGTCGACGGGGAGCATGACGTTGAAATCAAGATAGCCTGCGGTCAGGTTAATGGTCCCTGCCGTGACCTCCTTGAGGGTTTGCCCGGTATTCACCCTGAAAGCCTTGCCTGCTATGGACCAGACCTGTCCATCACCTTTTGAAGCGACCGAAAAGGTATACGTTCCACCCAGGGGAAGCAGCACCTTGAAATGAACGGGGGTTGGCAGCGTGGTGCCGCTGAGCCACCCCTTACCGGAAAACGCACCGTACACGTTGAAGTTCCTGACGGTTACCCGGTCGGCCGCCGTATCATAATAATCTTCGGCCTCAAAGGTATAGCTGCGGTTCCCCCCCAGGACCGCCAGGTAATCCTTGAAGACCGGCTTTTCCGGCAGGCCGGCGGAGAGGCCCGTCGCCTCTGCCAGGCGTGCCACGAATTCCCTCTGGCTGACGACCGCATTGGGATCCACCTTGTCGGCGGCGATGGCGCCAACTGTCCCGTTAAGAATAAGCAGTACCGTGAAAAGCAGGCGCTTGAGCCACATGACTGTCAACCTCCGGTGCTGGGTGTGCATACCAATCCTGTATATAGCACAGCTCACACGCACGATGCAAACAAGGTGTGGAAACGCAAAACAGGCCTGACCGGTTTACCCGATCAGGCCTGTTTTTCAGAAAGATGACGTGACTAACTGCCGTCAATACGCCTCGCTGTCCCCCAGCACATCCTCATTGGTAACCCGTGCCCGGAATACACGATAGACCCAGATCTTGTACATGATAACGGTCGGCACGAATATGAGTGCAACCACGGTCATGATCTGCAACGTCAGCAGGCTTGACGATGAATTAAAGATTGTCAGGTTTGAGGCCGGATCGATGTTCGATGGGATCAGGTTCGGGAAAAGCCCGGCCACGCCTGTGAAGACCACGAAAACGATGGTCAGGCAGGAGAAGAGAAATGCCTTGTGCAACTCACCCTTGCCTGCGAAAACCTTGATGAGGAGCAACGAAACCACGGCAACGACCGGGATTATCAGCAGTGCCGGTGACTTGAGGAAATTATCGTACAGTTTGGTAGCCGGGTAGGTATAGCCGAGGAACGCAACCGCAACAACCAGCAACGGTACCCAGAGCTTATTGGCGAGGTCAGCCCCCCTCCGGCTCAGGTCACCGGTAGTCTTGATGGCCGCGTAGAGCGAGCCGTGCACGGCGAAGAGCAGCACGAACAGCACGCCGGTAACCAGGCCGTAGGGGTTGAGCAGGCCGATCAGCGAGCCGTCATAGGAGAAGTTCAGGGCGGCGAAGTCGTTTTTCATCGGAATGCCTTTGAAGATATTGCCAAAGGCAACGCCGAACAGCAGGGCAGGCAGGAAACTGGAGACCATGATGGCCATGTCCCACGATTTTCTCCAACCGTTCCCTTCCAGCTTGCTCCTGAATTCAAAGGAGACGCCGCGCACGATCAGCGAAAACAGCAGCAGCAACAGGGCCGAATACAGATTGCTGAACATCAGGGCATAGGTAGTGGGAAATGCCGCAAAGGTCGCCCCGCCGGCGGTTATCAACCAGACCTCGTTTCCGTCCCACACCGGGCCGACAGTGTTGATCAGGACCCGTTTCTCGGTGTCGTTTTTCGCCAGGATGCCTGCCAGAAAGCCGGTGCCGAGGACGAAGCCGTCAAGCATGAAGTAGACACCCCACAAAACTCCCCACAATACGAACCAGATGATCTGGAATACCGATATATCCATGGCTTATACCCTCTCCTGAGCGTTGAGTATGGTTGAATCCGTAAGCGGCTGGGCATGAAGATGCTGAGCACGCGCACCCTGGACGTTGAGAATGGTCGAAAGATCTTTTTCAGGCCCTTTCTTGGCGTGTCTGACCAGCAGGAAGATATCGACTGCTCCCAGCATGCCGTACAGAAGGATGAAACCGGTAAGAGAGAGGGCTACCTGGGTGGTGGTGATCGCTTTGGAGACCGCATCGGCGGTCTTAAGCATACCGTACACGATCCAGGGCTGACGACCCAATTCTGCCACGAGCCACCCTAACTGTTCCGCCAGATAGGGGACCGGTATTGCACAGACCATGATCGTCAGGAACAGGCGGTAATCCGCGAACTTCTCCCTGCGCGACAGGATGATGCCGGCCAGACTGCTCAGGAGCATGAACATTCCCAGACCGGTCATCAGCCGGAAGCTGAGGAAGGTCGGCATGACCGGCGGACGGAGCTCCTTCGGGAAGGATTTCAGACCCTTGATTTCACCGGTGGCATCGTGGAAAGCCAACAGGCTCAGCATATTGGGAATGCAGAGCTTATCGACGCTGTTGCACTCTTTTGCCACGTCCGGAATCAGCAGCAGGCTCATGCCGACGCCGCGCTTGGTTTCCCACTGCGACTCCATGGCCGCGAACTTCGTGGGCTGATGTTCGGCAATTTCCACGGCGTGCATGTCGCCCGTCACGGCGCAACCGATGGTGGAGACAAACCCCCAGGTGGCAGCCAGCTTGAAGGAACGCTTGAAGAAGTCGACCTCGTTCTTACGGAGCAGGTGCCATGCGGAAACCCCCATGATCACGAAGGCGGCAAGGGCATAGGCGGAAGAGAGCGTATGCGTGAACTTGATCCAGCCGTAGTCGTTGGTGAGAACAGCAAGGAAGTCGTTCATCTCGGCCCTGCCATTGCGCATCACATAGCCGACCGGCTTCTGCATCCAGGCGTTTGCCAGGAGGATGATCAGTGCGGAAATGTTCGTGGCGGCGGCGGCGAGCCAGATGGCCAGCAGGTGGACCTTTTTGGACACCTTGTTCCAGCCGAAGATCCAGACGCCGATGAAGACCGACTCCAGGAAGAAGGCGAAGGTCGCTTCAATTGCCAGCGGTGCCCCGAAGATGTCGCCGACGACGCGCGAATACTCCGACCAGTTCATGCCGAACTGGAACTCCATGGTGATGCCGGTGACCACCCCCAACGCAAAGTTGATCAGAAACAGCTTGCCCCAGAACTTTGTCATGCGAAGCCAGGTTTCGTCTCCGGTGGTGACATACTTGGTCTCCATCCAGGCCGTTATGATCGATAGCCCGAGTGTGAGAGGGACAAAAATCCAGTGAAACATTCCTGTCGCCGCGAACTGCAACTGACTGAGGGTTAAAACGTCCATACTTCCTCCTCTGCTGATTTGTCTTCCTGCTGATTTGTCTGAAATTTTGATGGTAACGAGTCGACTGCCAACCGAACGGGGCTATGCGTTGTAGCGCATTAATTAAACCTAATAAGACAAATTGTATCCTATTTTTGGACAAAAAAAAGCCCTGGAAAAAAATTATGTTTTTGCCAGCTCTTCGAGGGTTACACTCCCGAGCACCCTTCCGACCTCTGTCTGTACCTGACGCCAGACCGGGTGCACCAGGCAGCGGATGCTACGGTCACAGCTCCCTTCGGCGATGAGGCATCGATTCGGCATGATCGGCCCCTCAACCGCCTCGACCACCTGCTTGAGGGTTATCTGTGACGGCGCGCGGCCCAGCAGAAATCCACCACCGGTGCCACGAAAGGATTGAACCAGACCGAGCTTGGCAAAGCTTTGAAAAATCTTGGCCAAAAAAGTCTGCGGCACATCCGTCGCCTCTGCTATCTCGCTGATGAGCGCGATCTTGCCCGGCGGCTGCTGAGCGAGATAGACAATACCTCGAATTGCGTATTCACCCTTGCGGGTCAGTTCCATCATCGGAAACCTTTCGGACCATTTTTATCTTTTTGTACCTAAATTAGATTTTTCTGTCAACAGGATAAATTCAGTCTCGATATATTTTTTGTGATCGGAAACGACAGTGGGGAGAGGTGGCAGCCCTACTTTCCGGAATTGGACCGGTAGCGCCTGCGGAGGATCAGTTGAATGGCGATGTCCAGCAGCACGATACAGGTTACTACACTAAGAAAGGTCTGCTGTTGGCGAGCATAGGCAAGACAGGTAAAGAACATGTAGAGCGCAACCATGAGGGAAAGAAGGCGACGCACTCCCTGAACCGCGACTTCGGCCACTTCACCGTCCTGGTTCTCCCCGTGCATGAGCAGAGGTGCCAGATGATAGCCGATCGCCGCGTCAACCAGAATCAACACGGTATTCAGGCCGAGGAGCAGGGTGAGATGGTTGGTCGGTATAGCTGATAGCATTGGGAGAAGGGGAAAGCCGGTCGTCCGTCAGGAGGCTTCCTGACGAAGATAGGCGCTGCTGCGTGCCTCGGCGAAGTTCAGGTGGAGGAGCATCCGGGTTTGTGCCGCTTCCGGGTCACGGTCGCGAATGGCCTCGTAGATGGTGCGATGATGCTCGAACAGCATCTGCTGATCTTCGCCGGTCAGGTAGACCGCCCGCCAGACCCCCTGCTGGAACTCCTTCATGGCGTCGAAAATGCTCTGCATCAGGTGGAGCCAGACGATATTGTGGGTCGCCTTGGCGACACTGATATGAAAATTGGCGTCCAGGTCCTCGGAGGGCTGCATGCCGGCCAGGTTCCGCTCCATGCCGTCGATGATGGCCGCCAGCTTGCGCAGGTCTTCGGGAAGGGCCCGCTGGGCCGCGTAATAGGCGGTCCACCCCTCCATGCACTTGCGGACCTCGATGACGTCCAGCGCCCGTTCCCGCTCGACCTTGATCAGTTCCGACAAGGGAGGCCCGGAACTGCTCTCCACCAGGGACTTGACGACCGTGCCCCCCCCCTGATAGGACTCCACCATGCCGGCGGCAGCGAGGGTATTGAGCGCTTCGCGGACAGAGGGGCGGGAAACGCCGAACAGTTCGGCAAGTTCCCGCTCGGGGGGAAGCTTGTCGCCAGGCCTGAACTCGCCGGCCAGGATGGAGGTCCGGATCTGCTCGGCGATCTGCGTCGCTATCTTTTTCGGTTTGATCGGTTTGAAGTTCATGGCACCACGGCTTAAGCTACCGTACTGCCGCTATGGATACACCATCCCCGTTTCTATGGCAACAGGATTATGGCCCGGTTCCCGTCACACTGGCGAGCATCAGTTCGGTCAGGTGCATGACCCGGATCGGGGACTCCTGGTCGGCCAGCCCCTTCCTGAGTTGCAGCAGGCAGCCCGGGTTGGCGGTGACGAGCGTTTCGGCGCCGGTGGCCCTGATGTTCTCCATCTTGCGGCAAAGCACCCGGTCCGACATCTCCGGCTTTTCGATGTTGTAGGTGCCGGCACTGCCACAGCAGGCATCGGCCTCGGCAAGCTCCCGGAAATCGAGAGCCGGGATCGCCTTGAGGAGCCGCCGCGGTTCCTGGCGGATACCCTGGCAATGGGCGATGTGGCAGGGATCGTGATAGGTGACTTTAAGCGGTAGCGGCTTGAGCAGCCCGCTGAGACGATCCACGTTCTCGGCCAGGAGCTGGGAGATGTCCCTCACCTTGGCGCTGAACGCCTGCGCCTTTTCATCGCCATCCAGATGGTGACCGTATTTCTTCAGCTCCGCACCGCAGCCGCCGCAATCGGTGACGATGAAGTCGAGATCATACCCGGCGAACAGGTCGGTATTGAACCGCGCGGCCTGCAGCAGGCCGCTGCGGTCGGAAGCAAGTACGTTCGGCGCACCGCAGCATTTCTGGGCCTTCGGCGTGATGACTCGGTAACCGAGGGCAGAGAGGAGCCGGACCGTGGCGATACTCGCTTCGGAAAAGACCAGACTCATGACGCAGCCGAGGAAGAAGCCGACCGTCCCCCGCTCCTCACCTTCAGCCGGTGTGACCTCCTGCAGGGTCTGGCGGAGCGGCCTGTCCGGCAGGGGCGGCAGCAGCCCCTCCATCCTCTCCATGGCTGCCGGGAACATCTTCAAAAGACCGAGGGAACGGACCACCCGCTGCAGCCCTGAGCGCTGATAGAGCCTGAGCGGCGCCGTGGCCGTTTCCAGACGGTCCGGGTGGGGCACGAGCCGCCGCAGGATCAGCTCTTCCATGAACGAAAGACGGCCCCCTTCCCTCCCCTCGCACCTGAAATCGGCGACCAGTTCCCCGGCATTCACCCCGCAGGGGCAGGCCGAGGCACAGGCCTGACAGTCGAGGCAGAGTGAGAGATACTCCAGGAACCGGTCGCTCATCTCCAGCTCACCTTCCTGGAATTTCCTCACCAGGGCCACCCGCCCCCGGGGGGAGGCGGTTTCCAGGAAGGTTTCCTTATAGGTCGGGCAATGGGGGAGGCACATGCCGCAGCGCATGCAGTTTATGAGCTTTTCGTAGTCCATTAGAATATTTTCCCGGGGTTGAGTATCCCTTTCGGATCAAACGCCTGCTTGATGCCGCGCATCACGGCAATCCCGCTCTCGCCGACCAGCTTGGGGAGATACTTCTTCTTCGCCACCCCCACCCCATGTTCGCCGGTGATGGTCCCCCCCATGGCGATGGCGGCGTCGAAGATCTCGCCAAACGCCTGGTGGGCACGGCCGATCTCGTCCCGGTCCCGCTCGTCGGTGAGACAGGTCGGGTGGAGATTGCCGTCACCGGCATGGCCGAAGGTGCCGATGGTGAGGTTGTACTTCCTGGCCGTCTCCTGGATGAACTTGACCATCGGCGCAATGCAGCTGCGGGGGACCGTGGCGTCCTCCAGGATGGTGGTCGGTTTGACCCTGGCCAGGGCCGACAACGCCACCCGCCGGGCTGTTGCCAGCTTCAGCGCCTCATCGGCCGTGGCCGCGGTCTGGAAATAGGAGCAGTGATGCCGTTCGCAGATCTCCCGTATGGCTGCGGCCTCCTCCGCCACCACGGCCGGATGGCCGTCCACCTCGATCAGCAGGACCGCCTCCACATCCAGCGGCAGGCCGACCCTGGCATAATCCTCCACGCAGCGGATGGTGACCTGGTCGAGGAACTCCAGGGTGGCCGGAATGATCCGGGCGGCAATGATGTGGGAGACCGTGAGGGCCGCCTGCTCCAGCGCCGGAAAGTGCACCAGCATGGTCGTCTTGGTCTGCGGCTTCGGGATAAGTTTCACCAGGATCTCGCTGAACAGTCCCAGGGTCCCCTCGGAGGAGACCAGCAGGTCGTTCAGGTTGTAGCCGGCCACGTTCTTCACCGCCTTGCCGCCGGTCCTGAGGAGGTCGCCGCTGGGCAGGACCGTGGTAAGCCCCATGACATAGTCGGCCGTGACCCCGTACTTGAGCCCCCTGAGCCCCCCCGAGTTCTCAGCCACGTTCCCCCCCATGGTGGAGATGTTCATGCTCCCCGGATCGGGGGGGTAGAAGAGACCCCGCCCCTCCACCTCACGATGCAGGGCGCTGGTAATGACCCCGGTCTCCACCGTGGCAGTCAGGTTCTCCTCGTCGACCTCCAGAATCCGGTTCATCCGGCTGGTCTGGACCACCAAGCCGCCGGCAGCTGCGACGGAGCCGCCGGAAAGACCGGTGCCCGAGCCCCGGGGGGTGATCCGCACCCCAGCCCCGCTGCAGAGGGCGGCGATACGGGCCAGCTGTTCAGTGTTGGCCGGGAGGACCACCGCCGCGGGCAGGCTCGCCAGCTCCGGGGTGGAGTCGTAACCGTAGACCGCCAGCGATTCGCGGTCGGTCAGGGTATGCTCCTCGCCGACAATGGTCCTGAGTTCCTTGATGAAGCTCTCTTCCATCGGATCGTTCCTTTCGCAACCAAGAGCTTTGTTGGCAGTTACCTACACCGCTAAACCGTGCACGTATTTGGGGCAGATTTGGCCCGGCCGATTGAGCAGAACCGCAGGCGTGAGCCAAGCTACGTCGAGGATTGTGCGATTGAGGCCGGGCCGAAGATGCCCCGAAGACGGATGCGGTAACGCTACGGGATCATCCACGTAAATACGTATGCCTGTAAGTAGACAATTATACCGACAATCACCGTCAGGAACAGGGAGTGCTTCAGGGTGAAGCGGAACAGGGTCCCCTCTTCCCCCACCATGCCGGTGGCTGCGGTGGCGACCGCCAACGATTGGGGAGAGATCATCTTCCCCATAACCCCGCCGCTGGTATTGGCGGCACCGGTCAGGATCGGGTTGATGCCGAGCTGCTCGGCGGTTGCCTTCTGGAGGCCGCCGAAGAGGACGTTGCTGGAGGTGTCGGAGCCGGTCAGGAAGACACCCAACCAGCCGAGGAACGGGGCGATGAATGGGAAGAGGTGACCGGTCTTGGTGAAGACCAGGCCGAGGCTGTTGGTCATGCCCGACGTATTCATGACATAGGCAAGGCCGAGCACCGAGGCAACGGTGATTGCCGGAAAGCGCATGTCGAAGAGGGTCTTGCCGAGGATCCTGGCGGTGTCGCCCATGCCGACGCCGCAGATGAGGGCGGAGAGGAAGGCGGCGATAAGGATGGCGGTGCCGGCCGCGGACATGAAGTTGAAGTTGTACTTGGCTGCCAGCCTGATCGGTAGCTGGTCAGCCAGCGCCTTGTCCAGCGGCTTCAACTGGTCCTTGGCAAGCGCCGGCGCAGATGCGGAGGAGGCGATGGCCACGCCGGGAACGGTCTTGCCGGCCACGGCACTATTTACGGACAGCTCCTTGACCAGCTTCTGGATCTCGTCCTTCTTCCTGGCAACGGCATCGAACGCCTTGAGTCGGTCGTCGGTCAGGAGGGGACCCTTGCCGACAAGCGCCTGCTCTATCGGAACGAGCCGATCTTCCAACCCCTTCAGCTCGGCTAGCTTGGCGGCAAGTCCGGCCACCCGCGGGTCTGCAGGTGGGAGAAGCACCAGTTGCCGGTCCACCTCGGCCTTGACCACATCTGCCTTCTTCACCCCATCCTCCGGCTTGGAAACCTTCTTCACGATGCCGTTGTGGAGACCGTCAACGGTGATGAGCACGGAGCTCTTGTCGAGGGCCCCCTTGATGGAGGGGATTCCCCAGAGGAGCACCATGACGGTGAGGGCCAGATAGGGGGCCCAGGCACGGAAGACCTCGGCCGGAGCGTAGTGGTGCTGCTCCCGGCCGGCGAACTCCGGCTCGTGGTCGAAGGTCCAGACAGTCTTCGGCTGCCAGACGCGGAGCAGAAGCACCAGCGCGACCATGGAGGCGAGGGAGGAGATGATGTCCGGCAGATAGGGCCCGAGGTAGCTCGCCGTGGCCCACTGGGAGACGGAAAAGGTGACGCCGCAGACGACAATGGCCGGAAGTACCTCCAGGGTCTTTTTCCAGCCAACCATGATCATGATCACGTAGAACGGGATGAACAGGGAGATGAACGGCAGTTGACGGCCGACCATGGTGGAAAGCTTCATCATCCCGGGATCGCCGTATCCCATGACCCCGGCCAGGGCCACGACCGGAATGCCGATGGCGCCGAAGGCTACCGGCGCGGTATTGGCGACCAGACAGACCCCTGCGGCGTAGAGGGGACGGAAGCCGAGACCGGCCAGGGTGGCGCCGGCGATGGCGACCGGCGTGCCGAAACCGGCTGCACCTTCGATGAAGGCGCCGAAGCAGAAGGCGATGAGGAGCGCCTGGAGACGCCGGTCAGAGGTCACCCCGGCCAGGGAGGCCCGGATAATCTCGAACTGCCCCCCCTTGACGGTGATGTTGTAGAGGAAGATGGTGGTGACGACGATGTAGAAGACCGGAAAGAGCCCGAAGCCGGCCCCCTGCAGGGTGGCGAGCCCGGCCAGCTTGACGGGCATCCCCCAGATGCCGATGGCGATGGCTATGGCCGACGCGGCGGCAAGGGGACCGGCCTTGTGGGCCTTCATCTTCAGGATTGCCAGACAGACGAAGATGACTGCAAGGGGGACCGCAGCCACGAGGGCCGACAGCCCGAGGCTACCTGCGACGGGTGTGTAGGTCTGAATCCACGGCATACTGAATTCTCCTTTCCTTGTTCAACGAAATGGCTGTCCGGACGACGAAGGTAACCGGTCAACGGCGAGACAACAGGCTGTTTCCTCACTATGGGCGTACCGACCGTTTCGCCTCTCTGCAGCGGGTCTCGGAACGTTCGGTCATTTATATAAAGCAGTTTGAACAAGTTGTATTACCAATTAACCTTTTCCTTTTTCCGTGTCAAGAATATTATTGCGAAGCAGGTAACCACCCTTGACACAAGGATCTTTTTCGGATAAAGATAATTTGTAATTAGGTTTTACAACTTATTCGGAGGCAACCATGCTCGACCGATTCCAGACAGCTGCCGAGGCTGTGGGGACCAGAGTAAAACGCTTTTCGTCACTCCACGATGCAGCCGCGTACCTGCACGCTATTGCGGACGGCTCCGCTACCAGCCGCTCCCGCCTCGCCCCCGAAATCGCCGCCGCCTGTGCCGATATACCGTTCCTCCCGCCGGAGAGGGGGGCCGAGGCCCGGCTCTGCATCAGCTCCGCCCGGGCCGGCATCGCCGACACCGGGAGCCTCCTCCTGGAGGTGACCGACCCCGCGGAGCGGGGCGCAACCGCCCTTGCCGTCATCCACGCGGTCTTCCTCCGCGCCGCCGACATCGTTCCGTCACTGGCGGACCTGGCTGGGGAGCTGGAGCAGATACTCGCCGCTCCCGGCCAGGCCTACCTCTCCATCACCACCGGCCCCAGCCGGACGGCCGACATCGAACGGGTGCTGACCATCGGGGTGCATGGACCGAAGGAACTGCACGTCCTGATCATCGAAGGAGCATAGCCATGGCCAAGGAGATCATTCAGCGAAAGATCAACGATACGTTCCTGCGCAAGGCCCTGAAGAATTTCGCCGCCGCCTATCCGGTGGCCAGGGCCAAGGCATTCGAGGGGATCGATTTCGAGGCGCTGCGGGAGCGGATTGCAGCGAGCAAGCGGTCAGGGCTTGAGCAGCTCCCCGAGCTGGTGCAGCGGTTCACCGTGAGGGCTGAAGCGGCCGGTGCCCGGGTCCACCTCTGCCGCACGCCGGAAGAGGCCAACCGGACCATTCTCGGCATCATCCAGGAGAAGGGGGCGGACTTCCTGGTCAAGTCCAAGGCGATGACCTCGGAGGAGATCGAGCTGAACCCCTTCCTGGAAAAGCATGGCATCCGCTGCCTGGAGACCGACCTGGGGGAATGGATCATCCAGCTGGCCGGCGAACGGCCGTCCCACATGGTCATGCCGGCCATCCACAAGAACCGGGAAGAGGTCGCGGAGCTGTTCACCAAGGCAACCGGCAGGGAGTGCCCGCCGGACATCCCGTTCCTGGTGCAGGCAGCCCGTGAGGCCCTGCGGAGCGGCTTCCTGGAAGGACAGGTAGGCCTCTCCGGCGCCAACGTGGCCATTGCCGACAGCGGCACCCTGGCCATCATCACCAACGAGGGGAACGGCCGCCTGGTCACCACCCTCCCCAAGACCCACATCGCCCTGGTGGGGGTGGAGAAGATCGTCCCGACCCTCACGGAGGCGCTGGACGTCATCACCATCCTCCCCAAGAACGCCACCGGCCAGAAGATCACCTCCTATGCCTCCTTCATCAAGGGGCCGACCGGCGGCGACGGCCGTGAACTGCACATCGTGCTCCTGGACAACGGCCGGCTCTCCCTGGCCGCAGACCCGGAGTTCGGCGAAGCGCTGCAGTGTGTCAAGTGCGGGGCCTGCGCCAATGTCTGCCCCATCTACGAGATCGTCGGCGGCCATGTCTTCGGCCATATCTATGTCGGGGGGATCGGCCTGGTCCTCACCCCGTTCTTCCACGGCTTCGACAAGGCGGAAGAGATCCTCAAGCTCTGCATCGGCTGCCGCAAATGCAACGAGGTCTGCGCCGCCAAGATCGATATCGAAGGGCTGATCGTGGACCTGCGGGACAGGATCAGGAAGCCGTTCGGCCAGAAGTTCATGTTCGGCACCATGATGAAGAACCGCGCCCTCTTCCATACTGCGCTCCGGGCCGCCTACCTGGCCCAGAAGCCGCTGCAGGGAGACGGCGGCCGCATCCGTCACCTGCCGCTCATGTTCGACGCCTCGGCAGCCGGCAAATCGCTCCCCCCCATCGCCGAGCGACCGTACCGCGATCTGGTGAAAGAGGTTCAGATTAGCTCCCGAGCCCCGAGCCCCGAACCCCGAGCCAGCGAACGCGTGCTCTTCTACTCCGGCTGCCTGGCGGACTTCGTCTATCCGGAGATCTGCCGGGACACCGCCGAGGGGCTCGAAGAACTGGGGTACGAGGTGAGCTTCCCGCAAAAGCAGACCTGCTGCGGCATCCCGGCCCGCTATTCCGGCGAGATGGACGTGGCCCGCGACATGGCCCGCATCAACGTGGATGTGCTGCTGGAGAGCGAGGCCGACTTTGTCGTGACCATCTGCCCCACCTGCACCATGTCGCTTCGGCACGATTTCCCCAAGCTGCTGGACAAGGAACCGGCCTACCGCGAAAAGGCCCGGCGACTGGCGGCCAAGGTCTTCAACTACTCTGAGCTTGCGGCGCGCAAGATTGACACAGCAGGCAGCACGCCGCACGCCGCACGCGAAACCGTCACCTATCATGACGCCTGCCACCTGAAGCGGGGGTGTGGGGTGTACGAGGAGCCGAGGAGGGTGCTGCGGGAGCTGGTGGGGGCGGAGATCAGGGAGATGACCGACTGCGACAAATGCTGCGGCTTCGGGGGTTCCTACTCGCTGAAATACCCGGAGATCTCGCGCGAGGTACTGAAGAACAAGCTGGACAACATCCGGGAGACCGGTGTCACAACCGTAGCGGTTGACTGTCCCGGCTGCAAGCTGCAGATCGAGGGGGGACTGGAGGCGGCCGGCGTAGGCATCGTCGTGGAGCACACCGCCACCCTGGTGGCACGGCGGCTCGGTCGGCGTTAAACAGCACTACCTTTCGGGGCTGACGAACAACAAAGCCGCCCTGCCCATGTGGGCAGCGACGGCTTTGTTGTCAGGAACGACTGAGAGCTCGCCGGTCAGCTCCTAAGCGCCCCGACCAGCTCGTTCACATCCCCCACGCCGTTTTCCACGAGCCACCTCTCCATCCCCTCGGCGACCTCCTGGGCAGTGCACGGATTGAGGAAGTTGGCGGTGCCGATCTGGACGGCAGTGGCGCCGGCCAGCAGGAATTCCAGGGCGTCCGTGGCGGTCATGATGCCGCCGATGCCGATGAGCGGCACATCCACGGCCTTCGACACCTGCCAGACCATCCGCAGTGCCACCGGCTTGATGGCCGGACCGGAGAGTCCGCCGGTGACGTTGGCCAGGATCGGCCGCCGCTTGGCCAGGTCGATGGCCATGCCGGTCAGGGTGTTGATGAGCGACAGGGCCTCGGCGCCGGCATCCACGCAGGCCCGCGCCATGGCCACGACATCGGTGACGTTGGGGGAGAGCTTGACGATGAGCGGCTTGATGGTCGAATCGCGTACCAGCTTGACCACCTCGTAGGCCGCGGCCGGGTCGGTACCGAAGACGATCCCCCCCTGCTTGACGTTGGGGCAGGAGATGTTCACCTCGATGCCGGCCACCTCGGGGATGGTGTCGATCCGCTCGGCCAGTTCGCCGTACTCCTCCAGGGAGTTGCCGTAGAGGTTGACGATCACCGGCGTATCAACGGTCCTGAGAAAGGGGAGCTTCTCCTCGATAAAGGCGTCGATCCCCACGTTCTGCAGGCCGATGGCGTTCAGCATCCCTCCCGGGGTCTCCACGATCCGGGGGGTCGGGTTACCGGCCTTCGGCTTCAGGGAGAGCCCCTTGGTGATGATGGCGCCGATCCGCTCCAGATCCAGGTAGTCGGCGAACTCCCGTCCGTAGCCGAAGGTGCCGGAAGCGGTCATGACCGGATTGCGGAGCTTGATCCCTGCTATCTCCACCGCCATGTTCGGTTTTTGTGCCATTACCGGACCTCCCACTTGAGCTCGGAATAGTCGAACACCGGCCCATCCTTGCAGACGCAGCGGAAGTCCGGAGTCTCCGGCGAGTGCCCCCTGCCCGGCACCACGCACCCGAGACAGGCCCCCATGCCGCAGGCCATGTAGGCCTCCAGGGAGACCTGGCAGGGAAGCTGCTGCTGTGCGGCGATCCGTGCAACAGCCTGCAGCATCGGCATCGGCCCGCAGGCGAAGAGCCGCTTGGCGCCCCCCCCCTCGGCCAGGTAGCGGGTCAACACCTCGGTCACCACTCCCCGGTCGCCAAGGGAGCCGTCATCGGTGGCCACGTAAGTCTCCACCCCCAGGCGCTCGAACTCGGTGATGCAGAGCACGTCCTCCTTGGTCCGGCCGCCGGCGAACAGCCTGACTCGGGAGCTCTTGACCAGCTCTTTTGCCAGGAGGTAGAGGGGCGCCAGTCCGACCCCGCCACCCACCAGCACCTTGTCCTCCGTCGCTGGCCCGGTAACGAACCCCTTCCCCAGCGGGGCCAGGATGTCCAGGTGATCCCCCTGGTGCAGGTCGGCCAGCATGGCAGTCCCCTTCCCCACCACCTTGTAGAGGATCTCCAGAAAGGTCTGATGCCCGCAGTCGGTGTACGGGGTGGCGAACGTCCCGAGATCGTAGATGCCGAACGGCCTCCGGAGCAGCGGGTCGATGGCACCGTTCACCCGCACCATGACGAACTGGCCCGGGAAGGCTTCCAGGACTGCCGGTGGCGCGGTCATTCTCATCCGGTAGTAGCCGGGCGACACCTCCACATTGCTTAACACCTGCGACTTAAACTGCATTGTTTTCTCCGTGAGATTTATAGATATACTCCATCAGGAGGGCGTCCTCGCCGTTCTCGTAATAGCGGCGCCTGGTGCCGGTCTCGGTGAAGCCGAGCCGCCGGTAGAGGGCAATGGCGGCGGCATTGGAGACCCTGACCTCGAGGGAGACATAGGCCGCTCCGGCCTCCCGGCAGTCGCTCATCACCCGCTCCACCAGCAGTCGCCCCACCCCGCGGCCGCGAAAGTCGGGATGGACAGCCACATTCATGATATGCCCCTCGTCAAGCACCAGCACGGGGCAGATATAGCCGGCGAGCCGGCCGTCTGCGGTAAAGGCGGTAAGAGGAAAGGCATGGGGGGAGAGCAGTTCGGCCATGAAATGCTCCCTGATCCACGGCTTGGGATAGGAGCAGTTTTCTACGGCCAGCACCTCGTCCAGGTCAGACTCGGCCATGGGGCAGATGACGATTTCTTCCGGCTGTGTTCCCATCGCGCCGCATATTAGGGAAACGGGAAAACCTTGTAAACACCTTTTTTAACTCAGTTGGAACGGCAATAGAGGGTTTGACATTTACCGGTGGATGCCGTATATTTTCCCGTCTCACAGGACAAAAGGAGATACAACGTGGGCAGTAACCGTATGACTTACAAGGACGCCGGCGTCGACATCGCTGCCGGCAATTCGTTTGTTTCCATGATCAAGCCGCTGGTCAAGGCAACCTTCCGCCCCGAAGTGATGACCGAGATCGGCGGTTTCGGCGGGCTCTTCTCCCTCAACTCCAGCAAGTACAAGAACCCGGTCCTGGTCTCGGGCACCGACGGGGTCGGCACCAAGCTGAAACTCGCCTTCCTTGCCGACCGGCACGACACCGTCGGCATCGACCTGGTGGCCATGTGTGTGAACGACATCGTGGTCCAGGGAGCCGAGCCGCTCTTCTTCCTCGACTACCTCGCCACCGGCCGCCTCGAACCTGCCAAGGCGGCGGATATCGTCAAGGGGATCTCCGCCGGCTGCATCCAGGCGGGTTGTGCGCTGATCGGCGGTGAAACGGCAGAGATGCCGGGATTCTACGCCGACGGCGAGTATGACATAGCCGGCTTCGCGGTTGGAGTTGTCGAGCGCGACAACATCATCGACGGGTCGTCCATAACCGTGGGGAACACCCTGATCGGTCTTGCCTCGTCCGGACTCCACTCAAACGGCTATTCCCTGGCCCGCAAGGTGCTCCTTGAGCGGATGGGACTCACGATCGACGGGATAATCCCCGGTGTCGACAAGAGCGTGACCGACGAACTGCTCACCCCCACCCGCATCTATGCCAAGACCGTCCTTAACCTGCTGCGTGACTTCACCATCAACGGCATTGCCCATATCACCGGCGGCGGTCTGCTGGAAAACATCCCCCGCATTCTCCCCAACGGCTGCAAGGCGGTGCTCCACCGGGACAGCTGGGAGATGCCGGCTATTTTCCGCGCCCTGCAGGAGGGGGGGAACATCGAAGAGACAGAGATGCTCCGCACCTTCAACTGCGGGATCGGCATGGTGTTGGTGGTCAAGAACCGGGACGTGGACGAGATAATGATCCGCCTCTCCGGACTCCACGAACAGGCCTGCATCATCGGCGAAATCGCCAAGTGCGAGCCGGGCAAAGAGTGCGTTGAACTGCTGTAGGACTCTGGGCCGGGGAATGGGGTGCGGAGCAAGGGAGTTTCCCTGATCCTGGTTCCCCTCCCCTGCTCCCGCCGTATCCAGTTACGTTCTGCCCTTTTTAGTACATTCCGATATGAACAACGAACTGCGAAAAGTGAACATAGGGGTTCTGATCTCCGGTAGCGGCTCCAACCTGCAGGCCATCATCGATGGCTGCGAGGCAGGGAGGGTGCCGGCTTCGGTTGCCTGCGTCGTCAGCAACCGTGCCGATGCGTTCGGCCTGGAGAGGGCTCGGAAGCACGGCATACCGGCCGCGCACCTGGATCACCGCCAGTTCTCCGGCAGGGAAGAGTATGATGCCGCTGTCGTGGAGATCCTGCGGGAGCATAACGTCAACCTGGTGGTGCTGGCCGGCTTCATGCGGATCGTTACCCCTGTGCTCCTCGCGGCCTTCCCCGATGCGGTGATGAACATCCACCCGGCACTTCTCCCGGCGTTCCCCGGACTGCATGCCCAGCATCAGGCGCTTGCCTACGGGGTGAAGTTCAGCGGCTGTACGGTGCACTTCGTCGATGCCGGCACCGATACGGGTCCGATCATCATCCAGGGGGTCGTGCCGGTCATCGAGGGGGACAGTGAAGAGAGCCTCAGCAACCGCATCCAGGCAGAGGAGCACCGGATCTATCCCGAGGCCATACGGCTCTTTGCCGAAGGTCGCCTGAGGATTGACGGCCGCCGGGTCGTCGTCGGCTGACGACAAATCCCCCAGATCAAAAATGTCTTTATCAGTTGGCTAGCTAGCCACAACTCCCGGTATCATCGCGTGAGGGAATCACATGAATTACATCAGCACCAGGGGCGAGATAACGCCGATCGGCTTCAAGGATGCGGTCATGATGGGGCTTGCCACCGACGGAGGGCTCCTGCTCCCGGCCACCATCCCTGCCATCGACCGTGAAACCCTTGACCAGTGGCGAACGCTCTCCTACCCGGAACTGGCGTTTCGCATCATCTCCCTGTTCGCCACCGATATACCGGCCCAGGACCTGAAGCAGCTCATCGAGCGCTCGTATGCCAGCTTCGACCACCCGGAAGTGACCCCCGTGGTCAAGGTCAACGGCGTCCACCTGCTGGAGCTCTTTCACGGCCCGACCCTTGCCTTCAAGGACGTGGCGCTGCAGCTCCTCGGCAACCTCTTCGAATACCTGCTCAAAGAGCGGAACGAGCGGATGAACATCGTCGGCGCCACCTCCGGCGATACCGGGAGCGCCGCCATCTACGGAGTTCGTGGCAAGAAGAACATCAACATCTTCATCCTCCACCCGCACCTGAAGACATCGCCGATCCAGGCCCTGCAGATGACCACGGTCAGCGATGCCAACGTCTTCAACATCGCTGCCGAAGGGACCTTCGACGACTGCCAGAACATCGTCAAGTCGCTCTTCAACGATATACCGTTCAAGGAGCGCCATGCCCTTGGCGCAGTCAACTCCATCAACTGGGCGCGGGTCCTTGCCCAGGTGGTCTACTACTTCTACGCCTGGTTCCGGGTGACGGGAGAGAACGCCGGCAACGTGGTGTTTTCCGTCCCCACCGGAAATTTCGGCGACATCTTCGCCGGCTACGTGGCAAAGCGGATGGGACTCCCCATCGAAAAGCTCCTCCTCGCCACCAACGAAAACAATATCCTTACCCGACTGGTAAACGACGGCGATTACTCCGTCGGCACGGTCGTTCCGACCGTCTCCCCCTCCATGGACATCCAGGTGGCCTCCAATTTTGAGCGATACCTCTACTTCCTCTACAATGAGGATCCGGCCCGGGTCCGCGAGGCCCTGGCCCGCTTTGCCGAAACCGGCCGCATCGAGTTCAGCGCCGAGGAGATGGCCCAACTCCGTCACGACTTTCTCTCCCGTTCGGTCGACCAGAAGGAGACCCTGGAGACCATCGCCTCTGTCCACCGCGAAGCAGGCTATCTCCTCGACCCGCACACAGCTGTAGGTGTCCGTGCGGCACAGGAGTGCGACCTGCACGGCGTGCCGGTCATCTGCCTGGCAACGGCGCACCCGGCGAAATTCGGTGAGGCGGTTGTCCGCGCCACCGGCCAGGAGCCACCGCTTCCCCCTGCGCTTGAAGGGCTCGACCAACTCCCCGTGCGCTGCCGGGTCATGCCGGCAAACCTGGACGAGATCCGCACCTACGTTGCCGACAACGCCTGCTGAGAAGGAAACCTGGCGACAGCCGCACACATGATACTTCTTTCATTGACGCACCGTAACTGGATGTGCTACAAGCATGTGCCCCTTTATCGTAAACACAATGGCGTGTTCATCTAGGAAGCCGCAGTGCGGCGCCGCATTCTAATTTTTTTGAGGGAGGAACAATGAAATTCAAAACCGTGATTCTCGCCTGTCTGGCCCTTCTCCTGCCGGTACTCGCCTTTGCTGCCGAGCCGGCAAAGAGCGGCCTGGCCAACACCGACTGCGTCAAGTGCCATGCCAAGCCCCCTGCAGACATCGAGGCCAAGGGCGGGAAGCACAAGACCGCCGTCAGCTGCCAGGACTGCCACGTCGGCCACCCGCCGG
Source organism: uncultured Geobacter sp. (assembly GCA_964431365.1). Classification (GTDB taxonomy): domain Bacteria; phylum Desulfobacterota; class Desulfuromonadia; order Geobacterales; family DSM-12255; genus Geomobilibacter. The sequence goes on along the minus strand of CAYSJJ010000032.1, from coordinate 8,128 downwards.
CGGTGAAGCGTCCGATCCCCCAGTGCTCCATGTGCCACGAGGGGAAGCCGCACTTCAAGCTGGACAAGTGCCTCGGCTGCCACCGGAATCCGCACACACCGAAAGTCATCACCTTCGGCCGTGACATAACCGATCCGTGCCTCACCTGCCACAGCCAGCAGATTGCACAGCTGCGCGAGTTCAAGAGCAAGCACTCCGCACTGACCTGCTCCTACTGCCACGACGTGCACGGCAAGATCCCCAACTGCACCCAGTGCCACAAATCGCACTCGGCAGAAATCGTTCAGGCCGACTGCAAGAAGTGCCACAAGGCCCACCAGCCGAAGAACGTTGTGTACGGCAACGACACGAACTCCAAGTTCTGCGCCGCCTGCCACAAGAATGCATACGACCTCCTGGTCGCCAGCAAGGCCAAGCACCGTGCGCTGCTCTGCGTAACCTGCCACCAGACCAAGCATAAGACGGTTCCCAAGTGCCAGGATTGCCACGGCGTGCCGCACCCGGCCGGCATCCTCGCCAAGTTCCCGCGTTGCGGCGAGTGCCACGGCATTGCCCACGACCTGAACAACTGGAAGGCACCTGCCGGCAAGCCTGCTGCTGCCGAGCCGAAGGAAAAGAAGCATCCGAAAAAGAAGTAACCGTTAAACGTATGTCGTGACCGAACAGGGAAAGTCGAGAGGCTTTCCCTGTTCTTTTTCTATCCATGTTCCTCGCGGGCATCACGATCAGAGACCGAAGCGTGGCACCGCGAAGGGGTATACGGGAGCATCCCATGCAACGATTCCGCACCCTCCTGGTATCAATCCTCTTGTCTGCCGGTATAACGACAGCGGCAGTAGCCGCCGAACCAGCCACCGCCGACTCCCCACAAGCACTCTACCTGCAGGCGGGAAAACTGGAACGCCTTGGCGAGAGCGCCAAGGCGAAGGCGGTCTACGAAACGATCATCGACCGCTTCCCCGCAAGCGAATTTGCCGTCAAGGCCAATGACCGCCTTTTGGAGCTGGTCAAACCGGTCCGGGGAGCGGAGCCGACACCGTCAACAGCGCTTCCCTTTCTCACCGCTCCAACGCCCCCGCCCCTACCGACTGACCCTGTCAAACGCCGGGTCGCGGAATTGGCCAGACTGTACGCCAAGGCCGAACACCTGCGTGACGAGGAGTACGACCGTAATTTCCACGCCTTCGAAAACAGATACGGGCGACGTTATAACCGTTCGGAACTGGCTGATCGACAGAAGGAGTGGGATCGGCTTGCGGACGAGAGGGTAGTGAAGGAGCTGGGGATGACTCTTGTCGAGATCCGCGGCAAACTCGATGCCGCCTGCCGCGATGCAGGCATCACCGGCACCTGCGATGAAAAGGCGTTCAGCGATAAGTAACATGCTGCCGCTGTTCGATATTCAGACACAAAAAGGGGGATGCGCCGGCATCCCCCTTTTTGTGTCTCGGACATGGTGGTAACAAACGTTACCGGTCGGTGAGCTGCTCCTCTTTCGGCACATACCAGCGGATGAAGTTGTACGCGATCCCCGCCGGGGCAGGCTCGATGCCGCGGAAGCGGGCCTGTACGACCGGCAGCGCGTCCGGAACGTAGAGGAAGGTGTAAGGCTGTTCCTCGGCCAGAATCTCCTGGATGCGGAAGTAGCATCGCCGCCGCTGCTCCTGATCGAAGGTGCTCCGCCCTTCCACGATCAGCCGGTCCACCTCCTGATTCTTGAAGCCGACGAAGTTGAGCTCTTTGGGGCCGGTCTTGCTGGAGTGCCAGACGTCGAAGAGATCAGGGTCAGGGGGAATGGTCCACCCCATGACAATCGCCTCGAAATTCCCTTTGTCGATGAAATTCTTTAGGAACGAGGCCCATTCCACCACCCGGATCTTGACGTCGATGCCGAGCTTCTTCAGACGGAACTGGATGATCTGGGCGGTCTTGAGGCGCAGGTCGTTCCCCTGGTTGGTGAGAATCGTGAACTGGAACGGCTTTCCCCCCTTGGTCAGAATGCCGTCGCTGTTCTTCTGCCACCCCGCGGCGGCCAGGAGCGCCAGGGCGCGGCCCGGGTCATAGCCGAAATCCTTGACAGCGGGATTGTAGGGCCAGGTTCCCGGCTTGAAGGGGCCATGGGCCACCTGCCCCATGCCGAGGAGCGCCCCCTGAACGATCTCGTCCTTGTTGATGGCCGAGGTGATCGCCTGCCGGACCCGCTTGTCGGCAAACAGAGGGTTGCGCAGATTGTAGCCGAGATAGACGTAGGATGACGCGGGGTAGCGGTACTTGGCGAACCGGGTAAGGAAATCCCTGCCGGTGGTCTGGCGCTGGTACTGGACCGGCGTCAGCCCCATCATGTCCACCCCCCCGGCCTTCAGCTCCATGTACATGGTGGCGGTGTCGGGGATGATCCGGAACACGTAGCGGTCGATGTACGGCCGCCCCTCGAAGTAGTCGTCATTGGCTTCCAGCACCAGCCTCTGGCCGGCCAGCCACTCCTTGAAGCGGTACGGCCCGGTGCCGATCGGGTGCCTCGCCAGTTCGCTCTTGGTGATCTCCTTGCCGTCAAGGAGATGGGCGGGAAGGATCTCCATCCCCCAGGAGGCGAGCGCCGGGGCAAACGGCTTGTCGTAGGTGACCCTGACCGTGTAGGGATCGACGGCCGCTATGCTCTTCACCTGCTTGAAGTCCTCGGCATAGGCGGTCGGCGTCTTGGGGTCGACGGTGACCTTGTGGGTGTAGAGGACATCCCGGGCCGTGAACTCCCGGCCGTCGTGCCATTTCACCCCGTGTCGCAGGTGGAAGGTGATGGTGAGACCGTCGCTGGAGACGTCCCAGGATGCGGCCAGGTCTCCCACCAGCTTCAGCTCCTTGTCGTATTTGACCAGACCGTTGTAGACCTGGGAAGCCACGGCGCGGGAAGAGGTATCGGATGCGAGGAGCGGGATCAGGGTGGAGGGCTCGCCGATCGTCCCTTCGATAAAGGAGTCGCCGGTAGCCGGTTTGCCGGGGGGCCGGGGCGGGACGGATACGTTACCCTGGTCGGAAGAGCAGGCGGCAACAACGAGAAACAGGAGAATAACGGAGAAGTGCCGAAGCCTCCTCATTGACCGCCGCTCTCAGCCTTGATCCTGCGCAGCTTCTCCAGCACATCCTTCCGGTCAGGCTCGGCCTTGAGCACCTCTTTGTAGAGCACGGCAGCCTTGCGGTATTCATGGCGGGCAAAATAGGCATCGGCCAGATGCCCCTTGATCGTCGGATCGCTTTCGGTCAGCTCCAGCGCCCGTTCCAGATGGTTGACCGCATCGTCGTAACGCTTCAGCTTGAAATAGATCCACCCCAGGCTGTCCAGGATGAAGCCGTCATCGGGACTGAGGCTTATCGCCTTCTTGAGATAGGCCAGCGCCTCTTCCAGGTTGGTCCCCAGTTCGGCGTAGGTGTACCCGAGGTAATTGAGGGCCTGGGGGTCGTCCGGCGTCAGGGCGAGCACCTGCTTCATTCGGTTGATGGACCCCTCTTTGTCCCCCATCTTGTCCAGCAGTATTCCCATCCGGAAGAGCATCTTCGCCTCGTTGGGAAACTGTTTTTCCGCACCGTCCAGAACTGCCAGGGCGTCACCATACCTCTCCATCGACTCGTAGACGCCGGAGAGGTGGAGATAGAGATCCAATTGGCCGGGGTTCGCCTTTAGTGCCTCCCGGAGAAGCGCGATCCCCCGCTCTGGAGTCCCTTTGTCCTTATAGAGATATGCCAGGTGCCCCAGTGCGTCGATATAATTGAAGGCGGACGACGGAATCTTGCTGAACTCTTCGATGGCCAGATCCAGTTCCTGCTTTTCCTCGTAGGCCGAGGCAAGATAATAGCGGATCTGCTGTGCCGCCGGCTCCTGGGCAAGAATCTCCTTGAATTCCTTGATGGCTTCGTCGTATCGCTCCAGTTCGAGATGGATCAGACCGATCTTGCGCTTGGTCTCCAATCCGCCGATCCCTTTTTCATCCAGTCCCTGCAGAATCGTCAGTGCATCATCCAGCCGCCGCTGGTGGAGCATGAGCTGCACCAGGTGGTTGCTCACCGCGAAATTGCCCGGATTGAGATCAAGGAGAGATTCATAGGTGGTGATGGCGTCGTCCACCAGCCCCTGGGTTTCCTGCGACACCCCCAGGTCGACGAGCACCTGCTCGAAATCGGGCTTCAGTTCCAGCGCCTTGCGGTAATACGTGATCCCCTCTTTGAGGAGTTTCATCTGGTCATACGTCTTGCCCAGATAGTAGTACCCGACTGCCGACTCAGGGGCCACTTTCAGCAACGATTTGAGTATGTTTACGGCCTCTTCGTACTCGAAAAGCTTGATGTAGACGACAGCCAGATGAAGGTAGACGTCCTCCTTGGTCTTGTCCGCCTCCAACGCTGCGCGGTAGTGATCGATCGCCTCACGGTCTCGCTTGAGACCGACCAGGATGTTCCCCAGAAGAACCTGTGCCTCGACAAGCTTCGGATCGAGTTCGACAGCACGTTCGCACGCTTCGACAGCATTGGTGAAGCGGTTCATTTTCAGGAACAGCTGCGCCATCTCCATATGCAGATACGCCGAATTGGGATCAGCTTCGAGGGCGCCGCTCAACAGCACCTGAGCCCCCTCCAGGTCTCCGTCGTTCATATGTATTCTTGCCAGGGAGAAGAGATACTTGGATCGGGATTCCCGTATGTCGAACGGGTGATCGAGAGCCATCTCCCCCGACATATTGGGAGTGATCACTTGTGTGGGTGCGCAAGCAGCGAGAAGGAGCGAGGAGATTACGACAAGGGCGCGGTGGCGGTTCATGAATATATCTCTGGGTGCGGCTAAATGACTGACGATAAGGGAAAAAGCTAACACAAATAGTGGAGGGCGTCAAACGTAATCCGAAACCAAATAACCGGTTATTTTTACGACGATAACGGCCTGCCCGACACCGTCGGCAGTAATTTTCCTGCAAACGAAAACAATTTTTTTCTTGAAACGTGAATTTGTTCGTGGTAAGTATTGGTTTCACTCACGCCGAAGTGGTGGAATTGGTAGACACGCAAGATTCAGGTTCTTGTGCGGGCAACCGTGTGCTGGTTCGAGTCCAGTCTTCGGCACCAAGTGACAGAAACAAGCGCTCACTCTCCTTGGAGACGGGCGCTTTTTCTTTTTCTGTCTTTCCCTTCGATTCACTAAAGACAGTGCTTACTGTTTCCCGACCGTGCTTCTACATCTCCTGCTTCGACTCACCTCCCACTGTGAAATAAAAGGTCGCACCTTTGCCCAGTGACGCATCGACCCAGATCTTCCCTCCATGCTTCTCGATTATTCGATGGACAGTCGCCAAGCCAATCCCGGTTCCTTCGAATTCGCTCTCTGAGTGCAGACGGCAAAACGGGACAAAGAGGTTCTTCGCGTGGTTCATATCAAACCCGACGCCATTGTCCCTCACAAAATGGACAACCTCATCGCTGACTCCCCTCCTCCCGACCTCTACAACCGCATCAGGCGTCCTTGACGTATACTTGACCGCATTGGACATCAGGTGCCGCATGCAGAGCAAAAGCATGTCGCGGTCTCCATCCACCTTCATTCCCTCGGCGATTCTGAAATCCACGTTTCGCTGGCCGATAGTCGCTTTCAGTTCGTCGGCGATCCGCCTGGACATTTCGGAAAGATCGATGCTGGTTACGACGACCTCACTCAGGGAGAGGCGGTTCATGGTGAGAAGATTGTCTATGACCGTTTTCAGCCGCACGCTGGCAGCCCCGATCCGGTCGGCGCAGTGCCGGACCGCTGCCGCATCCCCCTGAGCGGCGGCTTCTCCTATCACGCTACTGAATCCTTCGAGGCGGGCGAGCGGAGCCCTCAGCTCGTGCGAGATCGAATAGCAGAAGCCTTCCAGCTCCCTGATGAGCCGTTCGAGCTCCGCGGTTCGCTGCCGGACGCGCTCCTCAAGCTTCGACGTGAGAAAATGCAGAGCCTTCTCCAGTTCTCTCCGCTCGGTTATAAATCGTGCCTGCAGAACGTTCTGATACGCTGTTGCGGAGAGCAGATTGGCGAGGGTGTAGAGTGCCTTGGCAACCTGCAGAAATTGCAGATATGACATTGCCGGCACTTCACGGAATGCCTCCACTACAGCCTCTTCGTCGGCTCCGATCTCCCGGGCGTAGCTGCGCATCTTTTCTTCGGTCTGCGTTTCGTCGCGAACCTGGCCGATCAGCCAGTTGGCGATGTGTTTGCCTCCTACCGAAATTCCGGCCCCCGCGTCCCAAAGGCCGCCGCTCATACAGGGCTGGACGACTGGCCCGTTGGCGGCAAGGCGGCCAAGGACCGCGTCCGACCGGTAACAGTTGGCAAGCCCTATATCGGTCTTGCGGATTATCTCGATGCAGAGCCGGCAGAAGTTGCTCGGTGCCGTAATCGGCGTCCCATCAGGGTGCGTGATGATCGAAGCGACACCGGTGGCATTGGCGAATTCGTCCTGCAGCGCCTGAATGTCCTTCAAGTTGAACAGATCTTCGAAGTCAATGCTGAAATCAGAGGGGTCAAGAGGCTGGGTCAGCGCCACGATCCGCCTCTCCAGCGCCTCCTCCACCCTCTTCCGATCGGTGATGTCCTGAACCATGCCGACCGATCTGACGAGCCTGCCATCCTGGTTCTTGAAGTGCTTGCACTTTTCGTGAACTATCCGGACTTCTCCGGTCCCCCTCCGGACGATGCGGTGCTCTATTTCATACCCGTTCTCCCTCTGCAGCGATTCGACATAGGCCGAGTCGACCATGTTGCGGTCTTCCTCGTGCACCAGGTTCAGGAACCCTTCGTAGGTCGGGACGAACTCCCCCGGTTCCAGGCCGAAAATTCGGTACACCTCGTCGGACCAGGAAAGGGTATTGCTCCGATGATCCAGGGACCATGAGCCGAGATGGGAGATCTGCTCCGTCATGAGCAGCAGGCTCTCGCTCTCGGCAATCTCATCAAGCATCTGCTTCATCTCGTCGATGTTCCGTCTGAGCCTCTCCGTCATGATGTTGAACGAGTCGGTAAGGGCGCCGATCTCGTCATCGGCTTGAACGACCAGTGTCTGGTTGAGGTTGCCGTCGACTATGGTTTCGACAGCCTGCTTCAGCCTGAACAACGGTCGTCCGATGGTCATGGCAAAGGAGATTCCGATCATGACGAACATCGCGGTGGTTGCCAGTCCGGCAATCCCCATTATCCTGATCATCCGGATTCGACCGTCACTCAGCATTTCGCTGTACACCCTGAGCTCATCTTCGTAGACACTGGTCCCTATGACCCAGTCTAGAGGCTCGTAATACGCCAGGCGGGCCACCTTCCAGCGAGGGGACTTTTCACCCGGGTTTTGCCACCGGTAACGCACCGTTGCCAGTCCGCCCGGCTTGGTGGAAGTCGCCTTCGCGATGATTTCCTGAATGACGAACTTCCCGTCGCTGTCCCGTGTCTCCCAGATGTTTTCTCCGTCCCGCTCCCCCCCCTGGGAAATCACATAGGTCCCCCGACTCGGGCCGCTGCCGCGAAGCACGTACACGTAGCCGGTTTTCCCAAGTTTGATGTCCAGTACGGCCTGACGGATGCGCGATTCGATCTGATTGGAAACTGAGCGGCCCCCGCCCCTGGCAGCCTCGGTTTCGATCCGGATAAGGGCACGAACCGATTCGGCGGTGTGGTCGAGCTCCGAACTGATCAGTTTATCCACTTCGTCCTGGGCGAGCCTGTTGTACTCGCCACTCTGCCAAACGGCAACGCCTACCATGGCAACTGCAGTGAACAGGACAGCGCCGGCAGTTAATGTGGCTATCTTCACCGTCAGATTCATATTCCTCGGTCTCTTGAGCATGCTGACCACATAAACCTTCACCATGAATACCAACCAATTTTCTCTCCATACCTACCCAAGTCAAGGTCACAGGAGAGAGATATCCTTGAAAATTGCTACATTACGGCATATTCCAGGCTCTACTCTTGAGATCCACCGCTGGAAGGAAAAAGCAGGCTCCATGGCGAGAAGATGGACGCTCCCACTGTCTCAAAACACTCTCCGACAATTTAACAGGGTCACGAGACACTCTTATCTTGTTTTATGAGTGATTTTCGGATAATAATTGCCCGTTTGGC
>CAYSJJ010000031.1:6020-44844 GCA_964431365.1 uncultured Geobacter sp. | reverse complement strand
CGTGGTGCCCGGAGCCGGGCTCGAACCGGCACAGCCTTGCGACCGAGGGATTTTAAGTCCCTTGCGTCTACCAATTCCGCCATCCGGGCCTGGCTTTTACTGGTAGAGAGGATCAGGAAGCGTTATTGACCCGCTCCCGGAGTTCCTTACCGGTCTTGAAAAACGGGGTCTTCTTGGCGGTTATGCTGACGACCTCGCCACTCTTCGGATTCCTTGCCTCGCGGGCTTCACGCTCACGGATAGTAAAGCTGCCAAAACCGCGGATCTCCACCTTTTCGCCCCGCTTCAGGGCATCGGCCATGGAATCAAATATCAGATTGACCACCAGTTCCGAATCCTTGCGGGACATCAGCCCATTGACATCCATGACCTTTTGGACTAGTTCGCTTTTCGTCATTGCATACCTCTCTAGAGGAATAAATATGTGGACAGCAGAGATTCTACTATCAATCGTTCTTTTTCAGGCCGCCCTTGAGCAGGTCTCCGAGACTGGAGAAAGACTCCCCCTGGTTGCCGAGATAACCGGCCATCTCTTCCTTCTCCAGGGCAGTCTGCAAGGACTTGATGGAAAGGCCTATCTTCCGGTCGATCGTATCTACGCTCAGAACCACCGCGTCCAGTTCATCGCCCACATTGGCAAAGCCCTTGGCGGACGGAACCTTCTCCTGAGAAAGCTCGGAGACGTGAACCAGACCTTCGATCCCTTCCTCGATCTCGAGAAAGACGCCGAAATCGGTTACCGAGGAGACCTTACCCCGGACACGGGTACCCGGCCGGTACTTCTCCGTTACCAATGACCAGGGATCGGGGAACAGCTGCTTGATCCCCAGGGAAAGACGCTCGTTCTCCGGATCGACGTTGAGCACGACGGCCTGGATCGTCTGCCCCTTGCTGAAGACCTCGCCGGGATGCTTGATCCGCTTGGTCCAGGATATGTCGGATACGTGCACCAGACCGTCGATCCCGTCCTCGACGCCGATAAACACGCCGAAATCGGTGATGTTCTTGATCTGCCCCTCGAGCTTGGTGCCGACCGGATATCTTTCGATAAGTACGGTCCAGGGGTTCACCGTGGTCTGCTTGAGTCCGAGAGAGATGCGGCGGTTGCCGAGGTCGACACCGAGGATGACCGTCTCGACCTGATCGCCAACCTTGAGAACCTCGGACGGATGGCGGACGCGACGGGTCCAGGAGAGTTCGGAAACGTGAATGAGTCCCTCGACCCCGTCCTCAAGCGCTACGAATGCGCCATAGTCAACCAGGCTCACGACCTTTCCCGATACCCGGTCGCCGACGGAGTATTTCCCCTCCACGTTCAGCCACGGATCCGGGAGGATCTGCTTGATGCCGAGAGAAATTTTCCCCTTGGCGCTGTCATACTTGAGCACCTTGACGGTTACCTTGTCGCCAACCTTGACCACCTCTGACGGATGGTTCGGCTTGCCCCAGGACATATCGCTGATGTGCAGGAGGCCATCCAGACCACCCACATCGACGAATGCACCGTAATCGGTGATGTTCTTGACAATCCCTTCCAGGACCTGCCCTTCGGAGAGGGACGAGAGGGTCTGCTGCTTGACCTGCTCCCGCTCTTCTTCCATCAGCGCACGACGGGAAAGCACCACGTTCCCCCGTTTGCGGTTGACCTTGAGGATGCGGAACTTGTCGACAATGCCGAGGTAGCGGTCCAGGTTCCCGGCAGGGCGGACATCAACCTGCGAAGCAGGAAGGAATGCCGGCATCCCGATATCGACCGTGAAACCGCCCTTCACCTTGGCGGAGATGGTCCCCTCGATGATGCCGCCTTCACCGCCGGCCGTGGCGATGTTCTCCCAGCCGACCCGTTCTTCGGCCTTCCGCTTGGAGAGAACCACGTACCCTTTTTCGTTTTCGCCGCGCAGGACCACAACCCGGACCTGATCGCCGGGCTGAACGGTCACTTCGCCGTTTTCGTTGGTGAACTCCGAGGTGTAGACGCACCCTTCGGATTTGTACCCAACATCAACCAGGACGATGTCCGAATTTACCTGGACAACGGTGCCGTTGACAACCTCGCCGACCTGAATCTCCTTGAGGCTCTCGTGAAAGAGTTCCTCAAACTCACCCGAGCCAGCATGATCGTGCTCATCGTCAATATCGGTAAAACGCTTTATCAGCGTGGTGTTGCCCTTCGACTGCCTTTTCTCCTCACTCATCAACCAATACCCCCTCAACGCGTGTCGTTAGAATTTTGCAAACCTAGCAATATTTCCCGAAAAATTCAACTGCTTTTGTCTTGATCGATCCGGCTGATACGCTCCATGACCTCATCGATGAGCCACTTCGGTGTGGAGGCCCCTGCAGTGACCCCGGCGCGACGCACACCTTCGAACCAGACAGGATCAAGCTGCTGGGCGGTTTCGATATGGTATGTGCGTGGTTGGAGCTCGGTGCAGACCTCGGCCAACCGCTTGGTGTTGGCGCTGTTGTAGCCGCCGATGACGATCATGCAGTCCACCGTGCGCGCCAGCTCCTTGGCAGCTTCCTGGCGCACCGCCGTGGCGTCGCAGATCGTATTGAATACCCGGATCTCCCCCCCCTTTGCCAGGCACTCCATGACCACAACCTTCATATTCTCGAACGACTGGGTCGTCTGGGCCACGATGCCGACCTTGGCCATCCTGGGGAGCTTGAGCGCCTCTTCGCCGGAGGCGACCACGTAGACCTTCCCCTTGGCGTAGGAGACGATCCCCTGTACTTCCGGATGGTCGGCATCACCCACCACCACCACATCGTAGCCCGATTCGGAGAGGCTGCTCACGTGTTCCTGGGCCTTCTTGACAAAGGGGCAGGTGGCGTCGACGATCTCCAGGTCCTTGCGGACCGCCTCGGAGAGCTCGTCAAAGGTCACGCCATGGGAACGGATAATTATTGTTCCCTTTTCCATGTCGCTCAGCTCTTTCAGGACCCGCACCCCCATCTCTTCCAGATGCTGGACCACCTGCGGCGAATGGATGATGGGGCCAAGGGTGTAGGTGCACCCCCCCTTATCGGCGGCTTCGAACGCCATCTTGGTGGCGCGTTTGACCCCGAAGCAGAAACCGGCCTGTTTGGCGAGTAAGACTTCCATGCAAACTCCTGTAGATTCGTTCAGCGTGCTGCGTGCTGCGTGCTGCGTGCTGCGCGGCGTTCTTCTATGATCCGCTCCATCAGCTCCACCACCTGCTCGATGGTAAGAGAGGACGAATCGATGTCGATGGCGTCATCCGCCCGCCGAAGCGGGGCAATGGGCCGCTGGCGGTCCGCCTCGTCCCGCTGGCGCACCTCGCTGATGGTCTGCTCCAGGGTGACGGACTCCCCTTTGGCAACGAGTTCTTTGTACCGCCGCCTGCCGCGTTCCTCGGCAGTGGCGGAGAGATAAAACTTCACCTGGGCATCGGGAAAGACCACGGTACCGATATCCCGCCCCTCCAGGATGACCCGGCCGGTCCTCCCCATCTCCCGCTGCAGTTCGAGGAGAAAGGCCCTGACCGCACCTACCGCCGAGACCTTCGAGGTCAGCAGGCTTATTTCCGGCGTGCGGATGGCCGCGGTCACGTCCTCGCCATTGACCAGCACCCGGCAGTGGTCGTTTTCCCCCTCCAGCCTGAGAGAAAGGCCGGCGCAGAGGGATTTCAGGCCAGCCTGGTCGCCGGGATCCACACCGGCCCGCTCAGCCATGAGCGCCACGGCACGGAACATGGCCCCGGTGTCGATATGGAGAAAGCCGAGCTTCTTGGCCAGCAGCCGGGTGATCGTACTCTTCCCCGCCCCTGAAGGTCCGTCGATTGCAATGATGAAACCGTTCACCGCACCGCCACCTGTTCCAGGAGCGCGGTGAAGGTCGGAAAGGAGGTGGCGATGCAGGCGGTGTCATGCACCGTCGTAACGCCGGTCGCGGCCAGCCCGGCGACCAGCATGGCCATGGCAATCCGGTGATCGCCGTGGCTGTCGGCCACGCAGCCGGCCAGTGACTCTTTACCCTCCACCACCATCCCGTCCTCGGTCTCCTCCACGGAAGCACCGGCGAGACGGAGCGACTCCGCCATGGCAGCAATCCGGTCGGTCTCCTTGACCCGGAGCTCCCGGGCGTCGCTGATCACGGTCCGCCCCTCGGCCAGGGCCGCAGCCACGGCTATGACCGGGAACTCGTCGATGGCGCGCGGGATCAGGTCGCCGCCGATCTCGATCCCCTTGAGCCGCGAGGAACGGACCCGCAGGTCCGCCACCGGTTCGCCGGAGAGTTCGCGCTGGTTGAGCACCTCCAGATCGGCCCCCATCAGGGTGAGGATATCGATGATCCCGGTCCTGGTGGGATTGACGCCAACGCCGCGGATGAGCAGTTCGGAGTCTGGCACGATCAGGCCGGCCACCAGGAAGAAGGCTGCGGACGAGATATCCCCGGGAACCACGATCTCCCGCCCTTCCAGCTCCCGCCCCCCCTTGACGGTGACCCCGTCGGCCGTCACCTCCAGGTCCGCCCCGAAGTGGCGGAGCATCCGCTCGGAATGGTCACGGGAGACGTGCGGCTCCCTGATCGTGGTTGCCCCCTGGGCATAGAGCCCGGCCAGCAGCAGGGCCGATTTCACCTGGGCGCTGGCAACGGGGGAGCGGTAGTCGATTCCGGTCAGAGGCCGGCCGGCAATGGCCAAGGGGGCCTTCTCACCGCCATCGCGACCGAAGATCGCCGCCCCCATGAGGGCCAACGGCCCGACAACCCTCTTCATCGGCCGCCGACGCAGGTATTGATCGCCGGTCAGTACGGAAAAAAAACGCTGGCCGGCCAGGAGACCGGTCATGAGACGCATGGAGGTACCCGAGTTGCCGCAATCCAGCACGTCCCCCGGCTCGACCAGGCCGTGCAGCCCTTTACCCCGGATGGCCAGCACCTCTCCGTCGTCGTCGATCGCCACTCCCATGGCCCGAAACGCATTCAGGGTCGCCATATTGTCCTCGCCCCTGAGGAACCCCTTGACCGTCGTAGTTCCCCGAGCGATGGAGCCGAGCATGATGGAACGATGGGAAATGGACTTGTCGCCGGGGACGGCGATCTCGCCACGAATACCTTTGGCCGGTTGAACGGTGTAACTCTCCACATTACCCCCTGAAAAACAAATCCTGAAAAAGCCATTCTTACCGCAGAGTACGCAGGGGACCGCTGAGGAAAAACAATAACAACGAGGTTAAACCTGCCGGGCTAACGAATAACGTTAGTGGCCTACGGTTTTCTCGGCGTTCTCTGCGTCCGCTGCGGTCCAATTGCCGTTTAGCGACGGCGTTACCTGATGCCGTCCCGGTACCCCTTGGAACTGGCAAAAAACTGCTCCAACCCCGCGCCGTCGCCGCTATCGATCAGCCCGCGCAGGTCGGCGAACCATCCTGAGAAGAAATCCATCATCTCCAGGAGCGCATCCCGGTTCATGAGGGCGATATCCCGCCACATGGCCGGATCCGAAGAGGCGATGCGGGTGAAGTCGCGAAAGCCACCGGCCGAGTACTTGAGCAGGTTCTCGCCGCACCGGTCGTACTCGCCGACCGCATTCACCAGGCTGTAGGCCACCATGTGCGGGAGATGGGAAACCGCCCCCATCACCCGGTCGTGCTTGATCGTGTCCATCGCGACCACATCGCTCCCGGCGATCTCCCACATCCGCCGTACCTTTGCCAGGGCCGCGGGATCGGTGGCAGTGGTCGGGGTGAGGATACAGCGCCGTCCCTGGTACAGGGTGGAGAACGAAGCATCCACCCCGGACTTTTCGGTGCCTGCGATGGGGTGACCGCCGACAAAATGGGTTCCGGCCGGCATGAGCGGCTCGCAGGCGTCGACGATCTCCCCCTTCACACTGCCGCCGTCGGTAACGATGCATCCCCGGGCAAGGGCGGGTGCGATCTGCCGGACCAGGTCGGCAATGGTGCAGACCGGCGTTGCCAGGAATACCACGTCGGCGTCGTGAACCCCGACCAGCGGATCGTGACTGAAGCGGTCGATCACCCCCAGTTCCACGGCCCGTTCCAGGTTGGCTCGCCCCCTCCCGATGCCGACGACTTCGCCCACCTCGCCACGCTCCCGCAGGACACGGGCCAAGGAGCCGCCGATGAGGCCGACGCCGATTATGGCCAGTCGATTGATCAACGGCATCGGATCAACTCCCGGAACTGTTCGCGCGCGCAGCTACCCACGTCTACGGTCACTCCTCTTCCTTGCCCCAGCGATCCACAAAGTGCAACTTGTGCAGGAAATTCTGCACATTCACCTCGCCGCTGATCTTTTCCGCCTCTTCCGTGGTCAGGCCGACACTGGGACGGACCCCCATCCAGTGGGTCACATCACCGGTGGGATTATCAAGGAGCCGTGGGACCGGCGGTCCCGGCTTGAAACGCCCGTCCAGGAACAGGGCTGCCTCGAACTGCCTCGCCAGCCTGACAAGACGGATTTCGACATACATGCCGTTTTTCAGCGTCTTATCGACGATGAGGTCCTGAACCTTCATCTCTTCGGGCACACCCTGATAGTCCATCGCAGATCCCCCAATATGAAAGTGGTTGCGAGCGGGAACGCGACACCAGAGGCGCACGGCCGTCCGCAGGCATGACGCTCCGACGCGCTTCGCTGCCGCTGCCTATTTGGCCCGAGGATACGAGCCGAGCACCTTGACGAACTGGCAATACCCCTTCAGCTCTTCAACGGCATCGGCAATGGCAGGATCGGCCAGGTGCCCCGCCAGGTCGAGGAAGAAGATGTACTCCCAGGCCTTCTTCTTCATCGGCCGCGACTCGATCTTGGAGAGGTTGATACCCCGTTTGGCAAACGGCTCCAGCATGTGATAGAGGATCCCCGGCGCGTCCTTGACAGCGAACATCAGCGAGGTCTTGTCATCGCCGGTCGGCGGAGGCTGGGTGGCCCCGATGACCAGGAACCGGGTGAAATTGTTCACCTGGTCCTCGATCCGCTCACGTACCACCTTCAGATCGTACAGCGAGGCCGCATACTGGCTGGCGATGGCCGCCGCGTGGTAATCTTCGCTGACGATCTGGGCTGCCAGCGTGGTGGAGGCGACGTCCACCAGGGGGACGTTGGGGAGGTTGTCCTGAAGCCACTGACGGCACTGGGCAAGCGGTTGCGGGTGCGAATAGACCTTCTTCACATCCTCGATCCGGCCGGTGCGCGAGAGGAGGAAATGGGAGACTTCAAGGAGAACCTCGGCGTTGATCTTGAGGTTGCTCTCCATGAACATGTCAAGGGTGTGCGAGATCACGCCTTCGGTGGAGTTCTCCACCGGCACCACCCCATAGAGCGCCCTCCCCTTCCCGACCTCTTCGAAAACCGCCGGGATAGCCTTCTGGGGGACCAGTTCGGCGGAAAGGCCGAAATGCTGCATGGACGCCAGGTGCGAAAAGGTCGCCTTGGGGCCGAGGAAGGCCACCTTCATCGGGGTTTCCAGGGAAAGCGAGGCGGAAATGATCTCGCGGAAGACACTTTTGAGCCCGTCGCTGGGGAAAGGACCGGAGTTCTTCTTGGCCAGCCGTTCGTAGATCTCCCGCTCCCGGTTCGGGACGTAGAACGCACGGCGCTCGGCCTCCTTGACCTTGCCGACCCGAAGGACCAGGGTGGCCCGCTCGTTCAGGAGATCAAGAATCCGGTCGTCAATGGTATCGATGGCCGCACGGAGTTCTTCAAGGGTCTGTTTTTTCGGCACGCTGATTCACCACGAGGGAGGATGGGGAGCTCTGGGAGGTAGTAATCTAAAGGATAGCCGGGGAAAAAGCAATGTCTTTTTCCCCCTGTCGGCCGAAGGGAGGGGACTCTCCGAGTGATCTGGCGGCCGGTGTGACACCTGCACGGACGGTCATCAAGAGTGAGCCACTACTTCATGCAGACCCTGCGGATCTCCTGCATGTCGGTCAGCCCCTGGAGAACCTTCAGGATACCATCCTGCTTCAGGGTGGTCATCCCGTCGGCAAGGGCCTGCTTGCGGATGTGGTCGGTGTCCGCCTTACGCTTGACCAGGCTCTTGATGGTATCGGTCGACTCCAGAAGCTCATGGATGCCGATACGGCCGCGGTAGCCGCTGTTGCCGCACTTGTGGCACCCCACCGGGCGGGCCATGGTGACGCTCTCCAGGTCGATCCCGGTCAGGCTGAAAAACTCGGCCCCGTACTCGTCGACGATGTCGGCCAGTTCGTTGGTCCCCGGCGTGTAGCTCTCCTTGCAGTCCGGGCAGAGGGTACGGGCCAGCCGTTGGGCCAGGACGCAGATGAGCGAATCGGAAAAACTGAAGGGGTCCATCCCCATCTCCAGCAGACGGGTAACCGTTTCCGAGGCGCTGTTGGTATGGAGGGTGGAGAGAACCAGGTGACCGGTGAGCGAGGCCTCGATGGCAATGGAGGCCGTATCCATGTCCCGCATCTCCCCCACCAGGATCACGTCCGGATCGAGCCGCAGGAACGAACGGAGTGCGGCCGCAAAGGTGAGGCCGATGCGGGGATTCACCTGTACCTGGCGGAGTCCCTTCTGGGTGATCTCCACCGGGTCCTCGGCGGTCCAGATCTTCACCTCCGGCTTGTTGATCGTGGCCACGGCGGAATGGAGCGTGGTGGTCTTCCCCGAACCGGTCGGACCGACCACGAGGATCATGCCGTAGGGACGGGTGACACTCTCCCTGAAGACCCGCTGGTTACGCTCGGTGAGCCCCAGTCGCTCGAAGGGGACCGGCTCGCCGGTATTGAGGAGCCGGATCACTACGTCTTCCAGGTTCCCGGAGGTCGGCATGGTCGCCACCCGGAGCTCGATGTCCAGTGGGCCGAATTTCTTGAAGGTGATCTTGCCGTCCTGGGGCCGGCGCTTTTCGGCGATATCCAGTTCGGCCATGATCTTGATCCGGGAGCTGATGGCGTATTTGTACTTGTAGGGGATCTTCTGGTAGAACTTGCAGTGGCCATCCACCCGCATCCTGACGATCACGTCGTTCTTCCCCGGATAGGGTTCGATGTGGATATCGGAGGCCCGGTTCATATGAGCGTCGTAGATGATCTTGTTGACCAGCTTGACAATCATGCTGTCCCGCTCGGTAACCTTGCGGACCTCGTCCTCCAGTTCCGGCTCGTCAGCACCGGCGGTGGCACTCAGGATGTCGCCGATGCTGTCGGGCGAGATGTCCAGATCGAACGCCCCTTCGGCAGGCGATGCTTCCGCTGCCGCAGAGGTCTTGTAGAGCCGCTGCTGGGCAAGGACGATCTCGCTCTCGGGGGCGATGACCGGAATGATCCTGAGGCGGATGGTGGACTCCAGATCCTTCAGCTCCTGGAGTTTCAGCGGGTAGGACATGGCCAGGGTCAGCGTGCTGCCGATCCTGGAAATGGGGACGATCTTCTGCTTCTGGGCGTAACTGGCATTGATGGCACGGGCCAGGTCCGGTTCGATGATCATGGCATCGATGTGGACGAAGGAGAGATCGAACTGGCTGGCGACAATCTTCCCGAGGGTCCCTTCGTCCAGCAGGTTCAGCCTGAGGATCGCCCGGTGGACCGGGATATCGTCGCGCCGGCTCAGCTCCAGGGCCTTGCCCACCTGGTCAGCGTCCAGGACGTTCTGCCGGATCAGGATGTCGGAAAGTCGCTGGCGCTTGCCGCTCTGCTCCAAGACATAGACCAGGTCCGACTCCTGGAGGAAACCGAGCTTGCAGAGGAGCTGCCCCACCGTCTGGTTGGGGAAGACCTTCTGCAGTTCCAGCGCCTCCAGGAGCTGCTGCTCCGTGACCAGGCCGTTCTCGATTAGGATTTCGCCAAGCTTTTTCTGTGCCATGGGGTATCTATGCCGCTCAGTCGGCCATCACGCGGTAGCCGTTCACGTCCAGCAGTTCACGGTGCAGGGGTTGAAGCTCCTTCGATGTGACAAACAGATTCCTGCCGTCGGCAGTCCCCCGCGGCAGCATCACACCGGAAATGCGCAGCGAGTAGGGCGCGTCGCCCGGCGCCCAGAGGGTGTGCCGCGCATAGGAGCCGGGGAGCCTGAGCCTGGCCATGAGCTTTTCAGAGACCTGCTGAAGAGAGTCCTTCGACTCCAGCATGACAACCCGGTACCCCCTGGTTTCCAGGAGGCGGGTCAGGGTGTAGGCCACCGGATCACCGGTGAACGAGTTGATGACGATCCGATCACCGCCGCTCTCCACATACCGGTCGGCCTTGATCGTCAGCACCAGGCCGCTATCCCGGTAGCCGAACAGTTCGACGTTGCGATCCCGGTCGACCGGCAGGTTCAGCGCCTTGAGCAGACCGTCCGCCATCCCCGGTGCGTCCTTGGCGGCAAGCTGCCAGACCACCCCACGACCGCCGCTCCCGCCGGTTGACGACCGGGCAAAGGGCTCCTGAACCGTGAATCCCTCCCCCTTGAGAAAGGTGCCAAGTGCCGGCGGCATGGCTGAAAGGCCATCCCGCACGTTCATAAGGAGGACCTCCTGCCGCAGCAGGCTGTCAGGGGCCTTCTCCACCTTGTAGTCGGCCGATACCGTCAACTGCGGATCGCTGCCGAAAGCGACGGAAAAGTCTTCTTCCACGGAATAGAAGCGGGCGGCCTTGAACAGTGCCGAAAAGAACCGCCGGCGATTGGCGGGATTCTCGGAAACGACCCTCACCTTCTCCCCCTGCTCCATAAGCAGGGTCTTTACCAGCGGCGGCATGGTCCCGGCCGGATCGATCACGACCCGGCCACCGTCCATGGCCGGGAGGGTCGGATAGCGCGTGGCATCCAGCGAGAGGGCGTAGGCAGGGCCTGAAACCTCCAGCGGCTTGTAGTCGCTCTCCTTCGCGGGGATCATGTCGGGCCAGAACTGTTTCACCACATCCAGCGCCCCGACCTCTCCCTCCCTGGTCGTACTGAGCATCTGCAGATGCTGGGCAGTGGAGGCGCCGCCGGAATGCGGGGTGGCGGCCGTTCGACTGCGATGGACCGCCCTACGGGAGTGCTTGACGGTCGCTTTCGGCGCGCTCCGCGTGGTGGCAGGCTTGGTGGCATCTGGCGCCGGTTCCTGTCGCAGGGCCGGACGGGTCGGCGCCGCAGCGGCGGCAGGCCGTTGGTCGAGGACTTTCGGATCAAGGGCAAAACGCGGATCTACGGCCGCTGCCCGGCCCGCGCCCCCCACAATCAATGCCAGGGCAAGTAGAGTTCCAGTCGTTCGTCTCATCCCCATGCCACACTCCATTTCAAATCTGCACTCTTCACGGCCAGGTGATCACCACTGCCCGGACCGTGCCGGGTCCTTTCCTTCGATAGACCAAAATTTCACCCTTGCCGGGAACGACCCCCTCTTCCACCTGATAGCCGTCCTGATCCTTAATGCTCTTCGCCGTATAGCGCTCGGACTGGAAAGCCTCCCGCAGCAGGGATGTAACCGCCTGTTCCGGTAGGCTCCCGCCGTCCCTGCCGATCACCTGGATCGCCTTCACCCTCCCCTGCTCCTTGAAGACGAGACACTCGATGGTTGGCGACAGGTAGCGTTCCCATCCCGGCCGGGCCGATGCATAGGCGGGGTCGCGCCCATTAAGCGGCACGATGGACGGCAGGGAGTGGGCGCCGGGAGCGGTGGCGGCAGGTGGCGCAACCGTTGGTGCGGGTACCGGCTTTGCGGCCGGCGTCGACGGTTTCTGCTTAAGTCCGAACCAGCGAGGAGCGAAGACAAAGGCCCCGCCGAGCAGCAACGCAAGGAGAACGCAGAGAAAGAGCCAGATGCGGCTGGTGGTCGGTCGGGTCTTGAATTCGGGCGCGTAGATAGGTGTCTCGACTATCGGCTCCTCGGGGACAGCACCTTTCCCGGCAGCCCGGGAAGCGGTCGTTTCCCCTACGGAAGGAGCCGGAGCTCCCTTCGGCTGGGGTGCCCGCCGCTCCTTGAGGGCGGAATCCTGCTGCACGCCGATCGCGGCTGGTGGGGTCACCGGCTTCGGGGTCGCTGGTCGCGGCGGAACAGGCGCCGGTGCGGGTTCCGTTTTTGCCGGTGCCGGCTCGTTGACGGCAGCCGAACTCACCGCTTCCGCCACCGGCGCAACGGGTTCCGGAGCTGTCGGCGAAGGTGGCGTATCCAGCAGTTCAAGACCGGCAACCTTTTCCAGCTGGCTTCGCGTAAGCTTCGCGACCTCCTCCAGGGAGAGGAAGAGATCGATGCTGTCGTCAAAGGCATGCCGGGACGCCAGGGGCTTGTCCGGAGCGTCCCTGAGCAGAACCAGGCGGGGGGAATCGTCCCGCAGCAGCCCCTTGATGTGCTTGGCCACGGCATCGCCGGAAATCCCGGCTATTTCGCTCTGGATGAAGACGGCCACCGGTCGCTTGTCGAACACCTCCTTCAGCCCCAGGTCGAAGTCGGTCACGGCATGGACCTGGCCCCTCACCAGCGGCTGGAAAAAATCGACAAGCGACGGAATCCGGGAATCGTTGGAAATAATGAGAATATTTTGCATATGGTCCGTTGGAATCGTTAAATCGACTGGCTGGCAAACTCCCCGTAATAGTTACCATAAGGTATCTAATTCGGCAAACACTAACTATAATTAAACAAAATTATAGCATCAAACCAGAGGATTTCAGTCCACGGGGGTTACACGACCTCGATCCGCGCCCCGGGATTGAGCGGATTGGTCCTGACCGCCAGGGAGAAGAGATAGGGATAATCGTCCTTAAGGTGCTCGAGATAGGCAACCCATTGGCGCAGCAGATGGGTGTGGGCCCGCTTGATGTCGCCGGTGAGGTGATCCAGGTCGCTCTCGGGAAGCCCGACGAGTTCGTGCCGGCTCGCCAGCTCTTCCAGCAGGTGGAACACCGCCCAGAGAAGATCGGTGAAGTCGTCGTGCTCCAGCAGGTTCGGATTCTCCATGAGGGTGAGCAGGAACTCCCGCTTCCCCACCAGAAACCCCTTCAGCGCCGCCAGGTCGCCGCGCCGACTGTCCATCTTCAACTCCATGCGGCTAAGGTACGCGGCAAGGGCTCTAAACTCCCCCTTCCCCCACGACGGCGAAACCCGCGCCTTTTCGGACAACTCGCGGCCATCGGCCACGAAGGCGTGACCGTTCTTGAGGAGGGCTTTCCCCACCTCGCTGAAAAAAACCCCGATCACCATGTTCAGCTTCTGGCGAATCGCCTCCTTTTCCCGCTCTTTCAGGACCCGCTCGATCATCAGGGTGACGAACAGGACGTAGATGGGAAGAAACGCCAGGTTTCCCAGGAACCCGAAGCCGATCTCGCCGGCCCGGCCGTACAGCCAGTATTCGAGCCCGTACAGGACCAGGGAGACGACGAGGAGCGACAAGACGATCCGGTCGCTCAGCAGTTTGAAACCAACCATGGAAAACCTCCTGCAACGGTTGCCGGACCGGCTGCCGTTTCACGATGCCCGAAGGGCATCCACAATATTCATCCGCGCCGCCCGCAATGCCGGCATTACCCCCCCCACCAGTCCCATGATCAGCGAGAACCCGAGGGACTTGCAGACGATGGCGCCGGTCAGGGAGAAGGAAAAGGCCAGTTCGGCGAACGATTGCCAGTTCATGGTGGAGATGGTGATAAGTTGCATGAACGAGGCGGCAAAGATCCCCACGATCCCCCCCAAGAGCCCCAGAAACAGTGACTCCAGCACAAAGGCGACCACGATGCTCCGCCGCCGGAACCCGAGCGCGCGCAGGGTGCCGATTTCCGTGACCCGGTTGGCCACGGCCGCGTACATGGTGATCATGGCCCCGATCACAGCCCCCAGAGAGAAGATGATGGTGAGGGTAATGCCGAGGATGCTGAGAAACTTGACCATCGCCTCGGACTGGTCCAGATAGTACTTCGTCTCCCGCTTGGCTTCCAGGTTGAGGCGCGGATCACTCTCCAGCCGCTCCCTTACCGTCTCGAAGGAATCGGAATCCCGCAGCTTGAAGAGGATGGACGAATAGACCGGCCGCCGGAAAGCCTGCATCAGCTGATCGACGTCGCCCCAAATCTCCGACGAGAACCCGGTGCTCCCGGCATCGAAGATCCCCACCACGCGCCAGTCCCGCATCCCGAACCGGAGCTGTTCGCCGATTCCCCCACCCTGGAAACGGCGGGCAATGCTGGCACCGGCCATGATCTCCGCCGACCCGGGTCGCGGCATCCGCCCCTCCACGAGCCGTACCTGCGGACGGAGCTTCAGGGAGGTGGAGCTGACCCCGCGGATGATCACGTTGGCCGGCTTGTTGGTCCCCCGCTTGGGGAGGTTGATCAGGACCACCAGCTCCTTGGCGGCCAGCGGTTTGCCGTCGTCGCCGATGGCGATCTCCGGCTGACTCTCCACGATGGAGGCCTGGAGGCGCTCCACGGAGCTCTGCACCTCAGACTGGGAACCGCGGCGGATCACCACGGCGTTGTCGTAGGAGCCGGTATCCACCAGGGTCTTCTGCAGCCCCTCCGCCAGCATCAGGGTCGCGGCGAAGACAAAGACCACCAGCGCCATGCCGACGGCGGTGAGCACGGTGGTCAGCCTCCTGGTCCAGAGGTTGCGGAAGCTGTAGTAGTAGGGGATCGACACTAACCGATCCTCCTGAGTCCGTCCGCTATCCGTATGGTCGCCCCGCGCCAGGTGGGGAAGATGCCGGCCACGCCGCCGACCAGAAGGGCGGCGCCACACTGCAGGAGAATGGTGGCCGGGGCGATGCGGAAGACCGGGAAGAACTGGGAGAGGGTCTCCTCTATCCAGCGGGCCGCCGGGAAGGTGAGGAGTATCCCGAGGATGCCGCCGGCCACGGCGACAAACAGCGACTCGCCGAAGACCGTCGCGGCAATATGGATACCCCTGAACCCCAGGGCCTTCATGGTGGCGTACTCGGCGATCCGCTCCCGGGCCGTCATGGCCATGGTGTTGGCCGCCACCACCATGATGATGACGATCACCACATAGGAGACTATCTGGATGGCGATCATGATCGCTTCGGTCATGGAGACGAAGCTGAGCTGGAAGGCCCGCTCCGTCTCGGTCAGGGTCTCGGCAAGGGAGTTCTTGAACATGGCGTCGATGGCTACGGCAACATCGGCAGCCTGGTCGGGACGGGCCACGCTGACCACGTATATCCCGGCCTGATCCGCCCGTCGGGGCGATGTCTGGCGCAGCGCTTCGTTGAGATAGTCCCAGTGAAAGAAGAACTGGGTCTCGTCGGTGCTCTTCTGGGCGCCGCGATAGATCCCCCGCAGCACCAGTTCCCACTGACCGGGATAAATGCTCCCCTTGAGAACGATCCGGTCCCCCACCTTCCAGCCGTACTTCGCCGCCAGCTTACGCCCGGCAACGGCCCCCTGTCGATCGACGACAAAGGCCCGTTTCTCCTCGTCCGGCAGCACGAATTCGGGATAGAGCTCCAGAAAGGATTTCGGCTCCACGGCAAAATTGGGGAAGAAATTCTTCTCGGAAATATAGACCCCGCCGAACCAGTTCATGATTCCGACCCGGGTCACTCCCGGAATCTGGCGGATCCGGTCCTGGTAGGCTATGGGAAGGGAAAAGACGAGGGAGATGGAGTTGCGGGTCACCAGGCGGGAGGCGGACGAGGTCTCCACCCCCAGGTACCAGAGCCCGACCAGGGTCTTCAGCAGGCCGAAGGCAAGGATGGCGATGGCCACGCCGACCACCGTCAGCGTCGCACGGAGCTTGTGGCGAAAGGCGTTGCGCAGGATGAGCTTGAGGAAGAACATGGTGTGGGACCCGGGATCAGGGGGTGGCTACCGGGGAACCGGACGGCCCGTTGCCGTCCGTCAGCACCCCCTTCTCCAGGTGCCTGACGATGCGGGCCCGTTCGGCGGCCCGAGGGTCGTGGGTGACCATGATGATGGTCTTGCCGAAATCCTTCACCAGCCGATCCATGAGGGAAAGGATCTCGCCGGCCGACACCCTGTCCAGGTCGCCGGTCGGCTCGTCAGCCACCAGGATCTCCGGATCGGTCACCATTGCCCGGGCGACGGCCACCCGCTGCTGCTGCCCGCCGGAGAGCTGGGAGGGGTAATGGTCTGCACGGTCCGAAAGCCCTACCAGCGACAGGACGGTTGCCACATGCTCCCGCCGCTCCCGCCGGGTGAGATTGGTCAGGAGAAGCGGCATCTCCACGTTTTCGAAGGCGGTGAGGACAGGGATCAGGTTGTAGAACTGGAAGATGAAACCGACATTGGTCGACCGCCAGGCTGCCAGATCCATTTCGGAGAGGTCGGTGATCTCGATCCCACCGACCTGGATGGAGCCCGAATCGGCCCGGTCGATGCCGGCAATCAGGTTGAGGAGCGTGCTCTTTCCCGATCCCGAGGGCCCCATGAGGGCCAGGAACTCTCCCGACGCGATATCGAAGGAGATATCTTCCAGGACCGGCACGGTCTGGTCCCCCCGCCGGTAGGACTTGACGACGTTTTTCAGGGCGACCATGGGAACGTCGGCTGCGGCCATCACTTCTCCCCCGTCTTTATCCCGGCCCCATCCTTCAGCTTGTCCAGAGGCTTGGTCGCCACCTTGTCACCGGCCTTGACCCCCCCCAGCACCTCCACCAGGTCGCCTATCCTTGCGCCGAGGGTAACCGGGGTCTCCTTCACCCGGTCCCCCTTTGCAACGTAGACCACGCTGGCAGCGCCCCGCTTCACCACCCATGCCGGATTGATGGCGGTTTTGGGACGTTGCTCGGCCGGCACGGTCGCCCGTTCCAGGAAGGCAACCTTGGCGCTCATTTCCGGGAGGATGCGGGGGTCCCGGTCCCTGAAGCGGACCTTCACCATGACCGTGGCCTTGCTCCGGTCGGCGGTCGGCACCACGGCATGCACCGCTCCCGCAAACCTCGTATCGGGGAAGGCGTCCAGCTGGATCTCGCACGGCTGCCCCACCTTGACCTTGGCCAGATTGGATTCGGAGACGTCGGTCTCCACCTGCAACGATCCGAGGTCGGCAATGCTGACCACCGACGCCTTGGCATTGGCTGCCGCACCGAGCGGGGTGACGATGTCGCCCACATCGGCGTTCTTGGTCAGGACCACGGCGTCAAACGGCGCACGGATCTGGGTGTAGTCGTCCGAGACCTGGGCGCCGACCCTGGCCGCCTCCGACACCTTCTGGCTGGCCTCGGCCGAGGCCATTGCCGCCTTTGCCCGCTGGTAACGCGCCTCGGCGCTATCGAAATCGGCCTGGGCCACGATCCCTTGGGCCAGGAGCTGCTGCTGCCGGCGGAACGAACGATCGGCATCGTTCAGTTCGGCCCGCGCCTGCTCCACATTGGCCTTTGCCATCACCACCCCGGCGGTCGCCTGGTGCAGGGCCGCCGTGGTATCGTTGTTCTCAAGCCGGGCGATCACCTCGCCTTTGCTGATCCGGCTCCCCTCCTCCACCCCCAGCCAGACCAGACGGCCGGTGGCCTTGGCCGCCAGGGCGGCCTTACGCTGGGCAACCACATAGCCGCTGGCATTCAGGAGGGTAAAGGACTGGGACGGATAGACCTGGGAGACGGTCCCCACCTCGACCTGGACCTTCGGGGCGATGACCGCCCTGGCCACCATCAGGAGGAGCAGCAGGCAGGCCAACGCCACCCCCAACTTCAACGGCCAACGCATACGCCCGGCTCTCTTGGCCACTCCCCGCTTATCGATCGTCAACCGCGAAAGGTCTTCCTGTGTCATCCCCTCAACTCCCGGCCTGTCGGTAATCTCGCTCATGCATATCACTATTCAGCTGTAATGGAAAGTGATTTGCCCGGTTCCCGGGCTTCACCGATCATGGTTGACAGCTTGCACAGCGGGAAATGAGTGCTATACGTTAAACAACTCCAATAAATAACCCCGGCAATGTATCCGACAAAGGAGGCACCATGCGGAGCAGGTATGGCTACATCCTCTATTCGGCAGACGAATTCGACAAGTGGCTCCAGGAAACTTGCTTCAGCCGGGCCATCCACCTGATCCAGAATCATCATACCTGGCTCCCCGCCTACGACAATTTCACGGGGAGCAACCACTTCGATCTCCTCAGGGAGATGGAGATGAGCCACCGGGAACGGGGGTTCAGCGAGATCGCCCAGAACCTCACCACCTTCCCCGACGGAACCGTTGCGGTCTGCCGCCCCTTCGACCAGGTCCCGGCCGGGATCAAGGGGGCCAACAGCTGCGGCATCTGCATCGAGCATCTGGGCAACTTCGACCGGGGGAAGGATATCCTGAACGACCGGCACCGGGAGACGATCATCAGGGTCAATGCCCTTCTCTGCCGCGAGTTCTGTCTTACGCCATCGGTAGCCACCATCGTGTACCATCACTGGTACGATCTGGTCACCGGCCTCCGGACCGATGGCAAGGGGACCACCAAGAGTTGCCCCGGCACCGCCTTCCTCGGCGGCAATACGGTGGCAGCTGCCGAAGAGCAGCTCATCCCGCAGGTGGTTGCCGCCCGCAGTGACTGCATCCCGGCTGCCAATCCGTCGTCTGCCCCGGGGGGGAGACCGGCGATAGTCACGGCAAACGCACTGAACGTCAGGTCTTCCGCCACGGCAAAAGCCGAACAGGTGGCGGTGCTGCAGCGTGGTGCGACGATCGTGGTGTATGAACGGCAGGGGGGATGGTGCCGGATTCACCCGCGGGATCAGCACTGGGTTTCCGGGAAATACCTCTCATTTTCGTACAACAACTCCTGATCCATCGGGCTTCTCCCACTCAGGGGGGGCTCCCCCCCCGCGCTGCCACGTACGACTGTACGCGGGTCACCACCCGCGCGACACCCGGAGCCGCCGGCAGCATGCCGGCCATGGCATCGAGAAGCCGGCGTTCGCTCAGGAGCCGGAAGGTGGTGGCGCAATTGAGATCGTAGACCCAGGAGAGGAGCATCAGCTTGAAATCGTTCTGGGTGGCGAGGGTTGCCAGGCGGGCCATCTCCCCCTGTTCGACGGCGGTGATGACCGCGGGAGAGCAGAAGGGCTCGTCGGGGAGGCCAAGCGTCGCCCCGGAGGCCCTCTCCCCGGCAGGCGTCAGAAAATGCTCCACGAAGACCCGCATGATGTCCAGCTTGTCCGCGTCGCGAATCAGTGAGAGGAAGAAACGCCCGTCCGGCGGCAGGGAGGTGGGGATGGCGAATGCGTTGTGCAGCGCCACGGCCTGCAGGATCGTGCGCTGTTCCGTCGCCGGCAGCAGGCGGAGAACACCCTCTTCCCGCAGCACGGTGACGGCCAGACCGGCATGATTGATGGAGTCGCTATCCCGGAAGGTGCGGTACTGACGATACTGCGGGAACCGCCCCAGGTCGTGGAACAGGGCGATGATCTCCGCCAGCACGATCGCGTCGGGCGTGGCCCCTTCGCCCGCTGCAATGGCGACGATATTGGCACAGACCTGCTCGGTGTGGAGCCTCTTAAGCCGGTAATGACGCTCCTCGTCCGGATCGTCGGTGGCAAAGCGCTCCAGATAGGATGCGAACCAGGCTTTGAGTTCGTGGAGAGCGGATTGGGTCATGAAGCGATGGGATCAGCGGCCGGAACGGTCCGCTGCGAAGCGTCTCTTGAGCCAGCCGGCGAGGCGGAAGATCAGGCGGCACTGGACAATCGCCGCAAAATAGATGAGGCCGATGTTGACGAACTGGGTGCCGACCGACTCGGGGGGAGCCAGCCGGGTCAAACGGCTGGGGCCGTGAAGACGGTACAGATACCATCCGCTCACCACGGTTCCCAACAGCAACCCTGTCCAGAGAAACAGCTTGACCGGCTTGCCGGGCGCACCGCTCACCCTACCCTCCGTACCGGCACGCCAGCGGCGGGGGGGATGACGACGGCCAACCGGTCGCCCCGGTTATCGTTCTTCTGCGTACTTCCGTTCCACATAGTTGATAAACTCGTCCATGACAACGTCAGCATCACCTTTCCGGTAGGAGATGATGCTCCGGAGGTGGGTAAAGGAATCCACGTCGATCTTGCCGAATTCGAAGCCGATTCCCTCTTCAGTATGGCGGGCCACGGTGGCCTGGACGTGGATGACGATCTCAGGCTCCACCTCGGCCAGGCCGATGGTGATATCCACCTCGGTCCCCAGCGGGAGCCGCTGGTCGGTCTTGATGAAAATTCCATGCAGGCTCAGGTTATCCACTTCACCGCGGAACGCAGTGTCGCCGGCGGCAACCAGGGCCTTAACGGTGAAATCAACGCGGCTGAACCGTCTCTTTTCCATTGCTCGCCCTCCATGAAACCGTGCGCAGCGCAAGGCGTCCCGTGGCTCGATAGTATAACGTGAACGAGAGAAAAGGAAAGGGGCATGCGCCCCTTTCCTCTGGTACAGCCTGATTGCTAGTCGTCGAAATTCCCTGCAGGGCCCTTGTCGCCGGCCAGTTTTTTCGCCCGCGCGACAATCTGCTCCGTGGTCCAGTGGGCCGGATCTTCAAGCAGGCTCCCCTTGGCGCCGACGTCGTACGACCCGGCCTTCAGTATCGCCTCGATGGCCAGCGGTGCCGTGTCGCGGGCGTTGAAGACCTCGGTCATCATCTTGTAGGCGAACTCAGCCACCCTCGCCGCCATCCGGTCGCGAATCTCCTTGGGCTGGGCCAGGATCTTGTTCTCGAACGGCAGGTTCAGGCTCTTGTAATCACCCTTCTTCCACCCTTTGTCGGTGGCGTAGGCGACCATCTCGGCCCAGAGCTCTTCGGTCACCCCCTGGCCCGGCACCTTGATGAAGTTGCCACCCGCGTCCAGTTGGGCGTTCCCGTAGTCGTTCACCTCCAGCCCCCAGGAGATCATCTGCAGGGCCGTGGCCACATTGGCCTTGGTGGTGGCGGTCTTGTTGGCGATCTCCCGGAGCCGCTCGGAGCTGTTCCCGGAGGTGCCGTGCTGGGCGCCGTTGACCTTGTAGGGAGCAAGCGCCCGATGGATATCGGCGGTCAGGCCGACCTGGATACCGGCGTCGCTCGCTTCCAGGCCATGGGTGGTGCCGTTGTTCAGGGCGATCCAGTCAGGATAGATCTCGTGGGCGTTCAGCCCCTGGATCAGGAACTTGGCCTCGTCCACGGTGGAGAGCCCCTGGTTCCCCTTGATCTCGCCCACTTCGGTCTCCAGCCCTGCCCACTTCGGGATGAACGGGTTGAGGGCGAGATTGGCCAGGAGGTTCTGGTCGTCGGGGAGATGGGAGGCGTCGATGGCGATGGAGGTGATGCCGGCCTCGAACATGGTCGGGATTTCCACCTTGGCGGCGACCAGGTCCTTGTCGCTCTTGATCCCGTAGTGGTCGGCATGGATGGCCACCGGCACGGTGATCCCCAGTTCGTTGCAGAGCGCATCCACGATGCGGGCCATGTTCCAGTAGTTCACCGCGCAATACGACTTCTGCCCGCCTTCGGACTTGGCGATCTCGATGATGACCGGCGCGTTGGCCCGCTGGGCCGCCAGCAGTGCCCCGCGGATGACCAGTGAGTTGCGGCCGTTGCACGCCATGACGATGGCATTTCCTTTGGCAAGCACGCCGCGCTCGACCACCTTGCCGCTCACGATGAGGGCCTTGGAATTGGGGAACAGTTGCCGGATGTTGGGTGGCCGCCCTACCTGGAGCGCTTTTTCGAACTCTGCCGTGTACGCCATGGTGATCTCCTTTGTGCCTGCGCAAAAATGTTATCGGTTACCGTTTACGGTAAAATCCCGTTTCTTATAGCACCTTAACCAAGCTAACGCAAGGGGGTCGTAACGTTCAAAGGCAGGTCAGGCAACCTCTCCCGGCGATTGCCGACGATATCGCGGCCCGAACCAGGCAGACTCCTTCATGAAACCCCTTCCATTTTGGCCGGTCTGTGCTATAAGAGATAGGCCAATTTTTCAGGTTCACTACCTGTCATTAACCATCATGCAAGGGGGCAAACGATGAGCCAGATTACCGATGTCTACGCCCGGGAGATCCTCGATTCTCGCGGCAACCCGACCCTGGAGGTGGAAGTCTTCACCGAGTCCGGCGCCATGGGGCGGGCAGCAGTACCGTCCGGTGCATCCACCGGCGAACGCGAGGCGCTGGAGCTCAGGGACGGCGACAAGTCACGCTATCTGGGCAAAGGGGTCACAAAGGCGGTGGACAACGTAAACAGCGTCATCGCCGACGAAGTTATCGGCCTGGAAGTAACCGACCAGGTCGGCATCGATAACAAGATGCTGGAACTGGACGGTACCGAGTACAAGAGCAAGCTGGGCGCCAACGCCATCCTCGGCGTCTCCCTGGCCGTGGCCAAGGCTGCCGCCGAAGAGGTGGGGGTTCCCCTGTACCAGTATATCGGCGGCTGCAACGCCAAGGAGCTGCCGCTGCCGATGATGAACATCATCAACGGCGGCGCCCACGCCGACAACAACGTGGACATCCAGGAGTTCATGATCATGCCGGCCGGCGCCAAGAACTTCGCCGAAGCGCTCCGGATGGGTGCCGAGATCTTCCATGCCCTGAAGGGGGTTCTGAAAGGGAAAGGGTACAACACCGCCGTCGGCGACGAGGGGGGCTTCGCGCCGAACCTGAAGTCCAACGAAGAGGCCCTGGAAGTGATCATGGAGGCGATCCAGAAGGCCGGCTACAAGCCGGGCGAGGAAGTGCTCCTGGCCCTGGACGTGGCCTCTTCCGAGCTGTTCAAGGACGGCGTCTACACCCTGGAGAACGAGGCCGAGCCGCGGAAGACCCCGGTGCAGATGGTCGACTTCTACGAAAACCTGGTGAACAAGTACCCGATCATCTCCATCGAGGACGGCATGGCCGAAAACGACTGGGATGGCTGGAAGCTCCTCACCGACCGTCTCGGGAAGCGGATCCAGATCGTGGGGGACGACCTCTTCGTCACCAACCCGCGCATCCTGAAGGAAGGTATCCAGAAGGGAATCGCCAACTCGATCCTGATCAAGCTGAACCAGATCGGCTCGCTGACCGAGACCCTGGACGCCATCGAGATGGCCAAGCGGGCCGGTTACACCTGCGTCATCTCCCACCGCAGCGGCGAGACCGAGGACACGACGCTCGCCGACCTCTCGGTGGCGGTGAACGCCGGCCAGATCAAGACCGGGTCGCTCTGCCGCACCGACAGGGTGGCCAAGTACAACCAGCTGCTCAGGATCGAGGACGAACTGGACACCGTGGCCATCTTCCGCGGCAAGGATGTGTTCTACAACATCAGGAAGTAAGGTCTATCCTCCATCGCAACAATAAGCCCCTGGCTTGCGGCCCTCCGCCGTGAGTCAGGGGCTTTTCTATGTGCGCCGTTGCTACCGAAGCAAGACCGCCGCTGGAATTTTTACCAAGTTGCAAACACCCGACGAGGAGGCATACTGTCAATATTTTCGTAGAGTTAATTCTCAAGCCACCTGACCGAGCAGGGAGAGGATCGTTTTGGCCGCATCGCGCACGAGACAATCGCACCAGGCCCATTCGCAGGAGTTCCTGCTTCGGCAGTATATCGCCCTGATCGACATGGCCCTGGACCGGCCTGCCGAAAGGTGCTGCGATACGCCCACGGCAAGGGTGGTCGCCGGCCTGCCGGAACTTCTGGACTGGCTGGCCACCTGCGAGCAGCTGGGAACTTCTGCCGAGTGTCGCGAGATCCTCGACCGGGCCTACCGTCACTTCGAGATCCGGCACGACGAGGCTGGACTGCTCCTCACCTGGCTGGCATCTGCCGAAACCTGTCTGCGCGACCAGAGCAGGGCCGCCTGCGTCGGCCGATGGATCAGACGGTTTGATGAGCAACTGGGCAATGGGTTGTCGTTCCGCGCACCGGAGATCGAAGCCCGGCTTGCCTCCTGCATTGCCAGGCTCTGTATTGCGGCACTGGAACATGGCATTGAAGTCCCCTACGTACGGGAGCTGATCCGCAGGCGGCGACTGGTGCCAGACATCCCGCCGGTGGATCTGGAACAGTGGCCATGGCCGCTGAAGATCCACACCCTGGGAAGGTTCGGGCTGGTCAGGGAGGGAGTTCCGATCCGTTTCAGCGGCAAGGTCCAGCAGAAACCGCTGGAAATGCTCAAGCTACTCATCGGCTTTGGCGGGCGGAACGTGACTGAAGGAAAACTCTGCGAAGAGCTGTGGCCAAACGCGCCTGCCGACGATGCGCACAAGACGTTCCTCGTCACGCTCCACCGCCTCCGCCGGCTCCTGGGGGACGAACGGTTCATCCTCTATGTCGAGGGGTCAGTCTCGCTCAACCCCGCACTCTGCTGGGTCGACATCTGGGCCTTTTCCAGGCTGAGCGGGCAGGCGAAGTCGCTTCTGTACGGCGAAACGCATTCACCCGCTCCCGCGGTCCGTGCCGCCAAGCGGGCTGTGGGGCTCTATTCGGGCAATTTCCTGGCAGCCGACACGGCATGTTCGTGGGCTACCTCACTTCGCGAAAGCCTGCGCAGCAGGATGATCCAGCTTGTCAGCGCCCTTGGCCACCACAAGGAGGAGAGCGGCAGTTGGCGCAGGGCCATCGATCTCTATCTGCGCGGGTTGGAAGTCGATGAACTTGCGGAAGAGCTCTATCAGCGCCTCATGGTCTGCCACCGGAACCTGGGGGACCATGGCATGGTTCACTCGGTCTACAACCGCTGTCGTCTCACCCTCGCCCAGCACGGCCTAAGGCCGTCCCCCGCCACCAGGGCGGTGCACGAAACGTCGATCAACAGCCATTAGCTGCTCCCCTCAGTCCACATTGCCCCGCTCTGCATTTTCCCCTGTATCTGTAATCGATCTGTAATTCCCACATGATATCTTTCTAACAATATCTCATGGAAGCCTTTTCGGTTTTGCGGCGGAATTATTTGCTACGTCAATTAAGCATCTGAATCAAGCAGCTTCGGCGACTAAGAGATGCACCCCCATCTGGGTCGAAAGTACGGAAGGAACCTGATTTTTTGTAATTGGGAAAAGGGGAAAGACCATGCCGAATTCACTCTACGAAGCAGCAGTCACTGACCTCTTAAACGCAGATACATCCTCTATTTCCCCATCGCCAGCCGACTGGCGGGATCACTGGATCTATTTTCTTTTAGTGGATCGTTTTGACAATCCAAAGGGCCCGCCCCCTTACAGTGAGCCCTGCGGCCTCTATCAAGGAGGGAGCTTTGCCGGCATCAAGAATAGGCTGAACTATCTAAAAGAACTCAGCGTAGGAGCCATCTGGATTTCTCCGGTACTGATGAACCCTCCATGGTTCCAGGATTACTGGGGGGGATACGGAACCCTCGACTTTCTCCGTGTCGAACCCCGCTTCTGTACCGACCCAACTGCCGCCATGCAGGATCCGGCCGTGGCAGACCGGGAGTTCCGGGAACTGATTGATGCAGCCCATGACAAGGGGATCTATGTCATCCTCGACATCGTCCTCAACCATGTTGGCGACCTGTTCAATTATGAGGGGCAGCGGGATGACGCACCGTGGAACCAAGGCGGCGAATACCCGGTCTATTGGCGAGACGAAAATGGTGTTGCCCACGGTAATTGGACGGACATTCGCGCCATCCCCAACCTCTCCCGGACTGCCGGGGTCTGGCCGAAGGAATTCCAGCGCAATGACTACTTTCGTCGTCGGGGAAGTGTTGACGAACATGGTGACATCACAAAGGGCGATTTCAGCCGCCTCAAGGAACTCGTAACCGAGTACCTTATCCCCGGGACCAACCTTTACCCGGTGCGAAACCTCATCATCCGTGCGTATCAGTACCTTATCGCCAAGTTCGACCTTGACGGTTTCCGCATCGACACCTTGCAGTACATCGAAGCAGATTTCGCCCGAATCTTTGGCAACGCCATGCGTGAGTTTGCACTCTCAATCGGCAAGAAGAATTTTTTCACGTTCGGTGAGATCTGGAAAGACGATGACGACTGCGAGCAGAAAATAGCCAGCTTTGTCGGCCGCGACACGGGCAGCGGCGACGATTTTATCGGTGTCGACGCGGCGCTTGATTTCCCCATGCGCAAACGCCTCGTCGATATAATCAAATTCTCGGCCCCTACCAACTTGATTGCCCAGCAAGCAGACGCCCGTCGTAAGGCGCTGAAGAATATCGTCAGCTCCCATGGCGATGCTGGCAGGTTTTACGTAACCTTCCTTGACAATCACGACATGAATAGTCGTTTTCACTGTCCGGCCTGGCCGGCGCAGACCCGACTGGCTCTCACCTGTCTCATGACCATGCAGGGTGTTCCGTGCATCTATTACGGCACCGAGCAGGGACTAGCCGGTAATGGCAACAGACGTGAATATGTGCGGGAAGCCTTGTGGCGCGGGCCGAACGCTTTCTCTCAAACTCACGAGTTCTACAACCTTATCAAGGGACTAAGCGACCTGCGAAACAAGCAGCCACCACTGCGCTACGGCAGGCAGTATTTTCGCCCATGCAGCGGCAACGGCACAGACTTCGGCTACTCACCGTACGCGGGTGGAATCATGGCTTTCTCGCGGATTCTCAACGACCGGGAAATTCTCGTTGTGGCCAATACTAGCACCGGACAGACAACAACTGTTCACGTGGCAGTCGACATGAACCTCAACTCTGACGGCAGGGTCTGGACCGTTCTTTTCTCGAGTGAATCGAATCCCCCCTTACCCGCACCGACAGCAACTCATAATGGTTATCGTACCGTCCAGGTTACGTTGAAACCGATGGAAGCTCAGGTGCTGGGGTAACTTTGTATGTGGATAAGGAGGCGCTGGTGCTAACAGTTCAGCACAAGGGGACTGCCACAGTAGCAAATACACTGCAGCGGGTCACCGGTAATGAGGCTCATGGTGTGCAAGAGTGCGGCCTGTATGGGGCTCAACGGAGGTTATTGGAGAGGTAGGGGAAAAAGGGACCCTTTCTTCTGTTTGGAGGGTTGCTGAGGAAAAAGGGGGATGTCGCAGTCTTGCGAAGGGGGAAGAATGAGTGCAACGATGATTTTCGTGGGTGTTCATGGCATAGGTGACCAGACTGAATGCGAAACCACCCAGACCATAATCGAGAGGGTGACCGCCTACCAGGGATCTGCGCTGCACGTCCCGTTGGGTAAAATCAGCTCTGCATTAAAAAACAAGGGTGTGTTTCTCTCCCCTGATCTATCTGACCCAGGCAATTTTATCGGCTTTACAGAGGTCTACTGGGCGGATATGCCGCGGATGGTGGTCAACCAGGGGTACGTGCTGGAGGAAACGACGCGGTGGGCAGGGTCTCTAGTGGAGAAGCTTGATCGTCAATATGGGAATCCACTAGCTCCGGCAGACAAGGCGGCGATCTCTTTCATTCTTCCCGAAGTGATCGAGTCGGTGAGGGTGCTTAAGCGGCTTTCCCTGGTGGCTGAATGGGGAGTTAAGTTCAAGTTTGATCTCAAAGGGCTCCTTGATAGCTATCTGGGGGACGTGCAGTTCGTAACCGAGTTTGACCAGAAGCGGGAAGATGTCCTGGAAAAGTTCCATACGGCCATGTCGGCTGCCTATAAGGATAATGAGGACGCCGAAATTTACATCATTGCTCATAGCGAGGGGACGGTGGTGGCTTTCCTGGGACTGCTTGAAGCTCTCTCGTCCAAAGTAGATGCAAAATGGATCGACCAAGTGAAAGGGTTCATGACCATCGGTTCCCCTATCGACAAGCATCTGATCCTCTGGCCAGAAATGTGGAAAGGCCTAAACGAATCGTGGCCCAAGGGCGTGAACATTATCTGGCACAACTACTACGATTTCGGCGATCCGGTGGGTTTCGAGCTAGATACGGTGCGAACCTGGTTGGGGGACAATTCCCCATTCACTTTCAAAAAAGAGATGGACAAGGGCTTTGCCCGCTACCTCATGCCTGGGAAAGCTCATGTGGATTACTGGCAGGACGAGGCGCTCTTTGGCGATTATCTCCAGAATGCCGGATTAGCAAGAGCACTAGGCGCCAGTGCACCGCCGAAACTCCAGAATAGATCTTTGGCTGGAAGGTTTTCGTGTTTATTGCCGTATCTCTTGTCATTCGGGTTTTTGTGGGTGGGAGTGTT
The DNA here is from genome assembly GCA_964431365.1 of uncultured Geobacter sp. GTDB lineage: Bacteria > Desulfobacterota > Desulfuromonadia > Geobacterales > DSM-12255 > Geomobilibacter. The sequence continues at coordinate 16,880 of CAYSJJ010000031.1, read as the reverse complement.
CTTTTTTTATAACTCGATCATCACCAGTGTTGCCGATGACGTCGACGCCATAACGATGCTATGGGACGCTTTAGCGTTTTCTGCGCTCGTAGCGGGAATTGGTGTGGCAGCGAGAATACCCCGGTTGGTGCGTGACTTCCGTTGGCATGTCTGGAGCCTGATCGTGGCACTTTTGTTATTCGTTTTCTTTTGGTTCAGAGTTGATCCTGATGTCTGTGATTGGCTGATTGAGCCGTTGGGTTTGAAAGCGTTCAACTCAAGAACGACGGTGGGTCTCATGGCTGTTGTAATTCTTGTGGCGAGCTATATCTACAATCTCTTTTCCCGTCATTCGGGTGTCTGGTTTATGGTGGCAGTAGGATCGTTAACGGCATTTACCCTGGCCCTGTCGAATATCATTGCTGATACGGACCACAAAGCAATTTTGCCGGTCCTTATTGGCGGCGTGGCTTTTCTCTATCTCTGGTGGCTGTCGGTGCTGGTGTTTGATCTGACATTCATCTGGCACCAATATATTCGCAATTCTCTGGCTCTTCACCGCATGCAGGATTGCTTTAATAAAAAGTACCGGCAGCCTTTAGTGTCGCGGAGCATTAGTACTACTCAGAAGTTTGTTGCAGCCGGGGTCGCACGCGGTGCCGCGATGGTTCAGAATTCTGTGAAACAGGCAAAGAGAATAATGCCGATCGGCAATTAATATTGGAGGTATAACCCATGCCCGTAAACCCGGCTTTGCCACGAAAAGTTTTGGTAGTACATGGCGTACAGACAAGCGCTGACAACCTAAACCAGGACACCCTTATTGACGAGCTGATAAAAAGCCGCATCGGCAATATCCCACTCTCCTATACATGCGAACTTTATCGCTACAAGAACATTGCGGCAGCTGCACTGAAAAAGTATCAGACACTTCTTGACCTGCTGGTTGCCAACCCGGTTGGGCAGGCTGTAGGCGATGCTGTATTACAGATTGTTGGTGATGTAGTGATTTCCCTGGAAGACGGCTCTACGGCGAACAAAATCCGGCAGGGGCTGCGCCAAGCCATTCTGGATATCTACGCAGAGGGGAACCCGTGCTACATCGTTGCCCACAGTCTTGGTTCCATCTACACCTTTGACGTAATCAATTCCCTGATAGCCGACGGGGCGCATTTTGACCGCGCTTCCCGCAAAACATGGCCGGTGCAAGGTCTGCTGACCATTGGCTCTCCCATCGGTCTCGACATGTTCAGAAAGAGCGGCCGCGATGCGCTCAAGGACTTCGGCGCAGGGGACAAGTGGTTCCGTTGGCTGAACATGTGGGACCCGAACGATCCTGTTGTTTCCGGGAACATCTTCGGGGAGCATCTTTCCCGGTACAAGGTCGTTGAGAGTTTTCTTTCCGGAAACCCTGACCAGGGGTGGGTGATCCGTGACATTGTCACTGACACAGGCAAGAGCTGGCTCATGGCGCACACGGCTTATTGGCATAGTGCGGTAATTGGTGACAAGTTAGTCGACATGATGTCTTCATGACCAAGGAGGGGATGATGCGGAGAATAGTTCTGTTGGTGTGTGCAACAACGCTTTTGTTTACTTCGGGATGCACCAATTTCCTCTACCAGGGGGAAATATCGGCCCGTGATGCCTACGGAAAAGAGCGGCAATTCGTTTTGTACTGGACCAAGAAAGATCCTTTTATTGGAGAGGCGACTGCGGGACCGGCGATTCTCCTAACCGAATGCAGTCCGTTAACAAGGATCGATTTCAGCGAACGGCCTGAGGGAATTGTGTTTCTGAGTTCCACCGACCGGGACCGGCTGGCTGGGCAGAACGACGCTGTCAGCCCGAACCTGATCTGCGGAAAGATCACTAACTATGCCAGACTGACTGAAGCAAAAGAGGGGCAACTGTCTGTTGCGGTCTTCTGTGAGCCAATCCCGAATGATTTCGCCGTTGAGCCGCGCAATTATCTGTCCGCCCAAGAGCAGCCATACTCTTTCCCGATTGTTGAAAAGGTGAAGAAATGGAGTTTTCTCGGGGAGACGCTGGGAGGGCCTCCGGTTCCGGAGTGTAGAAGTCGTTAATCTCTGTGGATAGACTTGTTTTTTGAAAAGGCTGACAACTCGCTGATACTTATATATGGAGCATTATATGTTGCGACCTCTTGTGATTACTTTTTTTGTCACCCTTGCATTCATTGTATCTACGGAGGTTGGCTTGGGATGGGAATGGAACCCACCTAAAATTTTGGTCCTCGTTGTGGTAACCCTACCAATAGCCGTTATTGCTGTGAAGCGCTGGTATGGTCAGAAGTCGAGGTGAAACATGCGAAAAAAGCAAATCAAGCAGATTGGCATTTTAACATACGCGATAATTGTCGCTCTCTTTGTTTGCAGTTCGCCGGCGAGAGCACAAGAAACATCGCAATTAGGAAAGGGAGACGGGGCTTCGGTGAATGTAGTGTGTGCACCAGAACAACCCGTAATTCACCCAGGGGAGACAGTCAAAGTTCATGCGTGGGTCACAGATTCATCGGGCAAGGCACTTGATCAAGACACTCGGTTTACATGGAGTGCATCAGAAGGAGTGATAACTGGTAATGATACGGCAAACTGGATGCTGGGGAGCGACTTTGTCATAGCTGACAAACAGGTAATAACTGACGAACAAAAAACAATTACCGCAAAGGTGATCGTAACCCAACCGTCACTTGGTGATGGGACATGTGAGGTTCACGTCATTGCTGCCATGCTGCATAACGACAAAGACACTGCGAATGTATTGAGTGGTCCGTTGCGTTATCAGCGGGGCAAGGTCATCATGAGTGGAAGGGAATTTTTGGTGACTGAAGGTAAGGAGGATCCTGGTTATGGGCTCTACAGTTACTTTCTGTTTGATCAGCCGCCCAAAGACAAGAATGAACGTCAACGTTACCTGAAAGCAATTGAGTCATTTCTTCGCGGGCTCCCGCCGATAGCAGAGTTGGAACTAAGGGCACCGCCAAGTGAATTGAACCTTACGCTCCTACCTGTAAAACAACCCATCAAAATTACGGCCAATATGAGTGAACCGAAAGAAGTGGCGATTGCTGCTGAAAAAGTATTGGCGGTATATGACTATGCACAAGCGAACAAGATTCTGGCCAGTATATGCAAATATGCAGAGCGCACTGGCCCCTACCTGTTTTCGCGGTTGCCCGCTGGCCGCACTCCTCAGAAGGTTTCCCTGTTATTAAACATGAGCAGCGTGTCTCCTGAACTCGCACATGCCTGGATAACATATTTTCGCTGGCACTCAGCTCAAGAGCGTTCGTGGAGCGAATCGACATTGAAGAAACTGGCTCTTCAGATGCAGAATGTTATCGCTGTCAGCGCGAAAGACGTACCCATTGTTTTGAAACAGATGGATTTCATAGTCCAACTTATTAATAAGGAGACTGTAAAATGAAACTACAAAACGAAAAACTGATATGTAGTTGCGTTTTACCATCGCTATTAATGATGTTCATATTGCTGTTTATTATGGTTCACGCACAGATCAGCTATGGCGCCTCGGATGATGTGTCAGCTGATGCTGAAAAACTTAAGAAAGAGTCGTTAATGCACAATCGACGATCTGGGGAGCTTGCGCGCCAGAGGAAATATGACGAAGCGATTGTAGCAGCCAGAAATGCATTGGAGTTGAGTGAGAAGGTTTATGGGAAGGTACATAGGGATGTAGCGGCTGATGTGGTGACTCTTGCAAACTTATATCGCGCCAAAGGAGATTATTTTAATGCCGAGCGTATGCTGATGAGAGCGAAAGACATAGACACCAAGATATTCGGCAGTAACCATCCGGAGGTGGGCGTGGATATCTTGAGTATTGCCTATCTGTACCAGATCAAAGATGATTATGTCACGGCAGAGCAAAATTACATAACATGTATAGAACTCTTTAAAAATTCTCTAACCAATGGCGTGCTTACCGAAACGGGTGAGCGTATGATTACAGACCAGTATCTACCGAATCTCGCCATGGCTCACCATCAGTATGGGTTACTTTTGTTAGAACTTAGAAAATATGATAAATCCTTGGAGCAGATGCATAAGGCTGAAAATATATACGAATTGGTGGATCGTTCTGAAGCGGTCAAAGTTCTGATCACTATGGCGGAGATTTCTCGCAAGCTCGGAGATCAGCTTAAGGCAGACGCTTATTTACGACGTGCAGAAGTTATTAAAGAGCGCCGTTAGGAGGCATGAGATGACAATGAGAGCCGTTGGCACATTGTGCATCGTACTCTTTGCCCTCTGCCCCTGTACCGGGCTGGCTCTCCCCCAAACGAATTGTCCGGCGGCGACTGAATCTGAAGCGCATCTTCTCATGCTGAAGGTCGAAGATCTCGCACAGTCGGGCAAATGGGAAGACGCCATTCCGGTTAGTTATTGTCTCGTGGAAATATCGAAAAAAGTCTTTGGCCCTGAACATCTAACCACTGTCAATCTGCAATTCGAATATGCTGCTATTCTCAGAAAAGCAGGACGTCCCGAGGATGCTGCCGCAATTGAGAAGCAACTTCAAAAATCAGGCTCTCCTGAAAAGGAGCAGGTTCCCGATGAAATAATCGCTGAAATCAACCAACTGATTGTTCAGGGCAAATGCTTCTACGACAGAGGCGATTATGAGAGTGCTGGAGAAGCGTATGTAATTGGCAAGTCATCGCTCGAATCGAAAAAACTGACTCACAATATTTACTACGCAATAATTCTCAATGAGTGCGGAAGGGTGTATGAACAATTCAACAATCTCGAAATGGCCGAAAAGCGTTACCAGGAATCGGCCAAATTAGCGAAAGAAATTGAAGGACCTGAAAGTTTCCAACGAGCTGTTGCTCTCAACAATCTTGGACTTCTCTACAATCGCACCTCTCGATATCAATTGGCAGAAGAAACACTGAAAGAGGTCATCAACGTCTATGGTGAGCATAATCCCGAGAGTATCGAGTCGACGTTAAACCTCGGTGGAGTATATGAGTATACGAGCAGGCATGGTCTGGCACGTGAAAAATATATCGCGGCAAGAGATCTTATCGTGAAATTTTACGGAGATAACTCTCACTATCTCATGTATGCATACGAGCATATAGCAGCACAAGCATGGAGATCAGGGAGGATGGATGAGGCCATTATATGGCAGGAAAAACTGAATCTGAGCGCCGAACATACTATGAAAAACATCCTCTCCCTGGGATCAGAAGAGCAAAAAAGTACATATTTATCTACACTTACCGGACGAGCAAGTGCTTCTGTCTCGCTTGGCAAAGATGCAGGTTTTACTCCGAGAGCTGTACGCATGGCATTCAATGCCGTGCTACAACAGAAGGGCAGGGTTTTGGATGTGCTTGCTGACAGTTATGGTTTTTTACGTCGAAGTATTTCAATCGAAGACAGAGGGATGTTTGACAAGTGGCGCGAGATCAATACCAAATATGCAACTCTGTCTCTTCAACGTCCAGATAAGATGAATAACCAACAGTATCGAACGGAATTGGTGGAATTACAAAGAGACAAATCTTATTTAGAAGACAAGATCAGTCAGCGCAGCGTTGCCTTTCGGGCACAGAGTGCACCATTGACTATAGAGCGCATGCAGCAGGCAATCCCTGACGATGCGGTCCTCGTGGAGTTGTTTCGTTATGAGCCGTTCAACCTAAAGGCCAAAGGCAAGGAACTCCGCTGGGGGGCCCCCCGCTATATTGCCTTCATCCTCAAGAACAAAGGATCCCCGGTGGCAGTCGATCTGGGCGAAGCCGAGTCTATTGACAAGCGAGTTTCGGATCTGCTCGTGGCGTTCCGTGATGTAGCCAAAACCTATGGTAACACCGTCGCAAGAGATCTCTACAGGAGGTTAGTTCTTCCTCTCAAGCCGTATATTTTTGATATGAACCGGATTCTTGTAAGTCCGGACGGTCCGCTCAACTTGCTTCCCTTCGGTGCGCTCATCGATGACGACAAGCAGTATCTGGTCAAATCAATCCACATTACCTACCTCCCAAGCAGTCGTGATTTGGTCCGCACCGAAGAGTCAGTAGCCAGTAGTAACGGTCCAGTTGTGATTGCTGATCCTGACTTCGGACCTAGCGGCGACAAATCGTTTTCCGTGGCACCATCCCCCGATAATCGCCTTTCAGGAGAACTGACTCAAAGGCACATCAGTTTTTCCTCACTTGCCGGAACTGCTCTAGAAGCCCAGGCGTTGAAAGAAATCCTGAAACTTGATGAGAATCAGGTGCTTGTCAAGGCAAAGGCTACAGAGACATCGCTCAAGAAGTTGCGAGGACCACGTATTTTGCATATTGCTACTCACGGTTTTTTTTTTCAAAGACCAACTCAGCGAAAACAACAGCGAGCAAAGAGTTTCGGTATTCTCCCTCGAAAACCCTCTTCTTCGCTCCGGTGTTGCTCTGGCCGGGGCAAATCGGCTCAGTTCGGGTCAGGACGATGGGATAGTGACAGCTCTGGAGGTGGCGGGTTTGGATTTGATCGGTACGGAGTTGGCAGTCCTGTCTGCTTGCGATACCGGCGTCGGCGTAATTCGAAATGGAGAGGGGGTCTACGGACTGCGGCGTGCGCTGGTATTGGCTGGCGTGCAGACTCAGATCACGAGTTTATGGAAGGTGTCTGATGATGCCACCAAGGATTTCATGGTCGATTACTACCAGTATCTAATAAAAGGTGCGGGACGCTCGCAAGCATTGCGGGAAGCTCAGCTAAAGAGCCTCAAGAATCCTTTGCGCAAGCACCCCTTTTATTGGGCAGGTTTTATTGCTATCGGGAAGGATTAATGTTCCGGCGGGGAAACGTGAGGGGTCGCGTCTCAACACTTACCAGGGGAACTCTTCAGGTGTCGCGTCTACACTTTCAACAATGTCATATGCGTAGACGCGACACCTCTGACGCGATAGCGTTCCCAGACCCGCTCTGCAGTGCAGGGAAGAGGCTCAGTTCATTTGGCAAACTCCCCCTTGGGGTCAGGCTTCCAAGTTGACAAGTTTTGAAGGGCAGTTATCTTACTCCAATGGCACGCAAACGATGCATCCATCTACCTGGTGGCCTCTATCACGTTATTCTCCGTGGTAACGGCGGTCAGCCAGTCTTTCTCTCAGACGTCAGACGATGACCGATACCGCTTTTACCTGTTGCTCCGGGAAGAAATTTGTCGATTCGGCTACCGCATTCATGCTTTTTGCCTCATGACCAATCACATTCATCTCGCCCTGCAGGTCGGTAGCATTCCATTGTCACGCTGCATGCAGAATCTGTCCTTCCGCTATACCCGCTAGTGCTGGGTTGACTTGCCCGAGAGAGTGGGTGTGCCACCCTTTCCGATGTCGCAAGATCTGTCAACCGGGATGTGGGTAGTATCAGCTCAGCGGTCCGTCGCCTGGCGGACCGCATGCAGGCATCGCCGACACTGGCCGATCGCGTGAAGTCGCCAAGGACAGAACTTGGCCAACTTGGCAATTGGAAGCCTGACCTGCCCCCGGAAGCCTGCGACCCGTTGCGATGTTGACAACACCTCCCCTGCAGCAGGACCGTTCTCCGCATATTTTGTTGCCTCACATTTATTGTGCGCTATTATTTATCGCTACCAAGGTCAGCAGAATAGCGTAGAATCCCACCATTTGCCGGGTCTCAGAGGGGAGACGCTGTGAAGAAGAATAGACGGAGTTCGGATCGACGAAGCGGTCAGGACCGACGCTGCAATGCCCACTCGCAGGAAGCCCATCGCATACCCGCATGGGAAGAGCAGCGCTCCCAACACATCACGCGCTACTTATTTTGCGTAATGGCGATCCTTTACTTCAATGTTGGTGAGGCGCCACGGGTAAGCCGATGGTTCACGCCAACGGAAATAAGTGCTGTTTTTCTGTTCTACGGCCTGTTTGTTACGGTATCGATGATGGCGGTCCGGAAAAGGCTGTATTCCCCCTTGCGTTGGCGCACCGCAATGTGGGTAGACCTGAGCGCGGCCTCCTGTGCGGTTCTCGCCGATGTACTCGTTCTTTCGCCGGGATTCCTGGTTTTCCTCATGGTCATTCTCGGCAACGGCATGCGTTACGGTCTGCGACATTTTGCCGAGGCGGTGATCGGCAGTTTCATATGTGCCGTATTGGTCCTCGGTTTCCGATTGCCGGAATATATCAACTCGCTCTCCGTGGCGGCGGTATTCAGCTCGCTGTTTTTTATCATTTTTGTACTCTATTCCTACACTCTCATGGCGCGACTCGAGCTGCGCAAAAAGCGCTTGGAACTCGAACGGAACCGGGACGAATTGACCGGACTGCTCAACCGGCGTGCTTTATTCGAACGCGCCACCTCCTTATTTGATCAAAACGGTGCTGGTCAGCCGGTGGCCGTGTTGTTCGCCGACCTCGACGGTTTCAAAGCGATAAACGATACCCACGGCCATCACACGGGGGACTGGGTATTGTCCGAAATCGGCAGAATAGTGTCCCGCGACGTACGTGCAGGCGACCTGGTCGCCCGCGTTGGCGGAGACGAGTTTGTCCTGGTATTGCCAGGCACGGACGTCAATGGCGGTGAGTCAGTCGCACGGCGTGTGCAGCGGGAAGTACACGAGTGGTCGTCGAAGAACCGCATCATGTTGAGTTTATCCATTGGACTTGGCCAAGCCCCTGAACATGGTAACGATTTGAGGACAGTCCTTCAACATGTGGATCAAGCGATGTACCAGGGCCGCATCGATACTGGCCGCGGCGGAATCCGGCTCGCTACGCCGGCGCTGGACACTGCATCTCAATAATGATCACGGCATTGAGCAATCAGCAGGGTATCGCCGTCAATTGCATACACCAATCGGTGGCAACTGTCTATTCTGCGGGACCAGAAACCTGCAAGCTGATGCTTGAGCGGTTCGGGTTTGCCGATACCGGCAAACGGTTCTCGCTGAATATCCCGAATGAGGGTATTGATGCGTTTCAGCATTGCCTTGTCGGTCGCCTGCCAGTAGAGGTAGTCTTCCCATGCAGTTGAGAACTTGATCGTCATTCCGCAAGCTCTCTGGCCTGACCGCCACCGGCACGCAACTCCTCAACCGAGTCGAGTAACCGCTTGGCACCTTGCGGATTCCGAAGCAAATATGCCGTTTCTTCAAAGGCTTGGTAATCTTCAAGAGAGAGGATAACAACGGGCTTTCCCCGTTGGCTGGTCACTACGACCGGAGTATGGTCATCATTTACTGCTCTCATGACTTCCGCCAGATGCTGGCGAGTATACGTATAGGTTAGTGCGTTCATGGCGAGTATCTCCTTGGCGTATATGTACATAACATAGTACAGCCTGCGTCCGGAAATCAAGTGATGAAATAACGAATGCCCCCTTCAAAACAGGGCCAAACACCTGCCCTTACACTACTCAATTTGACTCTTGATGTGCCACGAGGTGCCCCTTCAGCGCAGAAGGAGATGGAGATCGGTCCCCGGGGGGAGTTGTTGGCCGGAGTACAGATCGGCCGGCGGGTCCGGGGTGGCGACCGTGTCGCTGATGAGGTACTCCACCAGGCTCTGGCGCCCTTCGTCGTCGGGCCAGATCAGCCACCGTCGTTCGGTCCCCGTCGTTTCTCCGACGGAGTACTCTTTCGTGGCCTTGTAGCGGCAATCCAGCGGGTCGTTGACCGTGATGAGCGAATTCAGGCAGCGTTCCAGGCGCAGGCCGCGGGCTTTGACGTCGCGGTTCGCCGTGGCCAGTGCCTTGGTAGCGGCAAGTTCCGGATACCTCATGAGCACGCTGTAGGTGGTCCGCACCGCCGCCCCCGGCGGGCCGCTCCAGGACCAGACGGTCACCACGGCGCCGTCGGTGTACTTGTCCACCATCACCCGGGCCGGACAGTCGGCCGGAGCCTTGCCGGACCAGGCATGGGTCCGGTGTATCTCGCTGAAAACACTGGTGGCGCAGGAGACAAGGGTGCCGAGCTCCGCGGCGGGAGCTGGCCTTGCGGCGAGCAGGAACAGGATGAGCAGGATGACGAGATGGCGCATGGCGACCTCGGGGACTTCTTGAGTGGTGGTGAGCTCTCTGCTCTTAGTATATCCCACGTTACGGCGATTACCCCCGGCCCGCCGCTTTCTGTCGCTCTGTTTTCCCCTTACCGGAACAAAAAAAGTCCCCGCCAAGGGCGAGGACTTTATCTGCAATGTGGCCCGCTTCTCAGCGGTCCTCATTTTTGACTCTATGAGGGAAAACGCCCTTAGGCTTTTTCCACGTTAGCTGCCTGAAGGCCTTTCGGACCATTCACGACATCAAAGGTCACTGCCTCGCCTTCAGCCAACGACTTGAAGCCGTTACCCGAAATGGCGGAAAAATGAACAAACACATCCTCGCCGTTCTCCTGCTCGAGGAAACCGAAGCCCTTGCTGTCATTGAACCACTTAACTCTACCTTTTGCCATTGGTGTTTCTCCTACTTCCTGGTTGATTTTCCGGGGATTCCCCGGCTACGGGCTTCCCGCATACGGTAAAGCCTCGATCCTAATTCCCGATTCAGCCCCGGTCATCCCTTTTGAATCTCTGGGCTTTTCTCCGCCGACGTTCGGCGTTTGCCTGCTTGCGCTTCTTCTTCACCGACGGCTTCTCGTAATGCTTACGCTTCTTGAGTTCGCCGAAAAAACCGTCCATCTGGAGCTTCCGCTTCAAATGCTTCAGTGCCTTGTCAATATCGTTTCCCTGGACGCTAACCTGCAATTGCCATCTCCTTCCATACCCGGGTCGGCGTTCCGGCGTGACAAATAAAAAACCCAGGAGACTCTTAAAGTTCCTGGGTTCGCCAACTTCAAAAGATGCTGTACTGTAACACACTCATGTACAGCTGTATGCAA
>CAYSJJ010000031.1:0-6010 GCA_964431365.1 uncultured Geobacter sp. | reverse complement strand
ATCCCCTTATCAAAAATAGTTTCCTTCTCTACCCGAATAGCCCCTGGTGCGCCACCAGGGGGAGAAAAACGTCCACGATGTCAGGGTCCAGCTCCGCTCCCTTCATCGACGTTATGATCTCAATCACTTTTTCGCCGGGGTAACGGGGCCGGTAGGGACGGTCTGTCGACAGGGCATCGAACACGTCGGCCACGGCGACGATCCGTGCCTCAATCGGGATGGCGCTCCCTTCCATGCCGGTCGGGTACCCGGTGCCGTCGTACCGTTCGTGATGATACATGATGATATTCACCACGACGGCGGAGAGGTGTGCCTTTGCCGCGACATCGGCCCCCCAGGAGGAGTGATTCTTCATCAACCTGAATTCGTGCTCCTCCAGCCGGCGCTTTGCATTGAGCAGGTGCTCGGGAACGCCTATCTTGCCGCAGTCGTGGAGCCAGCTGCCGTACTTGATCTCCCGCTGCATCGTCTTTGACAGGCCAAGCACCTGGGCCATCTGCACGGCGTAGTCGGCCACCCGGTCGCAGTGCCCCTTGGTGTCGGGATCCTTCAGTTCGATGGTCTGGGCCAGCGAGCAGAGGATATCCTCATTCTCCGTGCGGATGGTCTGCATGGTCCGATAACGGCGCAGCCCCTCCTTGACTGTCCGCATCATCTCTTCGGCCTTCCAGGGCTTGACGATGAACCGGAACACTTCGCAGCGGTTGATGGCACTGAGCGCCACCGATAGATCGGCATAGGCGGTCATGATGATCTTCACCGTCTCGGGCGACGTGTCATTGGCCTTGACGATGAGATCGAGCCCGCATATTCCCGGCATATGGTTGTCGGTAACCAGCACGGCCACCGACTCCCGCTGCAGGATATCCAGCGCCTCCTCACCGTTTTCCGCGGTCAGGATCTCCCCTCCCTGTTCATTGAAGAGGGAGCGTGCGTATTCGAGGATTGCCCTGTCGTCATCGACAAAAAGAATGGTTTCGGCCATCTACGCTCCTTCGTACCAGGGCACGCCCCGACAAGGTGGCACCGCTTCGTTTTCGGCAAGGTGAGTATACCGCATGTTTTAACTATTTCATCCAGCATGCATTTCCGGCAGAACGTGCCCGGCTCCATTGCCCAACAACCATTACTGCATTACAATGCATTTGTGCCCAGACCTCTCGCGGGCGAGTGCGAATCGAAGGTTGCCGAGGAATTGCCATGCAACGCTATTCACCCCTTCTTACCGATCTCTACGAACTGACCATGTTGAGCGGCTACCTGGAGGAAGGAATGGCCGACACCCCGGCCGTGTTCGATCTCTTCTTCCGCCACAACCCTTTCCAGGGGGGGTATGCCGTGTTCGCCGGCCTGGAGCCGGCCCTGGAGTACCTGGAACAGCTGGCCTTCACCGAGGAGGAGCTTGCCTACGTGGCGACTCTTGGCCTCTTTCGGGAGCCGTTTCTTGCCTTCCTCCGGCAATTCCGCTTCCGCGGCCGCGTCACCGCCCCTCCCGAGGGGACCGTCGTCTTTGCCAACGAACCGCTCCTCACCGTTGAAGGAACCCTGGCCGAGGCCCAGTTCGTGGAGACCGCGCTCCTGAATATCATCAATTTCCAGACCCTGGTGGCCACCAAGGCGGCCCGGATCAGTCACGCGGCCCACGACGGCACCGTGCTGGAATTCGGCCTCCGCCGGGCGCAGGGGCCTGACGGAGGACTCTCCGTTGCCAGGGCCGCCTGCGTGGGAGGGGTCCTGAGCACGAGCAACGTCCTGGCCGGGATGACCTTCGGCCTGCCGGTGCGGGGCACCCACGCCCACAGCTGGATCATGGCCTTCAGCGACGAATTGACCGCCTTTCGCAAGTACGCCGAGGCATTTCCCGACTCCACCATCCTGCTGGTGGACACCTACGACACGCTGGAGAGCGGCCTTCCCAACGCCATTACCGTGGCCCGGGAGCTGCGGGAGCGTGGCCATGAACTGGTCGGCATCCGGATCGACTCCGGCGACCTGGCCTACCTCTCCCGTGAGGCCAGGCGCATGCTGGACGAGGCGGGGTTCCCCTCGGCGAAGATCGTTGCCTCCAACGAACTGGACGAGTATGTCATAGACTCGATCCGCGACGACGGCGGCTGCGTGGATATCTACGGCGTCGGGACAAAGCTGGCCGCCTGCATGGGAGAGGGAGGTGGCGCGCTCGGCGGGGTCTACAAGCTGGTACGGGTGGGTGACCGGCCGCGCCTCAAGGTGACCAGCGACATCGCCAAAGCGACCCTGCCGGACCGGAAGAGAGTGCTGCGCGCCGTTGCGGCCGACGGAAGCTTCATCCAGGACGTGATAACCCTGGAGGGGGAGACCGTCCGGCCTGGCGACACGGTCTTTGATCCGGTCAATCCGTTGCAGTACAAGAAGATCCCCATAACCGCCCGGCTCGTTGACATCCGCTCCATCGTCATGGACGGGGGGCGCCGCTCGACCTCGGTGCGGGAATCGCTGCCCGCCATGGCAGACCGCTCCGCCGCACAGCTCCGGAACCTGCCGGCAGGCTCCTTGCGGTTCATCAACCCGCATCGCTACAAGGTCTCCATGAGCAGCGGCCTGAACGAATTACGGTTGAAGCTGATGCAGGAGGTCTCCCGCCACACGGCCTCGTCTCCCCCTGTCGCCGCAACCACGGAGCGACTCCCCATGGATGCAGCGTCAGCCCTCGTTATCGTCGACCTCCAGAACGATTTCTGCCCGGGCGGGGCACTGGGGGTCCCGGGAGGGGACGAGATCATTCCGGCGATCAACCGGGCCATCGCCTATTTCCACGCCCACGGACTCCCGATTGTTGCCTCGCGGGATTGGCATCCGGTGATGACCAGCCATTTCAGGGCGTACGGCGGGGCATGGCCCCCCCACTGCATCCAGGGCACCGCGGGGGCCGAGTTCCATCCCGCCCTGCAGCTCCCGCCGGGTGTCCGGATCGTCTCCAAGGGAATGCGCCCCGACAGTGACGACTACTCGGCCTTCCATGCCAGGGATGATGAGGGATCCCCATTGGCCGCGATCCTCGCCGGCCTCGGCGTGACCCATATCGTTATCTGCGGCCTGGCTACCGATTACTGCGTCAAGGAGACCACCCTCGAAGCCAGGCGGAGCGGTCTCTCCGTCACCATCCTCAGCGATGCGGTTCGCGGGGTCGACGTCAACCCCGGCGACTCGGAACGGGCCCTGGCGGCAATGACCGGAGTAGGTGCCAAAACCGCGACAACAGTCGATCTGCTGCAATAACTCTTTGACCTGGCCACATTTTTTAGTTAGATTGAAACGCCTCGCGAAATCCCTCGGTAAGAAAGGCTTGTCATGGTCAAGACCAACAACCTGAAAATCAAGAGCATCACTCCCATCATCGCTCCCACCGACCTCCGCCAGGTCTTCCCCCTTTCCGACGAGGCGAGCGAGGTGGTCAGCACCAGCCGCGTCCACATCAAGAACATCCTGAAGGGAAAAGACCCGCGGCTCATGGTGGTGGTCGGTCCCTGCTCCATACACGACCCCAAAGGGGCGCTGGAATACGCCGAGCGATTGGGCCGCCTGGCAACGGAGGTGAGCGATCAGCTCTTCATGGTGATGCGCCTCTACTTCGAGAAACCGCGTACGACCGTTGGCTGGAAGGGGCTCATCAACGACCCGGACATGAACGGCACCCATGAGATCTCCAAGGGACTGGGGATTGCCCGCCGTCTCCTCTGCGAGATAGTGTCCCACAAACTCCCCATAGCCACCGAGATGCTGGATCCGATCACTCCGGAATACCTGGCCGACCACCTCTCCTGGGGGGCCATCGGCGCCCGCACCACGGAATCCCAGACCCATCGGGAGCTGGCCAGCGGGCTCTCCTTCCCCATCGGTTTCAAGAACGGGACCGACGGCAACCTGCAGATCGCCATCGACGCCATGATCGCCGCCCAGCATTCCCACAGCTTCCTCGGCATCAACCGGGAAGGGCTTACCTCCATCGTGCAGACCACCGGCAATCCCGACGTCCATATGGTCCTCCGGGGGGGGAAAAAACCGAACTACTATCCGGAAGACATTGCCAGGACCGAGGAGATGCTGGCAAAGGCCGGCCTGTTCCCGACCATCATGGTCGACTGCAGTCACGGCAACTCGGAGAAGAACCACGAAAAGCAGCCGGGTGTGCTGACCGCGGTCATCGACCAGATCGAGGCGGGCAACCGCTCCATCTCCGGGGTCATGATCGAAAGCTACCTGGAAGACGGCAGCCAGCCGATGCCGGAGGACCCGCGCCAGCTGAAGTACGGTGTCTCCATTACCGACAAGTGCATCGGCTGGGAGACCACCGAACGGATCATCAGGGACGCTCATGCCAGGCTGAAGAAGTGCGGCGGCCGCAAGCTCTAGTTGGTTGCTGAAAAACAGCCATCTCGCCGCCGTCCTCGCAAGCTCCTCGGTACGACGTAGCGCTGCTACGCCTCCCTCGAAGCTTGCTGCGGGTGCGACGATCTGACTATTTTTGAGCAACCTTGCATTTACTAAATACAAAAGGCCCTGGCGGAGCACGCCAGGGCCTTTTTCATATCCCTCAAAACTTACTTTTCTTTCTCATATGGCTCAGGCGCCGCAGCCGCAGCTCCCGCCGCACCTGGCATTGGTCATGTGCAGAGCCTTGATGAAGGTGGCTTCGGTTGCCTTGCGGACCTCTTCCAGAACGGCTGCCGGCACGGCCGAATCGAGGGAAAGAATAACCATCGCCTCCCCCTTCTTCTCCCGCCGCCCCAGGTTCATGGCGGCGATGTTGATGTCATGCGTCCCCATGATGGTGCCGATCCTGCCGATCATCCCCGGCCGGTCCTCGTAGTTGAGCAGGAGCATATGCTCGGCCGGGGCGAAATCCATGGAGTAGTCGCGCAGACGGACAATACGGGGAGCCCCCTCGAACAGGGTGCCGGAAACCAGCCGGCGCTTCCCCCCCTCCCCTTCGATCACCAGCGTGATCAGGTTGGAGAAGGCATCGGTGCTGGTCGATTTGGTCTCTTCCACCACGATCCCCATGTTTTCGGCGATCAGCGAGGCATTGACCATATTGACGTCCTGGTCGACCATCCGGTTAAGGAGGACCGACAGGCCGCAGACGGAGAGCGGCGAGCAGTCGTAGTGGGCGATGTTCCCGGCATAGCCGAAGGTCACCTTTTCCGGGTTGCTGTCCACCAGCTGGATGCCGAGTTCGCTCATCACCCGCATCAGGTTGAGGAACGGCCGCATCTGGTCCATCAGGGCCAGATCGAAACGGGGGATATTGACCGCGTTTTCCAGGGGGAGCTCATCCAGATAGTTGAGGATCTCCTTGGAGACGTCGATGGCCACGTTCACCTGGGCCTCCTGGGTATTGGCGCCGAGGTGGGGGGTAACCACCAGTTTGTCCTGGGAGATCAGTTCCACCAGCAGGTCGCTCTTGGGCGGCTCCTCGCTGTAGACGTCCACCGCGGCCAGGGAGACCTTGCCGCTCTTCAGGTTGGCCAGGAGCGGCGCCTCGCCGATCACGCCGCCGCGGGCCACGTTGAGGACGATCACCCCGCTCTTCATCAGGCCGAACTCCCGTTCGCCGATCATGCCGCGGGTCTCGTCGTTCAGCGGGGTGTGGACGGTCAGGATATCGCACTGCTTGCAGAGCTCGTCCAGGGTTACCAGTTTCACCCCCAGGTCGTGGGCGCGCTTTGCGGAAATATAGGGATCACAGGCCAGCACCTCGCATTCGAATGCCTTGAGTCGGGTGGCAACCCGGCCGCCGACCTTGCCCAGGCCGATGACCCCGGCAACCTTCCCCTTCAGCTCTACGCCGGTGAACGGGGCGCGCTTCCACTCGCCGCTCTTGAGGCTGGCGTTGGCCTTGGTGACGTTGCGGCAGGCCGACAGGAGGAGCGCCATGTTGTGCTCGGCCGCACTATTGGTATTGCCGAACGGAGCATTGACCACGATCACCCCGCGGGAGCTGGCGTAGTCGACGTCCACATTATCGATG
>CAYSJJ010000030.1:0-45448 GCA_964431365.1 uncultured Geobacter sp. | reverse complement strand
AGGAGACCGTTGCCAAGACCGTCCACGGCATGGAAGAGATCGCCCAAGCTGTTCAACAGACCGCGCAAAGCATCGGCCTGCTTGGCAGCAGTTCGGAACGGATCGGCGCCATCGTCAACACGATCAACGAGATAGCAGATCAGACCAACCTGCTGGCGCTCAATGCCGCCATTGAGGCGGCCAGGGCCGGCGAAGCGGGCATGGGGTTTGCCGTTGTGGCCGACGAGGTTCGCCGTCTTGCCGAGCGGACCACCGAGGCAACGGCGGAGATCGGCGGAATGGTGCGCGAGATCCAGACCCAGACGCATCAATCGGTCAAGTCCATGGAAGGCGGCACACATCGGGTCGAAGAAGGCGTTTCGCTAGCAGGGGAGGCGAGCAGGGCGCTGGAGAGCATTGTCGAGGCGTCCGGCCAAGGGGCCGATATGGTGACCAGGATCGCCACCGCCGCAGAGCAGCAGTCAGCCACCGCGTCAGAAGTTTCAGCCAGTATGGAACAGATCGAGCAGATTACCCGCTCAACGGAGAGTGCTACCGGTGAGATCAATCGTTCAGCGCAGGAGCTGGCCCGTCTGGCAGACGAGCTGAATGCCATGGCGGCGTGGTTCAAGGGGTAACCGGGAGCGATGAATTGATGCTTTTGCGGCCCGTCGGCTAATCGGGCTGTTCGCAAACTGATGATGTCGTCTATTTCGAAAAAAAAGACCCGGTGCGGGAGCGCCGGGTCTTTCGCGTAAGGATTTTGATTCCTTGTATTAGGAGATCTTTTTCTCCTGCTGTTTCTCGACACCTTCCAGTACCTGGGCAAATGGAGACGGTTTCTTGCCGCTCGGGGAAACTGGTTCAGCCGCTTTTTTTGCGTATTCCTCACAAATCGCACGGATGAACTGGCGTTCTTCGAACGTTACTTCCTCGCAACGATTGAGTCCTGAAAAATGAGCACTCATACCGACCTCCCTTTGGTGAATTTATCGGAGTACGAACCTTAAAACTGAAGAATTATATTTGGGGAGACCTGGTGAAAAAATCCAGCGGGGTCTAAAGTGCTCAACGCAGATGACCGATAGAGTTAAAAAGTACTCTCCGAATGGAGCACTGGTTCCCGGCATGGCCATCCCATTACATTTACTCATAATCGAAGATTCAGAGGACGATGCTGAGTTGCTGTTGCGCGAGTTGCGCCGTGGTGGTTACGACGTCACTTTTTTGCGGGTAGACACTCCGTCAGCCATGGAACATGCGCTACGCTCCACACCGTGGGATCTCTTGATCGCTGACTACATGATGCCGCAATTCAGTGCGCCGCGGGCTTTGGAGTTGATGAAGTCTCTCGATATCGATCTTCCGTTCATCATCGTTTCAGGTAAGGTGGGAGAGGATATAGCGGTAGATTCTTTGAAAGCAGGCGCCCATGACTTCATCGTCAAGGGAAACCTGACGCGGCTGATCCCGGCGATCGAACGCGAACTTCGTGAAGTGGTCGTTCGCAGGGAGCGTAAACTGGCGGATATTGCCTTAAAAAAGCTTTCCAGCGCGGTAGAGCAGTCTGCCGACACTGTCATAATTACCAACCATGACGGTGTCATCGAATATGTGAATTCAGCCTTTGAAAATCTTGCAGGATATTCCGCTTCGGAGGCGGTGGGGAAAACACCTTCAATCCTCAGGTCAGGTGTCCATAACGACTCTTTTTATGTCGGTCTCTGGGAAACCATTCTCTCGGGGAACGTGTTTCGTAACGAACTCATAAATAAGAAGAAAAATGGCGAGCTCTACTATCTGGAAGAAATTATCACGCCGGTTCGAGACGGGAAGGGGGTCATATCCCATTTTGTTTCCACCGGTCGTGACGTAACACAAAGGAGACGACAGGAAGAGAAGATCGCCCGGCAGCTTCAGAGACTTGCGACATTGCGGAGCGTCGACCAGGCGATTACCGCCAATCTTGACCTCACGGTTACCCTTAATACGATCATTTGCCAGGTTAGCGAACAGCTCCATACCGACGGATCAGCACTGCTGGTCAGGGACCAGTCGGCTGACACCCTCTCGGTTGCCGCATCGATCGGCGTCCACAACCTTCAATGCTGTTCGGAGGATTGCCCTGCTGAGCAGATTGCCCGTCAGGCAGTGAGCCAGCGGGCAACGGTCGTGGTTCAAGAGTCTGCTGACTCGGGTTCTCCATGTCGGGAGTTCTTCAGGAGTTGTTATGCCGTCCCCCTCATAGCCAAGGGGGAGGTTACCGGTGTCCTGATAGTGTTTAACAGGAGTGTTATTACTCCAGACGGCGAATGGCTTGAATTTCTCGAAACCCTTGCAGGCCAGGCAGCAATCGCCATTGACAACTCCTCAATGTTTCATAATCTGGAGCGCTCCAATGCTGAGTTGTGTCTAGCGTACGATACGACACTGGAGGGGTGGTCAAAAGCACTCGATCTTCGGGATCAGGAAACCGAAGGTCATGCACAGCGGGTTACCGATTTGACCGTGCGACTGGCGAAATGTCTCGGGGTGGGGGATGACGAACTGGTGCATATCCGCCGCGGGGCGCTTTTGCACGATATTGGCAAGATGGGAATACCTGACAGCATTCTCCGCAAACCGGGGCCGCTTGATTTGGCCGAGTGGGAAATCATGCGCAAACACCCCGCCTATGCGTATTCACTGTTGTCGTCCATCGCCTACCTTGAACATGCCCTTGATATTCCGCTTTGTCACCATGAGAAGTGGGATGGCTCCGGCTACCCACGTGGTCTGAAAGGCGAGGAGATTCCGCTCGCCGCAAGGATATTCGCCGTAGTTGATGTGTGGGATGCTCTCCGCTCGGACCGTCCCTATCGCAAAGGTTGGCCGATTGACAAGGTGCGTGAGTACCTTCGGGCTGAGAGTGCTATCCAGTTTGACCCCAAAATCATTGAGACATTTCTTCTTATGGTCAAGGAGGAAGGTTTCAGCTGACGTCCCGCCCCAATTGTTTCCTTCCGCTGGTCATACCCACCTGTTCATGTTATCATGCGCTCCAGACGATCATTTTGATCAGGGGGGATAGTATGTTCCGATTGAAGGTAGTAACTTCCTTTGCTGCTGCACATTGCCTTATCAACTATCAAGGGGACTGCGAGAACCTGCACGGGCATAATTGGCGTGTCGAGGTTACGGTCCGTGCCCGTGACCTCGATGATGCCGGACTCGGCATTGATTTCAAGATACTCAAAGCGGAAACAAACCAGCTTTTGAAGACACTTGATCACAAATATCTCAACGAATTGTCTCCGTTCAACGGGATATCTCCGTCGTCTGAGAATATCGCCCGCTATCTGTTCCGCGAGCTATCAGGCAAACTGAATACCGACAACATACAGGTCGAAATTATCACCGTTTGGGAGTCTGACTTTGCCTGCGCCAGTTTCAGCGAAGAGTAGCAGTACTGCTGCACCGGTCGTAGAACTTTTTTCCTCAATACAGGGGGAAGGGATGCTGGTCGGTGTGCGCCAGGTTTTCCTCCGGCTGTGGGGATGCAATATCTCCTGCGACTACTGTGATACGAGGCATCAACAGGTTCCCGACCTATGCCTGCTGGAGAGCACCCCGGGCCGCCGTGATTTCGACGAAATCGCCAACCCTCTTCATTTTCAGCAGATTTTGACCCTGCTTGAACGCTGGAGCCGCGGATGGCCAGGGATTCATCACTCTCTGAGCCTGACCGGCGGCGAGCCTCTGCTGCACCCTGAATTTCTGCGGTTACTGCTGCCTGGCATCACATCCTATTTTCCCGCGTATCTTGAGACAAACGGTCTATTGCCCGATGCTCTCGAACTGGTCATTGACCAGATTTCCATGATCGGCATGGATATCAAGCTTCCCTCTGCAACGGGTTGCGAGATACCCTGGGATACCCACCTTGATTTTCTGAAGATCGGGAAAGGGAAAGATCTGTTCGTCAAGGTGGTGGTCACCGATGCTACCGAGGAGTGGGAGCTTCAAAAGGCTTGCGGCATAGTAGCCGAGGTGTGCAAGGATATCCCCTTCATTCTGCAGCCTGTCACCAGCGCTGCCGGTACCGTAGCGGTTTCGCCCTTGAAATTGCTTGAGTTTCAGGAACTGGCCTCACAGAGACTCCCCGGCGTGCGAGTTATTCCCCAGACACATAGGTTTATGGGCCAACTGTAGCTGTTTCGCGGGGAGTTCAACAAAAAGAGCGGCAATCTCTCGATTGGCCGCTCTTTTTGTTGAACTGTTCGAATTCAGGCAGCTATTTGCCAAAGGTAACCTTCAGGCCGGAGCTGCTCTTGTCAAACCGGTACGCCGGGAAGGGGGATTGCCCGGCGTCGAAGACGAAGCGTACCTTGTCCGGATAGACACCGACTCTCACCTTCTTGATTCCGAGCCGGTCAAAGGGGAACTCTTTTTGTTGGGAAGCTCCTTTGCGTCCCGGCATATCGATAACGAGACGGTTTGGCCCGGCCAAGCGAAAGACGCGGGGAGAAGTGGTCGGCGCAAACCCGGTAAGAATGACCCCTGTGGTGGTAATGGTCAGGTGGGGGCTGGCTTTTGTTTCTCCGGCAACAGGCACAACCGGCTTCAGGTCGGTTTTCTGGTTTTGAGGGGGACTGGCTTTATCTTCTGATGGAGATGGGGTGCCGGAGGTTTTCGACCGATCCTCTTTCATTGTCACCACCGGTGCGGGAACCGCCGGAGGCGCCGGCGTTGCCGGGGCGGAACCGATGGTCGGTACTGTCGCTTTTTCGCTGGTTTCCTTCTCAGCTTTCAGATCGTCAAGTTCATCTTTTTGGGGCGCAGCGTCAGGCGCGGTTGCGTGGCCAGGCTTCTTGTCCGCTTCCTCCAGATCCTTTTCCGCGTCATCCTTTGCTGCAACTGTCGGCGCTTGAACCATTTTCTTCACCAGCGTGACCAATAGGCGCCCCTTGTCTTCAGGACTTGAGCGTACGGCGAGGTATGCGTCGTGGCTCAGTGAGATGGTCATTCTGGTCAGGGGGATGGAAGGCGCTTCAAGACGATCCAGGGTGATACCGGTTATAAGGGGAGAGTCAACCTGTAGCTGGCGAGAGATCTGGCTCGGGTCTGCCAAGGCGATGTCGATAACTGCTCGTGGTGGTGAGGAGTGGGCGTAGTAGGTGTAGGTAACCGGTGCGTCGGCAATTATCTCCACCTGGGATGCCATGGAACTCTCGGTCACCTGTACTTTGGTGATTTTTGGTGCCGCCCCGTTGGCCGGGGTCCAGGTGAAGAGCAGCAGAAAGAGCGGGAGAAGTGCAGCGCTGGTGAGCTTGTTGAAGGTCATCGTTTCTGTATTCCTCCTTGAATAGAGCATATGACATCAATTGGCAGTATCGAATCGCCGTGGCGATTCTTAAACAGTTCATGAAGACTAACAAAGATTGCCAATCATGTAAACAAGGCACCGTGCATTCTACTTGCAAAATGCCGACTGATGGATAATACTGCGTCACCGTACCGGTCAGGGGAATGTTTTTCTTGACAATTGGGTTGCTCTGACTATACTGCGAAGCTTTGACATGGAGCCATTGATCTGTCTTGAAAGTACGTATAGCTGACATAAAAGATGCGGGGACTGATCTTGCTGCAGATGAGGCAGTTGCAGGATACCCAGACCTCCTGGCACTGCAGAGTGACGGAGAGGCTGTATTTCTGGCTCCTCTATCGATACATCTGCATGTCGTAAGGGAGTATGACCACATACGGGTCAAGGGTTCCATACAAACCGAGGTCAAGCTCCACTGTTCCCGCTGCCTTGTGGATTTCACCCGAGCCATAGATTCCGGCTTCACGATTTTCTATTCGCCGGCCGGCGACCTTCCTCAGGACGAGGAAGTGGAATTGGCTGAGGAAGATCTCGTTTCGGTGTCGTATGTCGGCGACGAGATAGATTTTAGCCATGAGATAGCCGAGCAGGTCATCATGGAGATCCCCTATAAGCCGCTTTGCCATGCTGAATGCCGAGGGCTTTGTGCCACCTGCGGTGCCGATCTGAATGCCAACCCGTGCGATTGTCCTCCAGCCGGCGCCGGATTTGCTTTTAGTGCCTTGAAAAATATTAACGTTGCACGTAAAGGAGAGTAACCATGGCAGTACCCAAGAAAAAGACCTCCAAGTCCCGCAAGAACCTTCGTCGCGCCCACGACTTCCTTACCCCCCCGGCGTCGTCAGTCTGCCCCCAGTGCAAATCGACCAAGCTTCCTCATCGGGCATGCCCGGCATGTGGCACCTACAAGGGAAAAGAAGTCATCAAAGCCGAAGACATTTAACAGCCATTTCTCGTGTTATCCGTGACGTTGCCGCACTCTATGAGAATTGCCGTTGATGCCATGGGAGGCGACAACGCCCCCGGTGTTGAAGTCGCAGGCGCTGTGGCTGCTGCCAGGGAGTTCGCAATTCCGATCATGCTGGTCGGGGATACGGAAGCCTTGCGTGCAGAGCTCGCCAAGCACCAGGTCTCCGGATTGGACATTACCATCCACCATGCCAGTGAAGTGGTGGGGATGCACGATTCCGCCTCGGACGCCATTCGGAAGAAGAAGGACTCCTCGATCCGCGTCGCCTTTGAACAGGTGAAGCAGGGAGCGGCTGCGGCCGTTGTGAGCGCCGGGAACTCCGGGGCGACCATGGCCGCAGGAATGTTTGTGCTCAAGCGTCTGAAGGGAATTGACCGGCCGGCGATTGCCCAGGTCTTCCCAACCCTGCGTGGTCACACCGTTGTTCTTGACGTCGGGGGGAATGTAGACTGCAAGCCGATACACCTGGTTCAGTTCGCCATAATGGGTGAGGTTTACGCCCGGCACGTTTTGGGGATTGCCCGCCCGAAGGTCGGCCTGCTCTCCAACGGCGAAGAGGACAGCAAGGGTAATGATCTTACCAGGGAAACCAATGCCCTGTTAAAGAATATATATTTTGACTATGCCGGGTATGTAGAGGGGCGTGACATCTTTGCCGGCGCAGTCGAGGTTGTGGTCTGTGACGGCTTCGTCGGCAATATCGTGCTGAAGCTGTCAGAGGGGCTCGCCGAAGCGGTCGGCACCATGCTGAAAGAGGAGATCAAGGCCAGCTTCCTTTCCAAGGTAGGCTATCTGCTCTCCCGACCCGCATTTATGCGCTTTCGTAAAAAGGTCGACTACGCTGAGTATGGTGGAGCGCCACTGCTCGGTATCGACGGTGTCGGCATGATTTGCCACGGTGGTTCAAACGTCAAGGCGATCAAGAATGCGATCCGTTTCGCGCACGAGTACTGCAGTAAGGGCGTCAACCAGCGGATGGCAGAGCGGCTTCAGGAAAGTTTCACGGTCTCTTTGCAGCAAAAGGAGCCCGGACGGGAGCTGGCGGCAAACTGACCGTAGATGTCTGCAGGGAACCTTTGGTTCCCAGACCCGTCGCTGAGCAGGTCAGGATAGCTCACCATTACAGTTTCTTCTCATCTTCTCGTAATCGTGCAGTTCTGACGCCGCACGCAGGAAAGGTACGTCATGCCCTGGGCAACGATCACTGGAACCGGCTCGTCGGTCCCGGAAAAAGTACTTACCAACGCCGATCTGGAGAAGATGGTTGAAACCACGGACGAGTGGATAACCTCCCGTACCGGCATCAAAGAGCGTCACATTGCGGTAGAAGGTGAATTTACCTCGACCTTCGCGACCCGTGCTGCAGAGCGGGCACTGGCCATGGCAGGCGTTTCTGCTGCTGAGCTCGATCTTATCATCGTCGGGACGGTAACCCCTGACTTCCCGTTTCCTTCAACTGCTTGTGTCGTGCAGAGTAACCTGGGCGCCGAGCGTGCTGCTGCCTTTGATTTGTCGGCGGCGTGTTCCGGTTTCGTCTACGGCCTTTCAGTAGCAGAAAAGTTCATTCGCACCGGCGCTGCAAAAAAAGCCCTGGTGATTGGTGCCGAGGTCCTTACCAGAATTCTCGACTGGAGCGACCGGAACACGTGTGTGCTTTTTGGAGATGGTGCCGGTGCGGTTGTGGTCGAGGCCAGCGAGAGCGGTCCCTGCGTTATGAATGCCTACATGCGGAGCGACGGGACCTACTGGGAACATCTTTACCTTCCGGCAGCTGGCAGCCGTAACCCTGTCACGCAACAAGTTCTCGACGAGGGGAAGATGTATATTTCCATGCAGGGGAATGACATCTTCAAGCTGGCCGTACGGGCCATGGAGGAGGCGGCCATTAGCTGCCTGGAGTTGAATGATCTTAAGCCGGAAGACGTTTCTCTCTTCATCCCCCACCAGGCCAATAAACGGATTATCGACGCCACTGCCAAGCGTCTGGCGTTCCCCGAAGAGAGGGTGTTCGTCAACGTTGATCGATTCGGGAATACGTCTGCCGCTTCAATCCCCATCGCTTTGGACGAGGCTAACCGCTCCGGCAGGCTGCGAAAGGGTGATCTTGCCCTGTTCGATGCATTCGGTGGTGGCCTTACGTGGGGAGCTGTTCCTGTCCGCTGGCAGATAGCCGCGCCCCAAACCCCTTAACAATCACTTTACGCACGAGGAGTAGCGTCACATGGCAAAACGTGCCCTCATATTCCCTGGGCAGGGATCACAGTACGCCGGCATGGGGAAGGAACTGGCCGACAACTTTACCGTTGCCAGGGAAACCTTTGCCGAGGCGGATGAAGCCCTCGGGTTTTCCCTTTCCAGGCTCTGTTTCGATGGTCCTGAAGACGATCTCAAACTGACCACCAACACGCAGCCGGCCATATTGGCAACCAGCATCGCGGCGCTGCGGGTCGTTCAGGGAGAAACCGGTCTCATCGGTGACTATTTTGCCGGTCATTCCCTTGGTGAATATTCGGCATTGGTAGCTGCAGGCGCACTTGCCTTTGCAGACGCCGTGCGCACGGTCAGAGCACGTGGAGCCTTCATGCAGGAGGCAGTCCCGGTTGGCGTGGGTGCCATGGCCGCCATGCTCAGCATCGAGGCCGAGATCCTGGCGGAGATCTGTGCCGAAGCCGCTCAAGGCGAGGTGGTGAGTCCTGCCAACTTCAATTCGCCAGGACAGATTGTCATCGCGGGTCACGCCACTGCGGTCAATCGTGCCATAGAGATCGCCAAAGGACGAGGATACCGGAAGGCAATGCTCCTCCCGGTGAGTGCACCGTTCCATTCGCCGCTAATGGTCCCTGCCGGCGAGCGTCTCGCCGCTGTTCTGGCCGGAGTGGATGTCGCCGACATGACTGCACCGGTGATTTCCAATGTGGAAGGTAAGCCGAACAGCGACAAGGGGCGGGTAAAAGAGCTCCTGGTTCGCCAGGTGAGCGCCCCTGTGCTTTGGGACGCCTCGGTGCAGGAAATGGTTGCCCTGGGGGTCACCAGCGTGGTCGAGATCGGCCCCGGCAAGGTCCTTAGCGGACTGGTGAAGCGGATTACCAAGGAGATTTCCTCGTCGAATGTCGAGGATCTGGCCGGCCTGAAAGCGTTGCAGGAGGGGTAAAGGATGCTGGTACAGGGTAAAGTTGCGTTGGTGACCGGTGCTTCGCGCGGCATCGGCAGGGCTGTGGCCTTGAAACTGGCGGCCGAAGGCGCATCGGTAGTTGTCTCAGCAACGTCAGAGGCCGGTGCTCAGAAAACCGTGGATGAGATCATAGCTGCGGGCGGCAAAGCAGTTGCCGTCAAGGTCGACGTGACTCTTGCCGAAGAGGTTGCGGCGCTGGTGGCAAAGACCGTCGAGTCGTTCGGTCGGCTGGACATCCTTGTCAACAATGCCGGTATAACCCGCGACGGCCTTTTGATGCGGATGAAGGAGAGCGACTGGCAGGAGGTGATCGACACCAACCTGCGCGGTACATTCCTCTGTACCCGCGAAGCGTCAAAGATCATGACCAAGGCGCGTTTTGGCAGGATCATCAATATCAGTTCCGTGGTGGGGTTGATGGGAAATGCGGGCCAGGCCAACTACTGTGCGAGCAAGGCTGGCACTGACGGTTTGACCAGGTCCGTGGCACGGGAACTGGCCAGACGTAATATCACGGTAAACTCGGTTGCCCCGGGTTTCATCGAAACCGATATGACCGAGGCGCTGCCCGAGAAGACCCGCGATTCGCTCATTCAGCAGATTCCGCTAGAGCGTCTGGGAGCCGTAGATGATGTTGCCAATGCCGTGCTCTTCCTTGCCTCTGACTTGGCTTCGTATATCACCGGCCAAGTGCTCTCAGTTAATGGCGGCATGTACATGTAGAGTGGAAAAATATCTATTGCAAAATACCCGTTTCATGCTATGTAGCATGGGGCGAGTCAACCGCATGAAACCTGTAACGGGTTACTACAACAAACAATGGAGGTGCGCAGCATGTCAGCATCAATAGAAAAAAGGGTCAAGGAAATCGTTGCCGAGCAGCTCGGCGTTGACGAGGCTCAGGTTACCAACGAGGCATCTTTTATGGACGACCTCGGGGCCGACTCCCTCGACACGGTGGAACTGGTCATGGCACTGGAAGAAGAGTTCGATATCGAGATTTCCGACGAGAACGCCGAAAAGATCCAGACCGTTCAGGATGCAGTCGACTACATCACCGAGCACACCTAGGCAGGTACCCGGGGAAGGTAATCCTTCCCCTTCTTTTTAGGCTCAAACCGGTTAAGTTTCGAGAGGAGAGCGTTAGATGAGAAGAGTCGTCGTGACCGGCGTTGGTGTTGTGTCACCGCTGGGGACCGGCAATGAGGCGAACTGGGATGCCCTGGTCCACGGGCGTTCGGGGATCGGTCCGATTACCCGCTTTGATGCGAGCGATTTGTCGGTGCGTATTGCCGGCGAAGTAAAGGATTTCAGCCCGGAAGCGTTTATCGATAAGAAAGAGATCAAGAAGATGGATCTCTTCATCCAGTATTCCCTTGCTGCCGCCCACTTCGCCATGGAGGATTCCGGGCTGGTGATCGATGATAGCAACGCCGAGCGGGTCGGGGTCCTGGTAGGGGCCGGTCTGGGCGGGTTGCCCACGATCGAAAAATACCATTCGGCAATGCTTGAAGGGGGCTATCGGAAGATATCGCCGTTCTTCATTCCGATGCTCATCATCAACCTGGCGCCCGGTCATATCTCCATCAAGTATGGCGCAAAAGGTCCCAACGTTTCCTCCGTTTCCGCCTGCGCCACCGGTACCCATTCCATCGGCGACGCCTACCACATGATCAAGCGTGGCGATGCCGATGCCATGATCGCCGGCGGCACCGAATCGACCGTCACCCCTCTGGGGATCGGCGGCTTTGCGGTCATGAAGGCGCTCTCCGATCGTAACGACGATCCGACAGGAGCTTCCCGGCCGTTTGAGAAGAACCGCAACGGTTTTGTCATGGGGGAGGGGGCCGGCATCCTGGTCCTTGAGGAGTACGAGTCGGCAAGAAAGCGCGGGGCACGTATCTATGCCGAAGTGGTCGGCTACGGCCTGACCGGTGACGCCTATCATCTCACCACACCGGCACCCGGAGGCGAGGGGGCGGCACGCTGCATCAAGATGGCCTTGAACGGTGCCGGGGTTAATCCCGAGCAGGTGGACTACATCAACGCCCACGGTACATCCACGCCGTACAACGACCTGTACGAAACCATGGCCATCAAGACTGTTTTTGGCGACCACGCATATAAGCTGGCGGTTTCCTCCACCAAGTCGATGACCGGTCACCTTCTCGGTGCTGCCGGCGGGATCGAGGCGGTCTACTCGGTCATGTCCCTGGCCAAAGGGGTGCTACCTCCCACCATCAACTATCAGGAGCCCGATCCCGAGTGCGATCTCGACTACGTCCCCAACATCGCCCGGGAAAAACAGATCACCTACGCCATGAGCAACAACTTCGGGTTTGGGGGTACCAACGCTTCCCTCCTGTTCAAGAAGATTTAGGGAGCGTGCGACAATGATTCTGCTGGGAAACGATCACGGGGGACTTGCCCTCAAAGAGGCCATCAAGGAACTCCTGACGGCGCGCGGTGTTCGCTTTGAAGATTGCGGAACGGATAGCAGCAATTCGGTCGACTATCCTGATTTCGGCATCAAGGTCGCACGGCAGGTTTCCGAAAGCGAGGGGGATACCGGCATACTCTTCTGCGGGACCGGCATCGGTATGTCCATCGTGGCCAATAAGTTTCCGCGGGTCCGTGCGGCGCTGGCCACCGATGTCTTCATGGCGCGGATGGCCAAGGAGCACAATAACGCCAATATCCTCGTCCTCGGCGGGCGGGTGTTGACCCCGGAGCTGGCGCGGGAGATGGTATCCGCCTGGCTGGATGCCTCGTTTGAAGGGGGACGTCACCAGGGCCGTCTCGACAAAATTGCCGCCATCGAACAGGAACTTTGTTCCTGCTGAGCAGTTGAGCCCCTGTGGGGAATACCATGATTCACAGACGGGACTTTGTAGTCCCGTTTGCTTTTTTATCAATCGTATACAAGGAGAATGGCCACCATGTCGATTCTTGAGACCTTTGACCCGGAAGTAGCCAACGCCATCAGAATGGAAACCGAGCGCCAGGAGTATAACCTGGAGTTGATCGCCTCTGAGAACTTCGTCTCCGAAGCGGTTTTGGAGGCCCAGGGCTCTGTCCTTACCAACAAGTATGCAGAAGGGTATCCCGGCAAGCGTTACTACGGTGGATGCCACAACGCCGATATCGTGGAGAATCTGGCCATTGAGCGCGCCAAGGAGCTGTTCGGTGCCGAGCACGCCAACGTGCAGCCCCATTCCGGCTCGCAGGCTAATATGGCCGTGTACTTTGCAGCGTTGAAGCCGGGCGACACGGTTCTCGGCATGAACCTTTCCCACGGCGGTCACCTGACCCACGGCAGCCCGGTCAACTTTTCAGGCCGCTTCTTTTCCATCGTCCCCTACGGCGTGAACCCCGAGACCCAGCGGATCGACTACGAAGAGGTCGAGCGACTGGCCCTTGAGCACAAGCCGAAGATGATCGTGGTAGGGGCAAGCGCCTATCCCAGGATCATCGATTTTGCCGCCTTCAGGGCGATAGCCGACAAGGTCGGTGCCGTAGTGATGGTGGACATGGCCCATATCGCGGGACTGGTGGCGGCCGGTCTGCATCCCAACCCGGTTCCCTACGCCGAGTACGTAACGACCACAACCCACAAGACCCTGCGCGGTCCGCGGGGGGGGATGATTCTCTGTCGCGAGGAGTTCGCCAAGACCCTTAATTCACAGATTTTCCCCGGCATCCAGGGTGGTCCCCTGGTGCACGCCATCGCCGCAAAGGCGGTTGCCTTCAAGGAGGCGCTGGCCCCGGAGTTCAAGACGTATCAGCAGCAGATCGTCAAAAACGCCGCCAAACTGGCCGAATGTCTCCAGGCACGCGGTTTCAGGCTCGTCTCCGGCGGCACCGACAATCATCTCATGCTTATGGATTTCAGCGGTACCGAGCTGACCGGCAAGGTGGCCGAAGAGGCTCTGGACAAGGCCGGGATCACGGTGAACAAGAACACGGTTCCCTTCGAGACCCGTTCGCCCTTCGTGACTTCAGGGATCCGGGTCGGGACCCCCGCCGCTACCAGCCATGGTCTCAAGGAGCCTGAGATGGAGTTGGTGGCCGGCTTTATCGCCGATGTCCTGGCCGATCCCGCAAACGACCCGAAGCTCGCCGAGATCAAAGGGAAGGTTAACGCCATGATGTCCCGCTTCCCCTTGTATGCACATCGTTTGAAATAGCTCTGTTTCCTTGTGGCAGTACAAAAAGGGCGTCCCGAATCAGTCGGGGCGCCCTTTTTCTTTGTGGAATATGGCCCGCGGGTCAACGCAGGGGAACGAGCCGCGTTTAAGTAGCTGGCTGATCGCCACCGAACAGCAGACGGTCGGCGACGGAAACAAGGTTGGGCAGGTCAGGCTTGGTAATTATTCCGCTGGCGCCGAGAGTCTGCCACTTGCGGATGTTGTCCTCGCTTGCCAGCGAGGAGAAGATGACAACCGGCAACTCCGTCAGGCCGGCATGTTTCTTGACCTTCGAGGTGAGGTGGAGACCGTCCATTTTCGGCATTTCCACATCGGTTATGAGAAGGCTGACCTCATCGGCAAGACTGCATCCACTGTTCCTGCAGCGTTCCAGCTTTGCCGAAAGCATGTCCCACGCCTCTTCGCCGTTGGATGCCTCTTCCACCTGGTAACCGGCGCCGCGCAGGGTGCTGCACATGGTGTTCCGTATGAACGGGGAGTCATCGGCCACCAGAATACGCCGCGTTGTCCGGTCCTGGGATTCCTGACCGGTGACCAGTTCGTCGTCGAGGGCAAAGAACAGCGAGGTGCCTGCCAGTTCGCCGATAATCTTCTCAAAGTCGAGTACGAGAATGATCCTGTCGGCCATTTTTACCAGACCGGTTATCTGGGTGCAGCTGACCATGGGTCCGGGAGGTTCGACCTGCTCCCACGATATCCGGTAGATGCGGGAGACCGAGTGAACGAGCACACCGACCTTCATCCTGTTGAACTCCAGGACTATTACCCGGTCTGGCTCGATTCCCTCTGAACGCTTGTTGAGAAGCTTGGCCAGATTGATGACGGCAATGACCTGGTCGCGCAGCTGGATCATACCCTCCACGGCAGGATTGGTATGAAAGCTTTTCCAGAGGTGGGGAAGACGAATGATCTCGCGCACCTTGGCTACGTTAACCCCATAATAGCAAGGGACAACCGAGCCGGATTCACTTACTTCGTCCACTCTGAACTCGACGATTTCCAGCTCGTTGGTGTCGCTCTCAAGCAGGACGGCTTTCGCCGTTGTTTCCATATCTGCCCCCTTTACGATTCAGGTTAGTTGTTATAAATGATTAAGTTATCGGAGATACTAATAAAGAGCTTGAGTTCTTTTTCATTTTGACTAACATCAGCCTACTGACAAACTGGCTGTAAAGGGAGGTACTTCATGCGGTTGCCCATCCTGGCATTAACCATCGTCCTTGTGGGAAGCACGGCCTTTGCACAAGATGCCGCCGTTTCGCTTTCTCTTAAAGATGCTATCAAGCAGGCAGTTGAAAAAAACCTCGACGTCAAGGCCGAGCTTTACAATCCGGCCCAGGCCGAGGCCGATCTGCGCAAGAACCGGTCGATCTACGAGACCCATCTGACGCTGGATACCAGCTACCAGGACTCGACGACCGTTGCCACCAGCAAGGTTACGGGCAACAAGGTGAAGACGCTAAAGTTGAGTCCAGGCGCCTACCGCCTGTTTCCCACCGGCGGCACCCTGTCCGTGGCCTATGACAACCTCTACACCGACACCAACTCCTCGTTTGCCACCTTCAACAGCTACTGGCAGTCAGACGTCACACTATCTCTCAGCCAGCCTCTTTTGAAGAACTTCGGACGCGATTCCACCGAGTTGAACATTCGTGTGGCAGAGCTGAGCAAGGATGGTTCGCTGAAGCGGTTCAAAGGGAAACTCCTGACCACCGTCGCCCAGGTAGAGAGCGAATACTACAAATTGAGCAGCCTGCGTGACGACCTGGCCTCGAAGCGTATCTCGCTTGAACTGGCGAGACGCGTGTTGACCGAGACCGAGGCCCGCGTAAAGGCCGGCGTGCTTCCGGCGATGGAGATACTGAACGCCCAGTTCGGCGTCGCTTCCAGGGAAAAGGATGTCATTGATGCGGAAAAAGGGGTGCGCGACCAGGTTGACGTCCTGCGCGTCCTGCTTCACATGGAGGATGTTCGCGATATCGTGACCACTGACGCACCTACCCGGCAAGAGTTTCAGATGAACGAAGACGACGCCATCCGCCGCGCCCTGGCCCAGCGGCCGGAACTGGAGGACCTGCAGAGCCAGCTTGCCACCAGTGAAGTCCAGAGCCGCGTTGCCAAAGCGAGGACCCTCCCGGACCTCAATCTGAACACCAGCATCGCCATGACCGGTCTGGCCGAGAGGTACCTGCGCACTGTCGAGCAGGTCGGTTCCACTGACTATCCGGTCTGGAGCATCGGGCTGCAGCTGGATTACCCCCTGGGGAACCAGTCCGCCGAGAACGACTATATCAAGAGCCGTCTTAAGACGGAGCAGACCCGGGTCCAGATTTCCAGCCTGCAGGAAGCCATTACCTCAGAAACCAGGGCCGCCTTGAGGAGTGTCCAGACAAGCTACAAACAACTCGATGTTGCCGACAGGGGTAGGGCGTATGCCGAGGAACGGCTCAAGGCCTACCTCAAGAAGAACGAGGTGGGGCTGGCCACGACCAAGGATGTCCTCGATGTGGAAAACGATCTTGCTGCGGCCAGGAGCAATCAGATCAAGGCCCAGGTTGCCTATGTCACCGCCATCAGCCAGCTGCTGAAATCGACCGGCGACCTCCTGGAGCGGGAAGGGATCACCATTTCCACAGCTCCTGCGGATGAACTTTACCGGAATACGAGGTAGCCATGGCTGGCAGCTCCGTAAAGAGAATCGCTGCCATCCTTGCCCTCTGTGCGGCAACAGCCTGTGGGAAGAGCAAACAGGAGCAGCCCAAGGGACGCCCCCCTCTGCCGGTCACGACTGCGTCTGTTGGCAAACAGACGATACCGGTGCAACTGGAGGCGATCGGTTCCGTTGAGTCGTTGACGTCGGTGGCGGTCAAATCCATGGTCAATGGTGAGATCACGAAGGTTCATTTCACCGATGGCCAGGAGGTGCGTAAAGGTCAGACCCTCTTTACCATCGATACGCGCCCCTCGGTGGCTGCTCTCAAGAAGGCCGAAGCAGACCTGGCAAGCATCCGGGTCCAGCTTGCCAATGCCCAGGCCGATGCGGACCGCTACGGCAAACTGGTGAAAGACGGCATCGTGACTCCCGAGCAGTACGAGTCGTACCGCACGAAAGCCGACTCGCTCGCCGCTGCCCTTGCGGCGCAGCAGGCGAGCATCGAAAATCTCAAGGTCCAGGTCAGTTACTGTACCATCCGGTCGCCGATCACCGGCAAGACGGGAAATGTCCTGATCAATGTCGGCAATGTGGTGAAGGCCAACGACACCCCCTCACTGGTCACCATCAACCAGATAACCCCCATCGCGGTCACGTTTACCATCCCCGAGCGCGAACTCGCCAGGGTCCGGCCCCAGTTTGCCGCCGGCCGCCTGATCGCCGAGGCAACCCCATCCGGTGACAACGGGCCGCCGGAAAAGGGTAAGGTGGATTTTCTCGACAATGCGGTTGACCAGGCTACCGGTACCATCAAGCTCAGGGCGACCTTTGCCAACGGATCCCGCCGTCTCTGGCCGGGCCAGTTTGCCTCGGTCCGGTTGACCCTCGCGACCCTCGCCGATGCCACGGTCGCCCCCTCCCAGGCGGTGCAGACCGGCCAGCAGGGTCAGTACGTCTTCGTCGTCAAGAGTGACGGGACCGCAGATCTCCGGCCAATCAAGGCCGGGGTCACGTACAACGGCATGACGGTGATCGAGCAGGGGGTCAGGCCGGGCGAGCAGGTGGTAACCGACGGCCAGATGCGTCTCCTCCCCGGTGCCAGGGTGGAGGTGCGCAAGCCGCAGCCGAAACAGGGCACGGCAGCTGACGTGCGACCGGGAAGCGGACCCTCTTCGTCACCGGCTTCGACGCCGCAGAACAGATCAGCGCAACCTGGCACCGTCGCCCCGGTTCCCGGGTCCACGAAGCAGTGAACGTTTCCGAACTCTGCATACGGCGGCCGGTCATGACCAGTCTGATCATGCTGGCGGTCATGATCTTCGGTGCGGCAGCCTATCGGCTGTTGCCGGTGAACGACCTGCCGAGTGTCGATTATCCCACCATCCAGGTGACCGCCTCCCTGCCGGGAGCCAACCCGGATACCATGGCCACTGCGGTGGCAACGCCCCTGGAGAGGCAGTTCTCCACCATTGCGGGTCTGGACTCCATGACCTCCACCAATGGTCAGGGGACCTCGATCATCACACTTAAATTCACCCTGGAACGGAATATCGACGCCGCCGCACTGGATGTCCAGGCAGCCATCTCCAAGGCGGCCCGTCAGCTTCCCCAGGACATGCCGAGCCCCCCGTCGTTCCAGAAGGTCAATCCGGCAGACCAGCCGGTCCTCTACCTGGCGCTCAGTTCGCCCACACTCCCGCTCTCCGAGGTGAACGAGTACGCCGACACCATCATCGCGCCGCGGATTTCCATGATCAACGGCGTGGCCCAGGTCCAGGTATTCGGCTCCCAGAAATACGCGGTTCGGGCCCAGCTGGATCCGGTTGCCCTGGCCTCGCGGAAGATCGGCATCGACGAGGTGCAGGCCGCCCTGGACCGCGGCAACGTGAACCTTCCAACCGGTCTGCTCCAGGGGGACACCCAGGCCTACACCATCCAGGCCAAGGGGCAGCTTTACGACGCGGCCGCCTACAAACCGCTCATCGTTGCCTACCGGGGGGGGGCGCCGGTGCGGTTGAGGGACGTCGGCACGGTCGTCGACAGTGTGGAGAACGACAAGATAGCCGCCTGGTACAATGCCAAAGGTAAGATGACCAGGGCCATCGTCCTGGCGATCCAGCGTCAACCCGGTACCAATACCATCGAGGTGGTGGACAGCATCAAGAAGCAGCTTCCCAGTTTCCGCAGCCAGCTCCCCGGCTCGGTCGCCCTGGATACGCTGTTCGACCGTTCCGATGCCATCCGGGAGTCGGTTCATGACGTGAAGTTCACCCTGGTGCTGACCATCGCCCTGGTCATCCTGGTGATCTTCCTCTTTTTGCGCAACCTCTCGGCAACGGTGATCCCGAGCCTGGCGCTCCCTCTCTCCATCATCGGAACCTTTGCGGCCATGTATGCCCTGGGGTTCTCGATGAACAACATCACCCTCATGGCCCTGACCCTGTCGGTCGGTTTCGTTGTGGACGACGCCATCGTCATGCTGGAAAACATCGTCCGTCATATGGAGCAGGGGGAGGGGGTTAGGGAGGCGGCCTTGAAAGGGTCGAGGGAGATCGGTTTCACCATCCTCTCCATGACCATCTCCCTGGTGGCGGTCTTCATCCCAGTCCTCTTCATGGCCGGCATGCTGGGGCGGATCCTGCACGAGTTCGCCGTCACCATCACCGTCTCGATTCTCATCTCCGGCGTGGTATCGCTGACCCTGACACCCATGCTCTGCAGTCGTTTCCTTAGGCCGCCGAAGGAGGAGCGGCACGGCAGGCTCTACAACTTCATGGAGCGATTCTTCGACGGGATGCTCCATCTCTACGAACGGAGCCTCAGCCGTATTCTCCGCTTCCGCCGGACCTTCATCGTCGTTACGCTGATCATGACCGTGGTGACGGTCTGGCTCTTCACGCGGATCCCCACCGGTCTCCTGCCGTCGGACGATATCGGGGCGATCTTTGCCATCACCGAAGGTGCCCAGGGGGTCTCCTTTGACGATATGAAGAGGCACCAGCAGCGATTGGCCGAGATTGTCCTCAGCGACCCCAACATCGAGGCGTTCATGTCGTCGGTGGGTGCCAGCGGCACCAGGGTCGGCTCAAACAGCGGGTTCATGTTCATGAAGCTGAAGCCGCGCCATGAACGGAAGCTGAACCCGGATCAGATCATTCAGGCGCTCAGGCCCAAGGTCATGGGGGTGCCCGGCATCGTGATGTTCATGCAGAACCCTCCTCCCATCCGTCTGGAGGCGACGCTTGCCAAGGGGCAGTACCAGTTCACCCTGCAGTGCCCCGACACCGATGAACTCTACAAGGAGGCTTCCGCGTTCGAGATGAAGCTGCGCGGCCTCCCGATGCTGCAGGACGTTGCCAGCGACCTGCAGATCAAGAATCCGCAGATCAATCTCGATATCGACCGGGACCGTGCTTCCGCCCTCGGCCTGACTGCCGGCCAGATCGAAGACGCGCTCTTCTCAGCCTACAGTGACCGCCAGGTGTCGACGATCTATTCGCCGACCAACCAGTACCGGGTGATCCTCGAACTCCTCCCCGAGTACCAGACGGACCCCGCAGCCCTGTCGCTCCTCTACGTTCGTGCCAACACCGGTCAGTTGGTGCCGCTCAACTCGGTGGCCACACTCTCCCGGGGGCTGGGTCCGCTCTCCGTCAACCACCTGGGGCAGATCACCAGCGTGACCATCTCCTTCAACCTGAAGCCGGGAACGCCGCTCGGTGACGCGGTCGCGGCCATCAACAGGGAGGCAGCAGCCCTTCCTGCATCCGTCACCACCGGCTTTCAGGGATCTGCCCAGGTCTACCAGGAGTCGACCAAGGGGCTGGCGATCCTGCTGCTCCTCTCCATTGTGGTGATCTACATCGTGCTCGGGGTGCTCTACGAGAGTTACATCCACCCGCTGACGATCCTCTCCGGGCTTCCCTCTGCCGGTCTGGGCGCTCTTCTCACCCTTATGCTCTTTGGCAAGGAGCTCAACCTGTATGCCTTTGTCGGTATCATCATGCTCGTGGGGATCGTCAAGAAGAACGCCATCATGATGATCGACTTCGCCCTCGAGGCGCAGCGCAAAGAGGGTAAAACCGCCATGGAAGCCATTTACCAGGGGGCACTCGTCCGTTTCCGTCCCATCATGATGACCACCATGGCGGCCCTCATGGGGACTCTCCCCATCGCACTCGGCTTCGGCGCGGGAGCAGAGTCCCGTCGTCCGCTCGGCCTTGCCGTCGTGGGGGGACTTCTGGTTTCGCAGCTGCTGACCCTGTATATCACCCCGGTGGTCTACTACTACTTTGACCGGATTCAAGAGAAGCTCGGCAGGTATGCCTTTTTTCAACGACGCGAAGGGGGAGGCGCGGACGTGTAACCAGTCATTTTCCCACTGGAAATCGGCATGTTGTCGTGATAGAATTTTTTCATGCAACTCTCCGGTGTAGCGACATATCAGGCAGGATTCCCTGCCGGCACCACGGCGGAGCGTACTGCTGCGTCAGACCGTGAGAGTCGTGTCGAGACGCCGTCGACGACCGAATCCCGGCAGGCCGGAGACTCGGTCACTATTTCTCCCCAGGCGCGCTCCAAGGCGGACGAGGAGAAGATCAAGGGGGAGGTGGAACAGCTCAGGCGGGGCGAGGAGCGGGTGAAGGCGCACGAAGCTGCCCACAAGGCGGCTGGCGGCCAATACGCCGGTTCCGTCAGCTATTCGTACCGGTCAGGACCGGACGGGAAAAGCTATATTGTCGGCGGCGAGGTGCAGATCGACACCGCTCCTGAGAAGACGCCCCAGGAGACGATCAGCAAGATGCAGGTGGTTATCAGGGCTGCCATGGCTCCTGCCGATCCTTCCGGTCAGGATCGGGCGGTAGCTGCCCAGGCCGCTGCGCAGATGGCCGAGGCTCAGCAGCAACAAGCTGCCGAAGGGGGGGAGGGGACGTCGGCACGCGCCACCAACACCGGCTCTACCGCACTTCAAACAGTGGTGCCATCTTCAGAGGGGAGTAATCCCCTGAACGGAACCGGTCGCGGCGAAAAGCCCCATGACGGCGCAAATCGAACATACAAACAGCCTCCTTTCAGTACCTACGCATAATCCTTTCAGCTCATTCTTCCCCTTTTCCATCCATGCACCTTCGCAGGCTCGGTATGAACATCGGCACGTTGGTGCGATAGCGTCGATACTCGTCACCAAACTCCTTCAGCAGTCTTTTCTCCTCCAGCCAAGCGCCGATCACGAAATATACGGTGGAAAGAAGCGTCAGGGCCAGCCAGCGACCGGTCATAACCGGATTCAGCACGAAAAAGACGATCGCCAGCGAGTATTGTGGGTGCCGGACGCAGCCGTAGCAGCCGCCCTGAAAGAGCGAGGCCGCACTCTTCGGCGGCCGTAAGCCGAGAAATTCCGGAAGGTCCAGTTGAGCGGCACAGCGACAAAGAAGGGCGGCTGTAGCGATCTGTATGAGATAGCAGAAGAGCCCCCAGATGCCGGGAATGAAGTAGATGACCGGCGGATGTGGCCACGCTGACATGACCCAGGCGAATAGTACCACGGAGATGAGGTTGTAGCCGAGACGATACCAGCGACCCCATTGGCCCAACAGACCGGAAATCCTTCCCTTAATGCCGGGAATAGCCAGCAGGGAGTGGATGGAAGCGAAAATCAGAAAACAGAGAATGAAGGAGCCCATGAAATATCCTTTTTTCAACGCTCGACGTGTGCGGGCATGCGCGAGAGCCTTGTATACATTGACGCGTCGTGCTACAATCCGGCGACTTTAGTGGAGGTGCGGCTATCAATGGCGATTATTACGATCTCTCGTGAAATGGGAACCGGCGCGTATCAGATTGCACAGGAAGTGGCAAAGAAGCTGAAGTATACCCTGGTTGACGGTCCCAAGATATCGGAAATGGCCCCGGAGTACGGCATTCCCAGCGAGATACTCGATCGTGTGGACGAAAAACCGCCGGTGTACCGGACCGCCGAGGACCGGCAGCAAGCTGCGTATCTCAACATGATCGAGCTGATCCTGCTTGATTTCGCCCGGACCGGGAACGTGATCCTGTACGGCCGTGGCGGTCAGGACCTTCTCATCGGCATGGCCAATGTGCTTCGCCTTCGTATCATCGGCCCGTTCGAGGAAAGAGTCGAACGTTTTGCCGAACGTGAATGGATCGATCCGGAGCTTGCCCGCGAGTTGATCAGAAAGAGCGACCACCAGCGGGGTGGCTTCATACGTTTTTACTTCGACCGGGACTGGCAGGATCCATTGGGGTACGACCTCACCGTCAACAGCGGTGTGATGGGGAAGGGGGCCATCGTCGACCTGATCGTTGCCGCAGCCCGGGACCCCCGTCTCAAGGATCGCGAAGAAGAGTCCTTGAAGCAACTGGAAAATATCATCCTTCGGAAGAAGGTAGAGACCGAACTCCTCAGGTCCGGCGATATCGAAAGCCTTCACCTGAAAATTGCCGCCAAGAAAGGTACCATCAGCCTTGCAGGCCATGTGCACTCCGATGAAGAACGTCGGAAAGCGGTGTCGGTCGTCGAAACGGTTTCCGGGGTGAAAAAGGTCGTGGATACCATGCAGGTGGTTTCCTACAAGCGGTACAAGGAGTAGACGCTGCCTTACATTTCTTTCTGACGCAGGTTTAGTCTGGCAAGGAGCTCCACGCCGCATCTGGCCGGGATGGGAACGCCGCGAATGGTTCCCATCGGGCTGTCATCGCCGAACCCGTGAAAATCAGACCCGCCGGTGGTCAATAACCCCAGGTCAAGGGCGAACCGTTCCAACACCAGCGCATCGTCGATGGTCCCCATGGTGTTGTGCGCCTCGATCCCATCCAGCCCCAACGTCTTCAACTCACCGATTATCGTCCGTATAGTGGTCCTGTTCTCGCTGATACTCTGGGGATGGGCCAGCACCGCCACGCCTCCCACGCGATGAATCTCCTTGATGGCATCCGCCAGAGGGAAGTATTCCTTCGGTACATTGCAGGGCTCCAGATACCTGGTGAACGCATCCTCCATATCCTTCACATAACCGGCCTCCATCAGGACCCTGGCAATGTGGGGTCTTCCCAGAGCTCCTTCGGCACGGGCCTGTACTGCCGCCACGTCGATCGGTGTGCGCCCCTCACCGGCGAGCTTCTCGTTGATCCGCTCGACAATTCGTTCGCCGCGTGTCTCCCGTCGCTCCTGAAATTTCGTGAGCAGTGCCGAGAGCCGGGAGTCATCGGCGTCGATGCCAAGTCCCAGCAGGTGGACGTCGTGGTAGTGGCGATATTCCACCGATAGCTCCACGGCCGCGATCACCGTGACCCCGGCCCCCCTGCCGGCTGCAATGGCCTGTCGAACGCCTCCGATGGAGTCGTGATCGGCCAGGGCCAGGAGCGTTACCCCTTCGCCAGCAGCCTTTTTAACTACCTCGGCGGGTGGCAGCAGGCCGTCCGAACAGGTAGAATGGACATGCAGATCGATTTTATTCATGTATTCTCTCCTGGGGAGATAGTATGCAATCTGTTGCGGATATGCAAACAGGAAGGTGAACATGACTGGTACAGAGATTCATGACGCCATCAGGATTCTCAAGGAAGAGGTCACCCATTGGGAGACACCTGCGGTCACCATCGTCTCCCAGCGCGAAGGGGATCCGTTCAAGGTGCTGATATCGTGCATCCTGTCGCTGCGGACCCATGACCGGACCACCGGGCCGGCTTCGCAGCGCCTCTTCGCCCGTGCCGGATCGCCCGTCGAGATGGCCGCCCTGTCCGAGGAGGATATTGTGGAGGCCATCTACCCGGTCGGATTTTACCGGACCAAGGCACGACAGATCCGGGAGC
Source organism: uncultured Geobacter sp. (assembly GCA_964431365.1). Lineage (GTDB taxonomy): Bacteria > Desulfobacterota > Desulfuromonadia > Geobacterales > DSM-12255 > Geomobilibacter. Next base: position 21,265 of record CAYSJJ010000030.1, on the reverse strand, counting down.
TCTGTGCACGGCTTGTGGATGACTATGGCGGGTCGGTCCCGGATGACCTCGACGAACTACTGAAGCTGAAGGGGGTAGGGAGAAAGACCGCCAACCTGGTGGTAACCCTGGGGTTCGGCAAACACGGCATCTGCGTCGATACGCACGTCCACCGGATCTGCAATCGATGGGGGTACGTGCGGACAAAGAGCCCTGAGGAGACCGAATTCGTTCTCCGGGCGATACTCCCAGCGGAGTACTGGCTGGAGATCAACGACCTTCTGGTGGCCTTCGGCCAGAACCACTGCCATCCGGTGTCCCCCCGTTGTTCAAGCTGCCGGCTGGCCCACCTTTGCGACCGGGTCGGTGTCTTGCGGCACAGGTGATTATCAGTTGCAAACAGTGTTATTTCAAGTATAGTATTGCCACTGCTCTGAGTTAGCGCCTGATGCCGCAGCTCGGCGGAAATGAACATCTGATGCTTTGGGGAGGAATGAGATGCTGAAAACTGTCGGATTTTTGGGGCTCGGTACGGTAGGTCGTTACATGGCCTCCAATCTTACCAAGGGCAACTATACCATAACCGTCTACGATTCGGATGCCGCAGTCGTCTCCGAATTGGTCAAACTGGGAGCATCCCAGGCCGGCACCCCACGAGAAGCTGCCAAGGGGAAGGACGTCGTTCTCTATATCCGGCCCGAAAAAGAGCGTCTTCGTCCGGATATCTACGGGCCGGACGGTCTTTTCGCCGGCATCGACCCGGGTACGATCCTCGTGGACATGGGGACCCATTCCCTTGAGAGCACCTTCGAAATGGCCGAAGAAGCGACCAACCGCCGGGTGTTTTTCCTCGATGCACCGGTCTGGGGAACCAAGGAGCATGCGGCCAACGGCCTTCTCACCATTCTCGCAGGGGGGGACCCGGCCCTGGTCGGTCGCTGCCGGGAGCTCTTCTCCTTTTTCGGCCTGAACATCATCCACGTCGGTGGAGTCGGCGATGCCACCCGCATGAAGTTCATCGTCAACCTGGTGCAGGCGGAGCTGATCCAGGCCCTGTCCGAGGCGCTGGTCTTCGGCGAAAAACTCGGTTTCAACGCCGACAAGATCCTGGAGGTTCTCGACTCAGGCGGGGTGGCGTCTCCGCTCTTCCACTCCAAGGGTCGCACCATGGCCCGTGGCGATTTCAGCCGCAACCTGGCACTCAAGTACGTTCACGATCAACTGGAACTGGTCATGGATGCTGCCCAGAAGCTGGGGCTCGACCTGCCCGGCGTTGCCTGCGCCCGCAGCCTCTACGAGCAGGCGGACAAGGATGGCCGCGGCGAAGAGGATTTCTCGGCGGTCATCAAGGTACTTCGCAAGTAAGATTTACAACTGTCAAACACGAAGGGCAGTCAGAGTGCTGGCTGCCCTTTTTTTGCTCAAAATAGTGAACACCTTCCGGTCAACGGAAGTCGACTACTTATTGAAGGAGCGGCGTAACCCATGGGTTTGGAACCGAACAAGATCATTTACACCATGATGCGGGTCTCGAAGTTCTATGACAAGAAACCCGTACTGAAGGATATTTCCCTCTCCTACTTCTACGGCGCCAAGATCGGCGTGCTGGGTCTCAACGGTTCCGGGAAGAGCTCACTCCTGCGGATCATGGCCGGGGTGGACAAGGAGTTCAACGGTCAGGCGGTACTTTCTGCCGGTTACACGGTCGGCTATCTTGAGCAGGAGCCGAGGCTCGACGAGGCCAAGACCGTCCGCCAGGTGGTGGAGGAGGGGGTCCAGCAGATCGTCGACCTGGTAAACGAATTCAACGAGATCAACGCGAAGTTCGCCGAACCGATGTCCGATGACGAGATGACCAAGCTCTGCGACCGTCAGGCCGAGGTTCAGGAGAAACTCGACCATCTGGATGCCTGGGACCTCGACTCCCGGCTGGAGATGGCGATGGATGCCCTCCGCTGTCCGGACGGCGATACACCGGTTACCGTGCTGTCAGGTGGGGAGAAACGCCGCGTGGCCCTCTGCAGGCTGCTGCTCCAGAAGCCCGACATCCTCCTTCTTGACGAACCGACCAACCACCTGGATGCCGAAACCGTCGCCTGGCTGGAGCACCACCTCCATTCCTACCCCGGTACGGTCATTGCGGTGACCCACGATCGCTACTTCCTGGACAATGTGGCTGGCTGGATACTCGAATTGGACCGGGGTGAGGGGATCCCCTGGAAGGGGAACTACTCGTCGTGGCTGGAGCAGAAACAGGCCAGGCTGGCCATGGAGGAGAAGCAGGAGAGTGACCGGCAGAAGACGCTGCAGCGGGAACTGGAATGGATCAGGATGTCCCCCAAAGGGCGCCACGCAAAGTCGCAGGCGAGGATCACCGCCTATGAACAGCTTGTGGCCCAGGAAAACGACAAGCAGGCCCGTGACCTGGAGATCTACATCCCTGCCGGACCACGACTGGGCGACATCGTCATCGAGGCCGAAGATGTCACCAAGAGCTACGGCGACCGGCTCCTGTTCGAAAACATGCAGTTCAGGCTCCCCCGCGGCGGGATCGTCGGCGTGATCGGTCCGAACGGCGCCGGCAAGACGACCCTTTTCCGGATGATAACCGGCCAGGAGACTCCGGACTCCGGTTCTTTCAGGATCGGAGAAACGGTCAAGCTCGCTTACGTCGACCAGAGCCGTGACGCCCTGGCCGGAGACCGGACGATCTGGGAGGAGATCTCCGAGGGGGCCGATGTCGTACAGCTCGGCAAGCTTTCGGTCAACTCCCGGGCCTATGTGTCACGTTTCAACTTCTCCGGAGCAGACCAGCAGAAGAAGGTGGGGATGCTCTCCGGCGGCGAGCGCAATCGGGTCCATCTTGCCAAGATGCTGAAGGAGGGGGGGAACGTCATCCTCCTGGACGAACCGACCAACGATCTGGATGTGAACACCATGCGGGCGCTCGAGGAGGCCCTGGAAAACTTCGGCGGCTGCGCCGTGGTCATCAGCCACGACCGCTGGTTCCTGGACCGGATCGCCACGCATATGCTCGCTTTTGAAGGGGAGAGCAGGGTGGTCTGGTTCGAAGGGAACTATTCGGAGTACGAGGAGGACCGGAAGAGGCGCCTGGGCGCCGAAGCGGACCGACCCCACCGGATAAAGTACCGGCATCTGACGCGGGGGTGATGGCTTGCCGCGAGCGTACGCCGGTTCTTGACGCAGGGGTAATGCTTGCTACTGTTGTGATGAAGGATCGTCCCGACGGCAGGCGAATACTGAGACGGAGATACAATTTATGAAGAATGTTCGCACGAACTCTGCAAATCAAACATACAGGATGGTCGTCTTAGCGCTGGTAGCAGGGTGTTGGCTCCTCGGCTCCTTCGGCGCGGCCTTCGCCGCCGCGACAATTGCCGCCGTCCCCAGCGGGAATGGCGTCTATGCCGTGGTTGGATCGGGGTTGGCGGGCGTTGCCGGACTCGACGTGACCCTGACCTACGATTCCACCACGCTCGGCAATCCGAGGGTAGAAAAAGGGGGGATGCTGGGCAATGCAATCTTCGTCGCCAATCCCAATCAGTCCGGTATCATCAGGATCGGCGTGTTAAGCACCAGCGGCATTTCCGGCAGTGGAGCCATCGCCTCGATCACCTTCGACCGGAAAGGTGATTCGGCCGGTCTCCTGACCGGCCTCACGGCGACCATGATCAACGCAAACAGCGCCCCGCTCGCCGTGACGACCAGTTACAGCAACGCAGTGACCAGCGATTCCCCTCAGACAGTGAAAACCGACACGCCATCGTCGGGCGGCACCACAACGCCTCCGGCGGGAGGCGGCGGAGCGGTGCTGCAGGGCTCTGCCGGCACCACGACCACCACGAGCGGGGGGAGCGTCTATCTGGGGACGGTGTCGATGCCGGGCGATACCGCGGCCGGTCAGACCGAGAAGAAAGCGGAAACGCCTAAGTACGATCAGCAGCCGGTACAGGGGCAGGAGACCACGGCATCCAGCCAGGCGGACGAGTCGGGCAAGAGCACTGCCGAAGAGAAGAAGGCCCCGGCTGAGAAGAAGCAGATCGCGTTCCCGTCGGTAGCAGAGCGGATCAAGGCGCTTTCGGACAAGCCGACCATGGAGAAGCTCGTTGCAGCCTTTGTGCTGGCCAAGGATCTTCCGTATCTCCAGTCGCCACGCATTGTCCTGACAGACGGCAAGACGAGCGTTTCCATCACCGTCAGTCTCGGCGGCGAGGCCAAGGAGACCCCGACCTTTGCCCTTGACCATGGCAAGCTGCTCTCGCTCAAGCAGAATGAAGAGGGGGAGTGGCTCGTGGAGGCACTCCCGAGCCAGAATGCCAACGATGCCTCGTTGACCGTCTCCCTGGGGGAATCGGTGGCCCGCATTCCCCTGACCGTGGCGCAACCTCTTACGGCTAAACAGCTCGGGGACCTTAAGCAGGTGTCCGATAAATCATTTGGCCAGTTCCTCAAGGAGCGGGGTACCAAGGATCTGCCGCGGTACGATCTGAACGGTGACGGGAAGCGCGATTATCTTGATGACTACATCTTTGCGGCAAACTACCTGGCTCAGCGTGAAGCATCGCCTTCCGGTGACAAAAAGGCGTTGCCGGCTCCGGTTCCATCGAAGAAGCCGTAGATTGTTCAAAATAGCTCCCCCTGTCTGTTGAGCTGAACCACGAGTAACTCACCACTGTCTGCTGGAATTTCACCGCGGCCGACCAGATATCTGGTCGGCCGCACTCGGTCCAGGCTCATGAAACTATTCCCCGCTTCTGCCGGGTGTGCTATACAGTGCGGACATTTTCTTTCAGGAGTGTGGCGTTGGCGAAGAAATCGGGCAAGTTGAGCAACAAACGGTCGCAGCCGGGGGGCGGAAAACGTCCGCTGGTTGTGCTGCTGGTGATAGCGTTACTGATCGTCGCTGTCTTTTTCGGCCTCGAATGGCTGCGAAGGAGTCTGCCTCCCCCGGTGGAGAAGGTGCCGGCTACCGTCGAGCGCCGGCAGATTCCGCCGCGTCCCGAGCATAAGGAGTATGAGCAGCGTCCCTACACAGCGGTCCCTGCGCCCTTGCCACACGTGCCGAAACAGGCGCGGCCGAGACCTTCGGGGCCCGGAAGTGTCGCCATTATCATCGATGACATGGGGACCAGCGTTCAGGAGGCCCGCGAACTCCTCGCCATCGGACTCCCGATCACGTTCTCGGTTATTCCCGGGCTCGCGAAGGACCGGGCAGTGTCAGAACTTGTCCATAAGCAGGGGGGGCGGGTCATGCTCCATATCCCGATGGAGCCCCAGGGATACCCGCAACAGCGGCTGGAAAAGAACGGCCTTCTCCTCTCCCAGAGTCAAGGAGAGATTGCGGAGCGGGTCAGAGGGTATCTGCAGGCGGTTCCCCATGTCGTCGGTGCCAACAATCACATGGGTTCACGTTTCACCGAGGATAACGAGAAGATGGGGGTGGTCCTGAGCATCCTGAAGGAGCGGGGGCTCTTCTTCATAGACAGCCGCACCAGCCCCAAGTCGGTCGGGCTGCAGCTGGCTCGCCAGTTGGGGATGGAGGCCGGGACCAGGAATGTGTTTCTGGATAACGTGCAGGAGGTAGGTGCCATCAAGGTGCAACTGGAGGAGGCGGTTCGCATTGCCCGTCGGAAAGGGGGAGCCATTGCCATCGGTCACCCCCATCCGGCAACGATCCGTGCCCTGCGCGAACTGATGCCCGAATTGAAAGAGACGGGCATCAGCTTTGTCTATGCCTCCGAACTGGTGAGGTAGTTTCAGGTGAGCTGTGCCGCCACCTGTCCTTTGAGCCGCGTGAAGGCGCGGTAGCTTTCATCCTGGAGGATCTTTTCCGGGGCCGAGCTCTTTACCGGGTGGACCAGCAGGAACCCGTCACGGTAGGAGCCGTCGCATCCACCCATGGTCTCGTTCATGATGGTGAAGAGGGGCGGTTTTTTCCCGTCGTTGAAAAAGCCTTCCACGTAATCCTTGAGCGGGTATTCACGCTTCAGCAGCTGTACCCCCCCCTGGTCGAAACGGCTCACGACCACAGCCGGTCCACTGCCGTTCTGCACCGGCCGGAAGGCGAAGGACGACTCCCGAGCCGATTCCTTGAGGAGCAGCAGCGAGGGGTCGTCATCGCTCAAGGCATCACCAAGTTTGTATATGGAACCGGTCAGGAAGCGGAGAAAGCAGCTTTCTTCAACAAAGCCGCTGGATGCGCCGTCGGAGGTCTCGTAGTAGAACCCGGCCGTTGCGCCGTTTTCCTGACCGAGCGGGGTGCGACAAAGCAGGCATTCCTGGCTGATCCCGTTGAGCCGGGCATAGAAGGCCTCTTTCTTTCGCTCGTCTTCGGCAGTGAGCCACTGGTGAAAGAGGATCGCACGGGGTTCGGCAGTGGCACGGTACTCTTCCAGGATGGTTCTGGCCAACTGGAAGAACTGACCATAGACATCGGTTCCCCGGCCGTGGGTGAGGATGGGGTAGATCTTGCCGTCCGGGTTTGTGTTCAGGCTCTCCACCTTGGGACTCTTGGAGATGAAGGTCTCCTGGCAGCGGTAGCCGCGGTTGATGGCGAACGCCTTCAGCAGGCTCTTCTGATCTGCGAACAGGCCGTCGAACTTGATCCGCTCGTCGATCAGGCAGGGGATAAGGGAGAGGCTCTTGCGGTCCATCCCCCGTTTGTCGAACAGTGCAAAGATGTTCTTGCAGTTTTCCAGGCTCGGCATATCCTTCACCGGGATCAGGACCCGGTCGGCGGCGTAGAGGGCGTTCTGCGTCAGGGTGTCCAGGTCGGGGCGGGTGTCGATGATAAGGATGCCGGGAATCCCGGACTTTGCCAGCAGCCGGGCCAGAACCATCGGCCCCTTGACCGCCCCCTTGAGGTCGTTCAGGTCCGGGGACGACGGAATGAAGTTCACCCCGTACTGTCCGGTCTGCATAAGCTCCCGGCCCGGTGTCTCAAGGAGGAGATCGGCTACCGAGCCGCTGCTCTTCTGCCCCTTGATGCCGAACATCCGGTCAATGGTGAAGTGGTTGTCGAAAGAGTAGAGGGAGACCGGCAACTCCTCGTCCAGAGCCTTGAGGAATATGGCCAGGTTCGTGGCCAGGGTGGTCTTGCCGACGCCCCCTTTTTCCGATGAAATAGTAATTACATAGGGGTAGTTGTTCATGCGGCGGATAATACAATGAACCTGTCGGCCCGGTCAACCGGTTTGACACCCTGTCGCCGCTGTGATAGACAGAAGACGATGTTTCGGCTCCCGTTCCCTTTCCTCTGATCCCGCTCAGTTAGAATTCATATGGACCTTTTCAGCGAAAAACGGATTTTGACGGTCAGCCAGCTGACGGCTCTCGTACGCGGGGTGCTGGAGGAAAACTTCCAGCAGGTCTGGGTCGAAGGGGAGATATCCAATCTGGCACAGCCTTCATCCGGCCACTGCTATTTCACCCTGAAGGATGCGGGCGCCCAGATCCGTTGCGTCATGTTTCGCGGCGCGGCACGCATGCTCCGTTTCCGCCCGCAGGACGGGATGGGCTTCATCGCCAGGGGCCGCCTCTCGGTGTACGACCAGCGCGGGGAGTACCAGCTGCTCGTCGAATACCTGGAGCCCAAGGGGGTCGGCGCATTGCAGCTTGCCTTCCAGCAACTCAAGGAGCGGCTCGCCAGGGAAGGCCTGTTCGACGAGCTGCATAAGAAACCGTTGCCTCTGCTGCCGCAACGGATAGGGATCGTCACCTCCCCAACCGGTGCGGCGATTCACGATATGCTGAACGTCCTGAACCGACGCTTTGCCAACCTGGAGATACTGCTCTACCCGGTGAGGGTGCAGGGGGAAGGGGCGGCGGCCGAGATCGCCGCTGCCATCCGTGACCTCAACCGTCACCCCATGATCGACGTCATGATCGTCGGGCGCGGGGGCGGTTCTCTGGAAGATCTCTGGGCCTTCAACGAGGAAGTGGTTGCCAGGGCCATCCATGGGTCGAAGATCCCGGTGATTTCGGCAGTCGGTCACGAAGTGGACATGACCATAGCCGATCTGGTGGCTGACCTGCGGGCGCCGACCCCGTCCGCCGCTGCCGAGCTGGTGGTGGGGAGCAAGGCGGAGTTGGAGGAGCGGGTGACCTTGCTCTCCCATCGCCTGCAGCAGGCAGTGCGGCATCGCTTCGCCGAGTTGCGTGGCCGGTTGACCACCTCAGGCAGGGCGCTCCGTGACCCCTCCACCCTGCTCGCTCATACGGCCCAACGGGTCGACGACCTTGCCGACCGGCTCGCCAAGGGAGCGAAGTGGGCCATCGCCGCCCGCAAGGAGCAGTTTATGCGGCAAACCGGTCTCCTGCGCATTGTCTCTCCATTGGTGAGGATCGAGCGGGCGCGGGAACTGCTTATTGCCAGCCAGGCCAGGAATGAAGCGGCGCTTCGTCGCCAACTGGACAGCAGCCGGGAACGCTTCTCGGTGGCCGCCAGCGCGCTGCATGCCCTTTCCCCCCTCCGTACCCTGAGCAGGGGGTACGCCGTGGTGCAGAAGTACCCTGGGATGGCGGTGGTCAAGGACGTTCGTCAGGTTTTCGCGGGGGACCGGCTTCGGTTGACCTTTCATAACGGGGTTGCAGTTTGTTCTGTCGAGGAGGCGTCCGGGCCGAAGGCCCCTGCTGAGCGCCTTAAGGCAGGCAATCCTTGACTGGCAGACCCCTTCCTGTATAATATCGTCTCTTTTTAGCGTCAGGTATGTTGTGGCTATGCAATTCTGTGGGTGAGGCCGACGTATGGCAACGGAAAAATTCGAAAGCGCTCTCAAGAAACTGGAAGAGGTTGTCCGACGCCTGGAGAGCGGCGACCTTTCTCTCGACGATTCCCTCAAGGCCTTCGAAGAGGGGATGAAGCAGGTAAGCTTTTGTTCGAAGAAGCTGAACGAGGCCGAAAAACGGGTCGAACTGTTATTGAAAAACAAGGACGGCTCATTCAGCCGTGAGCCGTTCAGGCTGGACGAGTAATACTAAGGGGAACTGTGATGGAGTTGAAGCAATACCTGAAGGACCGGTGCCAACTCGTTGACAAGGCGCTGGATAGCTACCTGCCCAAGGAAAATGACCTTCCATTCTCGCTGCACAAATCCATGCGCTATTCGGTGTTTGCCGGTGGAAAACGGGTGCGGCCGATCCTCATGCTGGCTGCCTGCGAGGCTGTCGGCGGAGAGCTTGCCCGGGCGATGCCCGCTGCCTGCGCCATGGAGATGATCCATACCTATTCCCTGATCCACGACGATCTGCCGGCCATGGATGACGATGACTTCCGGCGCGGCAATCCGACCAATCATAAGGTCTTTGGCGAGGCCATCGCCATCCTGGCCGGTGACGCCCTGCTGACCCAGGCGTTCATCCTGCTCGCCACGCCCGATCTGCAGTCGGATTCGGTGTCGTCCGAGCGACGGCTGGCGGTTATCCGGGAGATCGCCACCTGCGCAGGCTCCTTCGGGATGGTTGGCGGGCAGGTGGTGGATATGGAGAGCGAAGGAAAGGGCGATATCGACCTGCCGACCGTACAGTACATCCATACCCATAAGACCGGCGCGCTCATCAAGGCCTCGGTGAAGGCCGGGGCCCTCCTCGGTGGTGCCGACGACAGCCAGCTGGCGGCAATAACCCGCTATGGCGAAGCTGCGGGACTGGCTTTCCAGATTGCCGACGACATCCTCGACATCGAAGGGACTACCGAGGAGATCGGCAAGGATGCGGGGAGTGATCAGGCCCGGGGCAAGGCGACCTATCCTGCGGTAGTCGGGCTGGCAGAAGCCAAGCAGAGGGCGGTAGAGCTGATGGAAATGGCCCTGGCAGCCCTCGAACCGTTGGGTGACAAGGCCGAACCGCTGCGGGAGATCGCCCGCTACATCGTCAGCCGCAAATCCTGAAAGGCCGAAAAATATGAGGGGGGACGCGCCGGATCGACATCTCCCTTCACGTGAATCAAGCTATGGCAAAAATACTCGACACCATACATTCGCCCGCTGACCTCAGGCCACTCGGCCAGGCAGAGCTGCAACGGCTTGCCAGCGAACTGCGCCAGGTCATCATCGAGACGTGCGCCAAGAACGGCGGCCATGTTGCCCCGAGCCTGGGGGTGGTCGAACTGACCCTTGCCCTGCACAGGGTCTTTCGCTCCCCCGACGACAAGCTGGTCTGGGATGTGGGGCACCAGGCGTACGCCCATAAACTCATCTGCGGCCGACTGGAGCGGTTCGGGACCCTCAGGACGCTGGACGGGATCAGCGGCTTCCCGAAGCGGGCCGAGTCCCCCCATGATGCCTTTGACGTCGGCCACTCCTCCACCTCCATCTCGGCCGCAACCGGCATGGCTGTTGGCCGTGACCTGAAGGAGGCACGGAACAAGGTGGTGGCGGTCATCGGCGACGGCTCCATGACCGGCGGGATCGCTTTTGAGGGGCTGAATCATGCCGGCCATCTGAACAAGGACCTGGTGGTTGTCCTGAACGACAACGAGATGTCCATTGCCGAGAACGTCGGGGCACTCTCCAACTTCCTCAGCCGGACCATTACCAGCGAATTCGTGCATCGGATGAAGAAGGACGTCGAGGGATTCCTGGAGAGTCTTGACGGGGTCGGGAGAAGTGCGCTGAAAGTCGCCAAGCGGGCCGAAGAGTCGCTCAAGGGGCTCTTTACGCCGGGGATGCTCTTCGAGGCATTCGGGTTCGAATATATCGGCCCCATCGACGGCCACAACCTGCCGCTCCTGGAAGAGACCCTGGAAAAGGTCCGTCGTTTTGACGACGCGGTCCTGGTGCATGTCATCACCAAAAAGGGCAAGGGGTATGCCCCTGCCGAACAGAACCCGTCCCTGTTCCACGGCGTCGGCCCCTTTGACATCGAGACCGGCAAGGTCCTGAAGGGGAAGGGGGGGGCAGCCTCCTACACGGCCGTGTTCGGCAAGACCATCCTCAGCCTGGCCGGCGACGACGAGCGGATTACGGCCATTACCGCGGCCATGCCGGACGGCACCGGCCTTTCAGGGTTTGCCAGGGAGTTCCCGGAGCGCTTTTTCGACGTCGGCATTGCCGAGCAACATGGTGTCACCTTTGCCGCAGGTCTGGCCGCTTCCGGGTTCAGGCCGGTCTTTGCCGTCTACTCCTCGTTTCTCCAGCGTGCCTATGACCAGGTCTTCCACGACGTCTGTCTCCAGAATCTCCCGGTGGTCTTTGCCCTCGACCGGGCCGGTGTGGTGGGGAGCGACGGTCCGACGCACCACGGGGTATTCGACCTCTCCTACCTGCGCCACCTCCCCAATCTGGTGGTGATGGCGCCCAAGGACGAGAACGAGTTCCAGCACATGCTGGCCAGCGCCATAGAGTACGGTTGCCCGGTGGCGGTCCGCTATCCCCGCGGCAACGGGGTGGGGGTACCGCTGGACCAGGTGATGAAGCCGCTTCCCCTTGGCAGAGGGGAACTGTTGCGGGAGGGGGAAGCCGCGGCGGTCATCGCCTTCGGCACCATGGTCTATCCCGCCCTGGCGGCAGCAGAGGAGCTCTCCGGCGAAGGGCGTGCCATCGCGGTTGCCAATGCGCGTTTTGTCAAGCCTCTTGACCGTGACCTCATCCTCGGTCTGGCGTCAAAGCACCGACTGCTTTTCACGCTTGAAGAAAACGTTCTCCAGGGTGGTTTCGGCAGCGCGGTGCTCGAACTCCTGGAGGAGGAGGGGATCACCGGTGTACGCGTTGTTCGACTGGGGTATCCTGACCGGTTCATCGAGCAGGGTGAGCAGTCGCAGCTTTACGCACGCTACGGTCTGGACCCGGCCGGAATTGCCGCCTCCATCCGCGCGCAGCTCGGGGCGGAATAGCCGTTTATCGGCGACTCAACGCGGATTCACGTGGAAAACAGTGGATAGGTTTTAAACCGCATACATCCAACCCGATCCGTTCCCATCCGCGTTGAATTCGTAGGAAGTTATTTTTGATTCAAGCAGTTTTACCGCTGTGCTATAGTGCCTCCCATGCATATTCTTCGATCAGTAACGAGGTGCTGCCGGCTCCTCTGGCCGGCAGCTTCCATGCTGTTGCTTCTTGCCCCTGCCGTCTTCGCCAACGATCCTTTCTCGCTCAATAACTACGCCGTTGAACTGCAGAGCCGCGGGGAGCACGAAAAGGCCCTTGAGCAGCTGCAGAAGGCCTTTTCCCTCTATCCGTACGACCAGACCCTGCGCAGGAATCTTGCCGAGGCCTACACCTTCGTTGGTGAACGTCACCTTGCCGCGAGCCGCTTCGACGAGGCGATCGCCAGCTTCGATCAGGCGCGGGAACTCTTCCCCGAGGTCCCCCGCTACTACGTGCTGCGGGGGATTGCCTTCTATTACGGCAAGTACTACGATGCGGCCCTCAATGAGTTGCAGCGTGCCCAGGGGCTCGGCGGCGACACCCCGGAGATCCTCTACTTCACCGGCCGGGTACAGTACGACACCGGCAACCTCCAGGCAGCCATCGAGTCATGGGAAAAGGCCCTTACCCTGAACCCCGGCATGAAGTCGACCCGTGAGCTGCTGGAGAAGGCAAAGCGGGAGCAGTCGGTGGAAGGGGGGATGGACCGCGGTTACAGTTCCCGTTTCGTCGTTTCCTACGATGCCGGCTCCACCACGACCCTGGCCAGGGAGATCCTGGACACCCTGGAGGATGCCTACAACCAGGTGGGGAGCGACCTCTCCCATTTTCCCACAGCCAGGATTCCGGTGATCCTCTACACCAAAAAGGATTACCGGGTCGTAACCGCCGGACCGGACTGGTCGGGCGGGCTTTACGACGGCAAGATCCGTTTGCCGGTCGGCGGGGCCACCGACCTCACGCCGCAACTCAAGGGTGTGCTGTTCCACGAATACAGCCACGTTGTCGTTCAGGAACTGACCAGGGGAAACATCCCCACCTGGCTGAACGAGGGGATTGCCGAGCTGCAGGGGCGACGCCTCTTCAATCATCCCATGGCCGAGCTGGGGAGGGTCGCCAAGTCGGGAAACCCCGTGTCGACGGATTTCCTGACCAAGCCCTTCATCGGGATGGATACCCGGCAGGCTGGCCTTGCCTACCAGGAGAGTTACGCATTGGTCAACTTCATGGTCCAGTCCTATGGCTGGCACAAGGTTCGGGAGATCCTCCTGCTCCTCGGCAGCGGCGAGAAGATCGAGGGTGCGGTGGGTAAGGCCCTGGCCGACTTCGGCCTCGACTACCAGGGGCTGATGCGCGAGTGGCAGTCCTACATGGCGCGGGAGTTCGGCGGACGTTGAGGTGGCTAGGGTAATGGCGTTAGAGGGATGGGAGCATAGTCTGGCAGGGAGCGTAACCGCTCCTGAAGAGCTGGCCGAGCGTTTCGGCATCGACCCGGAGCCGTTGCGGAAGGTCGTGGCCCGCTATCCGCTCAGGATCACCCCCTATTACCTGGGGCTGGTGCGGGAGGTGGGGGATCCGATCTGGCGCCAGTGCATACCGGACCCGTTGGAACTGGACGATGCCGGTCTGGCGCCGGACCCGCTGGCCGAGGGGGAACTGAGCCCGGTGCCGGGCCTGATCCACCGCTACCCGGATCGGGTCGTCTGGCTCGTCTCCAATGCCTGCGCCGTCTACTGCCGATTCTGCATGCGCAAACGTCAGGTGGGATGCGGCGAGGCCCGGGTCTGCGCCCGAACGGACGATGCCCTGCACTACCTGGCCGAGCATCGGGAGATTCGCGACGTCATCCTTTCCGGCGGCGATCCGCTCATGCTCTCGGACGAACGTCTTGCCGACCTCCTGAGCAGGATCAGATCGATTCCCCATGTGGAGATCATCCGGATCGGCACCAGGGTGCCGGCAACCCTGCCGGAGCGTATTACCGAGCGCTTCTGCCGGATGCTCCAACGCTTTCACCCCGTCTATCTGAACCTCCATTTCAATCACCCGATTGAGCTGACGGACCAGGCCGCTGCTGCCTGCGGCCGTCTGGCCGACGCCGGGGTTCCCCTGGGCAACCAGACCGTGCTGCTGAACGGGGTGAACGACGACCCGGCGACCATGACCAGGCTCATGCAGCGGCTTCTCGCCTGTCGGGTACGGCCGTATTATCTGCACCATCCCGACCTCGTGGCCGGTACCGCCCACTTCCGGCCATCCGTCCGCACCGGCATCTCTCTCATGGAGAGGCTGCGCGGCCACACCTCCGGTCTCGCGACCCCCTACTACGTCATCGATCTCCCCGGCGGTAAGGGGAAGGTGCCGGTCCTCCCGGAGTATGGCCGGTGGGAGGGTGACACCCTTCACCTGCGCACCTACCAGGGGGAGACGGTCTCATACCAAGATAATGTGCTAGGTGATTGTTGACACGACATTAAAAGAATCAGTTTGCTCAAAAATAGTCAGATCGTCGCACCCGCAGCAAGCTTTGAGGGAGGCGTAGCAGCGCTACGCCGCACCGAGGAGCTTGCGAGGACGGCGGCGAGATGGCTGTTTTTCAGCAAACTGCTAAAGCTCTTCGGGGGTGAAGGAGACGACGTCGTCGATGGCGGCTGCGTCCAGGAGCACCATGACCAGGCGGTCGATGCCCAGGGCGATGCCTGCGCTGTGGGGCATTGAGGATAGTTCGTTCAGGAACGGCTCGGGGAGGGGGTAGACCGTACGCTGCCGCGCTGCCCGGTCGGCAGCTTCGGCCTCGAAGCGTTGTCGCTGTTCGACCGGATCGGTCAGCTCGGAAAAGGCGTTGGCCAGTTCCAGCCCGCCGATGTAGAGCTCGAAGCGTTCCGCCACCGTCGGGTCGGCTCCACTCAACCTGGCTAGGGCGGAACGTCCGGCAGGATAGTCATGGAGAAAGGTGGGGCGATTTTGTCCGAGGTTCGGCTCGATGGCCTCCACCATGAGCAGGTCGAAGGTGTCGTCAGCCAGGGCCTTTTCCATGGTTGTGTCGGTATAGCGGCTGAACGCTTCCCTGACGCTGATCCGCTCCCACTCACCGGTCAGTTCCACCACCCTGCCGCGATAACGGAGGGTCGCGCCGCAGCCTGCCGCAGTGGCGACACTCCGCACCAGGGCCTCGCACTCCTGCATCAGATCCCGATAGTCGGCTTCGGCGCGATACCACTCGAGCATGGTGAATTCAGGGAGGTGGCGCGTTCCACGCTCCTCGGCGCGCCAGCAGTGGCAGAGCTGGAAGATCCGCTCAAAACCGGCGGCCAGGAGACGTTTCATGCAGAGCTCGGGGGAGGTGTGAAGAAACCACGGGCCGGCAGAGATGGCGTCGATCTGCGATTCAGGGGCAGGGGCGGGAATGAGAAGAGGGGTATCCACTTCAAGATACCCCTCGCCGGTGAAGAATGTTCTGATTGCCTGCAGGATAACGGCGCGGGACTGAAGGTTGGACTTGCGCCGGGCGAGTCGCCAGTTTACTGAAGGTTCACTGTTCAAAGTTCAATGTTTAAGCATTTCAACGCAGCACGCTGAACGCGTTCGTTATCCCTTGACGCGGGTGGAGTACTCACCGGTACGGGTGTCGATGACGATCAGTTCGCCCTCTTCGATGAACGGCGGCACCCGGAGGGTATAGCCGGTCTCGACGGTGGCGGGCTTGGAATCGCTCCCTGAAGTGTCCCCCTTGGCCCAGGGGTCGGTCTGCACGACCCGCAGGTTGACGAAGTTGGGGACGTCGACGCCGATCGCCTTTTCGCTGAAGAGAAGAACATCCACCGGCAGGTTGTCGATCAGGTAGTTCTTGGCATCGCCCACGGCATCTTCGCTCATGTGGTACTGCTCGTAATTCTGGTTGTCCATGAAGACAAAGTGATCCTCCTCCTTGTAGAGGAACTGCATCTTCCGGTCTTCGAGGCTGGCCGGTTCGAAGGTCTCGCCGGAACGGTAGGTCCGGTCGAGAATGGTGCCGTTGATCATGTTGCGCATCTTGGTGCGATAAAGGGCCTGGCCTTTGCCCGGCTTGGTGAAGTCGAAAGCGATCACGATGTATGGGGCACCATCGAGGGTGAGCTTGAGGCCCTTCTTGAGGTCAGCAACAGTGTACATACCTTTTCAATCTCCTTGATAAAATAAAGGGAGCCGGCTGGTGCCGGCGCCTGGAAGTCGAGGGAATGCGCAGAGGGAAGGCGAGGGGAGCTATTTGACGCGGTAGGTGATCCGGCCACGGGACAGGTCGTACGGTGAGAGTTCCACAGTCACCTTGTCGCCGGGAAGGATCTTGATGAAGTACTTCCGCATCTTGCCCGAGATGTGGGCGAGAACGATGTGGTCGTTTTCCAGCTTGACCCTGAACATGGCGTTCGGCAGGGGCTCGATGACCGTCCCTTCTACTTCAATGGCCTCTTCCTTACTCATATGCAATAACTCCTTTGTTGAATCGTATCGGTTTAACCAGCGTAATTTAGCGGCTATTGGTTAAAAATGCAAGTCAGTTTTGTTTCCGCCGGCTCCCACCCCCGTAACTGGTCCATTGAACCAGAAAAAAATCTTGCTATTTCCACCCCCGCGTGGTATTTGACTTAACGCACAACCTACCGTTCACTAAAAAGTGAGCCCTCCAGCTCGCTTTTTTTTATGTCAAAAAGGCAATGGCACAGATAGACGTCGTACAGAATATAGAGAAATTGATCCAGCCCCTGTTGAACTCGCTCGGGGTTGAGTTGGTGGATCTCGAATACAAGCGGGAGGGGAGGCAGATGGTGCTTCGCCTCTATCTCGACAGGCCCGGGGGGATAACCCTGGACGACTGTGCCGAGGTGAGCCGCGAGTTTTCTACCATCCTGGATGTGGAGGATTGCATTCCGGGAGAGTATACCCTGGAAGTATCTTCGCCCGGCCTGAACCGCCCCTTGAAGAAGCGGAGCGATTTCGAGCGCGCCATCGGCCGCTTGGTGAAGGTGAAAACCTTTGCCCAGGTTGCCGACGAGAAGGGGAATCTGAGGAAGACTTTCCTCGGTACCCTGCAGGGCCTCGAAGGTGACGCCGTCGCGATCCAGTTGACCGAAGGACAGCGGGCGCTCATCCCGTTCGATCAGGTAGCCAAGGCAAACCTGGAATTCGAGTTTTAGTTGACTTCGGGTCACACCATTGTCTGAACCAAGGAGAATGTACCGTGGAAACGACCTTTAACCTTAAGCACATTATCGACCAGCTCATGAAAGAGAAAGGGATCGACCGGGCTATTGTCGTCGAGGCCCTCGAACAGGCGGTCCTGTCGGCAGCTAACAAGAAATACCGCAATACGCGGGATCTGGAAGCCCATTTCAACGAAGAGCTGGGTGAGGTCGAAATCTTCGAGTTCGTTACCGTCGTAGAAGAGGTGGAGGATTCGTACAAGGAGATTACCCTGGACGAGGCCCGTGAGGAAGACCCGGACGTCGAAGTGGGTGACTCCATTGGTATGAAACTCCCCTCCAGCGAATTTTCAAGGATCTCCGCGCAGACCGCCAAGCAGGTCATCATCCAGCGGGTGCGGGAAGCCGAGCGCGAGACCATCTTTAATGAGTACAAGGACCGTGAAGGCGAGCTGATTACCGGCATCGTCCGCCGCTACGAGAAGGGTGATCTGATCATCGACCTGGGAAGGGCCGAGGCGGTTCTTTCCACCAAGGAACTCGCACCCCGGGAGATCTACCGCCAAGGGGACCGGGTGAAGGCTCTCATCACCGAAATCCGCATGACCACCAAAGGACCCCAGATACTCCTCTCCCGCACCAGCCCGATGATGCTTGCCAAGCTTTTCGAGGCTGAAGTCCCGGAGATTGCCGAGGGGATCGTCGAGATCGTGAACGTGGTACGTGAACCGGGGAGCAGGGCGAAGATCGCCGTCTACTCCAACGACCACGATGTCGACCCGGTGGGAGCCTGCGTCGGCATGCGGGGGAGCCGGGTGCAGAATGTGGTCTCCGAACTCCGGGGTGAGAAGATCGATATCATCCCCTGGTCCGAGGATGTCGCCCGTTTCGCCTGCAACTCTCTTCAGCCGGCTGCAGTGTCCAAGGTGCTGGTTGACGACGATAACCGTTCGATGGAGATCATCGTCCCTGACGACCAGCTCTCCCTGGCCATCGGCAAGCGCGGGCAGAACGTACGCCTGGCGGCGAAGCTGACCGGCTGGCGTATCGATATCAAGAGCGAGACCCGCCAGGCCGAGGCTGAGCTGCTTCAGTTCGCCTCCTACGACGGGAATTCCGAGGAAGAAGAGGCCGGGGAAGAAGGGGAGGCCGTGGCGGCCGAGACCCCGACCGAGCCTCAGGAGCAGGCATCGGGCGAATAATGGCCAAGGAAGCCCCGCAGCGGAGTTGTCTCGGGTGTCGGTCAGTCAAGGATAAGGCGGAGCTGCTCCGTTTTGTGCTGGCCCCGGATCGTACGCTCGTCCCCGACCTCCTGACAAAGCTGCCGGGCCGCGGAGCTTACACCTGTCTGAAGTCTGGCTGTTTGCGCCAGGCCCTGGTGAGAAAACAGTTTCAGCGTGCTTTCAAGGGTGAGGTGGCTGCACTCCCCGCCGACGAGATGATCGGTTTGGTGGCTGAGAGAATGCTCGGGCATATTGAAAGCTACCTGTCGCTGGCAAACAAGGCCGGCAAGGTGGTCTCGGGCACCGACACCGTTCTTGATTCACTCCGCCGTCAGACCGCCGGATTGGTGCTGGTGGCGGAAGACACCGCCCCGGAGAGTGCCCGTCGGGTACGGGATCTGGCCGAGCGGGTCGGGATACCTAGCCATTCGCTGGCCAGCAAGGATCGCCTGGGAGAGCTCCTGGGGAAAGAGTTTCGTAGTGTCGTGGCAGTGCTGCACGGGTCGTTCGTCGCCGTACTGTTACATGAAATTACCCGTTTCAGGAACTTCTTCGACGAGGGAGGAGCGTTATAATTATGGGAAAAATCCGCGTCTATGAATTGGCCCAGAAGATGGGCATTGAGAACAAAGAACTTATGGCCAGACTACAGGCGATTGGGGTGGACGTGAAATCACACTCGGCGACCCTCGAAGAAGCGGATGTCAAGAAACTTCAGACACCTCCTCCCCAGACTGTCACCACTACGGTGCAGGACGTACAGAAGGAGGAGGTCCGGGTCAGTACCTCGGTGATCCGCCGCCGCCCCAAGGTGGTCGAGAAACAGGTGGAGATCGAAGTGGAGCCTCCTCCGGCACCCGCCCCTGAACCGACACCGGCCCCGGTTGCTGTCGAACCGGTCGAAGCCCCGGCTCCGGTAAAAACGGTCGAGAAGAAGCCTGTTGAGAAGCCGGTCGAGGTAGCGGTTACCGCACCCGAGCCTGCTCCCGTTCCCGTTCCTGCTCCTGCACCAGTCGTTGAAACGGCCGAGAAGCCGGAAAAGGTAGAGAAGGCACCGGCGGCACCTGCACCTGCACCGCAGCCCGAACCTCAGCGTCCCACCGCCAACAGGGCAGTCATCCTTGGCCGCGTGGAACTTCCCGGCATCACAACGCCGGAAAGACGGCCTGACCAGGGTTCGCAACCCGGCCGTTCTGAACGTCCGGCCTCCATGCTTTCCAAAGGCCGGCCCCAGACTGATCGCGGCCGTGATTCGTCTGCTCCGCCCCGCGGCCCTGAGCGCCCGACCGGCGGCGCACCCCGCGTGGTGACTCCTGCTCCTGCCGACGCACCTGCCGGTGCTGCAGACCGCAAGGGTGGCGGGAAGAAAGGCGGGCCGGCGACCGACGCCTCCAAGAAGAAGGGGGGCGCTCCGGACAAGCGGAAAGAGGTATTCCGCAAGGCAGAGCTCGAGGAGAAGCGCGAGCGGGTCTTTGAACCGGGCTTCAAGGTCGGCAAGGGAAAGAAGAAGCAGCACAAGGAGCGCGGTCCGGAAGGGAAGAAGACCGAGATCACGACGCCAAAGGCTATCAAGCGTATCATCAAGATTTCGGAAACCATCAGCGTCGGCGAACTGGCCAAGCGGATGGGGATCAAGGCGACCGACCTGATCAGGGCCCTCATGAAGATGGGGATGATGGCGACCATCAACCATCCCCTGGACTTCGACACCGCCACCCTGCTGGCAGGTGATTTCGGATACGAGATCGAGAACGTTGCCGTCGATCTGGACGAAATCCTCGAATCTGCACCTGATGCACCGGAGACCCTGGAGAAGAGGCCGCCGGTCGTCACGATCATGGGCCACGTCGACCACGGCAAGACCTCTCTCCTCGACGCCGTACGGGAGGCCAACGTCATCGCCGGCGAGGCGGGCGGCATCACCCAGCACATCGGTGCCTATGACGTCCAGTTGAACGGCCGGAAGATCACCTTCCTCGACACGCCGGGTCACGAGGCGTTCACCGCCATGCGTGCCC
Source organism: uncultured Geobacter sp. (assembly GCA_964431365.1). Lineage (GTDB taxonomy): Bacteria > Desulfobacterota > Desulfuromonadia > Geobacterales > DSM-12255 > Geomobilibacter. The sequence goes on along the minus strand of CAYSJJ010000030.1, from coordinate 980 downwards.
GCGGCGCCAAGGTGACGGACATCGTCATCCTGGTGGTCGCTGCCGACGACGGGGTCATGCCCCAGACCCGGGAGGCTATCAACCACTCCAAGGCAGCCGGTGTTCCCATCATCGTTGCCATCAACAAGATCGACAAACCCGATGCCAAGCCTGATCGGGTAAAGCAGGAGCTGACCGAACATGGTCTGGTTGCCGAGGAATGGGGCGGCGACACCACCATGGTGGAGGTGTCGGCCAAGAAGCGGCTCAACCTCGAGAGCCTCCTGGAGATGGTTCTTCTGCAGGCCGATGTCATGGATCTGAAGGCCAACCCCAATAAGCCGGCCAAGGGGACCATCGTCGAGGCCAAGCTGGACAAGGGTCGCGGACCGGTCGCCACTGTCCTGGTGCAGGAAGGTACCCTCAAATTGGGTGACTACTGCGTGGTCGGTGTTCAGTCCGGCCGCGTAAGGGCCATGCAGAACGACCGGGCCGAGAAGGTCCTGGAAGCAGGTCCGTCCATGCCGGTCGAGGTCATCGGTCTCTCGGGCGTCCCCGATGCCGGCGACATCTTCGTCGCCATGAAGGACGAGAAGCAGGCCAAGGAAATTGCGACCCTGCGTCAGATCAAGCAGCGCGAGGTCGAACTGGCCAAGCACAGCAAGCTCTCTCTCGAGGATCTCTACAAGAAGATCCAGAGCGGCGAGGTGAAGGATCTGAACGTCATCGTCAAGGGTGACGTACAGGGATCGGTGGAAGCGGTCGGCGAGTCGCTGCGCAAGCTTTCCACCGACGCGGTCCGGCTCAACGTCATCCATTCTGCCGTCGGCGCGGTCACCGAGACCGACGTCAACCTGGCAGCCGCCTCCAATGCCATCATCATCGGCTTCAGCGTCCGTCCCGAGGTCAAGGCCCAGAACCTGGCCGAGAAGGAAGGGGTGGATATCCGTCTCTACAGCATCATCTACGATGCGGTGGAGGATGTGAAAAAGGCGATGGAA
>CAYSJJ010000029.1:0-46404 GCA_964431365.1 uncultured Geobacter sp. | reverse complement strand
ACAGCGCTACGCCGCACAATTTCACTTGTGAAATTGGACCGCGAAGGCGCCCGAAGGGTGAGGTCACAGGCCGAAGTCACAAGGTAGCGAGCGAGGACGGCGGCGAGATGGCTATTTTTCAGCAACCGTCTAACACGGCAAAAAGACACGGAGAAGAACCATTCCGCGGGGTTTCTCTGTGTCTTCAAGCCTCCTTGCAGTTATGCTAGCGTAATTTGAGTGTCGAGATCGCCACCAGCGCCAGGATGATGGTGAGGATCCAGAACCTGACGATAATTTTCGGTTCGGCCACCCCTTTGAGCTCGAAGTGGTGGTGGATGGGGGCCATGCGGAAGATCCGCTTGCCGCGGTACTTGTAGGAGCCGACCTGGAAGATGACTGACAGGGCCTCCACCACGAAGACGCCCCCCACGATCACCAGCAGGATCTCCTGCTTGGTGAGTACCGCCAGGGTGCCGAGTCCCCCCCCCAGGGCAAGGGAACCCACATCCCCCATGAAGACCTCGGCTGGGTAGGAGTTGTACCAGAGGAAGCCGAGTCCGGCGCCGACCATGGCACCACAGACGATGGCCAGTTCGCCGGTGCCCGGGACGTACGGGATCTGGAGGTAGGCGGAAAGCTTGGCGTTGCCGGCGATATAGGTGAAGAGCATGTAGGTGGCGGCATTGATGGCGACCGGACCGATGGCCAGGCCGTCCAGCCCGTCGGTCAGGTTGACGGCGTTGCTGGCCCCCACGATCACCAGGGCGGCAAAGGGGATGAAGAAGATGCCCAGGTCGGGATGGAGCCTTTTGAAGAGCGGGAAGAAGAGCTCTTCCGAGAAGACCGGGTTTATGTACAGATAGATGGCGACCCCTCCGGCCAGGAGCACCTGCCAGAACATCTTCTGGCGCGGGGAGAGCCCCTTGGGATTCTTTTCCACCACCTTCTTGTAGTCGTCCACGAAGCCGATCACCCCGTAGCCGGCGATGATGAGCAGGGTGATCCAGACGTAGCTGTTGGTCAGGTCGGCCCAGAGCAGGGTCGGCACGATAATGGCCGCCAGGATCAGCACCCCCCCCATGGTGGGGGTCCCCTGTTTTTTCAGGTGGGACTCGGGTCCGTCGGTCCTGATCACCTGCCGCGCCTGGAGCCCCTCCAGCTTCCTGATCACCCACGGGCCGATGAGAAATGCTACCGCCAGGGCGGTGATCATGGCGTAGATAGTCCTGAAGGTCAGGTATTTGAAGACATTGAAGAGCCTGATGTCGGCAGCCAGCGGGTAGAGGAGGTGATAGAGCATCTCAGTTCTCCTCCGCCATGTCGGCGTAGATGCTCCGGAGCGCTGCAGCGACCAGGTCCATCCGCATCCCCCGGGAGCCTTTCACCAGAATGCAGTCGCCGTCCATGTGATCCTTCAGTATATCGTCCACGATCACCCCGTGATCTGTTGCCACTACTATCTCCTCGGCGGGGACCCCGGCATCGGCGGCGGCGGCGGCGACGGCAGCGGCCTGCTCCCCCATCAGGTAGAGGCGGTCGGCACAGGTGGCTGCCAGCCGTCCCAGGTCCCGATGGGCCGCAACGGTCTCTTCCCCCAACTCGAGCATATCCCCCAGGACCGCGATGACCCGCCCCTCTCCCTTCAGTTCCCGCAGGGTCAGGAGCGCCGCAGCCATGGAGGCGGGGTTGGCGTTATAGCTGTCGTCGACCAGGATGATCCGTCCCAGATTTTCCAGCTGGAATCTTTTATCATAGGGCCGAAACGATGCCAACCCGGAAACGATCAATTCGCCGGAAATGCCCAGCGAGCGGGCCGTCGCGGCTGCCGCCAGGGCGTTGTAGACGTTGTGCAGGCCAAAGGCGTGGAGTTCCACCCGCTGACTCCACTCGGGCAGGGTGAGGGTGAAGGCCTGCCCTTCCCAGCCGCGGCCGGAGAAGTCGGTGGCAGTCACCGCTGCCCCGTGGAGGCCGAAGCCAACCCGTGTTACGCCGTCAGGGACCGGGCAGGCGGCAATGAGGGGATCGTCGGCGTTGAAGACCGCCGTCCCATCGTGCGGCAGGCGGAGGAAGAGCTCCCCCTTGGCCCTGGCCACCCCTTCCACGCTCCCCATGCTCGCCAGGTGGGCAGGATAGGCATTGGTGATGATCCCGACGGACGGCCCGGCGATCTCGGCCAGCCGGTCGATCTCGCCGAACTCGCTCATCCCCATCTCCAGGACGGCCCACCGGTGTTCCGACGTCAGTTTGAAGAGCATCAGGGGGAGACCGATCAGATTGTTCAGGTTCCCCTCGGTCTTGAGCCCCGGGCCGGTCTGGCCAAGGATTGCGGCGAGCATCTCCTTGGTGGTGGTCTTACCGTTGCTGCCGGTAATCCCGACAACCGTCACCGGGTACCTGCGGCGATGGAAGGCCGCCAGATCGCCAAGGGCCCGAAGGGTGTCCGCTACGGCAATGCAGCAGCTCCCAGACGGCGGGGCATTGGCTGCAAGCCAGTCGGAGTCGGCCAGGAACACCCCTACCCCCCTCCCCACAACCTCGGCAATAAAATCGTGGCCGTCAAAACGCTCGCCACGCAGCGGCACGAAGAGTTCACCCGGGGCAGCCCGCCTGGAATCGGTCGAAACGCCGGAGACGACGGCATCCGCCTCGCCGATGAGCGTTCCGCCGGTAGCTGTCAGTATGTCGGTAACGGTGAACATCCGATAGTTCTCTCTCGTGTCGGGTCGTACTGCGGCAAAGGCCGGTTGCAGGCTGTTCCTACCCGAGTTCCCGAAAGGCGGCGTCAGCCTCTTCCCGGTCGTCGAAATGGTGCTTTTCCGTGCCGATGATCTGGTAATCCTCATGCCCCTTGCCGGCCAGGAGAACGAGATCGCCGGGGTGAGCAAGCCCGACAGCCAGGCGGATGGCCGCTCGCCGGTCAGGGATGGCGACGAATCCCTTCTCCAGGTCTGCAGAAGCATCCTGCCCGCATGCCGCTGCCAGTTCATCTGCCGTGTACTCCCGAAGACCCAGCGGGAGGATACCTTCACGGACCTGGGCGACAATGGCGAGCGGGTCCTCGGTCCGGGGGTTGTCGGACGTGACCAGGGCCAGGTCGCTGTAGCGGGCCGCGATCTCCCCCATCACCGGCCGTTTTCCCGGGTCTCGATCGCCGCCGCAGCCGAACAGGGTGATGATCCTTCCCCCCTTGATCTCGGAGAGGGTACGCAAGACGTTTTCCAGGGCGTCGCCGGTATGGGCATAATCCACCAGCAGAGCCACCCCCCGGTCGTTTTCCACTCGCTCCAGGCGCCCCGGCACCCGACGATGGCTCTCCAGCCCGGCCTTCAGGGCCTCGACCGGCAGCCCCAGGGCGACCCCGGCCGCCACGGCCGCCAGAATGTTGGAGAGGTTGAATCGACCCATCAGGGGGGAGCGGAGCGGAAATTCGCCGGCCGGTGTTACAATGACGGCAGCGATACCGGCAACGGAGAAGTCGATATCCCGGGCAGTCACCTGGGCACCGTCGGCCAGGCCGAAGGTGATTACCGGGCAGCGTGCCGCCTCTGCCACCCGGTGGCCATAGGCGTCGTCCAGGTTGACGGCCCCCACCCCGCCGGCCTGTGGGAGCAGCTCGGCGAAGAGACGGAGCTTGCTGGCGAGATACGTTTCCATGTCGCCATGGTAATCCAGGTGGTCACGGGTCAGGTTCGTGAAGATGCCGGCCCGGAAACGGCAGCCGTCCACCCGGTGCTGGTCAAGGGCGTGGGAAGAGACTTCCATGACCGCCCCGCGGGCGCCGGCGTCGACGAGATCGCGCAGCGTCCGCTGCAGGTCGACCGACTCCGGCGTGGTGTGGGGGGCGGGTATCTGCCGGTCCCGGAAGCGGTAGCTGATGGTGCCGAGCACGGCGGTCGGGATGGCGGCCGCCTCCATGATCCCTTCCACCAGGTAGGTGGTGGTGGTCTTGCCGTTGGTCCCGGTGATCCCCACCAGCGGTATACCGGAGGTCGGTTCACCGTAGAAGGCCGCTGCCAGGCGGGCCATGGCCGGTCGGGTATCGGCGACGACGACGCATGGGACCCCGGCCGGGAGTCCGGTGGGATCCTCCACCAGGAGGGCGGCCGCGCCGGCTGCCACGGCCTGGGGAATGAACCGGTGCCCATCGGCCACACTCCCGCGAAGGGCGCAGAAGAGGCTGCCGGGGCGGACCTGGCGCGAATCGTAGGCGAGACCGGTGATCTCCGTCTCCAGCGGACCGGTGACCGTTTCCGGGGTAATTGCTGTCAGCAGTTCAGACAAACGCATCCGATTCTCCCCCCTGTTTCAGGCAGCAGGCGTCAGGCGGACCCAGACCGGCTCGTTGGGGCCGATCTTCTGCCCTGCCGCCGGGTTCTGCTCCACCACCCGCCCGCTTCCCAGCACCTTCACGTTCAGCCCCTTCTTCTCCATCACCTGCAGCACCTGGCGCATGCTCATCCCCCGGAAGTTCATCATGACCCCGCCTTCTCCGGCGTCGCTGATGGACCCTTCCGCGGCATCCGCGACGGTCTCGGTTACCGGCTTCTTCACTTCCAGCGTCTTTGGCTGTTTCCGTTCCGTCTTGTCCGGCGCTACCCGGAGATAGCAGAGGCTCTGCTGGGCAATGGCGCCGAAGGCCGGTGCCGCCACGACCCCACCATAGGGGCTGGTCTTCGGTTCGTCCACGATGACCACGATGGTGAGCCGTGGCCGGTCGGCCGGGACGAAACCGATGAACGAGGCGGTCCTCTTGTCGATGGAGTAACCGCGGGTTACCGGATCGACCTTCTGCGCCGTACCGGTCTTGCCAGCCACGCGGAAACCGTCCACGGCAGCACTGGTGCCGGTCCCCCCCTCGGCGGCGACCCCTTCCATCATCCGCGCCACGGTCTTTGCCGTCTGTTCCGAGATGACCCGCTGGCGGGTCTCGGGGGAATACTCCTTGAGGACGTTGCCGTTGTCGTCCAGCACCTTCTCCACCAGGTACGGCTTCATCAGGGTGCCGCCATTGGCCACGGCCGAAAATGCCGCTGCCAGCTGCACGGCCGTGACCGAGACCCCCTGGCCGAAGGAGATGGTAGCCAGATCGATGCCGTACCAGCTGCTGCTGTTCCGCAGATAACCGGCAGCCTCCGCCGGCAGATCGATCGCGCTGCGCCCCCCGAAGCCGAAGCCACGCAGGTAGCGGTAGAGACGCTCCGAGCCCATGCGTGCCCCTATTTTGGCGGCGCCGATGTTGCTGGAGTATTTGAGGATATCACTGACCGACAGGCGACCGTACTTGTGGGTATCGTGGATGGTCCTTCCGCCGATGGTATAGCTTCCCCCCTCGCAGTTGAAACCGTCGCCCGGAGAAATGACCTTTTCCTCCAGGGCCGAGGCAATCAGGAAGACCTTCATGGTCGACCCCGGTTCGAAGCTGTCGGCCACCGCCTTGTTGCGCAGGACCTGCGCCGGGTAGCGGCCATAGGCGTTGGGGTTGAACGACGGGGCATTGGCCATGGCCAGGATTTTACCGGTCTGGGGCTCCATGACGATGGCGATGCCACCTTTGGCCCGGCTCGTCTCGACCGCTTTGACCAGTTCCTTTTCGGCTATGTACTGGATGTTCCGGTCCAGGGTCAGCGCGAGGTTGTAACCCTTGGAGGCACTCTTCACCACCGTTCCCTTGACGCCGATATCCCGGCCCAGCGCATCCCGCTCCGTGACCAGGTAGCCGGTATTCCCCAGCAGAACCGTATCGTACCGCCGCTCAACCCCTTCCAGACCCTCGGGATCGACACCGGTAAAACCGATGACGTGACCGGCTATTTCGGCGTTCGGGTAGAACCGCTTGGTCTCCTTGATAAAGCCGATGCCGTCCAGTTCCAGCTCTTTGACCCGTTTGGCCAGGTCCGGGGTGATCCGGCGCTGGAGCCAGACAAAATTCTTTGCAGAGCGGAGCTTCTGCACCAGGTCCGCTTGGGCAATGCCGAGAATTGGGGAGAGCTTGGCCGCCGTTCCGGGAATGTCATCCATGGAGCGAGGCTCGGCGAAACAGGAATCCATCTCGATTGAAACGGCGAGGGGGGCGTTGTTGCGGTCGGCAATGGTGCCGCGGGCCGGGGTCAGGGCGACGGTCTTGAGGTGCTGCTTCTCGGCCAGCTTGGTGAGCCGCTCATGCTGGGAAACCTGGAGATAAAAGGCGCGGGCCGCCGCAATGGCAAGGCAGAAGGCAAAGAGCCCCCCTACGAAGCGGATGCGGACCCGTGTCCATTTCTCCCGGTCGTTCCTCACTTGACCACGACCACCTGCTGTTCGGTGGGAAGAGACATCCCGAGCGTTCCCTTGGCAATGGCCTCAATCCTGGCCGGGGTCTTGAGAGATGCCACCTCAAGCTTGAGCCTCCCCTGCTCCTGCTGCTGATCCTTCAATTCACGGCGGAGCTGGTTGATCTCCAGACCGAGGTCGACCACCTTGACCCGTGACCAGACATGAAATACCGCCACGACGGTCATCAGGACCATGACGGCAACCAGGTGCGGGAAAAGATCCCAACGGTGCTCTTCCACCGTATCGACCCGCCGGGGATCGGCAACTTTGGAAAATGCTGTTCTCGCGTTGGCCATACGGACCTCCGATACTTCCTTACTGTTTTTCCGCGGCCCTGAGCTTCGCGCTCCTGGCCCGCGGATTTGCTGCCAACTCATCGCTGCCCGCGGTTATGGGGCGATTGGTCAGGATCTTCACTTCGGGGACCTTCCCGCACTGGCAGACCGGCAGCCCTTTGGGGCAGACGCAGCCAAGGGCCAGCGTACGGAAGGCGTTCTTGACGATCCGGTCCTCCAGGGAGTGGAACGAGATCACCACTGCACGGCCACCGGGGCGCAGCATGCCGACACCTGCGGCCAGCCCCGCTTCCAGTTGTTCCAGCTCGCCGTTCACTGCAATCCGCAGCGCCTGGAAGGTGCGGGTCGCGGGATGGATACGCTCCTCCCACGCCTTGCGGGGGATGGCCCCCTTCACCAGTTCTGCCAGCCTGGCGGTAGTCCAGGCAGTATCCTCTTCCCGGGCCGTGCAGATGAACGAGGCGATCCGGCCTGCCCATCGGTCCTCGCCGTACTCCCGGATGATTCTGGCCAGTTCGCCGTGGGACAGGGTATTGAGCAGGTCGGCGGCGGTGGTCCCTGCCGTCGTGTCCATCCGCATATCCAGCGGGGCGTCGGCCTGGAAACTGAACCCGCGCTCGGCCGCGTCAAGCTGATGGGATGATACTCCCAGATCCAGGAGCAGCCCGTCGATCGCCCCGATTCCCAAACCTGCCAGGTGGTTCGCCAGGTCGCCGAAGCTGCCGTGGACGATCCGAGCCCGGTCGCCGAATGGAGCCAACCGCTCCCGGGCAGCGGCGATAGCCGCCGGGTCACGGTCGATACCGACCAGGACCCCGTCCGGCGCTATGGCCTCCAGGATACGGCCGGCATGGCCGGCACCACCGAGCGTGCCGTCAACATAGACCCCGCCCGGCACCGGCGCCAGATACTGCATGACTTCGTCGGCGAGAACCGAGACATGGTGGAACGCGGTCACTAGAGCCCAAGCTCCGCCAGGACCGGCGAATCGCTCGGGAAGAGCGCGTCATCCTGCCGGCAGACCTTCTCCCACTCCACCTGGCTCCAGATTTCCACCTTGTTCACGACGCCGACAAAGACGATGTCACGCTCCAGGACCGCACTCTTGCGGAGATGGGGCGGCACCAGCACGCGGCCGAGCTTGTCGGCGGCCGCCTCCACCGCCGGTGCCACGATCCGCCGTTTGACGGCGGCAAGCTCTGCCGACGAGAGACCGAGGCCGGCCCCGGTCATCAGTTTTTCTTCAAGCTCCAGCCATGCCTTGTACGGGTAAAGCGCCAGGCCGGAACTGGAGAGACCGTCACCCAGCTTCACCGGATTTGCATTGGTGATAAAGAAGCGCTCGTCGCCATAGACATCGACCAGCACGTCCCGCAGCTTGGCCGGCAGGCTGGTCCGCCCCTTGGCGTCGATGGTCGTCTCGAAGATCCCTCTGAACATGGCCCCTCAGGCACTTCTTGCCACAATAAACCACTTTTTACCACAGAATGGCACAACTATAGCCGGCACCATATCGGTTGTCAAGGCAAATGCTGGGTAAAATCATTGGATTTTTAACGGTTTTCGGCATACGCCGGACACGTGGCAAAAGGTGGCAAACAGCCAGCACAGAATAAAAAATTATCTATACAAATTAAAGAGTTACGAATGGGTTACGACGAGGGGGGTAAAAAACAGGGGAAACGAGAGGATACGAGGGGGTAGAGCTGACGCGCTACCCCTCCTTTTTCCGGTCGCGAAGCGAGACCACCTTCGCACCGGACTTGGCGGCCGGGGCCTTTTTCTCCGGCTTGGGGGCTTCATGGGCAGGCTCTTCGGAGCGGACATGGGGTGATTCGACCTTCTCCAGGCGGATCGGGGTCCCCCCCATGGTAAAGTCGGCGCCGGCCACCTGGCTTTCGTCCAGTATCCAGGTGTAGATCTGCAGCGGGAAGGTGAGGACCAGGAGCTTCACCTGCCACCAGCCCGGCTTCACGTCGGGGACGATATCATCGATACGGGCGTAGAAGCCCGGCTTGCGGTCGACGTGAACGAGTACGAGGTCGTTGATAGTTGCCATGGCTTACTCCTTGATCTCTGCCGCGACAGGGATAAGCGGCACTCCCTGCGCCGTCGAACTCTCCATCGCCAGGAGCAGGCTGCGGGCCGGCGGGATGGCGAGAAGGTTCCCGATATCCAGGTACAGCAGCTCCAGTTCGCGTTCCAGCCGGGCCACCGCAGTCAACTCCTCAGCCCCCATCCCCTCCTGGACGGCATCGCAGAGAAAAACGATGCAGGTACGGGGTCGAAGGTGAGGCGCCATCAGACAGCCGTCACTCTCGGCGTACGGACAGACCGGCGCGCCGAAACGGGGGGTGAAGAGCTCGACCCCCAGCGCGAGATGGGCCAGGAGGTCGATTATCGTGACATGGTGCTTGCCGCCGAAACAGCACTTTCCCCGGCAGGAGGCGCAGCGACGGTCGCCGCCCCCCGCCGTCGCCAGCGCGTGGAGCGACTCCTTGCGGGCGCCCACCTGGCGGAGCAGGCCGGTCAGCCGCTCCGTCAGGGAGGGAGCAGAGGAGCTCCACGCCTGCACAATCTGCCGCACCGCGGCATTCCACAATTCCTGATCAGTCATAAAAAAATATGGCCGGAGCAGTCCGTAAGCCGGGTTCTGTTCCTCTCCACGGTTACCCCCGGAGAGGCGATGACCATTCATCTAGGACCGCCGTTACCGACGGCCTCCAGCAACCAACCCGGAAGCACGGGCGGGCCACCCTTGACGCTTCCCTATTCGGTCTTGCTCCTGGTGGGGTTTACCTGGCATCCGGCGTCGCCGTCGGACCCGGTGAGCTCTTACCTCACCCTTTCACCCTTACCCGCCGAGGCGGGCGGACTTCTCTCTGTGGCACTATCCCTGGGGTTGCCCCCGCTGGACGTTATCCAGCACCATGCCCTGCGGAGCCCGGACTTTCCTCCCCCTGACGAATCAGGCGACGGTCATCTGGACTGCTCCGACCATAAAATAAAACGTTCAGCGTTCGGCGTGCTGCGTTCAGCGAAAAAGCTTATCGCAGCACGCTGAACGCAGCGCACAGCACGCGTCTCTACCCTTCCGTTGCCACAGCCGGGCGCAGTACCAGGATCCGGTGGCAGTGGGGACAGGTGATCAGTTCATCACCACGAAAGAGGTTGTTGTAGAGCTGGGGGGGGATACTCATGTTGCACCCCAGGCAGCTCCCGTCACGGGCCTCGACAACCGCAATCCCCCGCCGCTGCTCGCGCAGCTTTTCGTAACGCTTGATCATGATCGGCGGCAGCGCCTTGACCGTTTCCCCGCGCACGGAAGTTTCAGCAGCAATGCCGGTATCCAGCCCGGCAATCTTCCCCTGGAGCTCCTCCCGGGAGGCGGAAAGGTTCTGCTCCAGGGCCGACTGCTGCTCCTGCAGCTGCTCTTCCTCGACTTTGAGCTGCTCAAGCAGGGTGATCTTCTGGAGAATCTGCTCCTCCAGCTCACCGATCAGCTTCTTGGCCGTGGAGATCTCCTTGGAAACCGCCAAATACTCTTTCTGGGTGGTGATCCCCTTCAGGTTCACCTCTGAGCGGGCAATATTGGCCTGTTCAATGGCAAGGTTCTCTTCCAGAGACCCTTTCTCGGTGCCGACGGTTTCAATCTCGGCTCTCTTGTCGGCCAGCTTCTGGCTTGCCTCGGCCAGCGACTGGTCCAATTGGCCGATCTGGGCGCCAAGGGCCTCCTTCTCCGCCTGCAGGGCGTCAACCTTCAGGTCGATCTCCTGGAGTTCGTCCAACAACGTCAGTTTTTGTCGCAAGTCACCTCTCCTTTCCCGTGTATCTGTAATTCGTATAGAAACTCACCAGGCGGTAAACGGATCGTTATCGTCGGTAAACGGTACTACGCTCACATCATGGGGCCCCCCGGCCAACGCTGATCTGAGGCGATCGGCCACGGCCTCGGCCATGATCCGCTCGGTGGCGAAATGGCCGGCATCGACCAGCGCCACCCCCAGGGCCTCGGCATCCCGGGCATCGTGGTACTTGACATCCCCGGTGACCAGCACGTCTGCACCCTGCCAGGAAGCCTCCCGCAGCAGCGACGCGCCGCTTCCGCTGCAGAGGGCAACCTTGCGGACCGGCCGGTCCGGGTCGCCCACAATCCGCATGGAGGTCGCCTTCAAACGCTCCTTGACGAGCGAGGCAAACGCCCCGAGGGAGACGGATTCGGCAAGTCGGCCGATCCTCCCGAGCCCCAGCGTCTCCCCCCGGTTCAGGAGAGGATAACAGTCAAAGGCGGGCTCCTCGTAAGGGTGGACCTTGCAGAGCGCTTTCACCGCCGCTGCCAGGTCAGCTTTGCGCAGGAGCACCTCCAGCCTGCTCTCCGCAACCGACTCCCGGGTTCCCACCTGACCGATGAACGGCTTGGCACCGGCAAGCGGGCGAAAGGTGCCGATCCCCTCGCCGCGGAACGAGCACTCGTCGTAGGCACCGAATGGGCTGCCGAAACGGAACAGGGCGGACATCACCGCTTCTTCGTGCCCCTTGGGAACGAAAACCGCCAGCTTGACCAGTTCCTCCTCGGCGGTCATCTTCAGCGGCGTGGTCTCCACCAGACCGAGGAGAGCTGCCAGGACGTCATTCAGCCCGCCGGCGGCAATGTCATAGTTGGTATGCAGGGAGAAGACCGCCAGGTCGTTGCGGATGGCCTGAAAGACCAGGCTGCCGGTCGGGTCGTTGGCGGAGATTCTTTTCAGAGGCTTGAAGATCAGGGGGTGATGGGTGAGGAGAAGCTGACAGGAGCGTTCTATGGCGTTCCGGATGGCTGCAGGTGTGGGATCGAGCGCCACCAGGATTCGTTCCACCGGTGCTGTCGGGTCTCCCACCTGGAGTCCCGGATTATCCCACTCCTCGGCCAGCCGGGGTGGAGCAATTTTATGAATAATTCCGATAAGATCAGATATTTTAGCTATCACCATGCCGGTCCAAAGAAAAAGAGTGCAGCCACCTGGCGTGCACTCCCTTTCTCCCCATTCGGGCATTTCCTGCAGTTGACGTGCGTTCTCCGCATCCCCACAAAGACCTTTACCACGGAGCACAGTCGCCTGCATCTCCGCAGTGGAAAAATGGTGGGCCCACCAGGACTCGAACCTGGGACCGACCGGTTATGAGCCGGTAGCTCTAGCCAACTGAGCTATAGGCCCGCCGCAGGAAGATCGATAGTATTGCAAGCGCGCTGCACTGTCAAGAATTTATCTGCCATTTTGCTGCCATTATCGACACTTATGTTTCCTTTATCAGTCCCCGACCACAACCGCCGGTCGTCTCCTCAGTACAGATCGTACCGGTAAAGGCGGCATTCCAGGGGACCGTTCCAGAGCACCAGCCGCCTGGAGGGACGTAGGCCGACCCGCTTGGCCAGTTCCCGGTCGGCCGTGAAGAGGAACGCCGTGTACCCTTTCCAGCGCTGCTTGAAGATGTCTCCCAGCCGCTTGTAGAGCGCGGCCAGATCCTCCTCCTGGCCGAGACGCTCGCCGTAGGGGGGATTCACCAGGATAACCCCGCTGGCGGCAGGAGGTTCCACCTCGCCGACCTCGGCCCGTCTGACCTGCACCAGCTCCTCCACACCCGAGCGGGCAAGGTTCTTTTCCGAGGTCCTGAGCGCGTCCCAGGAACGGTCCGATCCGAAGATGAGCGGCGCCTCAGGCCTGCGCACCGCCTGGCGCGCTTCTGCCACCATCCGCTTCCAGAGCGGCTCGTCGAACTCCCGCCACCCCATGAAACCGAACCGCTCGCGGAGGAGCCCCGGCGCCAGCCGGGCCGCCACCATGGCTCCCTCAATCAGGATGGTCCCGGAGCCGCACATGGGATCCACCAGCGGCGCATTCCCGTCCCATCCGGTCAGCAGGACGAGCCCTGCGGCCAGCGTCTCCCGGAGCGGGGCCGAGGTCCGGTCGAGACGGTAACCGCGCCGGTCGAGAGGATCGCCGGAGGTGTCCAGACTCAGGGTGCAGAGATTTCTTGCCAGATGGACATTGACACGCAGTGAGGGAGACTTGGCGTCCACGCTGGGGCGCCGGCCGGTATGATCCCGGATGGTATCGACAATGGCGTCCTTGGTCTTCAGCGCCACATAGTGGGAGTGGGTAAGGGCCGAATCCCGCACCGTCGCGTCCACGGCGATGGTCATCTCCGGCGTCAGGATCTGCTGCCACGGCACCTCACGGACACCGGCATACAGTTCATCCTGGCCGGCACAGGGGAATTCGGCAAGCTGCATCAGCACCCGGTTGGCGGTCCTGAGCCAAAGGTTGGCCCGGTAGCAGGCTGCCAGATCCCCTTGAAACAGAACCCCTCCCGAATCGACCCGCTCGGGCTCGATCCCGAGTCCGCGCAGTTCGGCGGCCAGCACCTCTTCCAACCCCTTGGCAACCGTGGCAAAGTACATCCCCATACCGAAAAACTCTCCTCTCTGACGGGAAAAGGGCCAGCGCTTGTCCGCTCGGCCCTCTCCAGATAGCTGTACACAAACCGGTTACAAACGCTACGGCCCTGATTTCCCCTTTTCCTTGGTCCCCAGGACGTAAAAATAGAGATCGCGACAGAGTTGGAGCCTCTTCAGGTAGACCTTCCGGGCGCTCGGCTCCAGAGCCTCGATCTGCGGCTTAATCCGGTCGCAGCGCTCCACCGCCGTCCGGAGCTCCTCGGACGGCATCTCCATGGCGTCGTCGGTTCGGGCGCAGACCGCCTCGAACTCCCGCTTCCAGCCATCTCCCGCCGCTGCTGCGGCCGCCGGCGGCCCTGAACCGGCCCGAAGCGTGGCAACCGTACCGACGAGGAGAATGGCCATGCACAATAGACGGAATAGCGTTCTCAGAATCCCCCCTCCTTCATGTCAGGATGGCAGCGTTTGCAGTCGTCCAGCGGGAATGCAACGTTCAGGTGACAGGCCCCGCAAAACTCCCCCTGCAGCATGGACGCCATGGAGAAGTGCTTCGTTGTCTTCTTCTTGATGTTGAACGGCTCCGGGTGACAGCTGCTGCAGTCGAGCCACCGCATGTGTTCCCGGTGTGGAAAGATTGCCGGCGCAATGATGCTCCACTCAGCCTCCAGGGAGAGCTGCTTGTCGAACGTCATCGCCTGGGGCGGCTTGCGCAGATAGCTTGCCGGCTTGATGAACTTCCCCTCCAGCATCGCCACCCAGTCTATCCCGTTGCCGAACTGCGTGGTGCTGACCGGCAGGCTGAAAAAATCGTCGAACTTCCCCTTTCCGTAGGGGGTTGTGCCACTGTGGCACTTGTCGCAATTTCCCGCATGCCGGAAAGCGGTCTGCCCATCGTGACAGGCACCGCAGAACTTGCCGTTGCGGCTGGCATTCTCGGTGATGCCGCTCGTGTTCCGCTTCATGGCGAACTCGAGCTCGGTGTGGCAGACCCTGCAGGTAAACCGTTTACGATGGCTCCAATGCGAGAAGGTGACCGGTCGCATCTTGTTCCGAGCGGAAAGCCGGTCGATCAGCACGTTACCATACTCGTCGGGCGGCGGCTGCGGTGGCAGATTAAAGAACGCGAGCGCTCCGGCAGGAAGGAGCAGGAGCAGGCCAAGGGTCAGTAGACGGACTCTCATCGGCTACACGGGCTTGGTGTGGCAACGGGTGCAGTCGCTCTGCGGAAAGGCGACCTTGTCGTGACAAACCCCGCAATACTTCCCTTCGAAGAGATCGATCATGGAGTATTTGCTGGCCCCGCGCTTGACCCCCACGAAGATCTCGGGATGACAGACCTCGCAGCCATTCCAGACCGTGTGCTTCTTATGGGAAAAAATGATCTCGGGCACGCCATCGATCTTGGTGCCAATGGCGAAATCCTTCTGGGTGCCGAGGGAACTCCGCTTGATCGACACCCCTTCAATGAAATCGATCGGCTTGATCAGCCCGGAATTCTCTGCCTTTTCCCAGTTGATGCCGTTACCCAGACGCTCGCGGGGAAGTTTGTCGGTAAAGCGGTAGAACTCCTGCTCCCGCCGAGCAGTACGATCGAGGGCACTCTTGTCCGAGAGGGAGTGACACCGTACGCAGCGCCGCGGGTCATCGGTGGCCACCTTGGTCGAACAGGCTTCGAATACCTGGCGACCATTGTGGCAGGCGCCGCAGAAGTACCCCTTCATGTTGTCCGCCGCCTTGATGTTCGACTCGCCGGCCCGCATGGCAAAGCCGATGTCCACGTGGCAGACGCGGCAGGTAAACCTGGCGCGGTGTACCCAGTGTTCGAAAATCACCGGATTCAACCCGGACCTGGTGGAAAAGTTATCGATGACGACATTACCATATTCGTAGGCGGGGGGCCGCTTCTTTTTCACCCCCCCCTGAGAAAAGGCAACGCCAGCGGAGAGCAGCACGAGTACCAGCACGGCAACGATCTTTTTCATAGAGATCCCCCTGCAAATATATGAGAATCAGTTATAAAATCAATTCCCATACATGTCAAGAAACTCGGCAGCATCATTGAAAAAACATTTCATTAATTTCACGAAGTCCTTCCAGGGCACCACGGGCGATGGAGAGATGAGGCCCCCGGATCTGCGCCTCCCGCGGGTTGATCCGGATCACCGTGGCGCCGAATTGACTCCCGAGCTGCTCTCCCATATGGCGGATGGTCGGGATTGCCGTCCCCGCCCCCAGTTCCACCACCACCAGCGGATCGCCCCGGTGATCCGCCAGAAACGCGTCGAAGGCATGCTCCTGCCTGCGGGTCCGGTCGCTCAACCAGGAGAAATCGCCGAACATCAGGATATTCGGCCTTGCAACGCCGCCACAGGCGGGGCAATGGGGGATATGACCGGCGCGCATGGTGGCCAGGTCCACCGGGATATCCTCGGAATTGGCCCAGATGGCCGACGAGCAGGGGGAAAGACACTGGAGGTGGTGAATGGAACCGTGGACCTCCAGGATCCCATCCTCGGGAAAGCCGGCCTTCTGGAACTGGCCATCCACGTTGGAGGTGACGACGAAGGAGGCCAGGCCGAACCGATCGGCCCACTCCCGCAGGATTCGGAACCCGTCGTGGGGAACGGTAGCCCGGTAGAGGTTGGTCCGATGGCCATAGAAGCCCCAGCCGAAGGCGGGGTCCCGGCCGAAGTGGGCCGGGTTGGCGGCGGCGACAAAGTTGAGGCCGAGCCGCTCGTACATGGGGTAGGCGTTCCAGAATCCCCGGTCCCCCCTGAAATCAGGCAGCCCCGAGTCGACCCCCATCCCTGCCCCGGCGGTGATGATCATCGCCCTGGCGGCGCGTACAGCCTCTGCGGCAGCGGCGAACTTTTCCCGAATCTCCATCGGCCCTCCTCAAGAAATCGCTCGGGGCTCAGGGCTTGGGGTTCGGAGAGGGCTTTCTGGCCCTGAGCCCCGAACCCCGAGCGGTTTCTAAATCCCCACCGTCACCAGCGTCGGCTTGAGCAGCCTCACCACCTCCTGCGGATCAATCCCCACAAGATACCCCCGCTTCCCGCCGTTGAGGTAGATCTTCGCTAGTTCAAGGATCGACGACTCCAGGTAGACCGGCATCGCCTTTTTGGTGCCGAACGGCGAGGTCCCCCCTACCATATAGCCCGAGTGACGGTTGGCCGTGTCCGGCGAGCAGGGGGCCACCGTCTTCACCCCCATGACCCTGGCCAACTCCTTGGTGGAGACCTGGCGGTCGCCGTGCATCAGGACGATCAGCGGGTTCTTCCGGTCATCCTCCATGATCAGGGTCTTGATCACGGAGTGTTCGTCCACTCCCAGTTCACGGGCGGAGACAGAGGTCCCCCCCTTTTCCTCATACGCGTAAAGGTGGTCGGTAAAGGCCACGCCGGCAGCCTTGAGCGTCCTGACCGCCTGGGTTACCGGCGTCTTTTCCTTAGCCATCTTCCCTCTCCTTACTGAGTCAGTTTCATCGCCCTTTGGGGACTACCGGCGCTACTGGTGCGGCCGGGGAGCTGGGACTCTCCGGTGCCGTGGGAGGCGTTGGTGGCGCCACCTGCCGCAGAGTCCCCGGACTCCTCCGGTCGAGCTCTCCGGGCAGAGGATCGGGGAGCGTCCCCCCAAACGGCATATTCGCGGCAGGTGCCGACGGCTCGCCGCTGTCGGGGTACCGGGGAATCCACGCTTCCCGCCCCCCCCTTTTCATCATGGAGGCATCGGCAGCCAGCAGGACCGCGAATATGCAGATAGCCGCCACATAGGCCTTCCACAGGCTCTGGCGCCCCCCGAGCCGGGAGTTGCAAAGCAGGGCGAATATCAGGGGGACGACCGCCATCTGCAGGAAGTAGAGCAGCCCCCCCCTGACCGTTGCCATGCGGGCCGTGAAGAGCAGGTACGCGAGAAAGAGCACGTTGGGCCAGAAGGAGAGGAACCGGACCAAGCCGCCAGCGTCGGCGCCCTTCTCTGCCGGCGCCGATCCGGACGCTGCGTGGGCGGCTCTCCGCACCCCCGTCCGGGCTGACTCCCCTGGGGACGGCTGCCCCGCAGGAGAGGGGGCCGGTCTGGCCTGAACCGTTCGTTCCCCCCCTTTGTCGGCAGCCAGCGCGGCTTCCAGTTCCCGGTAGGCCTCGTTGATCGACTTGAGCCGCTCCTGGGCAAGGCGCTGTCGCTGCGGGTCGCCGGCATAGCGGTCCGGATGCCACGTACGGACCAAGCGCAGGTATGCCTGGCGCACCTCCCTGAAGGGGGCGCCGGGTCTGACGCCGAGAAGATCGTAAAAACGCTCGAGTTGGTTCATTGACAGCTTCGCACCCTGACCCCGGGCCTCGCCCGGATGAGTGGGCAAAGGCGGATCATGGCCGATAGTACCAGAGGATGGGACAAACGAAAAGGGGTGGTCGTAACGGGCGTGCGGTCAGAATCCGGCCACGAGGAACTGCAGGGCGGCAACGATCTCCTCCCGCTTCTCCTTCAGCGAATAGACTCGCTCCTTGAGCAGGGCGGCAGGAATGCCGGCGAGCTCCGCCGTTGACATGACGACACCCTTGCGATTGATATTGAAACGGGGATTGAGGTTGGTGGTTCCCTTTTCCATCGCCGAAACGGCCAGAAGCGGCACCACAACCCGCGTCGCCAGTCCCGCGAGCAGGTCTGCCTGTACGTCGAGCAGATACGGTATCTGCGCCCTGGTTTCGACGTTGGGGTTTTCATAGACGTCGAACTGTGCCATCAGAACGTCCTCAGGCCGTCGCTGAAGACGCCGCTCAAGGTCCGGTGGTAATAGACGTCTATGGCGGCCCGGCTCTCCTCGCGCCATTGTCGGCGCTTCTCTTCCAGGAGCAGCTCGGCAAGACGCTTCTCCAGTGTCTGGGCCAGGTTGATGTTGAGCGCATCGGCCTGGCGAAGCAGGTCGCTGTTGATGCTCACGCTGGTCACGTTCTTCGGCGCAGAGAGATCGAAAAGTTTCCTATCCATATTATCAGCCTCCTTGTACAAGGCTATTCGGCCCAAGTTAACATTACCTTAATAAAATGGTGACAATGAATTTGCAGGCTGGCGACACTTGACGTTTCTGCTCATCTCTTCCGATCATCCCCCTGCAGGTAGTCACCGAGCAGCGACCGGCTGTGCTCGTCGTCGTGGCAGTAGGTGCAGAGATTTTCCCAGTTCGAGCCGTCGGCAGGATTGTTGTTGTGATTGCCATCCTTGTGATGGACGGTGAGGAGATACAGATTATGGGCCTCGAACTCCCGGCCGCACTTGGCGCAGATCCAGCCGTGGAGCTTGAGGGAACGCTCCCGGTAGTTTTCACCACCGGAGCGCTCGGCCCGCATTTTGCGCACCAGTTCGTCCGCTTCTTCCTGGGATAGGGGCTTCACGGCCCGCGGCCTCTTCAGCATGGCTGGTTTCCCTCTTACAATGTTAGCTCGGCTGCCTGCCCATTTCTGCCTGTTGCCGGAGTCGCGGCCCCTACGACCGCGACTCCGGTATGTTGACCGATATCAGGGTGAGATCGTCGCTGCCGGTGTTCCGGTAGTGATGCTCCTCGCCGGCATCGATGCGCACCACCACTCCGGGAGCGGCCGGGTATTCGCGACCGGCTACCCCCACCACGCCCCTGCCGCTGAGCACGTGGAGAAGGTGGCCGTAGGCGTCCCGATGAGGGGCGAAGCCGCCGCCCGGCGCCACCCGGGTGAAGACGATCTTGACGCCGTCGCTGAGCAGCGTCCTTCCCTGGACACCGGTCGCCACGCCCGGCCGTACGGCCTCCCAGGGAAGAGAATCGATATCGAGAACTTCGCTCATGGCCGCTACCCCTTTGGTTCCAGACCGACCGGAACCGTGATAGTGAACAATGACGAAAAAAGGCCGCAACGTTACCAACGTGCGGCCTTTTTTCCAACAACGACCCTCCCGGCTACTCCACGAAGCTTTTCAGCTTCTTGGCCCGGCTCGGGTGCCTGAGCTTCCTGAGAGCCTTGGCCTCGATCTGGCGTATCCGCTCCCGGGTAACCTCGAAGTCCTGGCCGACCTCCTCCAGGGTGTGGTCGCTCTTTTCGCCGATGCCGAAACGCATCCTGAGCACCTTCTCCTCCCGCGAGGTCAACGTGGCCAGCACGCGGGCGGTCTGCTCTGAGAGGTTCGCCTTGATCACCGCCTCCAGGGGGGAGACGACCCCCTTGTCCTCGATGAAATCGCCCAAGTGGGAATCCTCTTCCTCGCCGATCGGTGTCTCCAGGGAGATCGGCTCCTTGGCGATCTTCAGGACCTTGCGGACCTTGTCCAGGGGGAGATTCATCCGCTCGGCGATCTCTTCGGGAGACGGCTCGCGGCCGATCTCCTGGACCAACTGGCGGCTGGTGCGGATCAGCTTGTTGATGGTCTCGATCATGTGGACCGGGATCCGGATGGTCCTCGCCTGGTCGGCAATGGCGCGGGTGATGGCCTGCCTGATCCACCAGGTGGCATAGGTGGAGAACTTATACCCCCGCTGGTACTCGAACTTGTCCACCGCCTTCATCAGGCCGATGTTCCCTTCCTGGATCAGGTCGAGGAACTGCAGCCCCCGGTTGGTGTATTTCTTGGCAATGGAGACCACGAGCCGCAGGTTCGCCTCCACCAGCTCGGACTTGGCCAGCTTTGCCCGGCTCTCCCCCTGTTCGATGGCCATGAGCGCCTTGGAGAGTTCGATGCCACGGAAGCCGGATTCCTGCTCCACCTTGCGCAGCTTCCTGCCAAGGCTACGGACCTTCTTCTCCAGCCGCTGTGCCTCTTCCTCGGGGAGGTTGAGCCCTTCCACGATCCGTCGCTCGTCATCCTCGTTCCAGCTGGTGGCGCTGAACAGAGCCACCAGCTGTCCGGCGCATTTTGCTTCCTTCTCCAGGTCGGCGATCTCGTGCATGGTGGTGTCGACCTTGGACGAGAGCTCCTTCAGACGCTGGGCGACCTTCTCGATGTGGCGGTCCTTGAGGCTGAGGGACTTGACCTGCTCGGCCAGGGAGGCCTTCAGCTCCTGCTTCTCGTTGCAGAGTTCCTCCCGCTCGGCATCGGAGAGATCGCGCAGTTCGAGACGACCGAGGATCTCCTCCATCCGCAGGTCACCCTCCTTGATACGGTCGATGATCTCCAGGAGGCGGATCCGGGTGACGTCCTCCTCATCCTCCTCCACAACCTCCTCTTCAACATCCTTGCAGATGTCGACGGGGTTGAGTTGGAACTTGCGGAGTCGTTCGCCGAGGGAGATAACTTCCTTGATCGTAATCGGGGTGTTGAGGATGACGCCGGCCATCTCCCGCTCCCCGTCCTCGATCCGCTTGGCGATCTCGACCTCTCCTTCCCGTGTAAGGAGGGAAACCGAGCCCATTTCGCGCAGATACATCCGGACGGGATCGCTGGTGCGGCCCAATGCCCCGGGCTCGAACTCCTGCTCTTCCTGCTCCCCCTCAAGCTCTTCCTCGTCCTCCATGTCGAGCTTGACCTTGGGGATCTTCACCTTCTGGACCGAGTCAACGATCTCGATGTCCATCTCGCCGAACATGCTCATGACATCGTCGATCTGCTCGGAGGAGACCATATCGGGAGGAAGGATGTCGTTCACCTCGTCATAGGTAAGGAACCCCTTCTCTTTGCCCAGGTCGATCAGTTGCTTGACTTCTTCCATATTCTTCTTGGCCATCAACTTCCCCTTTTCCCGTCTCTACTCTCTATGATAATTGCGATTTCCTGTTTCGCAAGGCATCGAGGGTCGTAAGTATTTCCCGGTAGCGCGGCGACTCGAAATCAAGCCTTGCCAGTTCCAGCTTCAGGGCCTTGACGTCCTGTTTCTTCAGCTGCTGCAAATCGATGGCCCGGCAAAGGTCGGCAAAGGTCCTGGCCGGATCGATCTCGATCAGGTGGGCGTCATCCATGAACAGCGCCCCGAGCCGCTGACGGAGCTCCGGCGGTTCCACCTCGGACAGGAAGGTACCCAGGTCCCCCTTCTGCTCCATGAGCCGGTAGGCCAGGGGTACCATGGCGGGCGGAAAGGTCTCCTCGACCCCCCGCGTCCGGACCATCTCCGTCACCTCGGGATAGCGCCCCATCAACGCCAGGAGGGTCTCCTCCGGCTGAACGGCGGCCGGCGGCGAAGAACTGTTCTGTCCCGCAGGGTATCGGCTGGCAGGAGCCGATGAGGCGCCCCCCTGCATCTGGCGCATCAGGGAGCGGGGGTCCATGCCAAGCAGCCGGGCGATCTCCTTCAGGTAGAGCTCGCGCTCCATCTGGTTAGCGATCTTCTGTACCAGAGGGGCCAGCTGCTCCACCACCGCCACCTTCCCCGCCACCGATCCGGTATCGGTTCCGGCCAGAAGATCCCGGATGTAATAGTCAAGCACCGGCCGCGCCTTTGTCAGCCGCTCGCCGAACGCATCGCGCCCCTCTTTGGCGAGAAAGCTGTCCGGGTCTTCGCCGGCCGCCAGCTCCACCACAAAGGCCGGCACCTGTTCGGTCAGGAGCAGCTCCATGGCCCGGAAGGTAGCCTTCTTGCCGGCTCCGTCGGCGTCGAAAAGGAGATTGACCCGCTCGGCATAACGTCGCAGGAGCTGCAGGTGGCCGCCGGTCAGGGCAGTGCCGCAGGTGGCGAGGGCATTCCGGATGCCGGCCTGCCAGAGGGCCAGATGATCGAAGTATCCTTCGACGATCAGGACCGAGCCCTCCTCCCGCATCGCCTGTTTGGCGAGATCGATGCCGAAGAGGACCTCCCCCTTGTGGTAGATCGGCGATTCGGGAGAGTTGATGTATTTGGGGAGCGTGTCGTCCAGCACCCGCCCGGCAAGGGCGATCGGCTCTCCCTGGTGATTGGCGATGGTGAAGATGAGACGGTTCCGGAACAGGTCATACCAGCCGCTGCCACTGCTCCGCCGCCGGACCAGGCCGACCCGTTCTGCAAGTTCCAACGATATCCGCAGGTGCTCCAGGTGACGGACCAGCCCGTCCCACCGGTCGGTAGCAAAACCGAGGCGAAAGGCGCTGACCGCCTCCGGGGTTACCTGGCGCCGTGTCAGGTAGTTCCTCCCCGGCTGCCCGGCCTCTTCCTTCTCCAGCACCTTGCGGTAGTAGGAGACCGCCGCGGAGAGGACCCGTTTCAACTCTTCCCGCTCGTCCAGGCGCCGCTTTTCGCCCGTGGTCAGGGGCCGGTCCTCGATGACCACCCCGACCCGTTTCGCCAGCAGCTTGACCGCCTCGGGAAAGGTTATCCCCTCCATCCGCATGACAAAGGTGACGACATTGCCCCCAACCCCGCAGCCGAAACAGTGGAAGATCCCCCTGGCAGGATTGACATTAAACGAAGGGCTCTTCTCGCCGTGAAAGGGGCAGAGCCCCAGGTAGTTGGCACCCGAGCGGCGCAGGGTGATGTAGTCCCCCACCACCTCCAGGATCGAGGCCCGCTCCCGTACCTCGGCCACTTTCTCGTCAGGAATCATCGCCATTGCCCCGCCTCCGAGCAGGCGCCTACTCTACACCGTGAAAAACCCTTTGCACGCATCGCTGCACGATGAATCCGCCTGCGCCGGATGACGTGCGGTTTCCCGTGCGACTCTGCATCGCTGGCCGAACGCATCATTTCCCTGCCGGGGAATGGTTCTTCGTCTTGACCGAGCTCTCCCAGCCACTGATGATCTCTTTTCCCGACGTAATGAACCCCTGGGCCGAGCGTGAACGGGCGATCGCCCCTTTCAGCGCTGTCGGCACCGGCTTCGTGGTTCCCAGGTAGAGGATCATGCAGAGGATGAACGCCCCTTCAAGAAAGCCGAGCACAACTCCGCCGAAGCGGTTGACCCACCCCAGCAGCATGATTTTGGTCAGGACGGTCAGGAAGTGTCCGAGGAGGTAAAAAAGAAGGCCGACAACGATGAAGATGAGTAGAAAGGACAGGGGTACGGCAACCTGGCTGGGGAGGCGGATGATGTGCCGGCTCGCTTCGGCGAGATACGGGTAGTAGGAAAAGGCTGCCCATCCGCCGACCAGAAAGCCGAGGAGGGAACAAACCTGCCGAACCAGACCCTTCAGAAACCCTTTAACAACAAAACCGAGCAAAACGGCCCAGATCAGGATGTCAATAAGGTTCATGCCCTGTCCCCGGTTTCCCCGATACGACGGTAATCTCGGTAATGATATGACGGCGAGGAATGGCTGCGGGCGTACCGAAGTGGATACGTTGAGGACCGACGGCAAGAGCAACGAAGCCGCTTCATCGTATACGGCTTCGTATCAAAGCAAAGAAGGGGCAATCGTTCGAATCGCCCCCACCTTGGTCGGTTCCCTGCGCCGCTTACCGCTGCGCCTGTCCGGTAGTATTCTGTCAGGCAGTGGCGAGCCGGTCCTTTACCACCTCGCTGACCAGCTTGCCGTCGGCGCGGCCGGCCGTGTGAGGCGTCACCAGTTTCATCACCCTGCCCATATCCTTGGCACCCTGGGCACCCGACTCGATAACGATCCGGTCGACCAGGGAAACGATCTCTTCACGCGTCAGCTGCTCAGGAAGGAAGCCGAGCAACACCTGCAGCTCACGCTCCTCCTTCTGAACCAGGTCATCCCGGCCAGCTTCGGCAAACATCCGGATCGATTCGCGACGCTGTTTGACCAGGGATGCGATTACCTCGCAGATTCCCTGGTCATCCAGTTCGCACTTCTTTTCGATTTCTCGGTTTTTTACGACCGAACGAATCTGGCGGACGGTGGCCAAGGTGATTTCATCCTTGGCCTTCATCGCCGTCT
Organism: uncultured Geobacter sp.; assembly: GCA_964431365.1. GTDB lineage: Bacteria > Desulfobacterota > Desulfuromonadia > Geobacterales > DSM-12255 > Geomobilibacter. Next base: position 22,611 of record CAYSJJ010000029.1, on the reverse strand, counting down.
TCATCTCTTCGGTCAGTTGATCCCGCAATGACATGCGTACTACTCCATCATCTTGCGCTGCTTCTTCAGAGCGCGCTTGCGGGCTGCTATCGCCTTTTTCTTCCGTTTGATACTGGGCTTCTCGAAGTGCTCGCGCTTCCGCACTTCCGAGAGAATCCCCGCTTTTTCGCACTGCTTTTTGAACTTCTTCAGCACGACCTCAAACGGCTCAGTTTCCTTGACCCTGATTCCCGGCATCCATACTCCCCCCCCTTCTCTCGCTAATTTAACGCATCACAAGGGCAAAGCCGGTACTTCACAAAGAACTTGCATAATATCACCACAACGGACCGTGTCAAGATTTATTTCAACCATTCCGGTGTCATGGCGTGGTGCGGGAATTTTTCTCCTCGATGCCGGAACGGCCGAAACGGCGGCGGAGTTCGTCGTACACCGCATCCAGCGGGATATCGCGATAGGCCAGGAGGACCAGGGTGTGGAAAAGCAGATCAGCCGCCTCGTAGACGGTTTCGTCCCGCACGCCACCCTTGCCGGCGATGACCAGTTCGGTCGCCTCTTCCCCAAGCTTCTTGAGGATCTTGTCGATCCCCTTCTGCATGAGGGAGGCGGTATAGGAGCTTTCGGTCGGATTGGCCTTCCGGTCGAGGAGGACCCGGTAGACTTCCTGGAGGATATCGTCGTGCATGTGAACCTCGAGCAGGTTGCTGAAAAACAGCCATCGCCGCCGTCCTCGAAAGCCACCTTGTGCGGCGTAGCGCTGCTACGCCTCCGCGGGGCTTCCTGCGGATGCGACGATCTGACTATTTTTGAGCAACCTGAGTTTTTTTTGCGGCCCGCTATATACTGCGCTCAGCGTGCTGCGTACATTCAAAGTCGCACCGGCACGCCACGTGTTTTGAGGTATTCCTTCGCCTCGCCGATGGTATGCTCCCGGTAGTGGAAGATGGAGGCGGCCAGACAGGCGCTGGCGCCGGCCTTGGTGAAGCCGTCGTAGAGATGCTCAAGGTTCCCGACCCCGCCCGAGGCAATGACCGGGATATTGACCGCGTCGACGATGGCCCGGGTCAGGGGAAGGTCGTAACCGTCCTTGGTGCCGTCCTTGTCCATGCTGGTGAGGAGGATCTCCCCCGAGCCGTACTCCTCCATCCGCCGGGCCCATTCAACCGCATCGATACCGGTGGCGTTGCGGCCGCCGTGGGTGTAGACTTCCCAGCGCTCCTCACCAGGTACGCGGCGGGCATCGATGGCCACCACCGTGCACTGGGAACCGAAGCGCTCCGCAGCTTCCCGCACGAACTCGGGGCGGTGCACCGCGGCGGTGTTGATGGAGACCTTGTCGGCCCCGGCGTTCAGGAGAGCGCGGATATCGTCCACCGTTCGCACCCCGCCCCCGACGGTGAGCGGCATGAAGACCCGCTCGGCGGTCCGGCGCACCACGTCGATGATGATGTCCCGCGCGTCCGAAGAGGCGGTGATGTCCAGGAACGTCAGCTCGTCAGCCCCCTGCTGGTCGTACAGCTCGGCAATCTCCACCGGATCGCCGGCGTCGCGCAGTTCCAGGAACTGGACCCCCTTGACGACCCGCCCCCCCTTCACATCGAGACAGGGGATGATCCGCTTCGTCAGCATTGCCCCCCCCTTTTTGTCAGGGCGATGGCCTCGGCCAGCCGGATGGCCCCGGTATAGATCGCCTTGCCGGTGATGACACCGGTGACGCCGCTCTTTTCGACGGCCAACAGGTTTTCTATGTCCTTGAGCGACGAGACGCCGCCGGAGGCGATGACCGGAATGCTGATCGACTCGGCCAGCGCCCGGGTGGCCGGGATGTTAGGGCCCTGGAGCATGCCGTCCCGACTGATGTCGGTGTAGACGATGGCGGCCACACCATCTCCCTCGAATTTCCTTGCCAGCTCCACGGCGGTCACGTCGGTCACCTCGGCCCACCCCTGCACCGCCACCTTGCCGTCCTTGGCGTCGATACCGACCACGATCCGGCCCGGGAACCTGGCGCAGGCCTCTTTCACCAGCTCGGGGTTGCGCTGTGCTGCAGTACCGATGATCACCCGGCCGATCCCCATTCCCAGGTAGGCCTCGATGGTTGCCAGGTCGCGGATCCCTCCCCCCAGCTGGGTCGGGATACGGAGCGCCCGTACGATCGCTTCGATGGAAGAGCGGTTCTTCGGTTCGCCGGCAAAGGCGCCGTCGAGGTCCACGATATGGAGAAGCTCGGCCCCCTGCTCCTGCCAGGCCAGGGCCTGGGCCGCCGGGTCGTCGTTGAAGACCGTGTCCCGCTCCATGAGCCCCTGCTCCAGACGGACACACTTTCCTTCCTTCAGATCAATGGCTGGAATAACTATCACTTGAACTCTCCAAAGTTTTTGAGCATGCGTAATCCAATTGCCTGCGACTTCTCCGGATGGAACTGGGTCGCCATGACGTTCTCCTTCCAGAGGGCGGCGCAGAACTGGACCCCGTAGGTGGCGGTGGCGGCCACGGCGGCCTCGTCGTCCGGCATCTCGTAGTAGGAGTGGACGAAGTAGACGTTGGCCCCCTCCTCGATCCCGGCCAGGATCGGCGCCGGCCGCTTTATGGAGAGCTGGTTCCACCCCATGTGCGGCACCTTCAGCTTCTCGCCGTTTTCCTCCATCCCCTCTGGGAAGCGGAGCACATGCCCCGGGATCACGTTCAGCCCCTGGTAGAGGCCGAATTCCACACTGTCGGTCAACAGCAGCTGCATGCCGACGCAGATGCCGAGAAACGGCCGGCCGTCCCGGATCACCTTGAGGATCGGCTCGACAAAGCCACCCTGCTCCAGGTTGCGCATGCAGTCGCGAAAGGCGCCGACGCCGGGAAGGACGACCTTCTCGGCCTCCAGCACCACCTTGGGATCGGCGGTCACCACCGCCTCGAACCCTACCTTCTCGAACCCCTTCTGAACGGAACGGAGATTCCCCATCCCGTAGTCGATAATTGCGATCATTGACAAGAACCTTTTGTCACCAAGCACGGAGTGCCACGGAGAACGCCTGCTGGGTGGCCCCGTGACACCATCACTCAATGGTGGGAGTTAGATGGAACCTTTTGTCGACATGACCCCTTCGATCCGCGGATCGAGCTGGGTGGCCATGTCCAGCGCCCGGGCCGTGGCCTTGAAGCAGGCTTCCAGGACATGGTGGACGTTGTCGCCGTACATGACGTTGATGTGCAGGTTGGCCGCCAGGTTGTTCACCAGGGCCTGGAAGAACTCCTTTGCCAGCTCCACATCGAACTCGCCGATCTTCACTTTCGGCAGCCGGACATTGTACACTAGATAAGGACGGCCGGAAAGATCGGTGGCGACGCTGGCCAGGGTCTCGTCCATCGGCACCGTGGCCTGGCCGTAGCGACGGATCCCCTTCTTGTCACCCAGCGCTTCTTTAATCGCCTGGCCGAGGACGATGCCGATATCCTCCACCGTATGGTGGAAATCGATATCGATGTCGCCGCTCGCCTCCACCTCCAGGTCGAACAGGCCGTGGCGGGCGAACAGGTCCAGCATGTGATCGAGGAACGGCACTGAGGTGCAGATCTTCCCCTGGCCGCTGCCGTCCAGGTTGATGGAGAGCCTGATCCTGGTCTCTTTGGTGATGCGTTCTATAGAAGATGTTCGGCTCATCGCGCCCCCCAAAAAATCTTTTGCCGCAGAGTTACGCAGAGGGATCGCAGAGAGCACGGAGACAACCTGTTACGGTTTTCCCTGCGCTCCTCCGCGTCCTCTGCGGTGAATGCCTTTCATTACCCGATTTCCTGAATCGCTGCTAGGGTTTTCTCCATATCCTCCCGGGTGCCGATGGAGATGCGCAGGCCGTGGGAGAGGAGCGGATCGGAGAAGTGGCGCACCAGGATCTTCCGCTGGTAGAGGCCGTCGTAGATCCGCTTGCCGTCACGGTCCGGCGGCGTGGCAAAGATATAGTTCCCCTGGGAAGGGATCACGTCGTATCCCAGAGCCCGCAGTTGGCCGGAGAACCATTCACGGGTCTCCCGGATCTTCCGGCAGCATTCCGCGAGATAGGCCTGGTCGCGCAGGGCGGCAACGCAGGCCGCCTGGGCCAGGCGATCAAGGTTGTAGTGGTCGCGGATCTTGTCCAGGGCGGCGATCACCTCGGGCCGCGCAATGGCCAGCCCCAGGCGCATGCCGGCCAGGGAGTAGCTCTTGGAGAGGGTGCGGGTCACCACCACGTTTTCATGCCGCTTCACCAGCTCCACGGCGCTCGATTCGGCAAATTCGGCATAGGTCTCGTCCAGCACCAGCATGCCGTCACACCGCCCTGCCAGCTCATCGATGTAGTCGATGGGGAAGGTCGGGCCCAGCGGGGCGTTGGGGGTGGTGAGAAAGAAGACCTTGCCGCTGTAGCGCTCCGGGAAACCGTCAATCCGGAACCCATCGGTCAGGCCGAAGGTGCGCACCCGTGCCCCCTGGATCTCGGCCAGGGTGGCGTAGTAGGAGTAGGAGGGGTGGACGTAACCGATCTCCTCCCCTTCGGCGGCAAAGGCCCGGATCAGGTTGTTCAGCACCTCGTCAGAGCCGTTGGCCATGATGATCCAGGAGGGGTCGAAGCCGAAGACCTCGCCGGCCGCCTCGCGCAACTTCTGGCTGGAGGCGCTTGGGTAGGCCCTGAGGCTCGCCCCGTCCGGCCCCAGCTCTTCCAGAATGGCCGCGACCACCCGGGGTGAGGGCGGATAGGGATTTTCGTTGGTATTGATCTTGATCCAGGAGGCGATGTCCGGCGGTTGGTAACCGGGGACATAGCCGGCCATGGTGGCGATATTGGGACGAAGAGGGATCATCATCAGACCTCAGGAGGTATTGGTATTATTTCAACCGTATGCTCACCGACTTACCGTGGGCCTCCAGCCCCTCCAGCTCGGCGATCCGGACGATATCGTTCCCCAGCCGGTTGAGCCCGGTCTCGCTGAAGTAGACGATGGAGGACTTCTTGACGAAATCGTCCACCGACAGGGGGGAGAAGAAGCGGGCCGTGCCGCCGGTGGGGAGGGTATGGTTCGGGCCGGCCAGGTAGTCGCCCGCCGCCTCCGGCGTGAAGTGCCCCATGAAGATGGCACCGGCGTTCGTGATCTTCGGGAGGATGGCAAACGGGTCGCTGACCGCCAGCTCCAGGTGCTCCGGGGCAATCCGGTTGGAAAACTGAATAGCCTCGTCCAGGCTGCCGGCGACGATGATGGCACCGTAGCTCTCCCACGACTTCCGGGCGATCTCCTTGCGGGAGAGGGCCTGTAGCTGCTTTTCCACCTGGCTGGCGACCTGCTCGCCGAAGCCCCGGTCGGTGGTGATCAGGATCGACGAGGCGAGCTCGTCGTGCTCGGCCTGGGAGAGGAGGTCGGCGGCGATGTGGGCCGCTGTGCCGCTCCCGTCGTTGATCACCAGGATCTCCGACGGACCGGCGATCATGTCGATCCCCACCTGGCCGAAGACCAGCTTTTTGGCAGTGGCCACGTATATGTTCCCCGGCCCGGTGATCTTGTCCACCCGCGGGATGGTGTCGGTGCCGTAGGCCAGGGCAGCCACGGCCTGGGCGCCACCGATCCGGAAGATCCGGTCGACCCCGGAGAGCCGCGCCGCGATCAGGACGTGGGGGTTGATCTCGCCACCCGGCGTGGGGGCGACCATGATCACCTCCGGCACCCCTGCCACCTTGGCCGGCACCGCGTTCATGATGACGCTGGATGGGTAGCTCGCCTTGCCACCCGGCACATAGATCCCGACCCGCTGGAGCGGCGTGACCATCTGGCCGAGCATGATGTCGGTCTCGTCCGTGGAGAGCCAGGTCTCCTGCTTCTGCTTTTCGTGGAACCTCGCCACCCGCGCCACGGCCAGCTTAAGGGCCTCGATCTCCTCTTCGCTGGCCCGGGCAAAGGCATAGTCGATCTCCTCGTCCGTCACCTGCAGGGAGGCGACCGACGCGGCATCCATCCGGTCGAAACGGTTGGTGTACTCCAGCACCGCCGCGTCGCCCCGCTGCCGGACGGCGGCGATGATCTCCAGGACCACCTGCTCCACCTCCCGGCCGGTCTCTTCCCCCCGGCCGAGGATGGCGGCGAACTGCCGGTCGAAATCCGTATCACGGATATCAAGGAATTTCATACGTGTCGCTCCAGCCCCTCAATGATCTCGGTAATCCGTTGGTGCTTGGTCTTCAGGCTCGCCCGGTTGACGATCAGCCGGGTGGTGATCTCGGCGATGGTCTCCACCTCCACCAGACCGTTCTGCTTCAGGGTCTCGCCGGTGGAGACCAGGTCCACGATCCGCTCGGAGAGCCCCACCAGCGGCGCCAGCTCGATGGAGCCGTAGAGCTTGATGATCTCCACCTGCACCCCCTTGCCGGCAAAATACTTCTCGGTGATGTTGGGGTACTTGGTGGCGATCCGTATATTGGACCAGCGTGAGGGGTCGTCGTCCTTGGCCAGCCCGGCCGGTTCTGCCACCATCATCCGGCAGTAGCCGAACTTCAGGTCCAGCGGTTCGTAGACGTCCTTCTCCTGCTCCAGCAGGGTATCCTTCCCCACGATCCCCAGGTCGGCCGCACCGTACTCCACATAGGTCGGGACGTCAGTGGCCCGGACGATCATGTAGCGCATCCGCTGCTCCGCATTCTCGAAGATCAGCTTGCGGGAGTTGGAAAGGAGTTCGTCGCAGTCGATGCCGATCTTCTTGAACAGGGCAACCGACTCGTCAAGGATCCGCCCCTTGGGTATGGCAATGGTGATGAAATTGTTCATGTCGGTTCCTTTGGAACCGGGCACAAGGCACAGGGCGCAGGGCACAAGGACATGATGTCATCTTGCGCCTTTCACCGTGCGCCTTGCGCCGGCTTATTCTTTCACTCTTTGAATATCCGCGCCCAGTCCTGCGAGCTTCTTCTCGATCGACTCGTACCCCCGGTCCAGGTGGTAGATCCGCGACACCTCGGTGGTGTTGTCCGCTGCCAGGCCGGCGAGGATCAGCGATGCCGAGGCCCGCAGGTCGGTGGCCATGACCGGCGCGCCGGAGAGCTTCTTCACCCCTTTGACCGTGGCGCTGTTCCCCTCGACGGTGATGTCCGCGCCGAAGCGGAGCAGTTCGGAAACGTGCATGAAGCGGTTCTCGAAGATATTCTCGCTCACCACGCTCGCCCCGTCGGCAACGCACATGAGGGCCATGAACTGGGCCTGCATGTCGGTCGGGAAGCCCGGATAGGGACGGGTCTTGATGTTGATGCCGCGGATCTTTTTCGGCCCCTTCACCCGGACCACGCCGTCCTTGTTGGTGATCTCCACGCCGGCATCCTGCAGCTTGAAGACCAGGGCATCCAGGTGCTCCAGTTGCATGGCATGAATACGGATGTCGCCGCCGGTGATGGCTGCGGCGCACATGAAGGTACCGGCCTCGATCCGGTCCGGCATCACCCGGTAGGTGGCCGGAGCCAGCTCGCTGACACCGGTGATCCGGATGGTGTCGGTGCCGGCCCCTTCGATTTTCGCCCCCATGCCGTTCAGCATGGTTGCCAGGTCGACGATCTCCGGCTCGCGGGCCGCGTTTTCCAGGATCGTCTCCCCCTTGGCCAGCGACGCCGCCATCATCAGGTGCTCGGTCCCCCCCACGGTCGGCATGTCGAAGTTGACCCGCGCCCCCTTCAACCGCTTGGCCTTGGCTTCCACATAGCCGTGGGCAAGGTGGATGTCCGCCCCCAGGGCCTTCAGCCCCTTCAGGTGCTGGTCGATGGGGCGGGCGCCGATGGCGCAGCCGCCGGGGAGCGATACCCGGGCCCGGCCGAAGCGGGCCAGCAGCGGACCGAGCACCAGCACCGAGGCCCGCATGGTCTTCACCAGCTCGTAGGTCGCCTCCACATTGTTGACCCCACTGGTGTCGATCCGGACGATGTTGCCGTTGCCGTCCACTTTTGCGCCCAGGGACTCCAGCACCTTGATGGTGGTGTTGATATCGCGCAGAAAGGGAACGTTGCTGATCTCGTGCTGGCCGGAGGCCAGGAGCGTAGCACAGAAAATGGGCAGGGAGGCGTTCTTGGAGCCGCTGACGGTCACGTCGCCGGACAGCTTCTTCCCCCCCTTGATGATCAGTTTATCCAATGCAGAACCTCTTTAGGCGGTTGCGATCTTCCGCCCACCTCGCCGCCGTGTCCTCGAAACCCTGCCTCAACGTAGCGCTGTTTATGCCCAGCGGGCACTACGCTTCGGCACGGTTTCTCCGGGCCGACGACGATCTGGCCGAAATCTCGCAACCGGTTGGTAAAAACGCGTCTCTCTTCCCTAAGCGACCCGTCCGCCGACCACCCGGTCGATCAGCGAAGGATCTTTCGCGGTAAAAATATCAATGAAGCCGTTTGCGGCAAACAGTTCCTGCACCGCTTCGGCCTGACCGATCCCGATCTCCACCATGAGCCAGCCGCCCGGGGTCAGATGCTCCGGCGCTGCCGGGATGATGGTCCGGTAATAGTCGAGGCCGTCCTTCCCCCCGTCCAACGCACCCATAGGCTCGTAGTCACGGACCTCCGGCTGCAGGGTGGCCAGGTCGGCGGTCGGGATGTACGGCGGGTTGCTGACGATCAGGTCGAAACGCTGGCCGGCAAACGGCTCAAAGAGCGACCCCTCGAACAGGGTCACCCTGACGCCATGGCGTTCGATGTTCTGCTCTGCCAGGGCGAGTGCTGCGGGAGACTTTTCCACCCCCCGGACATCCGAGCCGGACAGGGCCTTGGCCAGGGCCACCGCGATGCAGCCGCTCCCCACGCCGATGTCGAGGATGCTTCCGCCGGCTGGGGCGCGCCGGCGCGCCTCTTCGACCAGCACCTCCGTGTCGTGGCGGGGGATCAGCACCGCCGGGGAGACCAGGAAGTCGAGCCCACAGAACTCCTGACTGCCGAGCAGGTACTGGAGCGGCTCCCGCTTGGCCCGCCGGGCAACCAGCGCCCGATAGGCGGCCAGCTCGGCATCGGACAACGGCTTCTCGAAGTTGACGTAGAGGCCGACCCGGTCCATGCCGGTGGTGGCGCAGAGCAGCCACTCCGCCTCCAGGCGGGCGTTCTCCACCCCCTTCTCCGCCAGATACCCCTTGGTCCAGTTCAGGACCTTCAGCACGGTCCAGATATCACGATCTGTCATGGTGGGCTCGGGATGACGGCTGACGTCAGGCTGCCTCGGATTGCGCCTGCAGCGCCTCCATCTGATAATGGGCGCGGAGCGCATCGGCGATCTCGCCAATGTCTCCCTGCATGATGGCATCCAGCTTGTAGAGGGTGAGGCCGATCCGGTGGTCCGTCATCCTTCCTTGCGGAAAGTTATAGGTCCTGATCCGCTCGCTCCGGTCGCCGCTTCCCACCTGCTGCTTGCGCTCCGCCGCCATCTTGGCGTTCTGCTCCTGCTGGATGGAGTCCAGGATGCGGGTCTTCAGGACCTTCATGGCCTTGGCGCGGTTCTTGATCTGGCTCCGCTCCTCCTGGCAGGCAACCACGGTGCCGGTAGGGAGGTGGGTGATCCGCACCGCGGAATCGGTAGTGTTGACGTGCTGGCCTCCGGCCCCGGAAGAGCGATAGACGTCGATCTTCAGATCGGCCGGATTGATGTCGATGTCCACATCCTCGGCCTCGGCCATGATTGCGACGGTGCAGGCGCTGGTGTGGATCCGCCCTTGCGCCTCGGTCTCAGGCACCCGCTGGACCCGGTGGGTGCCTGACTCGTATTTGAGCTTAGCGTAGACGTCCTGCCCTTCGATGGAGGCGATAACCTCCTTGTACCCCCCCCGCTCCGACTCGGAACAGGAGAGCATCTCCACCTTCCAGCGGTTCTTTTCCGCAAAGCGGCTGTACATCCGGAACAGGTCGCCGCTGAACAGGGCCGACTCATCGCCGCCGGTTCCGGCGCGGATCTCCAGGATCACGTTCCGGCTGTCGTTGGGGTCCTTCGGCAGGAGCAGCAGCCGGATCTCCTTCTCCAGCTCCTCACGCCGTTCCTCCAGGCTCTTCAGCTCCTCCTCGGCCATCTCCTTCATGTCCGGGTCGGACAGGAGCTCCCGGTTCCCCTCGATCTCCTCCAGCACCTTCCGGTGCTGTCGATAGGCGTCCACCAGCGGCGCGATGTCGGCATGTTCCCGCGAAAGCTTACGGAACTCGGTCTGGTTGCCGATGACGGCCGGGTCGGAGAGAAGTGCCTCCAGTTCCTGGAAGCGGCGTTCAATTTCTTCGATTTTCTCAAGCATCTAACAAGTCCTTCTTATGAGTTCTTCGACTCTATGGAAACGGTCAATTTTTAGTCCTGGCAAGGCTGTCGAACGATCGCGCGGAGGCGTAGGACCCACAGGGCATAAACAGCGCTACGTCGCACAAGTGATCGTGAAGACTTACGCAGCCAGGCGGACAATTCGGTCTTGCGAATTGGACAGCGTAGGCTGCCCGTAGGGCGAGGCCATCGGCCGAGTCAAAAGTGGCCGTTTCCTTAAATTACCAGGCGGTCGTCCTTGTACCCTGCATTCACCGCCAACGCCTCCTCCATGGAGCGGATCGCCACCTCGATCTGGCTGTCGTCCGGCTCCCGGGTGGTCAGCTTCTGCAGCGCCAGGCCGGGAGTGATGATCAGCTTGACCAGTGGCGACTGGTCGTTCTTGGCGCTCCACTTGAGGAACTCGTAGGAGACACCGGCGATGAGCGGCAGCAGCACGATCCGGGAAGCGGCCTTCAGGTAGAACGGCCAGAGTTTGGGGATCATGGAGAAGATGACGATGCTCACCACCATGACGATCAGGAGGAAGCTGGTGCCGCAGCGGGGGTGGAGACGGCTGTAGCCGCGGACATTCTCCACGGTCAGCGGGTCACCGGCCTCGAAGGCGAAGATCGACTTGTGTTCGGCGCCGTGGTACTGGAAGACCCGCTGAATGTCGTTCATCCGGGAGATGGAGACGATGTAGAGGAGGAAGACCGCCACCCGGATGACGCCGTCCACCAGGTTGAAGACCAGGTTGGACTGGCCGATGACCGGGACCATCAGCTTGGTCAGGTAGAGCGGCATGATGAAGAAGAGGAGGATGCCGAAGCCGAAGGCGACCGCCATGGTGCCGGCCATGGCCCAGGAAGAAAGCTCCTTCTTCTCGTTGCCCTCCGCATCCTCTTCCACGATCGCCTCGTTGGCGGAGAAATTGAGGGCCGATATCCCGACGATCAGGGACTGGAACAGGGCCACCGCCCCCCGGACTATGGGAAGCTTGACCACCGGGAACCGCTCGGACAGGGGGATCACCTCGTCCTTCTTGACGACGATCTCGCCGGACGGTCGGCGGACGGCGATGGCCATTGCCCGCGGCGCCCGCATCATGACCCCTTCGATGACCGCCTGGCCGCCGATGTTGATCTTTTCCATGCTTCTCCTCAATTCTGCCTGGTTCGTGAATGGACGGCTCTCACCATCCGCGGTCTGCCCTCTACAGGCTCTGAAAACGATCCCTCACCTCTACCATCTTGCCGCAGGTCATGGCCCCTTCGGGGCAAGGACCGGCCAGACAGCCGGGACCGGCCTCCCGAAAGATGGTCGGGGCCAGCGGCCGCACCAGCCGCAGCATCTCGATGGCCATGGCCCGGATCTCCCACTGGGCACGCTGACAGCAGCGAAGGGCGAAGAAGTGGAGGAGTTCCCGGGCGTTCATGGTAACCATGATCTTGGTCTCCGTGGCGTTGGGAAGGATGTAGCGGGCGTCCTCGGCCGGAATCCCCATGGCCACCAGCCGGCTGTAGACCTCATGGAGGGAGGCAAGCTCCTTTTCGAACAACTCGCGGGCCTCGGGGTTGTCCAGCACGGTATCGGGGATGACCGCTGCGAACCGCTTCGCATGGCTCACGTAGCGCTGGGACTGCTGGGAGTAAGACGCAAGCCGGTGACGCACCAATTGATGGCTGGTGGTCCGGGAGACCCCTTCGATGCCGAAGGTGAAGGAGGCGTGCTCAAGCACCGACTGGTGCCCAAGCGACATGATCTTTTCCAGGAAGTCCCGGATGTCGGTGGCGGAAAGCTTCTCCCGCAGCTCACCGAGCGACGTGGGGGAGTAGCAGAGCCTGGCCGCCAGGGCCACGGTCTTTTCCGGTTCAGGGGTATACTGAAGGAGAACGACGTTCATGAACACCTAACACAAGGGGGGAGAGAGGATCGGCGTGCACCGACGATCCTCCCGGATTTAAGAAACAGAGAAGGGGATTTCGTGCAAGACAAAATCCCCTTGAAACAAACAGACCGTGCAACCTGTTACATGCCGTAGCGCTTCTTGAAACGCTCGACGCGGCCAGCCGTATCAATGAGCTTCTGCTTGCCGGTAAAGAACGGATGGCAGGCGGAGCAGATTTCAGTGTTGATCTCCGGCTTGGTGGAACGGGTCTGGAAAACGTTACCGCACAGGCACTTCACCGTGACGTCCGTGTACTTGGGGTGAATTCCCTCTCTCATGTGATTCCTCCTCTTTCTAACTGGCTCATTGCCAATGATTTTCTTGGTCGGAAGCTAAAAAAGTAGCACTTCCAAAATGTTAATGCAAGACCTTTTTCCCCGACTACTTGCTCATGGAATCGAGGAAATTCTGGTTCGTTTTGGTCTCGGAAAGCTTGTCCAGCAGGAACTCCATGCTGTCCACCACGTTCATGGGGTGGAGCACCTTCCGCAGGATCCAGATCCGGTTGAGGGACGATTTCTCGATAAGGAGCTCTTCCTTCCGGGTGCCGGACTTGTTGATGTCGATGGCCGGGAACGTACGTTTCTCCACCAGCTTCCGGTCCAGGTGAACCTCCATGTTGCCGGTTCCCTTGAACTCCTCGAAGATGACCTCGTCCATCTTGCTGCCGGTATCGATGAGAGCGGAGGCGATGATGGTCAGGGAGCCACCTTCCTCGATGTTACGGGCAGCGCCGAAGAAGCGCTTGGGCTTGTGCAGGGCGTTGGAATCGACACCGCCGGAGAGGATCTTGCCCGACGGCGGGATGACCGTGTTGTAGGCCCGGGCCAGACGGGTGATGGAATCGAGCAGGATCACGACGTCCCTCTTGTGCTCCACCAGGCGCTTCGCCTTCTCGATGACCATCTCGGCCACCTGGATGTGGCGGGAGGCCGGCTCGTCGAACGTGGAGGAGACCACCTCCCCCCTGACCGAACGCTGCATGTCGGTAACCTCTTCCGGCCGCTCGTCGATGAGGAGAACGATGAGGAATACCTCCGGATGATTCTCGGCTATGGAGTTGGCGATGTTCTGGATCAGCATGGTCTTGCCGGTGCGGGGCGGAGCGACGATCAGGCCGCGCTGTCCCTTGCCGATGGGGGAGACCAGTTCCATGACCCGCATGGACATGTTGTCCGGTGCACTCTCCAGTTTCAGCTTTTCGTTGGGGTAGAGAGGGGTAAGGTTGTCGAAGAGCACCTTGTCCCGCGCCACATCGGGAGACTCGAAGTTGACGGTCTCCACCTTGAGCAGTGCGAAATAGCGCTCCCCCTCCTTGGGGGGCCGGATCTGGCCGGCAACCGTGTCGCCCGTCTGCAAGTTGAAACGGCGGATCTGGCTGGGGGAGACATAGATATCGTCCGGCCCGGGCAGATAGTTGTAGTCAGGAGAGCGGAGGAAGCCGAAACCGTCCGGCAAGGTCTCCAGCACCCCTTCGCCGAAGATCATGCCGTTCTGTTCGGTCTGGGCATTGAGAATGGCGAAGATCAGATCCTGCTTGCGCAGGCTGGAGGCACCTTCGATGTTCAGTTCCCTGGCGATGGATGCCAGTTCGTTAATCTTCTTGCCTTTCAGTTCTTGGAGGTTCATCGATGCTCCTGCATGGTTTGGTTGGGCGCAACAAAAGGGTGGTGTCGTGATTTTTGCCCGGCGGTACGGCGGGACTGAAGAGTCATGCGCCGTGGAGAGCGAAACGGGGCTATCGTTTAACGGTTATAAAAGGTCTTTATGTTTGGGAGTCCGGAGTTGTTGGGATGAAACGTTTGATAGATGAAGCGTATCAGGGATAAGTACGAGGATAACTGTTTATAATCCGCTCTCACGGAACTTGTCAATACCCTTTATTCGATCCCTGCTGCGCCACCGCCCCGAACAGTGGCGTCGCACCGCCAATTCTGCTATGATCCGGCACCACGCATTCCCCGAGTCGGAGACCTCCCATGGACCAGACCGCCGCCCACGAGCGCCTTGCCTTTCTCTACACCGAAATCGAACGCCACAACCGCCTTTACTACGAAAAGGACCTCCCGGAGATCACCGATGCGGAGTACGACCTGCTGTTTCGCGAACTGCGGGAACTGGAGGAGCGCTTCCCCGAACGGGCCCGTCCGGACTCGCCTACGCAACGGGTCGGCGGCAGGCCTCTGGAGAAATTCGGCCAGGTTGCGCACCGGCTCCCCATGCTCTCCCTGGACAACGCCTTTACCGAGGCTGACATCATGGAGTTCGACAAGCGGGTAAAGAAGGAGCTCGGCCTGCCGGCAGAGAGCGCCGTCGACTACGTCTGCGAACCGAAGATGGACGGGGTGGCTGTGGAACTGGTCTTCGAGAACGGCCTGCTCATTGTCGGCTCCACCCGAGGCGACGGCGAGGTAGGCGAGGAGATCACCCAGAACCTGCGGACCGTCAAGAGCATCCCGCTACGCCTGGATACGACCGCCCCGCCACGGCTCCTGGAGGTGCGCGGTGAGGTCTTCCTGGCGCTAGAGCCGTTCCGGAAGCTGAATGCCGAGCGGGAGGAGAGCGGCGAGCCCCCCTTTGCCAATCCGCGCAATGCGGCCGCCGGGAGCCTTCGCCAGCTCGACCCGCGAGTGACGGCCCGCCGGCCGCTGGCCATCTTCTGCTACGCCCCGGGGCTGGTGGAGGGGCACGACTTCGCTTCCCAGGCAGGGTTCCTGGCCACCCTCCCCGGCTGGGGACTGCCGGTGAACGACCGGGCGAGGAAGGTGAGCGGTGTCGACGGCATCGTCGCGTTCTACCGGCAGATGGAAGAGGAGCGGGAGGCGCTCCCGTACGAGATCGACGGGGTGGTGGTGAAGGTGGACAGCTACCCCCTGCAGGGCGAACTGGGTGCGAAGAGCCGCTCCCCGAAATGGGCCATTGCCTGGAAATTTCCGCCCCGCCAGGCAGTCACCGTAATCGAGGATATCGTCCCGTCTGTCGGCCGAACCGGCGTCATTACCCCCACGGCCCACCTCCGGCCGGTGGAGGTCTCCGGGGTCACGGTCTCCCGCGCCACCCTCCACAACTGGGAGGAGATGGAGCGGAAGGACATCCGGATCGGCGACACGGTGGTGATCGAGCGGGCCGGCGACGTGATTCCGGCCGTGGTGCGGGTGGTGACCGAACAGCGGAGCGGCGCCGAGCGGCCGCTCTCCATCCCGGCCACCTGCCCCGAATGCGGCTCTGAGGTGGTGAAGATCCCGGACGAGGTGGCGGTCCGCTGTCTGGGGCTCTCCTGCCCGGCCCAGATCAGGGAGTCGATCATCCACTTCGCCTCCCGCAACGCCATGGACATCGACGGGCTGGGGGAGAAGTTCATCGACCAGCTCCTGCGGCTCGGGCTGGTGAAGGACGTGGCCGACCTCTACACCCTCACCAGGGATCACTTCATGCAGTTCGAGCGGATGGGTGACAAGCTGGCCGAGAACCTCCTGAACGCCATCGCCGCCAGCCGGTCGCGGGAGCTTTCCACCTTCGTCTTTGCCCTGGGGATCCGCCACGTGGGTGAGCACACGGCCAAGCTTCTGGCCAGCGCCTTCGGTAGCCTGGAGAACCTGATGAACGCCGGCGAGGAGGAGCTGTTGGCCATCCGCGAGGTCGGCCCCCAGGTCGCCCGGAGCATCCTCGCCTTCTTCCACAACCCGACCAACCGGCAGGTGGTTGAGCGGCTCCTGGCCGCCGGAGTCAAGCCGTCCGTGGCGGCAAAGAAGGTGGGAGGCCGCTTCACCGGCAAGACCTTCGTCTTCACCGGCACCCTTACCCGGTTCACCAGGAGCGACGCCCAGCGGATGGTGGAGGACGAAGGGGGGCACGCCGCCGGCTCGGTATCGAAGAAGACCGACTACGTGGTGGCCGGTGCCGAGGCCGGAAGCAAGCTGGAAAAGGCGCGGACGCTGGGGGTGACGGTGCTGAGCGAGGAGGAGTTCTTGGAGATGCTGCAGGGGAGCGGGCGCTGAGAAGTGCTCCGGCTTCTGCAGATCGCCTATGCTGCGCCGGGGGGGTCACGGCGTATCCTGCCAATTGAGGGCCATCGTCACCTTTACTTTGCCGGTCAATATCCTGCTGCTCCCGGTGCCGGGATCATACCCCGCGACCTTCAGGACCGAGAGAGAGGTTTCCAGCGCCTGCAGGGCGTCTGCGGCAAGGAGAGCATCGTCCGTCACCCCGCAGGTCAACCGGAGGAACTCGCCGCTACGGTACGCATCGCTGACCGTCCCCAGGGAGAGCCGCACCCGACGGGTTGACGCGGAGTAGGTACCGTACGCGATGCTCGTCCCGGCAAGGGCGTTTCCGGCGTTGACCGAGCCGGTCTCGATCTGACCCGATCCCCCGCCAACGGTCGCCACCCCCATTCCTTGGGGAAGTGCCAGGGAGAGATCGATCCCGCTGATCGGGCTGTCGAGCCGCGACGTGCTCACCGCCGAAAAGGCTATGGTGGCTTTCTTCGCCGGCGGCGGATCCCCTGCCACGCCGCCGCACCCCTGCAAGGTCACGGTGGCCAGCACTCCCCATAAGAGCATTCTGCTTCCGTTCATCTCCCCCTCCATGAATCCATGTCCGTCAGATGGCCAGCCCCAGCGCCATACGCAGGATGACCAGCACATCCTCCACGTCGATCCTTCCATCCCCCATCGGTATCCCTTCCACCACCGGCGCCACGTCCCCCCGCAGAATCTGTTCCGTTGTCGGGTCGAGTATCCCGATGGCGATCTTCAGCGCAACCAGGGCGTCGACCAGCGAGACCGCCTCCCCATTGGCGACAGAGCCGAGCCTGGCAGAGAGAATGTTGCGCGCCACCGTGACGCTGCAGCCGCTCCGGTCGACGGCGGTCACGGTGACGGGGTGATTGCGTTCGGCAGTCAAGGCGAGCTGCTGCCGGAAGGTGCCACCTTCCACCGGGGCGGAAACAGTCGTGCCACTCAGGAGATCGGTGACGTTCACCGACACCGCATCGCCGGCCAGCGTCCCGCTTAAGGTATAGAGAGAGCGGCCGGTGCGGCTGTCGACCGGCGGGCCAGTGACCGCCAGGGGAAAGGCGTCGGGCAGGCTGATGACGGTGCGCTTGCTGCGGGACGCCCTGCCATCGGCTGCCGTGACGCAGAGTTCGATGGTGTTCATGCCGACGGCCAGGTCTGCGGAAAAGCTGAAAGCGGTCCCGTCCATCGAAGCGGGCAAGGGAGTCCCGCCATTGACCGACCAGGTGACGGACCCCTCCGGGTCGTCGACGGCACCGGTGACGGTGACGCGGGGATCAGCGACAACGCTCCCGTCGGGTGGAGTCGAAACCCGCAGAGCGGGGGCCGTGGCATCGAGGACCACGGTCCGGCTGAGCAGGGTCCGGAGGCCGGCAGTGTCGGTGACGGCCACCGCGACGACATTACTCCCGGTTACCAGCCGCAGAAGGGCGCTGAAACTCCCCCGGGCGTCGAGAGGGGCCTCTGTCCCGTTGATGCTGACGGAAGCAATGCCGTTGGGACTCCTTGCCGTGCCGCTCACGTTGAGAATGGGTACGGTGGTAACGGCGCCATCGCTGAGGGTGGAGACGCTGACGACGGGGAGATCGGCAGAGGGAATGACGGACAAGGGGCGGCTGACGCTGGCCGGGTTCCAGTTGGCGTCCCCCTCCTGGGTGGCGATGATGGTGGCCGCACCGACGCCGACGATATGGATCCTGCCGCCGGCGATGGCGGCAACTGCCTGGTTGTCGCTGGCATAGGCAACCGGCAGCCCCGACGATGCCGTTGCGACAGGGGCGAAATCGGCAGTGCCGAGGGGTACCGTAGCCAGGGGCTGGAAGTCGATGGACTGGGAGCCTTTAGCCACCGTCAGGGTGAAGCTCTGGGTCGCACCGTCACCGACGCCGTTGGCAGCGGTGACGGTCAGAGGGAACATGCCTGCCGACTTCGGTGCTCCGGCGATGGTGGCGCTGCCGTTGCCGTTGTCGGTGACGATGATCCCTCCCGGGAGGGCGCCGCGCACGGTCACTGTCGGTACGGGATAGCCGGACGCGGCGATGGTGAAGGAACCGGCGGAGCCGAGGTGCAGCGTCGTGCCGGCGGCGCTGGTTATGACCGGGGCCAGGACGGTTGTCAGACCGACGCTGTTGGAATTGCCGCTGGCCCCCCCGCCGTTGTAGGCACGCACCCGGAAATAGTAGGTCCTGCCGCCGGTGACGCCGGTAATCGGGTGGGCCGAGACCGGGCCGACGTCCAGGTCGTTGTAGCCGCTGACAATGGTGGAGAAACCCGCATCCTCCGCCACGTCCAGGCGGTACCCAAGCGCGCCGGCAGAGGCGTTCCACCTGGCGGTGAATCCGGTCTGGGCCACGGGGTCTGCCGCAACGGCAACCGGGGCTCCGGGCGGGAAGACGAAGCGCCAGTTCGTATTATTGCCCGCATCGACGCTGCCGGTGCCGGCGGCATCGATGATCGCGGGATTGACATTCCTCGCATCCTGCACATCCAGGTACGTGACAGAGCGTCCGCCTCGGGGGTCGAGCCGCCACTGGGTGCCGGGGGCCGAGGAGCGGAGCGAGAGGAGCCCTCCCGCCACTCCTTGCAGGGTCAGCACTCCGCCAATGGTCTGGATCTCCCCTGCCGGAAGGGTCAAGGTGGCCGCGCTACCGCCGATTTTTGTCAGATTTTGGAACGTACTTGAGCCGGCGATAGCCTGGTTGCCACCATTCAGGAGCAGGGTGCCGCTGTTGTGGACAAAAGCGCCGTTGTTCGTGAAGTTGCCGGCCACGGCAAGGGTTCCGGCCGGGGCGGTCAGGCTGCTGCCGGCGGCAATGGTCAGGTCGGTGAGGGAGATGTCCCGTTGCAGGGTGACACCGACCGGATTGGCGATAAGGACCCGCTGTCCGGCGTCGAAGGTAAGAGAACCGGCACCACCGACACTCTGCGGCGCACTCCCTCCCAGGGTCAGGGTGGCCGGAGCGGCGGGGCTGAAGTTGAGCGCTCCCCCGGCAGCTACCGCGATGTCTCCCCTGATCGTCATCGGGCCGGCAAAGACCGTAGTCAGCGTGCCGCTCGTGATCGTGAGGCCGTCCATGGAGCAGGGACCGGAGCCTGCGCCGCCATTGACCGCGCCGGAGGCTTTCAGTTCGAAATCCCCGTAGCTGCGGCCGGAGAACGAGGGAGACCCATTCTGTTCGTGGCGGTACAGGCTGCCGCTTTGGAATACCACCTTCGATGCCGGCTGGCTCAGTTTGAACGGGTTGGCCCCGGCCTGGGAGACGAACGTCGAGCCTGCCGCAAAGACGACGGCATCGGCCGTTGTGCTGATATCAAAAAGGGAACCGGTGCAGAGGGGGGCTTGGGTGATGGAGGCACCGGACGTGAAGGTGATGGCGCCGCTATCCCGCGCATCCAGCCTGTGGGCTGCTCCTGCGAAGGTCATGCTGCCGCTGATGCTCCCGGTTGCCCCGCTTTCCAATAGTATCTTGATGGCCTTGCTGCCGCCGAGGTTCAGGCTCGACCCGGCGGAAACATCCAGATCGGCCCCGGCACCGCCATAGAGCGTGACGATCCGGAGAGTCGCCGCCTTAAGGGTCACGTTGGTGCCGTTGGTCACGAGGAGCTGACCGCAGTTCTCATCCGGGAGGTTCGTGGCGGTGACCGTCCCGCCTGAGTTGAAGCGAAGGATGTCGTCGGCGGCAGGGAGCGTGCGGGAGGGGGTCCAGTTTGCGGCTGTCTGCCAGTCGCCGCTTGCGCCGCCGCTCCAAACATAGGCCGCTGCCGCCTCAGCCGCAGCCGGAGCCATCGTATTCAGGAGCAGCAGAAGCAGGAAGACGAACCACCGGACCAGGGATCTGTCACGCTTCATTCCGTTTGCCACCTTTTGTTCAGAATCCTGGATTCCTCTCGAAACGCCTTCGTGCCGGAATCCATGGGTGGAATAAGTGTACGCCAACCTTTAAGATACGCAACCATCTGAGATCATTCCGCTATTCCGACAGATGGTAAACGGCGACCATTTCCCGCTTTCGGCTTGACACGGCGCCTGCGATGCAGCAGGCTCTTCTCGTGGAAGCATGGCAGCAGACAGAATAGGAGGTCAGCATGAACAAACGGGTTCACGTCATCGTCTCCGGCCGGGTCCAGGGGGTCAATTTCCGACGCTACACCCAGCAGACCGCCCAGGGGCTCGGGGTATCGGGGTGGGTCCGCAACCGTCCGGACGGCGCGGTGGAGGGGTGCTTCGAGGGGGAGGCATCGGCGGTGGATGCGCTGGTGGCGTGGTGCAAGGAAGGGCCGTCCTACGCCCGGGTGGACCGGCTCGAACTGCAGGAAGAGCCGTTCGCCAGCGAGTTCAACGAGTTCCAGGTCCGTTACTGAACTCGTTCACGTCCTAATGAATGGTTGAAAAAAAGCGCGAAATCGGCTAAGTTGCTTCAGTTTGACTAAAAAGCAGCCCGATTTTTTAGCGAAAGGAAAACGGCATGAACTTGAACAAGCAGAATGTCCACCTCAAGGAGTGGCAGGGGCAGGAGGAGTGCGCGGAGCGGATGCTCTCGCTGATCGGTCACCTCTACCGCGACAACAATATCGTCACCACGGTCTTCGGCCGTTCGCTCGTCAACAGCACCACCATCGACATCCTCAAGGCCCACCGCTTCGCCCGTCTGATCCTCGATCACGAGCTTTCCGTACTGGACAGCTACCCGATCCTCGAGGCGATGACGAAGCTGGACCTCGCCCCGGCACGGATCGATATCGGCAAGCTGACCACCCGTTATCAGGCCCAAGGGGGCGGATCGAGCGTTGCCGATTTCGTCGGCCGCGAACTGGCCACCGTCAACACCGGCCGCACGCCGGTCCTGGACGAACCGCAGGACATCGTCCTCTACGGCTTCGGCCGCATCGGCCGCCTGTTGGCCCGCATCCTGATCGAGAAGTCAGGGAGCGGCGAGAAGCTCCGTCTGCGGGCCGCCGTGGTGCGCAAGGCCGGGGCGGACGACCTGGTCAAACGCGCCAGCCTGCTCCGCCGGGACTCGATCCATGGCCAGTTCAACGGCATCATCACCATCGACGAGGAAGAGAACGCCATCATCGCCAACGGCAACATGATCCGGATCATCTACTCCGATGCACCGGAAAACGTCGACTATACCCAGTACGGCATCCATAACGCCATCCTGATCGACAACACCGGCAAATGGCGCGACCGCGAAGGGCTCGGCCGCCACATGAAGGCGCCGGGGATCAGCAAGGTGGTCCTCACCGCCCCGGGCAAGGGGGATGTCCCCAACGTCGTCTCCGGCGTGAACAATGAGCTGATTACGCGGGACGAGCAGATCTTCTCCGCCGCCAGCTGCACCACCAACGCCATCGTGCCGGTGCTGAAAGCGGTCAACGACCGGTTCGGCATCGTCAGCGGCCATGTGGAGACCTGCCACTCCTTCACCAACGACCAGAACCTGATCGACAACTACCACAAGAACAACCGCCGCGGCCGGAGCGCCCCGCTGAACATGGTCATCACCGAGACCGGCGCCGCCAAGGCGGTGGCCAAGGTCCTGCCGGAGCTGACCGGCAAGCTGACCGGCAACGCCATCCGCGTCCCGACCCCCAACGTCTCCCTGGCGATCCTCAACCTGGAGCTCTCCAAGCCGATCGAGGTCAAGGAACTGAACGGCTACCTGCGCGACATTTCACTGGATTCGCCGCTGCAGAACCAGATCGACTACACCAACTCCCCGGAGGTGGTCTCCAGCGACTTTGTCGGCTCCCGTCACGCCGGGGTGGTCGATTCCCTGGCCACCATCGCCCAGGGGAACCGCTGCGTCCTCTACGTCTGGTACGACAACGAATTCGGCTACAGCTGCCAGGTGGTCCGGATGGTCCAGAAGATGGCCGGCCTGGAACTCCCGTCCCTGCCGAACTGAGCCCGATTCCCGGTTCTCGGTAGTGCCGCAAAGGAAAGCCCCTTGCCCGATATCGAAGGCAGGGGGCTTTTTTGCTTCGTCGTACCCTATCCGGCTCTCATTTCAACACCTGACCGTATTTCTCCCAGCCGACCACCTTTACGCCACTGTTGCCATACTCGTCACTCCCGGCGTAAATCAAGGTCGGCTCAATACCGACGTGTATGCAATTTGTCAAAAGCTTTTACAAACTGCATGACGTCAATCAACCCACTACCAGATATACATGTCGACATTGTATTGATATATTTCTTTTTTGCGGCGCGGGTCTTTTTTGCTTCGTCGTAGCCTAAGCCCTTCTCCCAGAGGGAGAAGGGACGCACACGCGACCCCGTGCACAGTCCGGGCTAGCCCTCTCCCAGAGGGAGAGGGAACGCACTCGGGGCGCCAGCACCACATACCTGCCCCTGTCAGCCCAGAGGTAGAGGAAACGCGAGAGCGGCGG
>CAYSJJ010000028.1:41749-46878 GCA_964431365.1 uncultured Geobacter sp. | reverse complement strand
CAGGGGGCGTCATCAACTTGCATCAGAAGTGCGGAGAGCAGCGGACGGGATATGGAAAACAATGGTTGACAAAAATCGGCCAATCTGTTTTATTGCGGGCAGGTGAGTCGCGTAACTATTTAAAATGCTTGAACAATTTTTAGTTAAGCTAAATTTTGGCCGTTTTGTTCTTATAGATTACAGTTTCGGTAAATCAAACCTGCACACGACAACTGAAGGCGTCCCGGGAGAACGTGGACGCCTTCAGTTGTCAACTATCGGATCAACCCCCAGGAGGAAATGATGCAGAAGACGAAGTTCAGAAAGGTCATGGCCGCGAACCGCGGTGAGATCGCCATCCGGATATTCCGGGCCTGCACCGAGCTCGGGATCGGCACGGTGGCCATCTACTCGGAGGAGGACAAGCTCTCCCTGCACCGCTACAAGGCCGATGAGGCCTATCTGATCGGCAAGGGGAAGAGCCCCATCGACGCCTACCTGGGGATCGACGAGATCATCTCCCTGGCGATAAAGGCGGACGTGGACGCCATCCATCCCGGCTACGGCTTCCTTTCTGAGAACGCCGAATTCGCCGAAAAGTGCGAGGCGGCCGGCATCGCCTTCATCGGACCGACCGCCGAGATGCAGCGGGCCCTGGGTGACAAGGTGGCGGCGCGCAAGGTGGCCGTGGCGGCCGGCGTCCCGACCGTTCCCGGCACCGAGGACCCGATCGAGCGGGAAGAGGACGCCCTCAAGTTCGCCAAGGACCATGGCTATCCGATCATCATCAAGGCCGCTGCCGGCGGCGGCGGTCGCGGTATGCGCGTGGCCCGCAACAAGAAGGAACTCCTGGAGGGGCTGGTGGCCGCGCGGAGCGAGGCCAAGGCTTCGTTCGGCAATGCGGCGGTATTCCTGGAGCGGTACCTGGAGAACCCGAAGCATATCGAGGTCCAGGTGCTGGGGGACAACTACGGCAATCTGGTCCACTTCTACGAGCGTGACTGCTCCATCCAGCGCCGCCACCAGAAGGTGGTGGAATTCGCCCCCTCCCTCTGCCTGACCCAGAAGGTCCGCCAGGAGCTCTGCACCGCGGCCCTGAAGATCGCCGGCCAGGTGAAGTACCGGAACGCCGGGACCGTGGAGTTCCTCCTGGACCAGGAGGGGAACTGGTACTTCATCGAGATGAACCCCCGCATCCAGGTTGAGCACACCGTGACCGAGATGATCACCGGCCGGAACCTGGTGCAGAACCAGATCCTGGTGGCCGAAGGGCACAAGCTCTCCGACCCGGAGATCAACATCCCGAGCCAGAGCTCCATCGACATGCGGGGCTACGCCATCCAGTGCCGCATCACCACCGAGGACCCGACCAACAACTTCGCCCCGGATTTCGGGGTCATCACCACCTATCGTTCGGCCGCCGGCTTCGGCGTCCGGCTCGACGCGGGTAACGCCTACACCGGTTCCCACATCACCCCCCACTACGATTCACTGCTGGTCAAGGTGACCAGCTGGGGGCTGACTTTCGCCGATGCCGCCCACGTCATGGATCGCTCCCTCCAGGAGTTCCGGGTACGCGGGGTCAAGACCAACATCGGCTTCCTGGAGAACGTGGTCACCCACCCGGTATTCCTCAAAGGGGAGTGCGACACCTCCTTCATCGAGAAGCACACCGAGCTGATGCAGATCACCGAGAAGAAGGACCGGGCCACCAAGGTCCTCACCTTCCTGGGTGATGTGATCGTCAACGGGTCGGCCGGCATCGCGAAGCCGCTCAAGTCGGCCAGCCTGATGGAGGCGCGGGTGCCGGAAGTCGACTACACCAAGCCGAGGCCTGCGGGGAGCCGCGACCTCTTCATGGAGCTGGGTGCGGAAGGGCTCTCCAAGTGGATCCTGGGTCAGAAGAAGCTGCTCCTCACCGACACCACCATGCGGGACGCCCACCAGTCCAACCTGGCCACCCGGGTCCGTACCTACGACCTCCTGAAGATCGCCGAACCGACCTCCCACCTGGGGGCAGGACTCTTCTCCCTGGAGTGCTGGGGCGGGGCGACCTTCGACGTCTCCATGCGCTTCCTGAAGGAAGATCCCTGGCAGCGTCTCCACAAGCTTTCCGAGGCGATCCCGAACATCCTGTTCCAGATGCTGCTCAGGGGCTCCAACGCCGTCGGCTACACCAACTACCCGGACAACGTGGTGCAGAAGTTCGTCGAAGAGGCGGCAGCCTCGGGCATCGACATCTTCCGGGTCTTCGACTCGCTCAACTGGACCAAGGGGATGGCCGTGGCCATGGAGGCGGTCCGGAAGACCGGCAAGATCTGCGAGGCCGCCATCTGCTACACCGGCGACATCACCGACCCGACCCGGACCAAGTACCCGCTGGAATACTACGTGAACATGGCCAAGGAGCTGGAGAAAATGGGCGCCCACATCCTGGCCATCAAGGACATGGCCGGGCTCCTGAAGCCGTTTGCCGCCTTCCAGCTGGTGAAGGCCCTGAAGGAGAACATCGGCATCCCGGTCCACCTCCACACCCACGATACCTCGTCAAACGGCAACGCCACGCTCCTCATGGCCTGCCAGGCCGGGGTGGACATCGTCGACGCGGCGCTCTCCTCCCTCTCCGGTCTCACGGCCCAGCCTAACCTGAACGCCCTGGTGGCGGCGCTCCACGGGACCGAATGGGATCCTCAGGTGAACGAGGAGGGGCTGCAGCAGCTGGCCAACTACTGGGAGACGGTGCGGGAGTACTACGCCCCCTTCGAATCGGGGCTGAAGAGCGGTACCGCCGAGGTCTACCACCACGAGATCCCGGGGGGGCAGTACTCCAACTACAAGCCGCAGGTGGCCGGTCTCGGCCTCCTGGACCGCTGGGAAGAGTGCAAGGAGATGTACCACAAGGTCAATCTCATGTTCGGCGACATCGTCAAGGTTACCCCCTCGTCAAAGGTCGTCGGTGACATGGCCATGTTCCTGGTGAAGAACAACCTGCAGCCCGAGGATGTCTTCACCTCCACCGAAGAGCTCGCCTTCCCCGAGTCGGTGGTCGGCCTGTTCAAGGGGATGCTCGGCCAGCCGTATCAGGGTTTGCCGGAGGAGCTGCAGAAGATCGTCCTCAAGGGTGAGCAGCCGATCACCTGCCGTCCCGGCGAGCTGCTGGAGCCGGTGGACTTCGACGAAGAGCGGCTCAAACTGGAGGAGAAGGTGGGGCATCCGGTGGACGACAAGGCCCTCATCTCCAACATCCTGTATCCTCACGTCTTCCCCGAGTTCGACAAGCACCGTCAGGAGTATTCGGACACCTCGGTCATCCCGACCCCGATCTTCTTCTACGGTCTGGAGCCGGGGCAGGAGACCTCGCTGGACATCGAGCCGGGCAAGACCCTGATCATCACCCTGAACGCCATCGGCAAGGTCCATCCCGACGGTACCCGCCACATCTACTTCGAGCTGAACGGCAATGCCCGGAGCGTGGTGGTCCGCGATCAGTCTGTGCAGTCGGACGAGGCGGTGCGGGTGAAGGCGGACAAGGCCAATGCGAACCACATCGGCGCTCCCATGCCGGGCAAGGTGCTGAAGGTCAACGTCAAGGCCGGCGACGAGGTCAAGGCCGGCGACGTCCTGATGGTCACCGAGGCGATGAAGATGGAGACCAACATCAAGGCCAAGGTCGACGCCAAGGTGGCGGAGGTGAAGTTCAAGGAAGGCGACAAGGTGGAGAAAGAGGACCTGGTGTTCGTGATGGGGTAACTGAAGGGTCCCGGACATCGACGCGAAGAGGGAGCCATGCGGCTCCCTCTTTTTTTTCGCACCTCGCTGCCGGCGCTACGGTGTTTGAGCCTGCCTGTTACTGCAGTGTCAGAGTGGTCGGGATTACGGTTACACCGGTGAGCTGGTTTGTCTTGTAGAGGTCGGTGTATGCCTCGATGTAGTTCGTAGTGATGCCGGTCGTGTCCGTGACCCCTGCCGGAAGCGTACAGTAGAGAGCAAGAATCTCCCCATTACCGAAGCCGCTACTGTGCATCTCGACTTTGACACTGGGAGCGGACAGGAATCTTGGATAGAAGAAGCTGGAATCGGCAGCCTCGCCCAGTCCCACAAGAACCCCGTTCTGCAAGTAATTCTGCATGCTGGCGCCTTGGTTGAGTACGGTTGTTCCGTCAGGGAGATATGCCAGGAAGGAGAGGTTCTGAATCTTGCTCCCTCCGGGAACGCCGCTCACGGCGAATCTTACGATGGCGTTCCCGAGATTCCTGTTGATCGGCGGGTTCTGTGAAGAGGTCGAAGAGGTCACCGTAATGGTAATCCTGGCCGTCTTTGAACCGTCAGCAACACTGGTCGCCGTAATGTGATACGTCCCCACCGTTGCCGGAGCCGTGTAGACTCCCCCAGCCGAGATGCTCCCCCCGTTCGCTTCAACCACGCTCCAGGTCACTCTCTGGTCAGACGTGCCGCTGACGGTTGCCGTGAATGTCTTGCTCCCCCCGGGGCTTACGGTGGCTGATGCGCTCGTAACGTTGACGCTGACCGTACTCGCAGCGGGGGCCCCAGCGCCTACCGTCACCCTGATGGTGCCGCTCCTGGACGGGGCGAGAGAGTTCGTTGCCCTGATCGTGTACGTTCCGTCCGTTGCCGGGGCGGTGTACAGGCCATCGGCGGATATGGTGCCGCCGTTCGCTTCTGCCACGCTCCAGGTAACCGCCGGGACATT
The DNA here is from genome assembly GCA_964431365.1 of uncultured Geobacter sp. Lineage (GTDB taxonomy): Bacteria > Desulfobacterota > Desulfuromonadia > Geobacterales > DSM-12255 > Geomobilibacter. The sequence goes on along the minus strand of CAYSJJ010000028.1, from coordinate 42,188 downwards.
GGAGCTCAGTTGAAGTGTCCCTTGAGCCGCGATGGCTGCCGGGACCGTCGAATAGATGACGACCGGTTTGGCCGGAAGCTGGGTGGATGGAGCTCCGGGGCACTTCGCATAGTTGTTTACGGGGAATTGGGCCACCGCCGCATTCACGACCCCTTGGCTGACTTCTGCATCTGCAAAGTAATCAGTAGTGGTGTTGAAGAGAGTTCTCAGAAAGGTATTGACCTCGTTCATGCCCGCGCCATAGTCGGCAGGAGAGCGTCTGTAGGCAATATTGGTCAGCGGATTCAGGAAGACCTGTTTCGGCACTTCGTCCGAAAGCACCGTGATCTGCTGAGAACTGCCGGTCTTGCCGTCCCAGCTCTTTTCCTCTGTGGTGATGGTCGTTTTGGAGTAGGGGGTGCCTGACCAGGATGAGCATAGATATTGATAATCCACATCG
>CAYSJJ010000028.1:0-41739 GCA_964431365.1 uncultured Geobacter sp. | reverse complement strand
TCTGCCCGAGGCTATTCTTCTGGATCAGTTTTACGATTGCCTGCACCGGTGCATTCTTGCATGTCAGGCTGGTCTTGTCGGGCCAACTCTCACACCCTACCTGAGATACCGCGAAACTATCCTGTCCGCCCGCATAAAAATTGCTGGAACTGCCAATCGATGCAGAATCGACCACGCCGGAATAGTTGCCAAATACGATTGTGCCGACCTTGGCTTCGACAACCTTGTCGGCAACGATGGTCGTCGATGTGGTTTTGGAGCTTTCTCCCTGCACTCCACAACCTGCCGAAAGGAGGAACAAAAAGACCCCTACTGCGCGAAAAAAACCGAATTGCATCATATGCGTACTCTCTGTGTGATGGGGTGTGTGTTGTAACTCATTAAGTAGCGGTGGGGAAAATCGGTGAATAGTGTGTATCAGAATGTGAAAATCAAGTAAAGATCTGATTTACATTAAGAAGTTAGGAACCTCTCGATGGCGTTCCACGTCTCTACCGGCCGTTCCTCCTGAGGATTGTGGCCGCAGTCGTCGATCACCGTCAGTCCCGCACCCGGAATCTCCCTCTGCAGACGTTCCCCTAGGGCCAGGGGGGTGATCCGGTCGTTTCTTCCCCAGACGATACATGTTGGCACCCCAATGCTCCCGTAGGAGGCCACCAGCCGCTCATAGTCGGGGGGGATGATCCGGCGGACCGATTCCACGAATGCGTGACACAGCCCTTGGCGACTGAATCCCCGGGCGTAGCGTTCGATCCTCTCCGGGGTGATGCCTGCCCGATCGTGGAAACAGGCGGCCAGGACGTGACGGACCATGGTCCTGGTCGGGACGAGGGTCAGCAGGAGGGTACCGGCCAGCGGGCGGGTGAGCAGCCGCATGAACGGGGGGGCGGGGTGCCGGAACGCTGCGGCGTCGATCAGTACCAGCCGGTCGATCCTGCCCCTGTCGTCTTCCCGGAGTCGGATGGCGGTGAGAAGTGCGATCCCCCCTCCCAGGGAGTGGCCTGCCAGCACGACGCCCGTCAACCCCAATGCCCGGAGGAAGCCGGCAACCAGCGTGGCCTGGTCAGCCGGGGAGTAGCGCGAATCGTTCGGTTTGTCCGAAAAGCCGAACCCTTTCAGGTCGAGAAGGTAGACGGTGTAACGGTCGGCGGGGATGAGCCGGCGCAGGTCGTGCCAGGTGGCGAGGGATGCTGCATAGCCGTGGAGGAAGACGGCCGGCACCGGGCCGGTCCCCTCGACTTGATAGGCCAGGGTGACCCCTTCGATGTCGATGGCTCGATACGCAGGGGGGAGTTGGCTGCCCATCATGCCCACAACGGGCCTATCGGTCGCCCGAGTTGAGCTTGTGGCATTCGCTGCAGTGGACAGACGGCCCTTTGCCGACCTTCTTGTGACAGCCGAGGCAGAGCTTGTGGCCGCTCTGCTTGTTGATGCCGAACGGTCTCGGCGCCCCTTCGTGGCACTCCTTGCACGGGAAGAGCCCCATGTGCAGCGAGTGGTCGAAGTCGATGTCGCCGTTGTAGGCCTTGAGGATCTTTCCCTGGGCCAGGGGGGCTCCGGCCAGGAGTATCGCGAGTACGACAGCCAGCTGTTTCATCCGTTCACCATTCTTTTTTGCGGAGTGATTCGCCATGAAATTAGCATAAAGGCGCTGTGCAACAAAGGGAAAAGGACGCTCGATTCGGCTGGCCGGATGCCAAGAAACTGTTCAGAGGCCAAGTTCCTGCCGGACTTCGGCCAGATACCCACCGATCTGGCTATTGCTCTCCATGCCGAGGACCTCCCGGGCGATCTCCTCGGCCCGGGTGACGTCGACCTTCTGGAATGCCTGCTTGATGACCGGGATGGCCGGGGACGACATGCTGAACTCCCTGATCCCCATCCCGAGGAGGATGATGGCATTCAGCGGGTCGGCCGCCATCTCGCCGCAGATGGAGACTTTCTTTCTGGCCGCCTTGGCGACATCGGCAACGGTCTTGATGGCATGCAGTATTGCCGGGTGATGCGGATCGTAGTACTTCCGGACCTTCGGGTTGTTCCGGTCGGCGGCCAGGGTGTACTGGATCAGGTCGTTGGTGCCGATGCTGAAGAAATCCACCTCTTTGACCAGGATATGCGCGATCTGGACGGCGGCCGGGAGTTCCACCATGATCCCCAGCGGGATGGCCGGATCGGTGGCCTTGCCGTGGTGGGCCAGCTCTTCCCGCACCTCCTGGATGATGCGCCGGATCTCCCGGATCTCGTCGACACTGGAAATCATCGGGAACATGAGGTTCGCCTGGCCGTGGACGGAGGCCATGAGGATCGCGGCCAGCTGCTCCTTGAAGATGTCGTGCCTCTCCAGGGAGACCCGGATCGAGCGCCACCCCATGAAGGGGTTGTCTTCTTTCGGGTACTGGAAGTAGGGGAGCCCCTTGTCGCCGCCGATATCCAGGGTGCGGATCGTCACCGGCTGGTCCGGGAACCCCTCCAGGATCTTCCGGTAGATGTGGTACTGCTCGTTCCGGTCGGGAAAGGTCTTGCGGGTCATGTAGGGGAACTCGGTCCGGTAGAGGCCGACCCCCTCGGCGCCGTTGGCCAGGGCCACCCGGATATCCGAGAGAAGCCCGATGTTGGCGCGGAGAAAGGCGCGGCAACCGTCCCGGGTGACGGCAGGGAGATCCCTGATCTCCTCCAGTTCCTTCCGCTTCAGGCTGTAGTCGCGCTGCAGCCGCTCGTATTCGGTCTTGATCCGGTCGTCGGGGTTGATGTAGACGTGGCCGGTGTTGCCGTCGACGATCACCTCGTCCCTGAGGCCGATGTAGGCGAGGGCCCGGTCGATGCCGAGTACCGCCGGTATGCCGAGGGACTTGGCCATGATGGCGGCATGGGAGCTGACGTCCCCCTTTTCGGTGACGATGCCGGCGATCTTTTCCGGGTCAAAGGTGGCCAGGTCGGACGGGAGGATCTCTTCGGCAATCAGTATCCGCTTCTCCCTGATCCGTTTGGGAGCCTTGTCGTTCCCCTCCAGGGAGTCGATGATCCGGCGGCCGATGTCCTCCATGTCGGCGGAGCGGCTTCTCAGGTAGGGGTCCTCCATCCGCGAGAAGGCCGCCACATAGAAGTCGACCACATCCTGTACGGAACGGGCCGCACCGAAATCGTTGTCGATCAGCTCCTGGATCTTGGCGATGAACCCCCGGTCCTCCAGGATCATCAGGTGGGAGTGGAAGATGGCCGCATCCTCCTTGGAGATCAGCTGGGCCACCCGCTTTTCCATGTAGAGGGTCTGGATCTTGGCCTTTTCCAGCGCCAGCAGGAACCGCTTGTGCTCCTCCGGCCGGGGGAGGATCTTCTCCAGTTGGCTGGTGCTCCGCGAGCCGCGGCGGCTCAGCATGTAGATCTTCCCCATGGAGAAGCCGGGGGAGACCGGAGCGCCGATCAGGACCAGCGGCTGCTTCCCCTTCTTCCCGCCAAGCACGGCCTTTGACTTGGCCACGCTCTCCTGCTCCATGGCCTGGATCTTCTTCAACTCCAGTTCGAAGAAGGCCCGCTCTTCCTCTTTCTTGCGAATGGAGTCGAGCAGCTTGGCGTTGATGACGATGCTGCTGATCTGGTAGGCGATGGTGGAGAGGGTGCTGATCTCTGCGGCGGTGAAGACCCGCGATTCCCGGGTCTGTACGACGATGACCCCCACCGGGGTCTTCCGTTCGAAGAGGGGGATGCCGAGGAAGGAGTGGTATTTCTCCTCCTTGGTCTCCTTGAAGTATTTATACCGGGGGTGGGCGGGGGCGTTGTCGGTGTTCACCACTCCGCGCTGTTCCACGACCAGGCCGGTGAGGCCTTCGGAGGTCTTCATGGTGATCCGGCCGACCGATGAGCGGGAAAGCCCTTTGGTGGCCTGAAGCCGGAGGGTCTCACCGTCGTCCTCCAGGAGATAGATGGAGCAGACGTCGGACTCCATCCGTTTTGCCACCAGCGAAACGATATTGTCCAGGGTCTCCTGGAGGTCATGGGAGTGGAGGATAAGGGTGTTGATGTCCTCCAGGGTCCGCAGACCGCTGATTTCCTGCCGGTCCTCGCCGACTGTCGATAGTGAAGCGCTCATGGCGATAAAATAGTACACGCCGTGCCAAGTGAACGCAAACCAATATTTTTTGCGAGCGGGCCGGGCGCCTTCGTGGTATAGTGCCGCCTCAGAGATTGAGAACATTATTTACGGACACGTTCAACAGCATGTTGAAAAAACTCAGGTTGCTCAAAAATGGTCAGATCGTCGCACCCGCAGCAGGCTCCGCGGAGGCGTAGCAGCGCTACGCCGCACAAGGTAGCTTGCGAGGACGGCGGCGAGATGGCTGTTTTTCAGCAACCTGCTAAACGGAGAACGTCATGACGAGTACATTTGAGCAGGAGTTGGGAGCGGTTATCGCCGCCCTTGAGGCAGGCGAGGGAGAGACGGCAGTGGCGGCAGCCAGACGCTGCATTGAGCTCGAACCGAAGAATCCGGAGGGGCATTTCTGCCTCGGCGAGGCCCTGTCGACGGTGGAGAAGCCGGAAGATGCCATCCGGGCCTATGAGGCGGGGCTCAAGCTGGAGCCCGAGGACACGGACGCCCTGACGGCGCTGGGGGACCTGTACTTCGAGCTGAGCCGCCACAAGGAGGCGCTGCAGACCTACCGGAAGATCGTCGATCTCAACCCGAAGGACGCGGATGGCTACGTCAACATCGGTCTGGTGTACAACGCCATGGAACGGGCCGAGGAGGCGATCAACGCCTACAATACCGCCCTTGAACTCGATCCCAACAATGTCTTCGCCTACAATGCCCTGGGGGACGCACTCTACGGTCAGGGGGAGCGGGACCGGGCAGTGGATGCCTACAAACGGGGGATCGAGATCGATCCGTCCGATGCCGCAGCCCACTTCAACCTGGGGGAGCTGTACTACGATCTCGGGGAGAACGACAACGCGGAAAAGGAGTGTCTCGATGCCATCCGTCTCGACCCCCACTTCACCCTGGCCTATCTGACCCTCGGCAGTCTGTACATGGATAAGGAGCATGTGCGGGAGGCAATGAAGTATCTGCAGCTCTACCTGAAATACGAGACGTCTCCCCAGGCCCAGGAGATGGTCGCCGAAGTGAAGGCGGTCATAGAAGGCCTGCAGGAAGAGCTCAAGGAGCAGTAGCAGCAGCTCTGCCCGGCAGGGATGCCGCAGATGCTAACGTCGTTTGAAATGGCTCAAGTTGTTGTCATCCGGTGCCGATAGTCGTTACAACCACGATTGAGTTCTCAGTACAATGACAATAGAAGGAGCTACAGCGATGAGCAATTTGCCGGTAGTTGCGAGTAATCTGCAGAGCGGCCAAACGCTGCACATGGTCGGCTTTACGGTGGGAAGCGAAGAGTTCTGCGTCGACATCCTCAAGGTCCAGGAGATCATCCGGATGGTGCCGATCACCGGCATGCCCAATGCTCCCGACTATGTGGAAGGGGTGATCAACCTGCGGGGCAAGGTCATTCCCATCATCGATTTCCGCAAACGTTTCCATATCTTCGAAGCGGCATCGGTGGAAGAGCAGCATAAGCGGATTGTGGTGGTCTCCATCGCGAGCGCCACTATCGGTCTGGTTGTGGACCAGGTCTCACAGGTCATCAAGCTGAACAGCGACCAGATCTCCCCCACGCCGGCCGTGGCCAAGGGGTACGAGGCGGATTCGATCATCGGTGTGGGGAGGATCGGCGAGAAGCTCCTCATCATCCTCGATCTGGAGAAGATCTTCTCCGAGGCGGAACTGGCCGGGATGGAGAGTGCCGCGTAAGGCCGTGCAGGGTACACGTGAAGGGTGAAAGGGCGCCGAAATGGCGCCCTTTCTTTTTGTGCGCGCCCTCTCACCGTACGGTACAATGAAGGCAAGGAGGATGCGCCATGAACTCCCACGAAGACGGCAACGCCCTTATCGCCCGGCTGCTGGCTGTGGACCGCCAGCAGCTGGCGCCGGACGGCAGACCCGCATACAACCGCCTCATCTTTTCGGCCAGCCCGTACCTGCTGCAGCACGCGGACAATCCGGTGAACTGGTCCCCCTGGGGAGAGGAGGCCTTCAACCGTGCCAGGGCCGAGGATAAGCCGGTGTTCCTCTCCATCGGCTATGCAACCTGCCACTGGTGCCACGTCATGGCCCGGGAATCATTTGCCGATCCTGCCGTGGCCGCGGTTTTGAATCGCTACTGCATTCCCGTCAAGGTGGATCGCGAGGAGCGGCCCGACGTGGACGACTGTTACATGACCGCTGCTCAACTCCTCAACGGGAGCGGTGGCTGGCCGCTGAATCTCTTCCTGACCCCGGATCGGCGGCCGTTTTTCGCCGCCACCTACATTCCGCCCGAATCCCGGCACGGCATGATGGGGCTCCCGGAACTCGTGGAAAATATCGCCGGACTCTGGGCGCGCGATCGCTCCCGCGTGGAGCGAAACTCCGCGCTGGTCCTGGACGGACTCCTGCAGTTCAGTGAGCCGGCAACGGCCGAGAGGCCGGCGCCCGGCCTTGCCGAAGCCGCCTATGGTCAACTAAAAGAGCTGTACGATCCTGCCCGCGGCGGGTTCGGCGGCGCCCCCAAGTTCCCCATGCCCGCCTACCTCTCCTATCTCCTCTGGTACGGCGGGGAGCGTGGCGAGCCAGAGGGGGCGGCCATGGTCCTCAAGAGCCTGAAGGGCGTCCGTAGCGGCGGGATCTTCGACCAACTGGGGGGCGGGGTGCATCGTTACAGTGTCGACGGCCAGTGGCTGGTCCCCCATTTCGAGAAGATGCTCTACGATCAGGCCCTGCTGGCCGGCGTTGCCCTGGACGCCTACCGGCTGACCGGAGAGCCGTTCTGCCTCGACTTGGCCGGAGAGATCATCACCTACGTCCTGCGGGACCTGGCAGCGCCGGATGGGGGCTTCTGCGCGGCCGAGGATGCCGACAGCGAAGGGGCGGAAGGGACCTTCTATCTCTGGGACCGGGACGAGATCGTCGATCTGCTGGGGAAGGATGACGGAGAGAGGTTCGGCAGGCTTTTCGGGGTGACCGGCGAGGGGAACTTCGAGGGGCGGAACATCCTCCACCTCGACACCTCCCTGGAGGACTGGGCGCGGCAGGAGGGGGTGCCCCTGGGAGATGCCAAGGCCCTGGTCGCAGCCTGGTGCGATCGGCTGCGGTCCGGGCGCAACCGGCGGATCAGGCCGCTACGGGACGGGAAGGTGGTGACCGCCTGGAACGGGTTGATGGTGGCAGCCCTGGCAAAGGGATACGCTGTCACCGGCAACGCCGCGTGGCTGGACGCCGCCAGGCGGACCGTGGCGGCGATAGCCGAGGGGCTCACGACCCCGGCCGGCCGCCTGCTCCGCTCCCGGCACGCGGGAACGACCTCCGGCCCGGCTTTCCTGGAAGACTACGCCGCCCTGGTCATGGGGCTCCTTGAGCTCCACGCCGCCACCGGTGACTCCTCGTATCTCGCCGGTGCCGACCACCATGCCAGGGAGATGCTCCGCCTTTTCGGCACCACGTCGGGCGGGCTGTACGACGTCGGCGGCGACGACCAGCAACTGCCGGTAAGGATGATGGGGGGGAGCGACGGGGTGATCCCGGCAGCCAACGGCCTGGCGGCCCTGGCGATTATCAGCCTCGCCTCCCTGACCGGAGAGGAGACCTTCAGGACCCGGGCCGAGGAGATTGTCCGGGCGTTCGCCGGGAAGATGGAGCGGCAGCCGGCCGGGTATCTGACCCTGATCCGGGCAGCGGAGATGGTGGCAGGTTGCTGAAAAACAGCCATCTCGCCGCCGTCCTCGCTCGCTCCTCGGCCTGTACCCCCTCCCGAACCGGGGAGGGCAAACAGTGTTCCCTCTCCCAGCGGGAGAGGGTGGCTGAAAGCCGGGTGAGGGGGTTCCACGGAGCGGGCTTTGGGTGCGGCGATCTGGCTATTTTTGAGCAACCTGAGGTTTTGTGGGATTGGTTTTTTGCGGAAGGTTGGCGCGTCAGGTCCTGAACTTCAGCGCCAGCGGCACCAGCTGTGAGCGGGAGGTGACGTTGGTCTTCCTGAAGATGCGGCTCAGGTGGGCCTTTACCGTCTGCTCGCTGATGCAGAGCTTGTCGGCGATCTCCCGGTTGCGCATCCCCTGGGAGATGAGGACGATGATCTCCTTCTCCTTCTTGCTGATGGTGTCATGGCGCTGGTTCCTGGCAATGGATTCCACATGCGCCAGCAGCGCCTTAAGCTTGCCGTTGTCGATCCAGACCTGGCCCGAGCCCACGGCATAGATCGCCTTCCTGAACAGGTCGGCATCGGTGTCGACGGCGATCACACCGTCGATCCGGTGGTTGATGAGGAGGTTGATGATCCGTTCTTCTTCCAGGCCGGTGTCGAGCAGGAGTATCTTGGCATCGGGCCAGCGGCTTAGGGTCGTGCTGGTGAGCGTGTTGGCGTCGACCAGGATCGTGTCCGGGGAGAACTTCTCGTCCACGCTGTTCCCCACGGCAATCTGCAGGCGGGTTTCATTCTGATGGTTCTGCAGTAACAACTGCACCGCCTCGCAGAGCAGGAGACTGGTGAGATTGATCAGGATACGTGAATCTTTTTCCCCGCCGTGCCGCTTCATAAAGACTCCTCTCGCACTCCAGGGATTCGCCCGGGGCAGCGCGTTCCATTGCATCCTGCAGACGGTACCAAACCGTGCAGGCGGCATAATTTCCTATTATAGCCGCAAGGGCTCAATCGGCAAGGGGAATAAAGTACAATCCGGTTACGCCAATGGCCTCACCGGGGCCGGCTAATCGTCCACCACCAATAGCGTCAGTAGTAAGTTGCCAATTTCGCTGCCAATGTGGTACTACTCCGTATTCCATTCGTGCAGACAGGTACCCATGTCGGAAAAAAAGCAGATCGTCAGGGCCGCCGGTGTTCTCGGCGCTGCCACCATTCTCTCCAGGATCATGGGGATGGTTCGGGATATGGTGGTTTCACGCCTCTTCGGGGCCGGCTTTGCCACCGATGCCTTCTTTGCCGCCTTCATGATCCCCAACATGCTCCGCCGTTTCTTTGCCGAGGGGGCACTGACCGCGGCCTTTATCCCCACGTTTTCCGAGTGCTACACCAAGCAGGGGGAGAAGGAGGCCAGGGAGGTGGCCAATGTCTGCTTTACCCTCCTGACCATTGCCATGGCCGCCGTCACCCTCCTGGGCATCCTCTTTTCGCCCCAGATCGTCGGCCTCATGTTCCCGGGGTTCCGCCAGTTCCCGAGCAAGATGGAGCTGACCATCTTCCTGAACCGCCTCATGTTCCCCTACATCTTCTTCATCAGCCTGGTCGCCCTCTGCATGGGGATCCTGAACACCATCCGCCACTTCTTCACCCCGGCCATCTCCACCATCTTTCTCAACATTGCGATGATCCTCTGCGCCTGGCTGCTCCATGCCCGCTTCCAGGTCCCCGTCACCGCCCTGGCCGTCGGGGTGCTGGTCGGCGGGGTGATCCAGCTCGCGCTCCAGTTGCCGGTCCTCTGGAAGAAAGGGTTCCCGATCCGACCGAGATTCGCCTTCGGCCATCCGGCAGTCAGGCGGATCGTGCTTCTCATGGGGCCGTCGGTTTTCGGCGTAGGGGTCTACTACCTGAATATCACCGTGGGGAACATCCTGGCCTCCCTCCTCCCCCAGGGGAGCGTCTCCTATCTCTACTACGCCCAGCGGCTTTTCGAGTTCCCTTTGGGGATCTTTATCGTCTCCGTGGCCCAGGCGGTGCTCCCGTCCCTCAGCCGGCAGGCTGCCGAGGGGGACCTAGATGCCATGAAGGATTCCCTGGTGTTCGGGCTCCGGCTCACCCTGTTCGTCACCATTCCGGCCACGGTGGGGCTGATGGTCTGCGCCACCCCCATCTTCAGCCTCCTCTTCATGGGGGGGGAGTTCGACTACGCCAAGGCGAGGAGCTGTGCCGAGGCCCTGGCAGCCTACTCTGTCGGCCTCTCCCTGGTCGCCCTGGTCCGGGTGACCGTTCCGGCCTTCTACGCCCTCAAGGATACGCGGACCCCGGTCGTGAGCGCCTTCGTGGCATTTCTGCTGAACGTGTTCTTCAGCCTGATTCTCATGGGGCCGTTCAAGCATGGCGGGCTGGCCCTGGCATCGAGTCTCTCCGCCCTGGGCAACATCTCCCTGCTGGTCTGGCTGCTCCGGCGGAAGATCGGCCCGTTCGGCGGCCGGGCGATTGCCGTTGCCGGCCTGAAGGCCCTGGCAGCCTCCCTGCCGATGGGGGTCGTCGCCTGGTGGCTGATGGGACTGGCCGACTGGTCGGTCCGGGGGGACAAGATCGCCCATGCCGGTTTGATGGGAGGGACGGTCGTTGTCGGGGCAGGGCTTTTCCTGCTGCTTGCTAGGATGCTGAAAAGCGGCGAGGCCGTGGAACTGTCGGGACTGATCCGGAGGAAGCTCGGCCGCCGCTGACCCGATGCCATTCATCCTCCCTCATCGGGCAGTTGGGGTGTCGTGCACGCTTGCCGGCTGTTCGGTCCCCGGCGAACCCGCGACCACGGCCTGTTCGCTCGACATGGAGCTGAAGCGGCGGTTGCATTAAACGCTCTAACCTACCGTGATGCCGGGAGTTTTCTGGAACGGTTATGCACAGTCCGTCGGCGGTTTCTGGCGTTGCACCCGTAGCCGCGATTTGACCAGGTCGGCTAACTACCCGAAACTGCATCGTGATGTGTAACTTGTTGAATATATTTGTTAAGTATTGTGCTTACAATTTAGGCAGAATGTAGAAAGGGCCTTTTTCCGTAACCGTTTCCTGGGTTGTCCACATCCTTATCAACAGCTTTTCCACAAAATTTGTGGAAAAGAATCGTTGTGGTTGAAAATGCGTTATATTTTTACCGCCCCGGCGCTTGTCCGGTCGACAAAAAGGGAGGAAGGGTCATGTTGGATGAAGAGTTGAAGGGACAGTTGCAGCGGGTTTTGACGGCAGTGGAGCTGCTTCTGCCGAGACCGACGGCACCTATGGATTGGTCTGTCTGTCCGGCGGCAAACTGGCGTCGTCGCTCTTTCAGCGGCTTTCTGGAGCCGATCGCGGCCTTTGCCTCCATACGCCTGGATGACCTGCTGGGGATCGACCGGCAGAAACAGATAGTTGAAGAAAACACGCGCCAGTTCCTGGCCGGCTATCCGGCCAACAATATCCTCCTCTGGGGGACCAGGGGGACCGGCAAGTCCTCCCTGGTGCGGGCGCTGCTCCATACCCACGCTGCCGAAGGGCTCCGGGTGGTGCAGGTGGACAAGAACGACCTGGTCAACCTCCCTGACATCGTCGACCAGATCAGGAGCGAGCCATACCGCTTCATCATCTTTGCCGACGATGTCTCCTTCGAGACCGGTGAATCGAGCTACAAGGTCCTGAAGAGCGCCCTGGACGGGGCGGTCTACGCCCCACCGGACAACGTCCTGATCTACGTCACCTCCAACCGGCGCCATCTCCTCCCCGAGTACGAGAGCGACAACCGGGGGGCCATGCTGGTGAACAACGAGATCCACCACGGCGAGTCGGTGGAGGAGAAGATCTCCCTGTCGGGCAGGTTCGGCCTCTGGGTCGGGTTCCACCCCTTTACCCAGGATCAGTACATCGAGGTCACCCGCCAGTGGCTGGAACAACTCTGCAAGCAGAACGGCTGCCCCTTTACCTGGAGCAAGGAGGTGGAAAAGGAGGCGCTGGACTGGTCTCACGCCAAAGGGGATAGGAGTGGCCGGATCTCCTGGCAGTTCGCCACCCAGTGGGTGGGGCGGACGCTGCTGCGCAGGCAGTAAGCCGTGGTCGGGGTGCGGCAGTTGGACGCCGCCTGCATTCGCGCAGACGGGCTATTTCTGCAATTCTAAGCTCATTGCGCTGCGGCCGATGAAACTCGCACTGCGGGCTCAGACAGCATCGGCCGCTTACGCTCCATTTCGCTAAGAATTGCGACGAAATAGTCCTAAGGCGCTCATTCCGGCAGCTTCCAACTGCCGGTTGAGGTGAGACGGAGAGAGCCCTGAGCTACTCCTGCCGCTCCTTCTTCTTCGCCTCCTGCCAGAGCGCTTCCATCTCGTCCAGGGTTGCATCCTTCAGCTGAACGCCCCTGCCGTGCAGGGTATCCTCCACATGGGCGAAGCGGGTGGAGAAACGGGTGATGGTCTTTCTGAGGGCGTCCTCCGGGTTGACGGAGAGAAACCGTCCCAGGTTGACGATGGCGAAGAGGAGGTCTCCCAGTTCCGCCTCCATCCGTTCCTGGTCACGGCTCGTCAGGGTCTCCTCCAGTTCGTGGAGCTCCTCCAGCACCTTGGCGAAGACCTGGTCCACGTGCTCCCAGTCGAAGCCGACCCGGGCCGCCTTTTCCGTGATCTTCTGGGCCTTCAGCAGGGCCGGCAGGTGCGGGGGGACTCCGGCCAGGGCCGAACGTCGCTCCTCACCCTTCTCCTCTTTTTTGATCTTCTCCCAGTTGGCCACCTGCTCGTCGCTGGTCCGGATCTGTTCGTCGCCGAAGACGTGGGGATGGCGGCGGACCAGCTTGTCCGCCAGGGTCTCCAGCACGTCGTCGATGGTGAAGGAGCCACGCTCCTCGGCAATGGCGGCATGGAAGAGGGGCTGGAGGAGCAGGTCACCCAGTTCCTCCTTGAGCAGCGCATCGTCACCGTTGTCGATCGCCTCGATCACCTCGTAGCACTCCTCCACCAGGTAACGCTTGAGGGAGTCGTGGGTCTGCTCCGCGTCCCACGGGCAGCCGCCGGGCGCCCGCAGGCGGCGCATGATCGTCATGGCGCGGTCAAAGCCATGGTCGTTGTTCATAGTCACTCCGGAAAGGGGTCGATAGATCCCTTGTCAGTCAATTCGATTGCGGAGATGCCACTATACCCAAAGGGGCGGGAGGTGTCACGGAAGTATTGGGGTAAGGCGGTGCCGGTCTTGCGCCGGATCAATGACTGCTCTTGTCCCAGTTGTACGAACGAGGGATGGTTTTCGTGGCCTGTTGCAACATACGCGAGCGCTGGTGGTCAGGAAGGGGTATAGTAAGTGAGGAGGCACACAAGCCATGCATGACCTGTTACCGGATGGAGAAGACGTCCGCCGCGCCGTCAAATGGGTGTCGGGGAATATTCAGGAGAACCCCGGCCAGTCGGTCCAGCCGCTGGTCCAGGAGGCGATTTTCAAGTTCGACCTTTCACCCCGGGATGCTGAATTCCTGATCGGCTTCTTCAGTGGAAGAAGAGAGGAGTCCTGACCTGGTGATGACGGCGCCCGTCGAGACTCTGCTGCCTGTCTCGGTTGTCGGCTCAGGCCGCACGCGTGGTCGCAGCCCAGACGGTCTGCAGGAAAGGTGCGTCATCGAGGCGGGAGATATGTTGGAAGCGGTTGAGAAGGTGTTCGCGGATGAAGCGGTCGCCGGCAAAGGAGACAAACCCTGTCTCCCCCTCGTTTCCCTGGGGGCGGACAACAAGGCTGCCGCTCCGGTAGGCGTTCAGTTCGTCCGACGACATGCGGTCTTCCAGTCGGTTGCCGTTGAACGAGGCGATGAGGAGTCCCCCGGGGCGGAGGAGGCGCATGATCTCGGCGATCCAGGCGTGGTGGCGCGGTTCGTCCAGGTGGGAAAAGACGGCGCAGCAGTAGACCACATCCATGCTGCCGGCGGCGAGGGGGAGGGGCGGGTCCATGCCGTGGGCCAGGAATTCCATGCCGGTCAGGTTCCGACGGCACCAGTCGATGGTGGCCTGGTGGCAGTCGGTGCCGATCAGGCGGGCGATGCCGTTGTCCAGTGACGGCAGGTGCTGGATGATCCGGCCCGGTCCGCACCCCCATTCACAGACGGCAAGGTCGCTGGCGGCGGTGTGGCTGCGGATCGTCTCCATGACGAACCGGGCATGGGCACGGCCGGAATCGAGATACTGCCGACAGTCGCAGTGGTTCAGGGCCGTGGTGGAGAGGCCGGCCGGCGGGAAGCGGACCGCTGGGTTCTCCCGCCGCGTCCGGACGTTCTCCGGCAACACCAGCCGTTTCACGTCCGCGAAGAGCCTGCGCCCCAGCTGCCGGGCGACGCGGTAAAGAACCTGTCCCAGATCGAACACCACCCTCATCCTGTTCCCCACGGAAAAAGGGCCGCCCCATCATTCCCTTGATGTATCCGGCCCTTTTTGCTGAATCAAACCAGAGATAGCTCGCCAACGTCTTGTATGACTGACGCGGGCGGAGAAGTCAATCTATCATTAAAGACTGCGGCGGTGCATGCGCCAGGGTGAATTGATGCACTAAGCGGCGCAGGCTCAGGAGTATCTGCATGCATCCGCTGCTTCCGGATGGAAACCAGTATGCTTGTGAGGGGGCTTGGTTTATGATGTGCTCTGGGAGGAGGGGGCCATGCGAAGTACGATGTTTGCCGTTTTTCTGCTGATCGCCACGTCGACAGCAGCGGGTGCGCTCACCATGCCGGAGCGATTGACCTTTAACATCTATTACACGGGGATCTACGCCGGTACAGCCGTCCAGGAACTAAGGCGGAGCGGAGACCTCCTGCACGCCACCTCCACCGCCCGGTCGGCCGATTGGCTGACATGGCTCTTCAAGGTCGAAGACCTCGTCGAGTCGGTCTCGAAGGTGACCGATGAACGCTGGAGTCCGGTCAGCTACCGTGAGAAGATCCATGAAGGCCGCACCCGTCGCGACAAGAAGATTACGTTCAACAGTGACCAGACAGCCACGGTCGAGGATTTCCGGGCAAAGAAGGTCGCGTCGGTCCCGGTGACGGCGGCCACGTTCGATTCGCTCTCCTGTTTCGTCTACACCCGCACTAAGACCCTTGAGCCGGGCATGAGGTTCTCGATCGACATCTATGACGGGAAGACCCTGCACCCGGCAGTGGTCTCGGTGCTGCGGCGTGAAACCGTGAGGACGAAGGCAGGGGAGTTCAGGACGGTCGTGGTCCATCCGCAGCTGAAGACCGGCGGCATCTTCGACAAGACCGGGGAGCTGACGATCTGGATGACCGACGACGACCGGCACATCCCGGTGAAGATGGTCTCCAAGGTGCGGATCGGGAGCGTCACGGCCGAACTTGCGAAGGTGGAGTAGGGGACGAGAGGTACCGTTCACGTGGCAGAGAAGGCGGCCAGATCGGCCGCCTTCTCGTTTCTAGGTTCCACTGCCACTCCCGGGGATCGTTTCCTCACCAGGCAGGTTCCTGCATGGGGGGCAACATCGGCGCATCGACCGCACGCCCGGCAACAGGGATGGTTCCCGCCGCCAGCGCGGCTGCATTCTTCTCGCAGAATGACTCCGGTTCAAGGGTAGCGCCTGCTGCCAGCCGCCCTTCCTCCTTCTTCAGGCGTCCGGCAATATACCGGCCGACGAGCGGGGCCACCAGGCGCGTCTTCCAGCCGAATTCCGCGTAGATGTCGGTCAGGAGCCTTTTCGCCCGTTCACGGAGTCGCGGCTCGTGGCAATAGTACCGCTCCATGGCCCAGACGGCACCGGCATAGGTGGTGCGCAGCGGTGAGACCTCCCAGGTGAGACGGTCCTGAACCCGCCTGGAATGGGGCTTGCGCATCTGCCAACCGTTCAGCAGGACCCGGATCAGGCGGAGCAGGCTGGGGCCGTTGACCGCGAAGTCACGGCGGAAGGCATCCAGCAGGAACCCCTCTTCCTCCCCCGCTTTGATATGGGGATGGCGGTAGTTGAAGCGGTACTGGCCGTGGGCGTCGGCAAAGGGGAACTGGGACTCGGGCAACAGCCTCCCCTCCCGCTGGTGCTTCTCGTGGAGAGGGGTGCCGGGGATCGGCGTATAGAGCATGAACTGGTGGAAGACCGTATCGTGTCGGACGGCATAGTCGATGATCGCCCCCATCTCTTCCGGCCGGTGCTCTTCCAGGCCGAGGATGGACGAGCCGAGGACCCGGATGCCGTGCGCCTGAAGATGCTGCACCAGGTCGAGGGTATCCACCCCTTTCAGTTTGTCGTAGGCGCTCTCCTCACCTTCCAGCCCCATCCAGACGAAACCGATCCCGAGCCCCATCAGCTGATCCATGGTGTAGGATTTCAGTACCCGTGCCGAGCTGAACACGGAGAGCGCCCAGCTCTTGCCGTTTGCCTCCATAAGTTCCAGGAGTCGCAGCGCCCGTTTTCGGTGCAGGAGGAAATTCTCGTCAAGGACAAAGAAGGAGTTCACCTTCAGCGTCCGCTCGATCTCGCACATGACGCTGAAGAGCTCGTCCCCTGTCTCGAAGAAATTGATGAACTGCCCTTTCCCGCCGAACAGGGCAGAGGTGGAGCAGAAGTTACACCCCAGGGGGCAGCCGACCGAGGGGATCAGGATCGCGGCGGTCCGCTCGGGGGTGTCGCCGATATCGATACCCAGGATCCGGGAGCCGAACCCCGACAGGACCGCGGGGTGCCTGATCGGTGACCGGTCGTCCTGGCCGAGGTAGCGCTGGAACCAGCGGATCCCCTCACCGCGGACGATGAGGTCCGCATCGATCATCTGCTCAAGCCCCTCCTTGTTGGCGATGTGCCCGCCGATGACAATCGTCGCCCCAGGCTGATACTGGCGGATCAACTGGCACATCTTGGCCACTTTCCCCACGTTGGCAATGATGCCGCTGATGCCGATGACGTCGTAGCTCTGCTGCCGGATCTCTTCACTGAAACGCTCCAGGGTGGGGAAGTCCAGGAGGGTGCAGGGGGCATCCATATTGGCCTGGATCATCATCAGGCCGAACGAGCGGTGGAACATGCGGAGCGAAAATCCCCCCTGCAGGCGGGTCACCTGGTTCTGGTACAGTTCCATCGGGTTGATCGCACGGCTGCCATACTCGTCGTCCTGGCTGTACGGACCGAAAACGCTGGAGAGAAGGACACGGGCTCTGCTTGCCAGGGGATGGCGGGGGTGGTCAACGGGGGAGGGGTGATGCATGGGGTTCTCCTTGGGGTTGTACTGCTCTGTTCCGTTCATTGTATAGAAATGCCCCGGAAATAGAGACGTATAACTTCCCGTATTACAATAGTATTACAATGGGTGGGGGGGCGGATGAGCGGGGGGGCGCTGCCGTGCGGCACCCGCGGCGGGTATGCGTCATCCGGTCGACGGGGCCCCACGGTTGCCCCGTCCCACAACCCGGCTACAATGAAGAGAAGAAACCGAGGAGGTGCGTCATGGCTAACGAACCGGTCGTTGAGGTCTTTTTTGACTATATCTGACCCTGGTGCTATCTCGGTACCGTGCGTACCGATCGTTTGCAGCGGGAGTATGGCGTTGGACTCCGCTGGACCGTCTTCCCTCTCCACCCGGAGACGCCGGAGGAGGGGACCGAACTGTCGGAGCTTTTTGCCGGGCGGGAGGAGCAGATCAAGGCGATGCAGGCGAGATTGCGCCAACTGGCCGCGGCCGAAGGGGTGCCGCTGGCTGAGCGTACCCGCACCTACAACAGCAGGCGGGCCCAGGAACTGGGCAAATGGGCGGAGGAACAGGGGAGGGGGGACGCATTCCGGCTGGCGGTATACCGGGCGTTTTTCGTAGAGGGACGTAACATCGCGCTGGTGGACGAACTGGTCGGGATCACCGAGGCCGTGGGGCTGCCGGGAGAGGAGGCGCGAGAAGTACTCGCAACAAGGAGCTTTGCCGCTGCGGTGGATGCCGACTGGCAGCGGGCCAGGGGGCTGGGGATCACCGCGGTCCCGACCCACCTCTGCGCCGGTAACCGACTGGAAGGGTTCAGTTCCTACGACCATTTCGTGCGCCTCATCGGACGGTGATGCGGCGCGAGGCTCTGCGCTCGGTTCACAACCCTGCAGCCCTGTGGCGGTCAGTCGGAAGGCGTTTGGACAATGGACCCGGGGAAAGGCATGTGTGCTGCGGAGGTGGCGGAGTTTCAGGAGCCAGAGTTGTCGATCAGCTGTTGGAGAATACTTCTCCCCGGCGTTCCGGTCCGCGATATCTCCCGCCACCCGCACCACGGGTCGGATCTACCCCGACCTTCACCCAGTCATCGCATCCGCGCTGAAAGCAGGCGACCTTTCGTCGCTGGATCAGCTCCTGCAGTTCGTCTGCTCTCACCACTCCTCGATTTTGATCTGCGTAAATAACCGGTATCTTCATGTTCGTCCTCCCCTCTGATTGTTAGAAAACGCAGGTTTAAATATTCTAACAGATACTCTGCCAATTTCAAGGGTGCCTCGGCAGTTCGACGATGGTGGCTGAAAATGTGACAGGCTGGTTTTAACACGAGGTTAGAATCCAGCCTGTCATTGTTGTCCCGCATTCCGCCATAACGGTTTGCGGGGGGAGATGTTATGGGATGCCTAAGAGGCGGCCGTTGGCGACGCGTTGTATTTCATGATCAAATATCCGGCAAAACATAACGAAATCACGACGGCAGCACACCAGATTACCGTCACTGCATCAAAAACTGCCATTTTGAAACCTCCTGCCTCTCGGCATGTTATAAGCACCCAACTATCAACGCGATTGCATCATGGTTCACCCTACTCTTACGCTGAACTAATAGATAGGTAATAATCATCACCGGCAAATGGGACGATGTTTTATTGATATGCGCCCTGTCCACCCCTCCTGCAGAGGCGTCTCCTACGGAAAAAAGGGATTGACAATTCGGACCAGGGTTATTAGTTTAATATTAAACGATATGACATCGATCTTTATGGGAGCTGAGCAATGAAACAGGAACGGAGCACCACCCACCTTGCGCTGAACAGCTACACCAAACTGATGCGGGCAGCCGATTCGGTAACGGCTAGGGTAGGACGCACCATGTCGGCCGCCGGCCTCACCATCAGCCAGTTCGGCGTGCTGGAGGCGCTGCATCACAAAGGGCCGCTCTGCCAGCGTGACATTGCCGCCAAGATCCTCAAGAGCACCGGCAACATCACCCTGGTGATCGACAACCTGGAAAAACAGGGGCTCGTGAAGCGGGAGCGGACCAGCCAGGACCGCCGCTACCTCACGGTCAGCCTGACTGAGCAGGGAGAGGCGCTGATCGGCGACGTATTCGCCCGGGTCGAGGCGGCCATCATTGCCGAGATGGACGCCTTGACCGCGGATGAACAGAAAGAACTGGGACAGTTGTGCAAGAAACTCGGATTGAGGGAAGGGGGGAACTAGACGTCGGCATCAATTTTTTTCACAATATAGTTCGATATTAAACCACAACAACTAAAACCATTGAAGGAGATCGTTATGAAACGTCTATTCGCATCCATCATCACCATCGTTGCCCTGGCGCTTCCCGTGCTTGCATCCGCCGCTACCTGGAACATCGACCCCGACCACTCCAATGTCGGCTTCAAGGTCCGTCATCTCATGGTGTCCAATGTCAAGGGGAGCTTTGAAAAGCACACCGGCGTGGTTGAGATCAACGACAAGGACATCACCAAGTCGAAGGTGGAGGTCACCATCGACACCGCCTCCATCAACACCAATGTTCAGAAGCGCGATGAGCACCTGCGCAGTGCCGACTTCTTCGACGTTGCCAAGTATCCGACCATGACCTTCGTATCGAAAAAGGTTGCGAAGGCCGGCAAGGACAAACTCAACGTCACCGGCGACCTGACGCTGCATGGTGTCACCAGGCAGGTAGTGCTGAACGTGGAAGGAGTCACCGCTGAGAGCAAGGACCCGTGGGGGAACATCAGGCGCGGCGCCACGGCCAGCACGAAGATCAACCGGAAGGATTTCGGGCTGGTCTGGAACAAGGCCCTTGAAACCGGCGGCGTTGCCGTGGGGGACGAGGTCGTCATCAGCCTGGAAATCGAGATGATCAAGGCCAAGTAGGCATGGGAAGCATCCTGCGGGGCCAGGTGTGGCCCCGCTCCTTTCGAGGCAGCAAACGAAAAAGACCGACATCGAAATGCCGGTCTTTTTCGTTTGCTCTCGTGTCGCCCCCATCAGGAACGTGAGCCTCTCATTTATGTCAACCCGTCGGCCCTGATAGCGTTTAAAATGAAATAAGGGGAAAGATCCTGAGCCTCCACCATGTTGGTGGCGGGAAAACGAGGGGATACGTAACGGAAGGGGGCTTGTATGCGAAAGGTCATGCGAATGTTCCTCGCACTGCTTGTTGTCATGATGGTGGCTGCTCTCCCTGCCCATGCCGATCGGGGGGGGCATTTCAGGCACGGTGGCGGGCATGTGGGGGTAGGTGTGTTTGTTGACCCGGGGTGGTGGGGACCAGGCTGGTGGGGTCCGTATCCCTACTATTACCCGTACTATCCCTCGCCGCCGGTGATTGTGCAGCAGCCATCCGATATATACGTCCAACCGGCGCCTCAGGCTGAAGGCCCCCGGTACTGGTATTACTGTCCGGATCCGCAGGGATATTATCCCAACGTGAAAAAGTGTCCAAAGGGGTGGCTGAAGGTTGTGCCTCCCGAAGAGACTCCGGAGGGAGAGGAGTAAGGTATGTTCATCAAACGGATGAGAAGGTATATGACACTCGTGGCAATTCTGGTGGTGAGCGGATGTGCGACCCTCCCTTCGGGTCCGAGCGTGCTGGTGTTGCCTGCCCCGGGGAAATCTCTTGAGCGCTTCCAGGCCGAAGAGCTGACCTGCAGGCAGTGGGCCGGGCAGCAGATCGGCATCTCCGCCCAGGATACCATCAATCAGAATACGGCCACCGGGGCTGTTGTGGGGACCGCCATAGGTGCCGGTGCCGGTGCCCTCCTGGGGGCGGCATCGGGCCATCCGGGCGCTGGTGCGGCCATCGGCGCCGGCAGCGGCCTGCTGGTCGGGACGGCTGCGGGGGCCGGCTCCGGCCAGGAGTACGGCTGGGAAGCACAGCGAAGTTATGACTACGCCTATGTGCAGTGCATGTATGCGAAGGGTAACCAGGTTCCCGGCCAGGTGCACCGGTATCGGCTGCGGAGGGTCAATCCTTCGCCTCCGCCGGACAGGGACTCCGTGCCGCCCGACTACGTTCCCGATTACGCGCCCGCAAGGTAACGCTCCGTCTCCGACGGTCAGGGCGCACGTTGCTACGAAAGGCCAACTCCGCAAGGGGGTTGGCCTTTCGTGTCTGAAGATGCCCGATTCGACACCCCGGTCAGGCGGAGGAATCATAGGAAATTATCTCTGGACAAACAAATTCAAAAGGCGTAACAAAAGAATGAACGTTCATTCCGTTGTTGGAGAGAGACCATGCCCAAGTCATGCAAGCGTGACGAAATCGTTCGCGCAGCCCTGGAATTATTCGTGGAGCACGGCTTCCACGCCGCCCCCATGGCCATGATCGCCGAACGGGCAGGGGTCGGGGCCGGGACCATCTACCGCTATTTCGAGAACAAGGACGTGCTGATCGCGGAACTCTACAAAGAGGTGGAAGAGCGCCTCTACGCGGTTATCACGAACGGCTACGCGACGGAGAAGCCGTTCCGCGAACGGTTTCTTCACCTCGGCACGGCGCTGCTCCGGTTCTTTACCGGGAACCCGGTGGATTTTCGTTACCTGGAGCAGTTTCACAACTCCCCTTACGGTACGGAGTTACGCCGTGACAAGATCATGGGGAAAAAGGGGGGATGCGACGTGTTTCGCGAACTCTTCGAAGACGGGGCCTCCCAGCAGGTTATGAAGGACCTCCCCCTGACCATCCTCTTCGCCCTGGCCTTTGGCCCCATCCTCGCCGTTGCCCGGGACCATATCCTCGGCTTCACTTCGTTGGACGATCTCCTGCTTGCCCGGACCGTGGAGGCATGCTGGGACGGGATCCGACGGTAGTGGGAGAGGGCCTCGTGATGTGGAATGAGCATTCATTCAGGGTTGAGCTGCATACGCCGACTCAAGGGAATGGAAAGGTGATCCGGTGAGCGAGTTTGTCGTCGTGTTCATGGCGGTGGTCTGGACGGTGATCGTCATCACCGTCTTTGTGAGTAAGGGCAAGTAGCCGTCCTGTGGGGCGGCAATTTCTGTAGATTGATAGAGGTGTCTATGCAAACCATGTTCAAGAGCTCGTTGATCGCCGCCCTCGGAGTGCTGGTGGCGGGCGCAATGTTGACCGGCTGCGGCAATAAAACCGATGCCAAGCCGCAGCAGGCAGGCCCGCCCGAGGTGGGCATCGTGACGGTGCAGCCGCAGCGGGTGGCCCTTACCACCGAACTGTCCGGCCGCACGTCCCCCTCGCTGATTGCCGAGGTGCGACCGCAGGTCAGCGGGATCATCCAGAAGCGGGTCTTTACCGAGGGGAGCGATGTCAAGGCCGGTCAGGTGCTCTACCAGATCGACCCGGCAACCTACCAGGCCGCCTATGCCAGTGCCAAGGCTGCCGAGGCCCGGGCCGAGGCCAACTTTGGGGCGGTGCGGCTCAAAGAGGAACGCTACAAGGATCTGGTGAAGATCAAGGCGGTCAGCCAGCAGGACTACGATGACGCCCACGCCTCGCTGAAACAGGCCGAGGCGGATGTGGCGTCCACCAGGGCAGCGGTGGAGACGGCCCGCATCAACCTGGCCTACACCAAGGTGACTGCACCCATTTCCGGCCGGATCGGCCGGTCGGCCGTCACCAACGGCGCCCTGGTGACCGCGAACCAGTCTGCCGCACTGGCCACCATCCAGCAGCTGGATACCATGTACGTGGACGTCACCCAGTCCAGCGCCGAACTGCTGAAGCTGAAGCAGAATCTGGCCAGCGGCCTGATGAAGCACGACGGCGTCGCCCAGGCGAAGGTCAAGCTTTTCCTGGAGGATGGGAGCGCTTATCCGTTGCCGGGCAGCCTGAAGTTTTCGGAAGTCACCGTTGACCAGAGCACCGGTTCCATCATCCTGCGGGCGGTCTTCCCGAACCCCAGGCAGACCCTGCTGCCGGGGATGTTCGTCCGCGCCGTCCTGGAGGAAGGGGTCAGCGAGCAGGCGATCCTGGTTCCGCAGCGTGGGGTGAGCCGCAACCCTGCCGGCAATGCCATGGTCATGACGGTCGGGGCAGGGGAAAAGGTGGAGCCGCGTCCCATCAAGGTCGTCCGGACGGTCGGCGACAACTGGCTGGTGAGCGAAGGGCTCAAGCCCGGCGACCGGGTCATCCTGGAAGGAATACAGAGGGCACGGCCGGGGACACCGGTCAAGACGGTGCCGTTCGGAAGCAAGCCTGAGGCGGCCCCTGGCGGTACGGCGCAGCCGGCTGCAGCCCCGGCGGGGAAGAAATAAACTTCAACGGCAATGGCGCGCGGATCAGATCTGATCGAGCGGAGTTCCACAGATTTTTGGGGGAATCGTGACCGTCAGCTCTGAGTCCGTTGCCAGATCCGCGTTCATCCGTTAGAACCGCGTCATCCGCGTTCTCTTAAGGAGTTACTGTATGTCCAGGTTTTTCATAAACAGACCCATCTTCGCCTGGGTGATCGCCATCATGGTCATGCTGTCCGGCCTCCTGGCGATCAAGAAGCTGCCGGTCTCCCAGTATCCCCCCATCGCGCCGCCGCAGATCGCCATCAACGCCATGTATCCGGGCGCATCGGCCCAGACCGTGCAGGATACGGTCACCCAGGTCATCGAGCAGAAGCTGAACGGCATCGACAACCTGATCTACATGTCCTCCACCAGCGACTCGGCCGGGGCGGTGACCATTACCCTGACCTTCAAGGCGGGTACCGACCCCAACATCGCCCAGGTGCAGGTGCAGAACAAGCTGCAGCTCGCCACGCCGCTCCTCCCCCAGATCGTGCAGCGGCAGGGGATCCAGGTGGTCAAGTCCACCCGGAACTTCCTGATGATCGTCGGTCTGGTGTCGGAAGACGGCTCCATGGATCGCAACGACCTGACCGACTACATGGTCTCCAACGTCCAGGATATCGTCAGCCGCCTGGAGGGGGTGGGCGAACTGCTCCTCTTCGGCACCCAGAACGCCATGCGGATCTGGCTGAACCCGGCCAAGCTGAACAACTACCACATGACCACCAATGACGTCATCGCGGCGCTGCAGGCCCAGAACGTCCAGGTGTCGGCCGGGCAGTTCGGCGCGGTCCCGGCCAATCAGGGGCAGCAGCTCAATGCGACCATCAACGCCCGGTCCCTGCTGCAGTCTCCTGACCAGTTCAACGCCATCGTCCTGCGCACCAACAGCGACGGCTCCACGGTCAGGCTGAAGGATGTGGCCGAGAGCAGGATCGGCACCGAGAACTACGAGATCCAGTCGTATTACAACGGAAAACCGCTGGGAGGGATGGCAATCCGTCTTGCCTCCGGCGCCAACGCCCTGGATACGGGCGACCGGGTCAAGGCCAAGATGGCGGAGTTGGAGAAGTACATGCCGCCCGGCATGAAGGTGGTCTACCCCTACGATACCACCCCGTTCGTCAAGATCTCCATCGAAGAGGTGGTCCAGACCCTGATCGAGGCGGTCTTCCTGGTCTTCATCATCATGTTCCTCTTCCTGCAGAATATCCGTGCCACCCTGATCCCGACCATCGCGGTGCCGGTGGTGCTACTGGGGACCATGGGGGTCCTGGCGGCCTGCGGCTTCTCCATCAACACCCTGACCATGTTCGCCCTGGTCATCGTCATCGGCCTGCTGGTGGACGACGCCATCGTCGTGGTGGAAAACGTGGAACGGATCATGTCCGAGGAGGGGCTCTCCCCCCATGACGCCACCATCAAGTCCATGGGGCAGATCACCAGCGCCCTCTGGGGGATCGCCACCGTGCTGACGGCGGTCTTCCTCCCCATGGCCTTTTTCGGTGGCTCCACCGGGGTCATCTACCGCCAGTTCTCCATCACCATCATCTCGGCCATGATCCTCTCCGTGCTGGTGGCGATGATACTGACGCCGGCACTCTGCTCCACCCTCCTGAAGCCGATCGCAAAGGGGCATGAGCCGGGCGAGTGCGGCTGGTTCTGTCAATTCTTCCGCTGGTTCAACAAGGTGTTCGACTTCTGCCGGACAAAGTACGAAGGGATCGTCGGCCGCTCCTTCGGCAAACCGGTGCGCTACCTGATCGTGTACAGCACCATCGTGGCCGCCATGGCCTGGTTCTTCCTCCATCTCCCCACCTCGTTCCTCCCCGACGAGGACCAGGGATTCATCATCTGCCAGGTCCAGCTGCCGGCCGGCGCTACCCAGGAACGGACCATCCGGGTGATACGGGAGATGGAGCAGCACTTCCTGGAAAAAGAGAAAAAGACCGTGCAGGGAATCATCACCGTGGCCGGATTCAGCTTTGCCGGCCGCGGCCAGAACATGGGGCTCGCCTTTGTCAAGCTGAAGGACTGGAAGGTGCGCCAGACCCCCGATCTGAAGGCGGCGGCCGTGGCGAAGCGGGCCATGGGGGCCTTCTCCAAGATCAGGGACGGCCTGGCCTTCGCCTTTTCTCCGCCGGCGGTGCTGGAACTGGGGGTCGCCAACGGTTTCGACTTCCAGCTGCAGGACCGGGCCGGGCTGGGGCATGAGAAGCTGATGGAGGCGCGCAACCAGCTCCTGGGGATGGCCATGAAGAACCCCAAGCTGATGGCGGTGCGCCCCAACGGCCAGGATGACTCCCCGCAGTTCAAGCTCGACATCGACGACGTGCGGGCCGGCGCCCTCGGCGTCTCCCTGGCCGACGTCAACAGCATCCTCTCCACCGCCTGGGGGAGCACCTACGTCAACGACTTCATCCAGAACGGCCGGGTGAAGAAGGTCTATCTCCAGTCCGAGCCGAACTCCCGGATGCTGCCGGAGGATATCAACACCTGGTATGTCCGCAACGACAAGGGGGAGATGGTGCCGTTCTCGGCCTTTGCCACCGCCCGTTGGCAGTACGGCTCACCCCGCCTGGAGCGTTACAACGGCATCCCGTCCGTGGAGATCCTGGGGCAGGCCGCACCGGGGATCAGCACCGGCGAGGCCATGGCCGAGGTGGAGAAGATGGCGGCCCAACTGACGCCGGGGATGGGGTACGAGTGGACCGGCCTCTCCTACGAGGAGAAGAATGCCGGAGCCCAGGCGCCGGCGCTCTACGCCATCTCGCTTCTGGTGGTGTTCCTCTCCGTGGCGGCCCTGTACGAAAGCTGGACCATCCCCTTCGTCAACCTGCTGATGCTCCCCCTGGGACTGGTCGGGGCGGTGACGGCGGTCAAGCTGCGGATGTTCCCCAACGACGTCTATCTGCAGATCGGCCTTCTGACCACCGTGGGCCTTTCCACCAAGAACGCCATCCTGATCATCCAGTTCATCAAGGATCAGATGTCCCATGGGCATGAACTGGTGGAGGCAACCCTGGCCGCGGTGAAGATCAGGCTCCGGCCGGTCATCATGACCTCTTTGGCCTTCTTCTTCGGCACCCTGCCGCTGGCGCTCACCAAAGGTGCCGGGGCCTCGGCCCAGAACGCCATCGGTACCGCCGTCACCGGCGGTCTCCTCTCGGCCACCTTCATCGACCTGATCTTCATTCCGTTCTTCTTCGTCCTGGTTTCGCGACTCTTCGCCAGGAAGAAGCAGCCGGTCCCCGTACCCGAGCCTGCCGCTTCGGAGGTGAACTGACATGATATGCATGAAACGGACAGCCATCGCCCTTGGCCTTGCTTCTGGTCTGCTTCTCTCCCTGGCCGGCTGCGCCACCATGGCCCCCGAATACACCCGCCCGGCCCCCCCGGTCCCGTCTGCCTGGCCCGCCGGCCCGGCCTACAAGGAGGGGGTCGCCAAGAGCGACAAGCCGGTGGCCGATATCCCCTGGCAGGAGTTCTTTGTCGACCCGCAGCTCCGGAAGGTGATCAGCCTGGCCCTGGAGAATAACCGAGACCTGCGGGTTGCTGCCCTCAACATTGAGCGCTCCCGGGCCCTCTACCAGATCCAGCGCTCTGATCTCTTCCCCAAGGTGGACGCCACCGCCGCCGGCAGCGTTCAGCGGGTGCCGGCAGACCTCTCCTCAACGGGGCGGGCCGTGACCGCTGAGCAGTACAGCGTCGGCCTCGGCATCAGCTCCTACGAGGTGGACCTGTTCGGCCGGGTGCGGAGCCTCAAGGACCAGGCCCTGGAACAGTACCTGGCCACCGAGCAGGCCCGGCGCAGCGTGCAGATCAGCCTGGTCTCCCAGGTCGCCGCCACCTACCTGGCCTTGGCCGCCGACCGCGAGCGGCTGCAGCTCGCCAAGGATACCCTGACGAGCCAGCAGGAGTCATACAAGCTCACCCGGAGCCGCTTCGAGGCCGGCGTCTCATCGGCCCTCGATCTCCACCAGGCCCAGACCAGCGTCGATACTGCCCGGGTGGACATCGCCCGCTTCACCACCCTGGCAGCCCAGGACGAAAACGGACTGAACTTGGTGGTCGGTGCACCGGTTTCGGCCGATCTCCTCCCCAAGGCCCTTTCCGAAACGCTCATCCCCCTGAAGGAGGTGCCCCCCGGCCTGCCGTCCGACGTCCTGCTCAGCCGTCCCGACATCCTCCAGGCCGAAGGTCTGCTCAAGGGGGCCAACGCCAACATCGGCGCAGCCCGGGCCGCGTTCTTTCCCCGGATCACCCTGGTCTCCTCGGTCGGTTTTGGCAGCGATGAACTGGGGGGGCTCTTCAAGGGCGATTCCTTTGCCTGGAGCTTTGCCCCGCGCATCACGCTCCCCATCTTCGACGCCGGCAGCAACAAGGCCAACCTGACCGTGGCGGAGGTGGACCGGGAGATCGCCGTGGCCCAGTACGAGAAGGCGATCCAGACCGCCTTCCGGGAAGTGGCCGATGCCCTGGCCCAGCGCGGGACCATTGACGACCAGTTGACGGCCCAGCAGTCCCTCACCGATGCCACCTCCCAGAGCTACCTCCTCTCCCAGGCACGCTACGAGAAGGGGGTCGACAGCTACCTGAACGTTCTCGACTCCCAGCGTTCCCTCTACGGTGCCCAGCAGGGCCTGATCACCGTACGCCTTTCACGGCTTGCCAACCTGGTAACGCTCTACAAGGCGCTGGGAGGCGGAGGCAGCGAGCCGTCCACCGGCAAATAGCCGCCGCAGGCAGAGAGCTGCCGTTCGGCGGGGTGCGTTCCTTGAATATCCAGCCCGTTTTCAGTTATGAGGACGGGCTAATTTTTGTGGTAAACTTGACTATAGCGGCATGCCAGGAGGGTTGCATCCCGTGCCGGGCCGATGCAGAGCAAACGAAAGGGCATGCTGCCGGAGCTGCGGCACTCCCAGGCCAGGGAGCACCGAATACCGAGGTGAGACCATGAAAACATCCAGAATGACACTCTACATGCTCATCGCACTGATCGCCGTGATTGTTTTCTACTATGTGCTGGCCAATGAACCGCATCCGGAGTGGCCCATAAATCTCATTCACCTGCTCGCCAGGCATTAACGTCGCGAATCAGGGGTCAGGCACCACCCGTTGTTCTAATGTTTGCATGCATTGCGGTATACTGTAGGCAAGGGGGTGAGGAGGATGCTCGATTACTTCATTCTGCTGGTAGTTGCTGGAGTCGTGGCCCTGTCGCTGTCGATCTATTACATGCGTAAATCCGGGTACGATATCCATGACCGACATAAAGGCGCCCATTAAATCGGGAGCTTGCGAATTGCCGCCCTCCGTGGGCGCTCCACTGATCCATTGAAAAAAACTGCACGTTCTGTGCAGTTTTTTTGCGTTCCACCACGCACAGAAGAAGAGATCACCATCAAAGCGTGAAAAAAAACGTAGCACCTTCCCCCGGTTTCGCCTCTATCCAGATGGCTCCCTTGTGCTTTTCGATTATCAGGCTGACTGTAGCGAGCCCAATGCCCACTCCCTCGAACTCATCCTCATTGTGCAGTCTGCAGAACGGCTGAAAAATGACTGTAGCAAACTCCATGTCAAAGCCGATGCCGTTGTCCTTCACGAAATAGACTCGTTCCCCGTCAATGATGCGTTGGCCGAACTCGACCGACGCATCCGGGGTCTTTGAACTGTGCTTGATAGCGTTTCCCAGCAGGTTTCTCAAGCATGTTTCCAGCAGGTCCCGATCCCCTGTGGCCGTTATGTCAGGGGCGATGGAAATACGTAGCGAGCGCTGGCCCGGCTCTTCGAGCAGTTCGGAAACGATCCTCGCCGCCATAAATGACAGGTTCAACTCCTCCAGATCCATCCCGGCACGGGAGACACGACTCATGGCAAGCAGTGAGTCGATTACATCCCTGAGTCGGCCGCTGGCGTTCCCGATACGCCGTGCACAGTGGGTTATCCGCTCGTCGCCATTCTCCCCTGCGATCTCGAGCAGCATGGTTGCGAATCCTTCAAGTCGGGCGATCGGTGCCCTGATTTCATGTGAAATTGCGTAGCAGAACCCTTCCAACTCCCTGTTCATTCGCTCGAGTTCGGCAGTGCGCTCTCTGACCCGGCTTTCAAGCTCCTCATTGAGCCTCTTGATCTGCTCTTCCGCCCGGATGTGATCGGTTACATCTCTGACAACGGCAAACAGCTCCTCCCCTGAAGCTGCGGCAATGGCTTCGATTTGAACTATGCGTGGGAGTCCCCCTTCGTTACGTATCGTCACCTCGCACTCCTCCTTACCCCGGCAGGTAAAGGCTGATCCGAGGAAGGCGGTGAAGACAGGACGGTCCGTAGCATCTACGAACAGTCCGAAGCGCCGGCCGATCAGCCGGGAGCGATCGACCCCCAGGAGGCTGGCGCCGCAGAGGTTCACGTCACTGACGGTCCCGTCGCGTTCAAGGGTGAAATAGCCGACCGGTGCGAAATCGTAGAGTTCGGTGTACTTCTCAAGCAATGCATCGACCTCGTCCCTGGCCTGGCGGAGCTCCGTGTTTTGCATCTCCAGCTCGATCTGGTGGACCTGAAGTTCATGGACGAGCCTCTGCATCTCATGCTCTGTCAGGGGCGGTAGCGTTTCCGGCGCCTTCGCCGTCAGCAGCTCTTCGGCCTGGCGGCGCAGTTTGGCTGCTGATAACAAGCTATTTTTGTTGCCTGTTTTCATGGATGACGTTTCCGGGTGCAGGAGATTGATAACGGTTTAGTGATTTTTCAACAATGACAGTCATGCCAGCATTCATCTGAATGTCTCTCAAGTAGTGTGCCAGCAATGCAGAAATCATCAGATGAATACGTGACAAATGCGAAGTGACCTTTGCTGTCTGCCACTGGAACCTCTCTCGTTAGTCCGGTTGGAGACATACGCACTTCATTAGACTGTATCTCCCGTCGCAGTATCCCTCAGCATATTGAGGGTCCACCAAATCCTGAGGCCAAATCAGTCATTTCATCAAACTCCACGATTCGTACCACCATCCTAATGTCATGTTTTTAAAGAGTGAATGCAACATCATGAGCTTTAGTGTGCTCTTGGCGTACCACTTGCTCTTCAGTGATAACATCATGACCAGACAGAAAGGAGATGCATCATGTCAAGACTGAATCGTATTGTGAAATTATTGGTCTGTTTCGGGTTGATAACCGCATTCCTGGGGTGCGCAGCCACGCAAAAACAGGAAAGCACCGGCCAGTATGTCGATGACTCCGTCATCACAGCCAAGGTGAAAACCGCAATCTTCAACGAAGATTCCCTAAAAATGTTGCAGATCAATGTAAAGACGTTCAAAGGGATAGTTCAGTTAAGCGGGTTTGTAGATTCTGCGCAGAGCGCGAAAAAGGCTGGAGAGGTTGCGCGCAGTGTTGAACATGTCACAGAGGTAAAGAATGATCTGATTGTAAAATGACTGCTCATCCTCAGTAAAATACTGGTCAACTTAACATGATCATCTCGAAGATGCATTAGCTTGTCACAGCGTATAAAGGTAGTGAGACACTGCAGCTATATGTGGAGGTATTATGCTCTGGACAATTTGCGTCATACTGATAGTGCTGTGGCTGCTAGGTATTGTTACTTCATATACCATGGGCGGTCTGATCCATATTCTGCTCGTAATAGCCATCATAGTGGTGCTGGTCCGTGTCATTCAAGGGCGTAAAGTCCTGTAGCAGGAGGCAACTTCTTGTCCTTAATAATTTACCTCATCGGCTTTGCTTTTGTCATTGGCGGCATCGCGTGGGCTCTCATTATTTCGGGAGTGAAAACCAGCTACGTGATGATCGCGATCGTCACGCTTGTCGGCATCGGGATCCTGACCGGGGTGACCCGTACCCGCTCCAAGGACTGATCCTTTCCACGGTGACGTCTCGCATGCCCGTCCGTAGAGACGAAATGCACGTCCAGGCAATGGAGGCATCAGCATGATCTTCCTGAGACTTCTGTTTATCGCCTGCCTCGTCCTGTTGCCCGTGTCGAGCATCGCGGCGGACGACGGCTACGGCTACCCGATCGCGGGATCGTATGAAGCCACCATCCTCGGGACACCGGCAAGCCTCATGCCCGAATTTCCCGCATCGATGCGCACCAGGCAGCTCGTGCTCGATGTCATCCCGGAGCGGCAGAAGCCGCCGATCTTCTTTTACGACCAGGGGCTTCGCTGCACCTTCGCCTACCAGAAGCAGAAGACGCCACTGGTCTTCCTGATCGCCGGTGCCGGCGCCAGCGACCGGGGGACCAAGCTTTTGACCATGATGAAGGCCTTCTACCAGGCCGGCTTCCATGTCATCACCCTGCCGTCGCCGTCCAATTCCAATTTCATCGTCTCCGCCTCCCAAAGCCGCGTCCCCGGCGACCTTGCCGAGGACGCGGCAGATCTGTACCGGGCGATGGAGAGCGCCTGGAAGGAGGTCGCGGGCGACATCGAGGTCTCTTCCTTTCATCTGTGCGGCTACAGCCTGGGAGCCAGCCAGGCCGCCTTCGTGGCGAAGCTTGACGAGGACCGCCGCGTCTTCAACTTCCGCAAGGTGCTCATGATCAACCCGCCGGTAGGCCTCTACAGTTCGGTGACACGGATCGAGGAGCTGTTGAAGCAGATTCCGGGCGGACCCAAGAAGCAGGGTATCTTTTTCAACAGGATGCTGGCCAAGTTCAGTGAGTATTACCGCTATGGCAATTTCGTCGCCATCAACGATGACTTTCTCTATTCGATCTACAAGGAGGGGCTCTATTCCCGCGAGGAGACCGCCGGATTGATCGGGCTTACCTTCCGCATCAACCTGGCCGGCTTGATCTTCTCCTCCGACGTGATGACCAACAGCGGCTACGTCGTGCCGAAAAACCGGGTGTTGAGCACCAGCGATTCGCTGTTCGACTATTTCCTGGTCTCCACCCACTTGAGCTTCTTCGATTATTTCAACGAGTACCTGTATCCCTACTTCCAGACGCGACGGCCGGGACTCACCAGGCAGGAGTTCATCGAGGCCCTGAGCCTCAGGAGCATCGAGGGGTACCTTAAGTCGTCAGCCAAATTCGGCGTGATGACCAACGAGAACGACTTCATCCTGACCAGGGAGGAGCTTGACTATCTGCGGCAACTCTTTGGCGAGCGGGCCAAGATCTACCCGCGTGGCGGTCATCTGGGCAACCTGGAGTACAAGGAAAACTTGGCCTACATGGTCGCTTTTTTCAAAGAGGAGAGCACGCGATGACTCGCTACCGGATCTGTCGGACCCTCATCTCCCTGATGCTGTCGCTATCCCTGGCAGGGTGCGCCGCGATCTGGTCAAGCACCAAAGCCGAGGTGCCGCCGAAGCACTCGATAGAAGAGGTCAGGGATCAACGTTTCGCCGAGGTTGCGGACCCCTGGGAAGGGTTCAACCGGAGCATGTACCGGTTCAACTTTTACTTTGACAAATACCTCTTCCTCCCCGTGGTGAACGGCTACGAGTTTGTCACCCCCGTCTTTCTCCAGGAACGGATCTCCGGCTTCTTCAACAACCTCGCGGAGATTCGGAATCTCAGCAACAGCCTGTTCCAGCTGAAGGGGACGGAGTCCGTAACGACGCTTGGCCGTTTCGTGACGAACAGCACCCTGGGCCTTGGCGGCATGTTCGATCCGGCCACCAGCTTCGGCCTGGAGCGGCATTACCAGGATTTCGGCAAGACCCTAGGCTACTGGGGGGCAGAATCCGGGCCATACCTGGTGCTGCCGATCTTTGGCCCCTCGTCCCTGCGCGACACCGGAGGTCTCGCCGTGGACACCGGCATCACATACGGGATCTACACGGTGATCGATCCGTTTGGGAACACCGACAGCAGTTTCGCCATCGAGGCAGGGATTACGTCACTGGAGGCCACCGACGCGCGGCATCAGCAGAGTTTCCGCTATTATGAGAGCGGCTATCCCTTCGAGTACTACATGGTCCGCTTCTTCTACCACGAAAAGCGGGAAATAGAGACCGGCAAGCCGCTCCCTGGAGAGTGACAAGCAGGCAAAGATGCAGACACTGATCGATCTGTTCGGGACGTTCGAAGCGCTGGGCGACAAGACCGTCTTTGTGAACCGCACCGGCGTTCGACGGCTGGTGGTTTCCTATAGGCAGTTCCATGCGCTTGCCCTCAAGATGGCACGCCTCCTGGCGCAAGGCGGCGTGGCGCCGGGGGACAGGGTGCTCATCTGGGGACCCAACTCTTCCTGGTGGGGGGTAGCCTGGTGGGGCATCATCATCCGTGGCGCTGTCGCCGTCCCGGTGGACTTCATGTCCGATCTGGCACGTGCTGAATCCATCCGCAGCCTCACGAAAGCCAAACTCGTCCTGCAGAGCCGCTTCAAGCCGGAGCGGATAACCGCAGGCCCGTCGATGCTGCTGGAAGACCTTCAGTACCTGCTCGAAGACGTTCCGCCGATCGACGAGCTTGCATCTCCCACCCCCGACGACATGGCCCAGCTCATCTATACGTCCGGTACTACCGGCAATCCGAAAGGGGTTGTCCTTACCCACAAAAACCTGATTGCCAACATGACCCAGATAAACCAGCAGGTACCGATCATCACTTCCGCCTTTTACTTCCTCTCCCTGCTTCCCCTGTCCCACATGTTCGAGCAGATGGGGGGCTTTTTGACCCCGCTCTACCGTGGCGCTGCCATCGTCTATCTGCGCACCCTCAAACCATCCGCGATCATGGACGCGCTGCGTGAGGAGGAGATCTATATCATCATGTCCGTTCCCCGCCTCATGCAACTGCTCAAAACGACCATCGAGCGTGAGGTTGAGGAAAAACACCTCTCCGGCCCGTTCCGGTTTCTGACGCTGCTCGCAAACAGGCTTCCCAAAGGGGGGCGCCGGAGCCTCTTTCTCCCGGTTCAGAACAAGTTCGGCCGTAATTTCACCGCCTTCGTCTCAGGTGGCGCCCCCCTGGACCCGGAGGTTTTCACCTTCTGGAGCAGCATGGGATTCACGGTTCTGGAAGGGTATGGGCTCACCGAAACCTCGCCCGTGCTCTCTGTCAACACCATGGAGCGTCAGGTGGCAGGTTCGGTCGGTCCGCCTCTGCCGGGGGTCCAGCTGAAGATCGAGGGGAAGGAGGTCCTGGCGCGCGGGGACAACGTCTTTCCCGGCTACTACGAGAACGAGCAGGCCAGCCGCGACGCCTTCACCGAAGACGGCTGGTTTCGGACCGGTGACCTGGGGGAGATCGGCCCGGACGGGTGGCTCGTCATCAAGGGGAGGGAGAAGGAGCTGATCGTCACCGGTTCGGGGGTCAACGTCTATCCCGACGAACTGGAAGCGGTGCTGAACAAGATCGCCGGGGTGAAGGAATCGTGCGTCATCGGTGTCGACAAAGGCGGAGGCGAAGAGGTGCACGCCGTGCTGCTCCTGGACGGAAGCCGCACGGCTCCGGAAGAGATCATCGGCCAGGCGAACAAGAGCCTGGATACGCTGCACCGGATTACCGGCTACACCCTCTGGAAGGAGCCAGAATTCCCCAAGACCACGACGCTCAAGATCAAGAAGTTCGCGGTCAAGGAGGAGCTTACCAGGGGGCCGGAGGGAGGCGATGCGACCGTCACCCGGGACAGCCTGCTGAACCTGCTCACCAGGGTGACAGGTGTCGGCGCCTCGCAGATCCGCGAGGAATCCCTGCTCGTGGCCGACCTGGGGCTGACCTCTATCGACCGGCTGGAACTGGTCAATTCCCTGGAACAGGATTATCGCCTCGACATCGAGGACTCCCAGATCGGGCCGCAGACGCGAGTCTCCGACCTGCGTAGAATCATCGCGAAACGGGAAAAGCCGGTCCACCGCGACCATTTCCGCTTCTGGACCAATGCCCGCTTTTTCCGGGGGGTGCGGATGGTCTGGGATGCCCTGCTCCACGCTCCCTTGTTCCGCAGCTTCGTCACGCTGGAGGTGAAAGGGGGGGCTCTGGACAACCTTGCAGGGCCGGTCTTTTTCGTGGCCAACCATCTGAGCTACCTGGACCAGCCTGCCGTCATGTTTGCTCTCCCGGCGAAGATCCGCTATCAAAGCGCCACCGCCGCCTGGGAAGAGTTCTTCTTCGGGGAGTACCGTGGCGTCGACCGGATCTGGAGGCGCTTTTGTTACGAGTACGGCACCGTACTGTTCAACCTCTTTCCTCTCCCCCAGTCACAGGGGTTCAGCGGTTCGCTCAACTACATGGGAAGGCTCGCCGATGCCGGCATCAACATCCTGATCTTCCCCGAAGGGGGGCATTCCAGGGACGGCAACCTGCACCCCTTCCAGCTGGGTCTTGGTATAATGGTCAGGGAGTTGGGGATCCCGGTGGTGCCGATAAAGATCAGCGGCACCGGACAGCTCCTCCCCCATGAGGCGAGATTCCCGAAACGGGGCAGGGTGACGGTAACCTTCGGAGAGCCGCTACGATTCCGCTTCGAGGAACCGGCAGAGATCGTGGAGATAACGCGCCAGGCGGTGGAAAAACTGTGAGCGCCGATCCCATCTCACTCACCTACCGCCGCTACGCACTGGGACTCCTTCTGACGGTGAACCTGCTTAACTACATCGACCGGCAGGTGCTCTTCGCGGTATTTCCCCTGATCAAGGCCGATCTGCTGCTCTCCGATACGGAACTGGGGCTTCTCGGCAGCGCCTTTATGCTCAGCTACCTGCTCTTTGCCCCGCTGTTTGGCTGGCTCGGCGACCACTGGAGCCGGACCAGACTTGCTTCCGGAGGGCTCGTGGTCTGGAGTCTGGCCACGGCCCTGGCCGGCTTCACCACCGGGTACAGGACCCTGCTGGCCGCCCGTGCCACCGTCGGGGTCGGTGAGGCGAGTTTCGGCACGGTATCGCCCGGGCTCATCGCCGACTTCTTCCCCAAGGCGCACCGTGGGAGGATCCTCGCCTGGTTCTATGTCGCCATTCCGGTCGGCAGCGCGCTGGGCTATCTCCTTGGCGGGGTGCTGGGACAGAGGTACGGCTGGCATGCCGCTTTTCTGCTGGTCGGTGTACCGGGGTTGCTGCTGGCCATCCCCATCGCGCTGTTGCGCACCCCTCCCCGCGGCGGCGACGACGCACCGACGCAGGCGCCGGAAGGAGTGATTTTCTCAGGATACGCGGCCTTGTTCAGAAACCGCTCGTTTATTTACAATACCCTCGCCATGGCGGCGATGACCTTCGCCATCGGCGGGCTTGCCCAGTGGATACCCTCCTTCCTGTACCGCGTCCATGCTCTTGACGTGGCAAAGGGGAATACGCTGTTCGGCGCAACCACGGTGCTGGCGGGGATACTGGGCACCCTGGCCGGCGGCTGGCTCGGTGACCGCTGGCAGAAAAGCAACGGCAAAGGGTACTTGCTCATCTCCGGCTGGGGGTTCCTGATCGGCACCCCCTTCGCCGCCCTGGCCATCCTCGCCCCCGGCCTTATCGGCTGCATGTCCGCGATTTTCATTGCCGAGTTTTTTCTCTTTCTCAATACCGGGCCGCTCAATACCGTCATCATCAACGTCACCAGACCGACTGTCCGCGCCATGGCCTTTGCGGTCAACATCTTCTTCATCCACGCCATGGGTGACGCAGTTTCTCCCACCATCCTCGGCTGGCTGTCGGACCAGGTGGGGCTGCGCAGAGCCCTTCTGACCCCGCCTCTGGCCATGGTGGTGGCCGGCATCTTCTGTTTCATCTGCGGCAGGTTCGTGGTGCAGGATATGGCTCAAGCCGAGGGATGATAGCACGGTGTCGGCGGATAAATTACTCAACGCGGTTGTACCCGTAATTGTGGCAAAGTCGAATCCCGGTATAATTTGCAAACGAAAGCTCTCCGATCCCATCGAAAGAAGGGATGACCAGTATGAGTGGATGGATGGCGGGCAGACAGGGGACTTCAATAATATCCCTGATCCTTGCTGGTATTCTTCTGTGTCCCGACTGGACGAACCACGGCATTGCCTTTGCCGACCAACAGGTCGCGGCGTCAGGCGGGGAGGCCGCATCCACCGGCGAAGCAGCGGAATATCATACGCCGCTGGCCGGAGAGCAATTACAGATCGTCATCATGGGCAAAGCGCTGGTCATCCCCCCCCAGGATCGCCGTCGCGTGACTGCCTTGATCCTGGGGGGAGAGTTCTATACTCCCCGGCAGGGCAGTACCTCCGCCACCCCCATTGGCGCCCTCTTTCTGAAGAGGGTCTGGGAGGAGTCCAGAACACGTAACCTGATAAGTATCTTCGTCAATGACCTGGAGTATGACAGAAGCTTCGGGGATCTTGAACTCGTCGCGCGTTTCGAAAACAACACGATTCCGGGTGGCCAGAGGGAAGTGGTCAACAACCGGGAGATCAGGTCGTCCGACGCCATCTGGGGGACGGTGGTCGCCTCGCTGGGCCCCGGACTCCGCTACAAGGTGGCTCCCTTCCAGGTCGACAACGAAATGAGGCTCCAACTGCTCGGCAAGGTCGGGTACTTTTATGCCGAGCGGACAAACGACACGGGACCGGACCTGGTGCTGCCGCCCGACACCATGTTGTACGGCGTGAAACTGCGGGGCCGATATGACGGGATGCGTCGGAACCTGCTGGAACTCCCCCATACGGGGATGGCCGCGGGATTCGACCTCGATTACCTGTACCGGGACAAATGGAGGGATTTCGGCACCACCCCCGATGCACTCTTCACCAGCGCGCGTACCCGGGACTACCTCCAGTTTAACGGCTATTTCATAGGGGTCGGCGGTATTCCGGGACTGTCGGAGAGGAACCGGCTGCTCTTCAGCTTCCACGGCGGCGTAACTCCCCAGGAGAGCGCCGACCGCTACAATGCCATCTCGATCGGCGGCGGGCCTCTTCCCGGCGAATCGGACGACCTCTGTCGCCCCGATTATCCCGGCACCATGTTCAACCAGGTTCTCGTCTCCAATTATATCCTGGCAGCCCTGCAGTACCGGCGCGAACTGGCGCCATTCCTCTATCTCCACCTGCGGGAGACGTTCATCTGGGCGGAGCGGGCCGCGGTTACGGATACCAACCGGTTCCTGTTCAAAAGCACAACCGGGGCAGCAACGACCATCGGTGTGGACACCGGCTTTTTCTGGGATTCAGCGCTGTATCTCGGGTACGCATGGGATTCCGGCTTCGTCCGCAATGGCAAGCCGGGAAGCGGTCTGATTCTTACCTGGATCAAATCATTCTGACGCAACAGGGTCGGTTCCCGTCACATCGCGCCAAACGGTGATGAGTAGCGCGAAGAGAACCGGTCCCAGGATCAGGCCGAGAATCCCCAGCGCAAACACTCCGCAGATCGCTCCGAGCACAATCGCCGGGACAGGGATATCGCCCTTTGCGCCAATGGCAAGCGGACGTATCGCGTTATCGGCAAGGCCAACGAAGACAACAGACCAGATCGCCAGGAGTCCCGCCTTGAGATAGGCGCCGTTGATGGCGACGAGAACGACGATCGGTCCCCAGATGATGCCCGTGCCGACAACCGGCACAAGAGCCGCCACGGCCGTCAGCGCGCCGCATAGAATCGGGGCCGGGACTCCGGCGACAAAATAGCCGAGCCCGGCGAGTGCGCCCTGCACCAGGCAGGTGAAGAATGTTCCGACCGTTACGGCGGTTGTCGTGGCGCGGATCTCGGCAAGATAGCGCTGGACTTTGTCCTGGTCGGCGGCGAACCTGCCTACCCCCGCGGACACGATCCTCTCGCCGTCGCGGTAGATGAAAAAGAGCATGAACAGGGCCATCGCCAGGGTGAACAGCAGTTCTGCCAGGTTTCGTGCCGTGCTGGTCGCCGTATCGAGGAGAACTCCCGCGGCGCTTGAGGCGAATTTCGCCGCGTAACCGGAAAGATCGATGCCGAACCTCTCCGCCATGCCGGTAATCTTGCCTACGAGAGGTAGATGGCTGAACGTGCCGGCGCTGGTCGTCGTAAACGCCAGGACGAGCCGCTCCACTTCCTTGTACCAGTCGGCGGCATTTTGAACGACCGCGACGATAAGGAATACGACCGGCAGTATGACACAGACGGTTATTGTAAGGACCATCACTGCGGCAGCGCGGTTCGGGTGCTGAGGGAACTTTCCGGTCAGCCGGTCGTGGTGCGGAATCGTCGCGATGCCGATGATAAGCGCCCACGCCAGCGGCTTGGCGATCGGTGCAGCCAGCAGGGCGAGCATCCAGACAGCGGCAGCCGTGGCAAGGGCCGCAATGATGCTCAGGTATGTCTTCTTGTCCATCGTAGGCGCCTTTCCGGGAATGGGAAGGTGTCACGGCCATCCCGCATAAAACCACTCATTGCAAAGACGGCAAGCGTCAACGAGTCAGGGCGAAGGTGCGGCCGATGAGCGAAATCCCTATGTAGCCGCGCAGTTCCAGACGCTTTGCTGATACCAGCTCCATCTTGCACTTGTAGCTCTTGCCGGTTTCAGGGTCATAGCAGGTCCCGTTCGCCCACTGCTTGTTGCCTTTGGCGGTAAGCCCCTTCATTACCTGCAGACCGAGAATCGGG
Organism: uncultured Geobacter sp.; assembly: GCA_964431365.1. Taxonomy (GTDB): domain Bacteria; phylum Desulfobacterota; class Desulfuromonadia; order Geobacterales; family DSM-12255; genus Geomobilibacter. The sequence continues at coordinate 2,043 of CAYSJJ010000028.1, read as the reverse complement.
CGATTCCTGAGTGACGGATCGGGATTCTTCCTGTCGACCTTGGTTCTTCCGACCGGGCCATCCTTGCTGTCGATATAGTTCGGTTGCTTCAGCCAGACTATTTTACCGCAGATTTTCTCTCCGCATCTGTAGAACTCCAAACGCGAATCACCGCCATCGGTTTTCCACGACCCGAGGATGTCGGCCGGACCTGCGCCGAAGGTGGTTGCCGCCGTAAGCAGGGCTGTCACGAAGAATGTCCAGACCTTCATAGATCCCCTCCGTCAACTTCGTGCAATTCCTTCTTCGATCCCGGGATCAGTGAGGGGTGCTGCAGGATTTCAGTTTCCCATCTTCAAAGAGAGAAATAGATTCGAGCCGGTTCGGAACATCCGGTGCAAAGGATCGCTAGACGAAAAGGGGCGTACCGCAGCACGCCCCTTTTCGAACGTATCTTCATGTTACTTCTGTATTACGCAATCGATGATGGCATTGATTCTCCGGTTTTGCTGCCTCCCCTCGGGAGTGCTGTTATAGGCGATGCGTCGGGTGGGGCCGAATCCCTTGGCGGAAAGGTTGGAGCGCTCGATACCGAATTTTTCTACCAGATAGTTCACCACGTTTTCGGCCCGCTGCAGCGAGAGCTTCATGTTGTGCTCCAGGCTGCCGACGTTGTCGGTGTGCCCCTCGATGACGGCGGTGGTTGTCGGGTACTTCTTCATGAACTCGCCGACCTTGTTGACCTCGTCATAATAGCGGGGCTTGATCTCGGCGCTATCCGTGTCGAATTGCACCTTCAGGGAGATGCAGAGCCTTTCGGGGGGCGGCGCAAGCTCCTTGACATCGAGGGCGCAGTCGATGATGGCGTTTATGCGCCGGTTCTTCTGCCTCCCCGCGTCGGTGGCGTTGTCGGCGATCGGCCTTGCCTTCCCGTACCCCTTGGCGGAGAGACGGGAGGGGGCAATGCCGAAATTTCCCTCCAGAGACTTGACCACGCTCTCGGCGCGCTGCTGCGAGAGCCGCATGTTGTGCTCATCGTTGCCGACCTGGTCGGAGTATCCTTCGATGACGGCGGTGGTCGTCGGGTACTTTTTCATGAAGTCGCCGACCTTGGCCACCTCATCGTTGTACTGGGGACGGATTTCGGCCTTGTCGATGTCGAACTCGATGTCCAGGGAAACGCAGTACTTCATGGTCTCCGGGGTCGGTTCAGCGGCCGGGACCGCTTCGAGCGGAGCTTCGGCCGGTTCTGTCTTGGGCTGGACCTCCTTTGTTACGGCCTGTGGGCAGAGGGCATTGGCTTTTGCCGTTGCCTGTTTTGCGAGGGCTGCTCCTTCCTCGGTCTCGCATGCCCTGAATACGTCATAGGCATGGTCCCTGGCATCCTCCGCGGCCTTGAATTCAGCCGGGCAGGCCTTGTCCTTCCCGGCCTGACGGGCTGATTCCACAGCCCGATCAGCTTCCTGCATCTCATAGCGGATATACTTACCCGGAATGTTGCCACGTCTTGTATTCACCTCGTAATTGGCACATCCGGATATCATGCCCACGGAGAGCAATGAAACGACCAAGCCTGAAATTCTTCTTGCCTGCCTCATGTCCATGATCAACCTCCTTGGTGAAACAGTATCCCGAGTGAAACCCCACCCTGGGTCGATTCATCGTGCGGCGAATTCCTTCCGCACCCCGGTCGTCATTCACGTCGATACGGCTAATTCAATGTCACCGTGAGGGAAACCGTCGAGGTCAACAGTGGCGTTACTCTGGTCGGCCAGTTTTGCGGCGACGCGAATCTGGCCGGCGTATTCAGGTCAGTGAAGGTAAAGAAGTAATCTGAACCAACGGTCTCCTGGAAATCATGTGTGCCTGTTGCGTCCGTTACCGCGGTATCAACTATCCGTCCGGTTGGTGAATCGACATGGACATCAATTTTCACGTTCGACAACAGTGTCGTGCCGCTACCGTTCTTGACGGTAACGGTGATCTTACCGTTCCCCTGAACAAAATTTTCAGTGCTGCCGCATGCACTGATCAGGAAGCACGCGATAATGAGTACTGAACAAA
>CAYSJJ010000027.1:27152-48849 GCA_964431365.1 uncultured Geobacter sp. | reverse complement strand
TTCGGCCGGAAATACCCTTTGATCTCCACCCCCCGGGGCGCAGCAAACGCCGGCTGCTTTGCCAGCAGGGAGCGCAGCCGTTCGAAATTGCGCTTGTAGGTGGCGGCATCACTCTTTTTCAGCTGGATGTGCGAACCGCTGGTCGTTACGGACATCGAGCCCGGATGGTCGTGCAGGTAATTGAATTCGCCCGCCATGACGGCCCCGGGGAGAGTGAAGAGCAGCATGACCGCGCAGGCAATGCCGGCCAGCGAACGCAAGCCGGGAGTGTAGAGCCGTTGCCGTTTATTCAGTCTGTTTTTCACTCGCTACTCCTCGGGGCGAAGACGTGACAGTGCAATGATGCCGGATGGTTGGCCCGTCCGTACGGTCACAAGGATAGCATTTATTAATGTATAGTCAATAACTTCCGCCGCCCGTGGAGGCGCACGCGGCCCTTCCTCGGTGACCGTCAGGCAGACACAGAGAATATGCCTATGCATTTCATGCCGTTTGCACTAATATCCTTGATTCACGCAACGATTCCGGCACTCTCTACGCGAGCGAGGAGAGGCAAGAACGAGTCGATAACGGACGTGCCGAGAAAGAAGAGGGTCATGAAGCAGACGTCAATAATCCTGGCGGGATTGGCGGCTATTCTCTGCTGCGCTTCCTGCACGGCCAAGAAAGAAAAGCCCAAGGCAAAACCTGCGGTACCGGTAAAGGTCGCCCAGGTGCTGCAGAAAGACGTGCCGGTTCAGGTCAAGGCCATCGGCAACATCGAGGCGTTCACCAGCGTTGCCATAAAATCCCAGGTAAGCGGCCAGATAGCGCGGGTCCATTTCACGGAAGGGAGTGACGTGGAGAAGGGGGCCTTGCTGGTCAGCATCGACCCGGAGCCGTTCCAGGCGACATTGAGCCAGAGTGAGGCGGCCCTGGCCAAGGATCAGGCCCAGGCGAAATTCGCACGGGAGCAGGCCAGCCGGTACGAGGAACTCCTCAAGAATGGCATCGTCACCCGGGACCAATACGAGTCTCTGCAATCCAATGCCGAATCGCTGGCCGCCACCCTGGCTGCCGATCGTGCCGCCATCAGAAACGCCAGGATCCAGCTCGGGTACTGCTCCATCCGCTCCCCCATCTCCGGCCGGACCGGCACCCTGTCGCTCCATCCCGGCAACCTGGTGAAGGCGAACGATCTCCCCATCGTCACCATCAACCAGATCAGTCCGATCTATGTCACCTTTTCCCTTCCCGAAAAGCGGCTGGCCGAAATAAAGCGGGCCATGGCTGCGGGGCAGTTGAGGATCGAGGCCGCCATCCCCAATGAACCGGCCGCCACCGAGGTGGGGACGATCAGCTTCCTGGACAATGCGGTGAATCCGGCGACGGGTACGATCAGGCTCAAGGGGGCCTTTGCCAACAAGTCGCGGAAGCTTTGGCCGGGTCAGTTCACCGACGTGCTCATAACGCTCGCCTCCCGCCGGAATGCGGCGGTCGTCCCGACCCACGCCATCCAGACCAGCCAGCAGGGGGAGTTTGTCTATGTGGTGAAAGCGGACCGCACGGTGGAGATGCGTCCGGTGACATCCGCCGTAGCGGCGGGTGAGGAGACGGTCATCGACAAGGGGCTGGCGCCTGGTGAGACCGTGGTGGTGGACGGCCAGTTGAGGCTCACCCCCGGGGCCATTGTCGAGACGAAAGAGAGACAACCGGCCGGGAGCAAGAAGTAATGAATATCGCGGATATCTTCATCCGCCGGCCGATCATGACCTCGCTGGTGATGGTCGCCATCTTCATCTTCGGGGTGGTCTCCTATCGCCTGCTGCCGGTGAACGACCTCCCCAACGTGGATTTCCCGACCATCCAGGTCAACGCCAACCTCCCCGGCGCCAACCCGGATACCATGGCGTCGGCGGTGGCGACCCCGCTGGAGAACCAGCTCTCCACCATAGCCGGCGTCGATTCCATGACCTCCACCAACGGTATCGGCACCACCAGGATCACCCTCCAGTTCAACCTGGACCGGGACATCGATGCTGCTGCCCAGGATGTCCAGGCGGCCATCTCCCTCGCCATCCGGACCCTGCCGAAGAACATGCCGACGCCGCCGTCGTTCCGCAAGGTGAACCCGGCCGATCAGCCGGTCCTTTACCTGGCGCTCAGCTCCCCCACGTTACCGCTTTCCGCGGTGGACGAGTATGCCCAGACCCTGATCGCCCGCCGTATCTCCACCATCAGCGGCGTGGCCCAGGTCAACGTTTGGGGGTCGCAGAAATATGCCGTGCGGGCCCAGCTCGATCCGAAGGCGCTCGCCTCCCGGCAGATCGGCATCGACGAAGTGGCGACCGCCATCGACGAAGCGAATGTCAACCTCCCCACCGGGACCCTGGACGGCACCAAGCAGGCCTATACCATCGAGGCCAGCGGCCAGCTGTTCAAGGCAGCCGCCTACCGGCAGATGGTGGTGGCCTACCGGGACGGCTCGCCGGTCCGCCTGGAGGAGGTGGGGCAGGTTCTCGACAGCGTCGAGAATACCAAGACCGCCAGCTGGTACAACAACACCCGCGCCATCGTCCTGACCGTGCAACGCCAGCCGGGGACCAACACCATCGAGGTGGTGGACAACGTCAGGAAGCTGCTGCCCAGCTTCCGCAGTCAGATGCCGGGCGCGGTCGACCTGAACGTGCTCTACGACCGTTCCATCCTGATCCGCGAATCGATGCACGACGTCAAGTTCACCCTGGTGCTGACCATCGGCCTGGTCATCATGGTGATCTTTCTCTTTCTGCGCAATCTCTCCGCCACGGTGATCCCGTCGCTGGCGGTGCCGATGTCCATCGTCGGCACCTTCACCGTCATGCACCTCCTCGGCTTCTCCCTCAACAACATCTCCATGATGGCCCTGACCCTGGCGGTGGGGTACGTGGTGGACGACGCCATCGTCATGCTGGAGAATATCGTCCGGCACATGGAAAAGGGGGAGAGCGCCATGGAGGCGGCGTTCAAGGGCTCCCGGGAGATCGGCTTCACCATTCTCTCCATGACCATATCGCTGGTGGCGGTCTTCATCCCGGTCCTGTTCATGGGGGGGATCCTGGGGCGGCTGCTGCACGAATTCGCCATCACCATCAGCGCCGCCATCCTGGTCTCCTGCTTCGTCTCCCTGACTCTGACCCCCATGCTCTGCAGCCGTTTTCTGAAGCCTCATGCAACGGAGCAGCACGGGCGGCTCTTCATGATGATGGAGCGTTTCTTCGACGGGATGCTCCGCCTGTATGAGCGCTCCCTGAAGCAGGTCCTTCGCTACCGACGGACGACCATGGTGGTGACGCTGCTGATCACGCTCCTGACCGTCTGGCTCTTCACGAGGATTCCCATGGGGTTCCTGCCGACCGAAGACACCGGCCGGCTCAATGCGGACACCGAGACGGCCCAGGGGACCTCCTTCGCCGACATGAAACTGCACCAGGAGGCGGTTGCGGCCATCATCGCCAAGGACCCCAACGTCGACGGGTTCATGTCGACCATCGGCGGCGGAAGCCGTGGCAGCAACGCCGGGAGTCTTTTCATACGGCTGAAACCGCGCGATCAGCGTACACTCTCCGCCGACGAGGTGATCCAGGAGCTCCGCCCCAAACTGGGCAAGGTGGCGGGGATTCGGACCTTTCTGAAAAACGTCCCCTCGATCCAGATCGGCGGCATGAGTTCCAAGAGCCAGTACCAGTTCACCCTGCAGGGGCAGGACACGGACGAGCTGTACCGCTCCGCCACCGAGTTCGAGGCCAGGCTGCGGGAGCTGCCGGAACTCCTGGATGTGACCAGCGACCTGCAGATCAGCAATCCCCAGGTGCATGTGGAGATCAACCGGGACAAGGTGGCGGCCCTGGGGCTCAGCGTCATGCAGGTGGAGGACGCCCTTGCCTATGCCTACGGATCACGCCAGGTCTCCTCCATCTTCGCCCCGACCAACCAGTACCAGGTGATCCTCGAACTCGACCCCCTCTATCAGGGGGACCCGGCGGCGCTGGGGATGCTCTACATCCGGGCCAAGGCCGGACAGCTGATCCCGCTGGAAACCATCGCCACCATCACCAAGACCATCGGCCCGCTGGCGGTCAACCATCTGGGTCAGCTGCCGGCGGTGACCATCTCGTTCAACCTCCGCCCCGGTGTGGCCCTGGGAGATGCCATGAAGTTGGTGGACCGGCTTGCCGATACCACGCTCCCCCAGACTGTCAGCACCAGTTTCCAGGGGACCGCCCAGGCCTTCAAGTCCTCATTCAGCGGGCTCTGGATACTCCTGGCCATGGCCATCTTCGTCATCTATGTCGTGCTCGGAGTCCTCTACGAGAGCTACATCCACCCGGTTACGATCCTCTCCGGCCTGCCGGCTGCCGGTTTCGGGGCGTTGATTACCCTGATGCTCTTCAAATGCGACCTGAACATCTACGGTTTTGTCGGGATCATCATGCTGATCGGCATCGTCAAGAAGAACGCCATCATGATGATCGACTTTGCCCTGGAGGCGGAGCGGGAGAGCGGGAAGAGTCCGCTGGACGCCATTTTCGAGGGGGCGATCGTCCGTTTCCGGCCGATCATGATGACCACCATGGCGGCCCTGATGGGGACGCTCCCCATCGCCATGGGATTGGGCGCCGGCGGGGAGTCGCGGCAACCGCTGGGGCTGGCGGTGGTGGGGGGGCTGGTGACGTCGCAGCTGTTGACTCTCTACATCACGCCGGTGGTCTACTACTACATGGACCGGCTGCTGCACAAGGTTCGGCCGCGCAAGGCGAAGAGTGCCGCTGTTGCAGATCTGGAGCTGTAACGGGCCCCGAGTCCCAGGGCGCGACAGGTCACTGACGGCAGCCGTCTGTGGCCGCCGCGGTCGGGCACCCATAGGGGAGCGGGTGTCCGACTGGGTACCCCGCTCGTTTCGTCATATGTAGATGGCCCGCTCAGGCCGGAATCATGGGCGCAAATTCCCGCTCAACCTGTTTGGGATCCTGCAAGAGTCCGGCGTGGACGGCGCGCGACATGGGGTCGGGGAAGATCTCCTCGTCACCTCGTTCCAGGCCGTCGAGAATGGCGGCGGCAACCTGGACCGGCGTCGCCTTGGGCATCTCCTGGCCGGCAGTCATCCTGGTATCAACCGGGCCGGGATAGACCCCGACCACCCGCACCCCCAGGGGAGCAAGTTCGGCCCGCATCCCCTGCAGCAGGGAGTGTCCGGCAGCCTTCGAGGCGCAGTAGGAGCCGTTGGCCGGCAGGTTGACCAGGCCGATGATGGAACAGACGTTGACGATCGTGCCGCCATGTGTGGCCAATAGCGGTGCGAACGCCCGACAGACGGCCAGGGTGCCGAAGAAGTTGACCTCCATCTCTTCGCGGGCGCACTCCATGCCGGCGGGGCTCAGGAGCGAGACGCAGCGATTGATGCCGGCGTTGTTTATGAGCAGATCGATGTCCCGACACTGCTCAGTTGCCGCTGCCACGCTGGTGGCGTCGGTAATGTCGAGCCTGACTGGGACGACCCTGTCGTCAACGAGATGGGCACACCCGGCCATGCCGGCAGTGCCACGCGCTGCCGCGTAGATCCTGGCGGCCCCCCTGTCCATCAGCCCCTTGACCAGGGCCGTGCCGATACCGCCGTTGGCACCGGTCACCAGCACGGTCTTTCCTTTGAGATCCATATGGCTCCTTTCTTTTGCGGCCGGTCATTCCCCTGAAGCGCGGGCATGACCGGCCTGTTCGGCATCAGCCTGCTCGCCCGCTGAATCGGGCAGCCAACAGACGCTCTTCAGCGGCATTCCCTCCTTGTAGTACAGCGATGGGGTGAGCAGCACAAAGAAGATGTGCACGCCGTGATAACCGTAATGGCTGAGCAGTTCGTTCAGAGTGGCCGCGATCCGGTCATGCTTCTCCTGCGTCCGCGGAAACATGAATATCTCCAGCGACCGCGGGGTGTCGGTAATCCGCTTGATGCTGAGCAGTTCCACCTTGACGATTTCCCGTGGCACTGAGGCGATACGGGCAAACTCCCCGACGATCACCGGCACTGCCTGATTCAGAAACTCCTCGTCGAACCCCTTGAATCTCAGGTATGGCATTGCGTTCCCCGGCCTCCCCACGTCAGTGAGTTGTTGCTGAACAGTTCGGCGGCAGCGCTCATGGTGTCGGCCATGGCCAGGCCTGGGCCATGGCCGTCAGGTCCTGGGCCCAGCGCTGCATAGAGGCGGCCCGCTGCGGTTTCCAGCAGTTGCGCAGCCTTCTCCGGCTGGTGGCTCGTTTCGGACAGCGTGTCCAGTGACTCCCGAATGATCCCGACCGCTTCAGGGGGCAATTCCCCGTTGTCGACTCCTTCCCGCAGGCGCTGGATGCTCTTCGCGATTGCCAGTGCCGCGATTCCCCCCTCAACTATCGCGACGTGGTCGTCGTCATGTCTGGTAGCGATGGCAACCAGCCGGATGACCCGGTGGTGCAGCCGTGCCCGCAGCTTTCCCACCGTAACCGGCGAGTCCGCCGCGGCCAGGAGTTCGATGTCGTGCGCGATGGTTGCCAGGAGGAAGCGCAGCCGGATTGCCGGGTTGATCGGTACCAGGTACCGGTAGGCGACCCAGGCGCTTCCAACCCCCATCACCATGGCAACCGCGCCGAGTACGAGGTCGGCAGGCGTGGCGGCGACCGGCACCCCCGGCTGGATGACAAAGATGAAGAAGAGCGTGGCGTCGGTCGCGGCGATGGCCGTCCGGCGCTGGGCCATGGCAAAGGTGCCGATCAGGATGAATGGCGCCATGAGGGCCACTGTGATGAACGGGTCGGTCACACCGGGGAGCAGTACGATCCGGCAGAAAACGGCGACTGCCGACCCGGTTGCCGCGCCGAGAAAAATTTGCCCCACGAAGTACGCCGGGTGCTCCTTGTTGGAAAAGATGCTGATCATGATGGCGATCGCCATGAGCATCAACGGTCCTTTGTTCCACCCGGAGAGCGACCAGGTCACGCCGACCGCGGCGATGGCAAGTGTGCTGCGGATTGCCGCCCCCCTGGCCCCGCGCCAGTCCCGGTGATGGATGATCCGGTGACACGGCTCCCCGCCAGTTGGCTCGGAGAGGGTGCCGTACTCTGCCAGGAGCTGCTGGAGAGCGGTGGCGATGTCGGTCAGGGTCTCCCCAAGAAGGGGGAGGTGGGCCTTTGCTTCCGCTGCAATTGCCGTCATCTCGGTGGTGCACTTCAGCGCTGACGAGCTGCGGACTCTGCTGGCAACGATTTCCAGCTGTCCGGCAAGGAGCTCACGCCAGTGGTCGTGACGGTGGTTCGGCAGACTCTGCCTGGCAAGCTCTCCTCCGGCCAGCCGGCCGACGGCCAGCAGGGAGAGGAGGGAGGCGATGACGTTCCGAATTTGGCGGTGTTGCCGTTTGGAACGTAAGGAGCCTGCACCTGCGACGTCCAGCTGGCTTTCGATCTCCGCGATCTCGATCAGAAGATCGCGCTCCCGGCGGACCAGGCTCCCCTGTCGCTCGTGGCGGAGGAGCTGTGCCAGCCACGCAACGGTTTCCCCGGCGGCAGCGTGGAGGCGATCCGTCACTTCGTTCCTGGGCTGGCTGGGGGTGAAGAGCGCCGTCACGCCGGTCGAGACGATGATCCCGACGATGATGCAGGCGATTCTGTCGAACGTGATCCCGTAGAGATGGGAGGGGTTCTGGTAGCCGCTCATGGCGATGACGGCGCAGGTGCAGGCGGCCATCAGGCAGGCGTAGGCACGAAATCCGTACAGCAGGTTGCCGATGCCGACACAGGCGGCGATCCAGAAGGAGAGGGCGATGGTGAGGAGAATGGGGCTCCTGGTATGCACCAGCAGGAGCAGGCCGGCCATGGAGCCGATGACCGTGCCGACCAGGCGGTAAAAGCTTTTTTCGAACAACAGTCCCCGCGTCGGCTGGATCACGATCAGTGCTGTCATGGCAGCCCAGTAGGGATATTCCAGCTGCAGGAATATCGCGGCGACGAGGGCGGTCAGGGCTGCTGCCGTGCCGCGGGTGGCGAGGAGGATTCGTGGCCGCTGCAGGGGAATGGTCTGTCGCAGGGTCTGGCGCATTATCTCCTGGGCCTTTGCCGCACGTCACTCACGGTGGCTTCCAGGCGCTGGATGAACTGCGCCAGTTGGGAAATCTCGTCATCGTCGAACGGGCTCAGCAGCTCGTTTTCCAGGGCCATGACCATCTCCCGGATGCGGGCGACGATAAGTTGTCCCTCCCGGGTCAGACAGAGCAGTTTCGCCCGCCGGTCCGTGGCATCTTCGCTCCTCTTGATCAACCCTTTGGCAATGAGGGTGTCGAGCAGGCGGACCATGGAGGGGCCTTCGATGCCGACGGACGCGGCCAGATCCTTCTGGCGGGTTCCGTCGCCCAGGAGGTGGAGGTGCAGAAGGGGGCGCCAGGTGGCATCGGTCAGGCCGGCGTCCTGGAATTCGGCATCCAGGACCTGACGCCAGCGCCGGGTCAGAAGGCCGAGGCGATAGAGGAGGTTGCTGCGGTTGATAGTCTCATGAGAAGGGCGCATGCCATATAGATAGCATACTATTTATTTGTCTACTACTATTTTTTCTCTCTCAGCGGAGCGGCGCCTCATCTGCCGGGGGATGGCGGTCAGGCAGCGACGGCGATGACCCGGTTCCGTCCCTGTTTCTTCGCCTGGTAGAGGGCCTTGTCGGCCCGTTTCAGCATGGTTTCGATGCTCTGGTCGTCGGAGGAGAGGACTGTCAGTCCGACGCTCAGGGTCACCGCGACCTGCAGTTCGCCTTCTCGGATCGTGTCGTCCATGATGGTGACCCGGATTCGGTCGGCGAGGGCGACAGCCTCGTTAAGCCCCGTGCCCGGTGAGATCACCAGGAACTCCTCGCCACCGATCCGTCCGACGCTGTCGTACCGGCGCAGGGATTCGCGGATCAGCTGTGCCACCCGTTTGAGTACCCTGTCGCCAAAGGGGTGGCCGTAGGAGTCGTTGATCCGTTTGAAATGGTCCAGGTCGATGATCATGATGCAAAAAGGTTCACTGAGCCGGCTGGCTCGCTGGCGCTCCTCCTCCAGCCGCTTCATGATCACCCGGCGGTTCTTGAGGCCGGTAAGTTCGTCGGTGGTGGCCTGTTTCTTCAGGTGACGCTGCACCTCGTCCAGCTTTATGACCAGCCTCCAGGTAAGAAAATAGGTAACTCCCACCAGGAATAGGATGGTCAGGCCGGCGCTGAGGGCGATCAGCATGCGGAGGCTGGTTGTCTCCCTGACCATGCTCGCTGCCGGGATGGTGACACTGACGGCGCCGATAATGCCGCCAACCTTGTACCCTTGCTGCTGGTGACACTCCAGGCAGGTCTCATCGACATGCAGTGGTGTTATGTAGCGGTAGACCGGCGGGTTGGCGGACGGCAGCAGCTTGGCCACCCGTGTTCCCCCTCGCGCGAATTCTTCCAGTGCCTGTTGCTCGAACGGATCGGGCCGATTCCTCTGGTCAAGGGGGTTCTGGCTGATCAGCCGGAAACGGACCCCCCCTTCCCGTTCGCTCATCCGGGACATTTCGGTGGTCATGATGGCATGGTTGCGCAGGGTGAATGTCCGGCCGTCCGGGCCTCGCACGTCGGGCTCCATGCCGAGCCCTTTCAGGTAGCTGTTGGTCTCGGTGCCATCTTTTTTCTCGACGTAGACCCCGCCGTAGTTGAAGTTCCAGCGCCGCGCATGGTCCAGCAGGTCTGCATAGGCCTCGGCCTGTTCCTGGATGCGGAGCAGCATCTGGTCACTGGTACGTGTGTAGAGGTAGAGAAAAAGACAGGTTACCAGAACGGATATGGTAATGCAGAGGACGAGCAGAAAAAGGCGGACATGTTCGAAGTAGGCGAACGGCTTTGGCCAGATCTTGGTCAGCTTCGAGTTCAGCTGCTTATCCTGCTCATGATGGATGTTCATGGTTCTGCCCCCCCTCCTGTGCAGCAACCGCTCCGGCAGGGTTCTTCTTGCGTCGTGGGCGCCGACGTCGTCGTTTGGGCCCATGGGGTGTTGGAGCATCGCTTTCCGCAGAGGGAATGGTCTGGGTTGCGGCCAGCCGTTCCCACCATGCAACGATACGCTCTTCCTCCGGTTCCATGGAGCTGCGAAAACGAAGGTACTGCAGCGCGTCGTTGAACGTCGGCCTGGCGACCATTGCCTGGGCACGTCTACCGGGGATGGTGCGAAAGCGGTGGCAGGAAGTCAGGATATCCCGCATCTGCACGGCAATACGGTTGGGGACCAGCACCACCGGGGAGAGCTCTTCAAGGAGCGAGGCGGTTGCCCGATCCATGGCCGGCTGGAAGGGCTCCTTCTTCCCCTGCAGCCGTTCGGCCTCTTCGGTCAGGTATTGCCCGAAAAGGAGTGCCAAAAGCAGTGGCGCGGAGATGCCCGAGCCGTCCGCGATAGTCCGGTCCGCCCATTCCAGGGCCTTGCCGAGCCAGACGTGCGGGAATCCCTTCTCCTCCCCTTCCAGCCAGGCGGCCAGGGGGGGGAGGAGATACGTAAACAGGCCGCTCCGGCGCAGCAGTTGGTAGACCTGTTCCCCTTCACCGCAAAGGAACAGTTTGAGGACCTCTTCATACAGTCGGGCCGGCGCGGCCCGGCCGATCACGGGTGCGAGCTCCACCAGCGCCTGCCAGCTGTTTTCCTCCACCCTGAAGCCGAGAAGGGCTGCAAAACGGATGGCCCGGATCATCCGGACCGGATCTTCGGTGAAGCGTTGCCAGGGATCGCCGATGGTCCGGATGACTCCCCGTTTCAGGTCTTCCAGTCCGCCGACGTAATCGATGAGGGAAAAGTCGGCGATGTCGTAGCAGAGCGCATTGACCGTGAAGTCGCGCCGCCAGGCGTCCTCCTCCGGCGTGCCGAAAAGGTTGTCCCGCAGGATCATCCCCTCCTCGTCCCTGAGCACCTGCGGGTGACGATGGCTCGCCTCGGGAGCGGGGGCGACTTCCTCTTCGTCGACAGCCGCTTCGGCAGCGCTAGCCCTGAACGTAGCCACCTCGATGATCCCGTCGTTGAAGTGCAGGTGGGCAAGGCGAAAGCGTCGGCCGACCAGGCGGCAGTTGCGGAAAAGCCTTTTTACCTGGCCGGGCGTGGCGCTGGTGGCGATGTCGAAATCCTTCGGTTCGCGGCCGAGCAGCAGGTCGCGGACGCAACCGCCGACCAGGTAGGCGGTGAAGCCGTTGTCATTGAGACGGTAAAGCGTCCTGACAGCATTCGGATTGAGAAGCCGACGGGAAATGGTATGCTCTGAGCGCGGAAGTATGCGTGGCACGGCGTTTTTCATGAGGCTACCTTACCACACTCACCCCCCGATGGCAAAAGCTCTTGCCGTCACTATCAGCCATTTTTTGACCTGGATCATGCAGTATGCCGGTCAACTGAACTAAAGTCAGGCCATGACACAATTTACCACCAGACAAATCGGCGATCTGAAGATCATGGCGACATTCATAAAGATCTTCTGCCATGCGCGGCATGACCGCGCCAGCCGGGTCCAGACGGACCTGCCGGACGAACTGGAGGGGGTCTTCAGGAAGGGGCTCCTGCTCTGTCCCGATTGCGCCGCCCTGCTGGCCCATGGTATCCAGAAGCGGCGCAACTGTCCGCTCGACCCCAAGCCGACCTGCAAGGAGTGTCACATTCACTGCTACAGCAAGGAGTATCGAGCCAGAATCCGCGAGATCATGGCCTTCTCCGGGCGGAGAATGATCATGCGCGGGCGGATCGACTACCTCTGGCATTATTTCTTTTAATCGATACGACAAGGAGACACGAAAGATGATCAGAAAAATCGTTCAGATCGACCAGGAGAAGTGTAACGGCTGCGGGCTCTGTGTCCCCTCCTGCGCCGAAGGGGCCATCAGGATAGAAAACGGCAAGGCCGTCCTGGCTGCCGATAACCTCTGCGACGGCCTGGGCGCCTGCCTGGGCGAGTGCCCGCAGGACGCCATCCGGGTCATCGAGCGGGAGGCAGACGAATTCGACGAGGCTGCCGTGGCCGAGCACCTCAAGGTGGACGGCAGAGAACCCCACGCACCACACGGCAAACCGGCCACTCCCCCCCCTGCGCATCACCACGGCGGCGGTTGTCCCGGCTCCAGGGCCATGTCGTTTGCTCCGTCATCGGCCCCCCCTGCAGCTACGGAAGAGGGAAACCGGCAGAGCAGGTTGGCCCAGTGGCCGGTGCAACTGCACCTGGTGCCTGTCAACGCCCCGTATTTCCAGGACGCGGACTTGCTGATCGCCGCCGATTGCGTCCCCTTCGCCTACGGCGATTTTCACAAGGATTTCCTGGCCGGCAAGGCGCTGGTCATCGGCTGTCCCAAGCTGGACGACAACAACTTCTACCTGCAGAAGCTCACCGAACTGTTCCGGGTCTCCTCCATCAGGAGTATCACGGTCCTCAGGATGGAGGTCCCCTGCTGCGGCGGAATCGTCATGGCCGCCCGTCAGGCCCTCGCAGCTTCAGGCAAGGAGATTCCCTTCCAGGAGGTGACCATCGGCATTCAGGGGGGAGTCAAGTAGTTACGCCTGCCTTCTTTGGCAGGGGGGCCTGAATACGAACGCAGCCTGCCTTGCGGCAGGCTGCGTCTTGCCTCTGTTCCCACTCCCGACACGTGTCAGGTGAGGTCCGAATGGATGCCCGGCTCGCAGACGAGCGATGCATCACGTGCCTTCGCACCGCACTTTCCGCAGGTGACCACGGCGGCTGCGGAAAATTTGGCGTATTCATGGGAGTTATCGATCAGGCATATTTTCCGCCCTTTTCGTTCGCCTTTCATCTTGAGCCTCCTTTCTATCTGCTCTGCTTCGTACCCCTATTATACCTCCTTCACTGCACCGCGAACCCCGGGTATTTCGAGGTAAGCGCCCCTGGCGCATGGGTGCACCATCGGCAGAGCGGATAATTGCCTAATGGGACCAATAAGATAAAAATTATCTTTTTTGAATTGACAAGGGCCGATTCGCCTGTTACTTTTTCTTTCGTCATACCACAACAACATTTTCCGAAAGGAGAAACACTAATGAGTCTTTGCACCCTTGTCACCAAAGAGGCCCCTGATTTTACCGCCGATGCGGTTTTGCCGGATGGTTCCTTCGGCCAGATCACCCTTTCCTCGCTCAAAGGGAAGTACGTGGTGCTCTTCTTCTACCCGCTCGACTTCACCTTCGTCTGCCCGTCGGAGATCCTGGCTTTCAACAAGAAGATCGCCGAATTCAAGGCCAAGAACGTGGAAGTGATCGGCGTTTCCGTCGACTCCAAGTTCACCCACTACGCCTGGCGGAACACCCCGGTGGAAAACGGCGGCATCGGCAACATCCAGTACCCGCTGGTTGCCGACCTGAACAAGAACATCTCCCGGGAATACGGCATCCTCTTCAACGAAGCCGTGGCCCTGCGCGGTCTCTTCCTGATCGATACCAAGGGTGTCATCCGCCATGCGGTGATCAATGACCTGCCGCTTGGTCGGAGCGTGAACGAGGCGCTGCGGATGGTCGATGCCCTGCAGTTCGTCGAGACCCACGGCGACCAGGTCTGCCCGGCCAACTGGCAGGAGGGTGAAGACGCCATGAAGCCGACTGCCGAAGGGGTGGCCAGCTATCTGGCCAAGCACGGCAAGTAGCCGGCGGTCGAACTGATAAAACGGCGCAACTCTTCGGAGTGCGCCGTTTTTGTTTTGGGGCTGATTCGTATGGCGGAAACGAACCTGCTGGATAACCCGCTGCTCTGCGGCGCCGACCCGATGGCGCGGATCGTCGGGGCCGAACTGGCGGGCCGTTTCATCCGGCTCTTTCAGCGGACCGACTCCGGCGTCGTGTTTCACGACGATCCGTTTCGCCCCTTTATCCTTCTGGAGAACGAACGGCTGCTGGCCGGGATCGCCGTTCACGCCGACATCCGGCCGCTGGAAGGTCAGGGTGCCTTCCGTGCCATCGCCCGGTTCGTCAGCTGGCATGATTGTCTGAACGCCAGGGATCTCCTGGCAAAGGGGACCGGCAAGACCCCCACGGCAGCCGGCGCTCCCTACCTCTTCCTCTCCGACCCGGTCCATCAGCACCTAATCCTGACCGGCAAGACCTTTTTCAAGGAGCTCCCCTTTGCCGCGCTGAAGCGGCTGGCCATTGACATCGAAACCTATACGGCGCCGGGGTTCGAGTTTTCCAACCCCAGCCGGGAGCAGGACCGGATCATCTCGGTGGCGCTGGCCGGCAGCGACGGCTACACCGAGGTACTGGACGGCACCGCGTTGAGTGAGCCGTCATTGCTGCAACGTCTGACCGAACTGATCCAGCGGTATGACCCCGATGTGCTGGAAGGGCACAACCTTTTCCGGTTCGACCTTGAGTATATTCGGGTAAGGGCCCGTCGCCACAACGTACGGCTTTCCTGGGGACGGGACGGGAGCGAGCCGCGGGTCCATCCGGCGCGTTTCGCCGTGGCCGAGCGGGCCGTCGACTACCCCCGCTGGGACGTCTACGGCCGCAATGTCATTGATACCTATTTCCTGGTGCAACTGCACGATATCAGCAACCGCGACCTGGAAAGCTACGGTCTGAAAAACGTCGCCCGCCACTTCGGCCTGGCAGCCGATGATCGGGTGTATGTGGATGGGGATGCCATCGCGCAGCTCCTGCACGATGATCCGTCCCGTCTTCTCCGCTACAACCTGGACGACGCCCGGGAGACACTGGCCATTGCCAGGCTGCTGGCCTATCCGTTTTACCTCCAGACCCGGATATTTCCGTACTCTTATCAGAACTGCGTGGTCCGGGGGAATGCCACGAAGATCAACTCCCTGTTCCTCAGGGAGTACCTGCGCCAGGGGAGAGCCATCCCGCGAGGTGAGGGGGTCCCCGAGATGGCCGGCGGCTATACGGATACGCTTCTTACCGGCGTGCTGGGCCCGATCCTCCACTGCGACGTGGCCTCCCTCTACCCTTCCATCATTCTCATGGACCGGCTGGCGCCCCGTCATGACTCCCTTGGGCTCTACCTCCGCCTGCTCCACGACCTGCGCGAGTTCCGCCTGCAGGCCAAGGAGGCGGCGCGGAGCGCGGTGGACCAGCAGGAACGGGAGTACTGGGGCGCCTTGCAGCAGACTTTCAAGGTGCTGATCAATTCGTTCTACGGCTACCTGGCCGCGCCGATGCACAATTTTGCCGACGGTGCCGCGGCGGCCGAGGTGACCGGGCGGGGGAGGATGCTGATCAATGCCATGCTGGCGTGGCTGGAGGCCGAACACGCCCGCCCCGTGGAAGTGGATACGGACGGCATCTATTTCATTCCACCGGAAACCATCGCCACCCCCGCCGACGAGGAGGCGTTCGTCGCCCGCCTCTCCGGCGCCTTGCCGGAAGGAATCCGGGTGGAGCTGGCCGGTCGCTACCGGAGCATGTTTTCGTACAAGTCGAAGAACTATGCCCTGCTGGCGTACGACGGTCAGGTGATAGTACGGGGAAGCGCCCTCAAATCCCGGGGGATCGAGCCGTTCCTCCGCCGGTTCATGGCCGAAGCGATCCACCTCCTCCTTCTGGGGCGTGTCGACGATGTCGAGAGGTTGTACCGGGAGTATCAGGAGAAGCTCCGGCTCCATCAGTTCCCCATCAACCAGCTGGCCCGAACCGAGACCCTGGCGGAATCGCCGGCAACCTATCGGGAGAAGCTGCGAAAGGGGACACGAAATCCTGCGGCCGCCTACGAGCTGGCCCTCCAGTCGGAGCGGGAGTACCGGGCCGGGGATCAGATCAGCTACTACGTCGCAGGGCAGGGGAAGGGGGTCACCGTTCACCTCTCATGCCGGCCGGTGAGCGCCTACGATCCGGAGCGTCCCGATGAGAACCGGGAATTTTACCGGGACAAGCTCCGGACCGCCTGGCAGAAGGTCGCGCCGTTCCTCCCCGGTGAGCCGACGCTCTTTGATCGTTGAAAAATGACCGTACCTCCTCCGGAACTTGCCAGGGTCGGGTAAGTGTGTTAAAAGGAGTCAATCAGCGACGTTGCGGACAACACTGTCCTCGAACTCCTGCACAGTTGCGTGTCGACGGGCGCGGTCCTGTTGTCTCGACTGGCTTCTTACCGTCGACCCGGCGCCGTTCAGATTCCGGCGCCATGTCCGCCCACGCACCCAAGCCGAAAGGAGTGCCCCACCATGCGATTAGTGGTTCTGTTCTTTACCCTGATGATGTTGACGTGTGCAGCCCCCTGTCTGGCCATTGAGGCCCAGAAACCGGAAGCGATAGCAGACAAGATGGCCTTCAAGTTTGCCCGTGGGGTAACCAATGTGGCAACGGCAATTGTCGAGATTCCCAAGCAAAGCTATCTGACCGTGAGAGACCGGGGTAGTGTCGGGTATGTCGTCGGCCCGCTCAAGGGGATCGGCATGACCTTTTATCGCGGGCTGGTCGGGGTCGCGGAAACGATCTTTTTCATGGTGCCGCAACCGGGTTACTATGACCCGATGATCGACCCGGATTTCGTCTGGAAGGGATGGGATGAACTGCGGGCTGAGCCGGCAAAAGATACTGCAGGGAAGGGGGAGTAGGATGGGTATCCTGCTGAGGGCGTTCATGGGAGCGCTCATCGCATTGGCTCTCTGCTCGGCCGCGTTTGCCAGCGATCCGTACAAAACCATCGAATCAGCCTCACCACAGCAGATTGTGGACGGTATGGCTGCCAAAGGGGTGCGCGGCGCGACCAATGTCGTTACCGGCTGGCTGGAGATCCCCAAGCAGATCTACGTAACGGGCAAGGAGACAACCTGGCTGCGTGGTGCGGTCATCGGCCCCTTCAAGGGGATCGGCATGACGTTTGTCCGGACCATTGCCGGCGTCGGCGAACTGGCGACCTTCTTTGTTGCCTATCCCGGCTTCTACGACCCCTGGTTCGAACCGTCCTACGTCTGGCAGAAGGAGTAGTCGTTCCGGGACCGTCTGTCCCGGTCTATTCCCGCCGTACTGAAACAAAAAGCCGCATCGTTTCCGATGCGGCTTTTTGTTTCTACTATCGTCGAGAAGTAATTACTTCTTGGCGGGCTCAGCAGCCGGAGCAGCCGGAGCTTCTTCTTTCTTCTCGGCTTTCTTGGCCTTCTTGGCTTTTTTGGCTTTCTTAGCAGGCTTCTTCTCTTCCTTCTTCACTTCGCCAGCAGCAGCCGGTGCAGCAGCTTCGGTCTTCGGAGCTTCGGCGGCGAGAACGGTACCGGCGAAAGCGAGGGCAACGAGAGCGGCAACAACGGTGGACAGAACTTTTTTCATTGTGTTTCTCCTTTTGGAAAATAAGAGTTGATACCAGTGAAAGACTGCAGGGCTCGTGCCATGCTCATGGATAATGATAACATCCCAAAAACTAGAGTGAAAAATGGCGGGTTGCCGGGTTTGGTGCGCCTGTGTTGCCGCAAAACGTCTAGCGTCTGCCTCATATGCGGTGGATAGTCGACGTTCGTCACGTTGGGGGAAAATCTTGCCCGTGGCCAAGCGCTTCTGTTACTATGCAACTCCACCACATTTCATTCCGCCGTTGACCAGACAGGACCTTACGTGATTGACAATCATCTCCTTGCAGTGGAAAAGCCCGCCCGCTACCTGGGGGGCGAGATGGGTTCCCGGCCCAAAGAGTCTCCCGAGCTTCGCTTTGCCCTAGCCTTTCCCGATGTGTATGAAGTGGGGATGAGTCATCTGGGATTCCAGATTCTTTACAATGTGCTGAACGGTCCGGAATGGCTGGCCGCCGAACGGGTATATGCCCCCTGGCCCGACCGGGAAGCGCAGCTTCGCGCCAGCGGAGCGCCGCTCTCGACGCTGGAAAGCGGCACCCCCCTGGCGGCTGTCGGTATCATCGGCTTTACGCTCCAGTATGAGCTTTCCTATACCAATATCCTGAACATGCTGGAACTCTCCGGCATCCCGCTGCTGGCTGCCGAGCGCGACGAGCGCTGGCCCCTGATCCTGGCGGGAGGCCCGTGCGCCTACAATCCGGAGCCACTTGCCGACTTCGTCGATGCCGTCCTCCTGGGGGACGGAGAAGAGGCGGTCCTGGAGATTGCCGAACGGTACAAGGCCTGGAAGGTGGAGGGAGGGGGCAAGCGGCGGCTCTTGGAGAGCCTTGCCGAGATCCCCGGTGTCTACGTCCCATCACTGTTCCAGGTCAGCTACAATGCAGACGGCACGATCCGGTCGATCACCCCGTTGAAGGCCGGGTACGACCGGGTGCGCCGCCGGTTCCTCGCCGACCTGGAGAGTGCCCCCTATCCGACGGAGCCGGTGGTGCCGCTGCTCAAGACGGTGCACGACCGGGTCAGCATGGAGGTAGGACGCGGCTGTACCCGCGGCTGTCGATTCTGCCAGGCCGGCTATATCTACCGGCCGGTGCGGGAACGGTCGCCGGAGCGGATTCTGAACGCCATCGACGATGCCCTGGCCAATACCGGTTACGACGAAGTGTCGCTGCTCTCTCTCGCCACCGGTGATTACGGCTGTCTCACCCCGCTCCTGCGTGAACTGATGACCCGCTACGCCGAGAGCAAGGTGGCGGTCTCCCTCCCCTCCGTCCGGGTCGGCACCCTCACCGAGGAGTTGGTGGAAGAGGTGAAGCGGGTGCGAAAGACCGGTTTCACACTGGCTCCCGAAGCGGGGAGCGAGCGGCTGCGGCGGATCATCAACAAAGGGATCAGCGAGGAGGACCTCCTGAAGGATGCCCTTGCCGCTTACAGCGCAGGGTGGCGGCTCATCAAGCTTTATTTCATGATCGGCCTCCCCGGGGAGACGGAGGAGGACCTGGCCGCCCTCGTCGAACTGGCCCGGCAGGTCAAGTGGCAGGGGCGGCAGTCCGGCCGTGGGGGCGAGGTGAACGTCTCCGTCTCCACCTTTGTCCCCAAGCCCCACACGCCGTTTCAGTGGGAGCCGCAGATCGGCTACGAGGAGACCCTCGGGAGGCAGGAGTTCCTCCGCGATGCGCTGAAGCGGCGAAAACTCAACTTCAAGTGGCACGATGCGCCGCTTTCGGTCATGGAAGGGGTGTTCGCCCGCGGGGACCGGCGTCTCGGGCAGGTGCTGGTGGAGGCGATCCGCCGCGGTTGCCGTTTCGACGGCTGGGGGGAGCACTTCAATTTTGCGGCCTGGCAGGCAGCGTTTGCCGCGGTCGGCATCGATCCCCGCTGGTACCTGCGCCGCCGGGAGACCGACGAGGTGCTCCCGTGGGACCACCTGGATTCCGGCGTCACCCGGGAGTTCCTTCTCAGGGAGCGGGAGCGCGCCCTCTCCGGAGAGCCTACCCCGGACTGCCGGAACAGCGCCTGTACCGGCTGCGGGGTCTGCGACTTCAAGGAAATACGGATGCGGGTCCAGCCGCGTGACGCTACGGTCCCCCCTCACAGCCAGGGGGGGCTCGAAGGATCGGCTGCAACGGAAGGGGTGGATCGGGTACGCATCCGTTTCACCAAGACCGGCACCACCCGCTTCCTGAGCCACCTGGAACTGATCAACCTGTTCAGCCGGGCGGTCAGCCGGGCCGGCATCCCGATCCGTTTTTCCCAAGGGTTTCACCCACATCCGAAATTCTCATTTGCCACGGCCCTCTCGGTGGGTGTAGAATCCCTCGCCGAATACCTGGACATGGAGGTCGCCCCCGGCTTTGGTGCCGAGGCGGTCCGGTCACGGCTGAACCAGGCCCTTCCCCGGGGGATGACGGTGCTGGAGGCGTGGTCCGTCCCTCCGAAAGCTCCCTCCCTGTCGGTCATCATGGAGCGCGTACGGTACCGGGTTACCCTTCCTGAGGCGCTTGCCGCAGAGCTCCCGCTCCAGGCCGAACGCTTTCTCGCCCTCGCGTGCTATCCCTATCGACGGGAGAAAAAGGGTGGGGCGCAGGAATTCGATCTGCGCCTGGAACTCTACAGCCTCACCGTCGATGGCAGCGGTCTCGTGATGGAGATCGGTCGGGGCAAGCCTCTGGAGTTTGTCGCCGCCATTACCGGCCTTCCCCTCTCAGCCCTGGCCGATTGCAGTATCGAAAAGAGCGCGGTGATTTTCAGGGAGCAGGGTGAGGAGACCGGGGCTTGAAAGCGGGCGGGCTGTTTCTGTTCGGCCCCCTTTTGCCGATAATAATTTCATATCCTCCATATAAAAGAAGAACGAGATCCTTATGGCCAATGAACTAGTCATCAACACCACCTCGCACGAAACACGGGTTGCCCTGATCGAGAACGGCACCATTGCCGAGC
Organism: uncultured Geobacter sp.; assembly: GCA_964431365.1. Lineage (GTDB taxonomy): Bacteria > Desulfobacterota > Desulfuromonadia > Geobacterales > DSM-12255 > Geomobilibacter. Next base: position 28,607 of record CAYSJJ010000027.1, on the reverse strand, counting down.
TCTACATAGAGCGGAGCAGGGTGAAGGGGATCGTGGGGAACATCTACAAGGGGAAGGTGGTCAGGGTGCTTCCCGGCATGCAGGCCGCTTTCGTCGATATCGGCCTGGAAAAGGCCGCTTTCCTCTACGTGGCCGACGTCTTCGACGCCCTGGACGAATATGATTCGTTCATGGAGGGGAACGGGAGCAAAAAGGAAGAAGGCCAGGAAGGTGAGGCCGAAGGGCCGGTCCTCCACCCCATGCACCCCATCGAAGAGCTCCTCCAGGAGGGGCAGGAACTGCTGGTCCAGATCTCGAAAGAGCCGATCGGCACCAAGGGGGCGCGGATCACCTCCCACATCTCCCTTCCCGGCCGACACCTGGTCTACATGCCGACTGTCGACCACGTGGGGATCTCCCGCCGGATCGAGGACGAGGAGGAGCGGGAGCGCCTGCGGGAGATCGTCGACCGGATCAAGCCGGCCGGCAGCGGCTTCATCGTCAGGACTGTCTCGGAAGGGAAGAGCGAGGAAGACCTGCTCGCTGACATGAAGTACCTCCTCAAGCTCTGGGAGGAGGTGGCCAAGCGGAAGGACAAGGTCAATGCCCCGGCCCTCATCCATTCGGACCTGGACGTGACCCAGAAGGTGGTGCGTGACATCCTGACCGAATCGGTGGACCGGATCGTGGTCGATTCCAAGCCGGAGCACGACAAGATCGTCCAGTTCATCACCACCTTCATGCCGAAAATGAAGTACTCCATCGAGCTGTACGACGAGGAGGAGCCGATCTTCGACAATTTCGGCCTGGAGGTGGAGATCAGCCGGGCACTGGGGCGCAAGGTCTGGCTCAAGAGCGGCGGCTACATCATCATCGAACAGACCGAGGCCCTGACCGCCATCGACGTCAATACCGGCCGCTTCGTCGGCAAGCACAACCTGGAAGATACGATTCTCAAAACCAACCTTGAGGCGGTCAAGGAGATCGCCTATCAGCTTCGTCTCCGCAATCTCGGCGGGATCATCATCATCGACTTCATCGACATGGAGAAGGAGGTCAACCGGGAAAAGGTCTACGGTGCCCTGGAAGAGGCGCTGAAGGCGGACAAGTCCAAGACCAACATCCTGAAGATCTCCGAGCTGGGCCTGGTGGAAATGACCAGGAAGAGGGTGCGGGAGAGCATGGGGAGGATGATGTGCGAGCCGTGCCCCTACTGCGAAGGGCGTGGCTACGTCAAATCCAAGATCACGGTCTGCCACGAGATCTTCCGCGAACTGCGCCGGGAGATGCTGGACATCAGGGGGACCAAGGTAACCCTTACGGTCCATCCCCAGGTGGCCGATCTGCTCTACGACGAAGAGCGTCGGGGGCTCGAGGAGCTGGAGCGGAAGTTCAAGAAGCGGATCACGGTGCGGGCCAAGCCGGGGTTCCACCAGGAACAATTCGAAATCGCCATCTCGTGAAACGCGGCTTTTT
>CAYSJJ010000027.1:0-27142 GCA_964431365.1 uncultured Geobacter sp. | reverse complement strand
CGAAATCACCATTAGTTGAAGAATAATTCAACGCGGAAGGACACGGATTAAGAGCGGATCGACGCGGATCAACCTGATTGGGGGACACTCACCCGTTCCTTGGGGTCGGGTTCCGCGGCTATCCGTCAACATCCGCGTCGATCCGCGTTGAATTACTGTCAGGAGGGTCATTATGCTCGGAACACCTTTAAAAGATGGCGCCACCAGGCTCCTGCTCCTCGGTTCGGGCGAACTGGGGAAGGAGGTGGTGATCGAGGCCCAGAGGCTTGGGGTGGAGGTCATCGCCGTCGACCGCTACGCCGACGCGCCGGCCATGCAGGTGGCCCACCGGAGCCACGTCATCAGCATGCTCGACCGGGCCGCGCTGGACCGGGTCATCCGCCAGGAGCGGCCGACCTATATTGTTCCCGAGATCGAGGCGATCGACACCGGCTACCTCCTGGAGCTTGAGCGGGAAGGGTTCACCGTCATCCCGACGGCCCGGGCAACGAATCTGACCATGAACCGCGAGGGGATCAGGCGTCTGGCCGCCGAGGAGTTGGCTCTCCCGACCGCTGCCTATCGTTTTGCCAAGAGTATCGACGAGTTCCGTGCCGCCGTGGCCGAGATCGGTCTCCCCTGTGTCGTGAAGCCGATCATGAGCTCGTCGGGCAAGGGGCAGAGCGTGGTCAAGACGCCGGAAGACGTGGATGCCGCCTGGACCTATGCCATGGACGGGGCGCGGGGCGCGTCGGATACGGTCATAATCGAGGAGTTCATCGCGTTCGACTACGAGATCACCCTGCTGACCGTGCGCCACGCGACCGGCACCACCTTCTGCCCCCCCATCGGCCATATCCAGATCAAAGGGGACTACCACGAGTCGTGGCAGCCGATGGCCATGACCGATGCGGCGTTGCAGGAGGCCCAGCGCCAGGCGCGGGCGGTCACCGATGCCCTGGGTGGGCGCGGCATCTTCGGGGTAGAACTCTTCATCAAGGGGGACCAGGTCTGGTTCAGCGAGGTCTCGCCCCGCCCCCACGATACCGGCATGGTCACCATGGTCTCCCAGAACCTGACCGAGTTCGAGCTCCACGTCCGGGCGATCCTGGGGCTGCCGGTGCCGGTGGTGGTCAATCTGGCGCCTGCGGCATCCCATGTTATACTGGCCGAGAGTGCCGCCGAAGAGGTTGCCTTCAAAGGGGTGGCAGAGGCCTTGAAAGTGCCGGAGTGCAAGCTTCGTCTTTTCGGCAAGCCCGATACCAGGCCGGGTCGCAGGATGGGAGTGGCCCTGGCGCTCGGCGCGGATACCGACGAAGCCCGGCAGCGGGCCGAGCAGGCCGCCCATGCAGTATCCATACACAGCGCCTGAGGAGGTCATCAGATGGAATTTGCCGCGAAAAAGGCCGATGTTCCCAATTTCGGCAAGAAGCTGGTAACGGTGAATGGTCAGGAGGTCTTGCTGATCAACCTGAAGGGTGAGATCTATGCCTGCGAAAACGAGTGCCCCCACCAGGGGAGCCCGCTGCAGGCAGCGGTGGTCAAGGACGGGCCGACACTCTCCTGCCCCCGCCACGGCTATAAGTTCAATCTGAAAACCGGCGCCTGCCAGGATTTCCCCGAGTATACCCTCAAGGTCTACCCGGTCCGGTTGGAGGGGGATGATATCCTGGTGGATCTGGGATAAGAAAAACTCCTTGACGCAGCAGATATTTTCGGTTAATTTGCGACGCTCAGCAAAAAATTGCAAAGGTGGTGAGTTACATGTACGCAGTAGTTAGAACCGGAGGGAAACAGTACAAAGTTTCCGAAGGCGACTTTTTGAAAGTCGAGAAGCTTGAGGGGGCAGTGGGTGACACGGTCGAACTCAAGGAAATCCTGATGGTTGGTGGCGACGCGGTTAAAATCGGAACACCGCTAGTGCCCAGCGCCTCTGTTGTCGGCAAGATCGTCGACCAGGGCAAGGACAAGAAGATCCTGGTCTTCAAGTCCAAGCGCCGGAAAGACTCCCGCAAGCTTCGCGGGCACCGCCAGCTTAGAACCGTTCTCAAGATCGAAAAGATTAACGCGTAACGAATGGCAATTTCGACGCTGCCCCAGGTGAGTTTACGGGGCTCGTCAGGAGGATTTTCATGGCACACAAGAAAGGCGTAGGCTCATCCAGGAACGGCCGGGATTCGGACGGTCAGCGACTTGGATGTAAGAAGTTCGGCGGCGAGACGGTCAAGGCCGGCAATATCCTCTACCGCCAGCATGGGACCAAGATTCACCCGGGGACCAATGTCGGCTGCGGTAAGGATTACACCCTCTTCGCCCTGATCGACGGCATCGTGAAATTCGAACGGATGGGCAGGGACCGGAAGAAGGTCTCGGTCTACCCCGCCAACTAGGATTCCATTTCAGCAGGTCGCAAAAGCCTGGGGCTGTTGAGCTCCGGGCTTTTGTTGTTTCACGTGGCGCGGCTCGTCCCCTCGGGATCGGGCCCTGACCACGCAGAATCCAGAGATCCCCTATGAGTTTCATTGATGAAGTAAAGATTTATGTGAAGGCCGGTGACGGCGGTGCCGGGTGCGTCTCGTTCCGCCGGGAGAAGTTCGTTCCGCGTGGCGGCCCCAACGGCGGCGACGGCGGTGCGGGGGGGGACGTGATCATCGAGGTCTCGTCCCATCTCTCCACCCTTTATGACCTGCGGCTCCATCCCCATCAGAAGGCGGAGCGGGGGCATAACGGCATGGGATCGGACCGTCACGGTGCCGGCGGCGAAGACCTTGTGCTGCAGGTCCCCCAGGGGACCATCATCAAGGACGCCGAGACCGGCGAGATCCTGGCCGACCTGACCGACCCCGACCATCGGCTGCTCTTCCTGAAAGGTGGGCGCGGCGGCCAGGGGAATGCCCGGTTCGCCACCTCCACCAACAAAGCGCCCCGCTTCGCCCAGCCAGGCGAACCGGGGGAGGAGCGGTGGATCAGGCTGGAGCTGAAGCTGATGGCCGACGTGGGGCTGCTCGGCTTCCCCAGTGTGGGGAAATCGTCGCTCATCACCAAGGTGTCGGCAGCCCGGCCGAAGATCGCCGACTATCCCTTCACCACCCTGAAGCCCCACCTGGGGGTGGTGGCGTACAAGAACTACCGCTCCTTCGTGATGGCCGATATCCCCGGGATCATCGAGGGGGCCCACGACGGCGCCGGGCTGGGGCACCGGTTCCTGCGCCATGTGGAGCGGACCCGGATCCTTCTGCATCTCCTCGATCCCTGCCGGACCCACGATTCGGACCCGATCAGGGACTTCGAGACGCTGAACCGGGAGCTGGCCCTGTTCAACCCGGAACTGGCGGAAAAGCCGCAGATCATCGTGGTGAACAAGCTGGACCTGCCTGACGTGCGCGATCTCCTGCCGGCCATCGAGCCGTACTTCAAGGAGCGGGGCATGCTCGTTTTCCCTGTTTCGGCAGCGAGCGGCGAGGGGATCCCTGAGCTGCTTGACGAGATCGCCCGACACCTCTGGGGGAAGGCGGAAGAGGAAGAGTGGTAGAGAGTGTGCGGCAGGTTCTAGGGGGTCGTGTTCACTCCGATTCCCCTTCAGCTGTGGCTCTACGGCTCATGTCGCTGCAGCCGGAAACTCGCCCTGCGGGCTCAGACAGTCCGGCTGCTTAACGCTCCATTTCGCCTAGAGCCACAACGCTTCGGGGAAAGTCGTTCTCTTCGACCCCCTAGAACCTGCCGGATTTGAGCAGGTAAGCGTAAGGTTTGCCATGCAATTTCAAGAGTGGTAAGATTTGACCCGGTTTACCCATGCGACATGAGATTCTGAAAAACGTCAAACGACTCGTCATCAAGATCGGCAGCCGTATCCTGACCGCCGGGGAGAACGGCCTCGACCGCGGGACAATCGACCGGATCGCCACCCAGGTGGCGAAGCTGCGTGCTGACGGGTGCGATGTCATCATCGTTTCCTCGGGCGCGGTGGCTGCCGGCCGCTCGGAACTCGGCCTGGTCGGACGGCCGAAGACGATCCCCCAGAAGCAGGCGGCCGCTGCCGTTGGACAGACCCGGCTGATGCGGGCCTACGAGGAGGCGTTCGCCGGGTTCGGTGCCATCGTGGGGCAGGTGCTCCTCACCGGCGAGGACCTGGCCGATCGTCAGCGGTTCCTCAATGCCCGTGCCACCATCGACACCCTCCTTTCCTTCGGCATCATTCCCATCATCAACGAAAACGACACGGTGGCGGTGGAGGAAATCAAGTTCGGCGACAACGACAACCTCTCCGCCCTGGTGACCACCCTGGCCGAGGCCCAGCTGCTCTTGATCCTGACCGACATCGACGGCTTCTACAGCGCCGATCCGCGCACCGATCCCACGGCCACCCTGCTGCCGCTGGTCAAGGCGATCACCCGGGAGGTGGAGCAGGCCGCCGGCGGCAGCGGTTCGTCGGTCGGTACCGGCGGGATGGCCACCAAGCTGGTCGCTGCCAAGAAGGTGGTGAAGTCCGGCGTGCCGACCCTGATGGTGAACGGCAGCGTTCCGGATATCATCACCCGGGCCATGGCCGGCGACGACGTGGGGACCCTCTTCCTGCCGTCCGGGAAGGGGATCAACCGGCGCAAGCACTGGATCGCCTATACCCTGCGGCCGCGCGGAAAGGTGATCGTCGACCAGGGAGCCCGGGAAGTCCTCGCCCGCCAGGGGAAGAGCCTCCTGCCATCCGGGATCGTCCGGATCGAAGGGGAGTTCGAGCGGGGGAGCAGCGTGCGGGTCTGCGGCCCGGACGGGACGGAATTCGCCCGTGGGCTCACCGACTACTCCCATGCCGAGTTGGAGAAGATCCTCGGCCACCGGAGCCACGAGATAGAGCAGATCCTCGGCTATCGCTACGGCGACGAGATTATCCACCGGGACAACCTGGTGCTGCTGTGACTGAATACCGGAGGTTGCTATGACCATCGCCGAACAAGTTAAGCAAATAGCCGAAGATGCCCGCCAGGCCGCCATTGCCATGGCCAGGCTCTCTTCCGGGAAGAAGAACGCCCTCCTGGTGGCCATGGCCGATGCCCTGGTCGCCGCGACCGCCGGTTTGATCGCCGAGAACGCCAAGGACCTGGAGGTCGGCAGGGAGAAGGGGCTTTCGGCTGCCATGCTCGACCGCCTCATGCTGAACGAGGCCCGGATCGCGGCGATGGCCGACGGCCTGCGCGAGGTGGCTGCCCTTCCCGATCCGGTGGGGGAAGTGACCAAGATGTGGCTCCGCCCCAACGGCCTGCAGGTGGGGAAGATGCGGATCCCGCTCGGGGTCATCGGCATCATCTACGAGTCCCGTCCCAACGTTACCGCCGATGCCGCGGCCCTCTGCCTCAAGGCGGGGAACGCGGTGATCCTGCGGGGCGGCTCCGAGGCGATCAACTCCAACCTGGCCATTGCCCGCATCCTGCAGGGGGAGATGGCCACGGCCGGCATCCCGGTGGCTGCCCTCTCGCTCATCCCGTTCGTCGAACGGGAAGGGGTGCTGGAGATGCTGAAGCAGGAGGAGAGCATCGACCTGATCATCCCCCGCGGCGGCGAGAGCCTGATCCGTTTCGTGGTGGAGAACTCCCGCATCCCGGTGATCAAGCATTACAAGGGGGTCTGCCACCTGTTCGTCGATGCCGCCGCCGACCCGGAGATGGCCGAGAGGATCATCGTCAACGCCAAGACCCAGCGCCCCGGCGTCTGTAACGCCCTGGAGACCCTCCTGGTGCACCGCGACGCGGCCGCCACCTTCATCCCGCGGATTGCCGCCACCCTGTCGGACCTCAAGGTGGAACTGCGGGGAGACGACGAGTTCCGCAGCTTCGCACCCCAGGCGCTTCCGGCCACGGAAGAGGACTGGCACGCGGAATACCTGGAGCTGATCCTGGCCTGCCGGGTGGTGGCCGACCTGGATGCGGCCATCGACCACATCAACCGCTACAGCTCGCTCCACACCGAGGCGATCGTCACCAGCGACTACGCCAATGCCCAGCGCTTCATCCGGGAGGTGAACTCCAGCACGGTCCTGGTCAACGCCTCCACGAGGTTCGCCGACGGTGGCCAGCTCGGGCTCGGGGCCGAGATCGGCATATCCACCACCAAGCTCCACTCCTTCGGCCCCATGGGGCTGGAGGACCTGACCACCACCAAGTTCATCGTCTACGGCGACGGGCAGGTCAGGCAGTAAGCTGGGGACTCGGGACTGGGAACTGGGGACTGATAACGGATGAGAATCGGCATCATCGGCGGCACGTTCAACCCGATCCATATCGCCCACCTCCGCATTGCCGAGGAGGTCAGGGACCGGCTGGGGCTGGATCGGGTGACGTTCATGCCCGCTGCAGCGCCGCCGCACAAGCCGCTGGCCGGCGAGCTCTCCTTCGGTCACCGCTATGCCATGGTGGAGCTGGCCATTGCCGACAACCCGCTCTTCGGCGTCTCGGACCTGGAAGGGAAGCGGGGTGGAACCTCCTACTCCATCCACACCCTGACCGAACTGAGGGCGTTGCACCCGGAGGACGAGCTTTTTTTCATCATCGGCAGTGACTCGTTCCTGGAGATCGCCTCCTGGTACCGTTTTGCCGAACTCTTCGCCTGCTGCAACATCGTGGCGGTGGAGCGGCCCGGCGGTGAGATCCGCGACCTCATGGCGGCCCTGCCGGCTGCCATCGCCGGAGAGTTCGACAGCCATGCGACAGGCGAGCGCCTGACCCACCGGTCCGGCTTTTCCGTCCATTACCTGGCCGGCATTCCGCTGGCCATTTCCTCCAGCGCGATCCGCGAACTGGCACACGGGGGGCATTCGCTCCGTTACCTGGTGCCCGACGCGGTCGCGCGGTACATAACCGAACAAAGGATCTATGCAGATGTCCGTTAAACCGATTCTGACCGCCGAAGAGCGGGCCCTCCAGTGCGCCCGTTTCGCCCTCGACAAGAAGGCCCTGGATGTTACCGCCCTGGAAATCCGCCGCCTCTCCTCCATCGCCGACTACCTGGTCATCGCCTCCGGGAGTTCCGACAAGCAGGTGCAGGCCATTGCCGACTCGGTCCGCAAGGGGCTGAAGAAGTTCGGCAAGCCGCTGGACATGGAGGGGGAAAGGGAAGGGAAGTGGGTGGTCATCGACTACGGCGACGTGATCGTCCATGTCTTCCTGGAGGAACTCCGGCGGTACTACAACCTGGACGAGCTCTGGGCCGCGGCGCCGGAACTCCCGATCCCGGCCGAGTACCACTGGGAGAAGGCGTCGCGTGAGGCTTAGGGTCCTCTGGGTCGGCAAGACCCAGGAGGAGTGGGTGCGGCGCGGCATCGACGAGTATGCCGGCCGGATCCGGCGCTACGCCCCTCTGGAGCTCAGCGAGGCGAGGGAAGAGAAGGGGGCCGCGAGTGACAAGGCCAAGGAACGGGAAGGGGAGCGGCTCCTGAAGCTCCTTCCTGCCAATGCCCGTCTGATCCTCCTGGACGAACGGGGTGACCAGCTCTCTTCCACCGAGCTTGCCACCTTTCTGGGACGAGAGCGTGACAGCGGTACCCCGGAGCTGGCCTTTGCCATCGGCGGCGCCTACGGCTTTGCCGATCCGATCCGAGCCCGCGCCAGCCGCACCATCGCCCTCTCCCGCATGACCTTTACCCACCAGATGGTCCGTATCTTCCTTCTCGAACAGCTCTACCGGGGCTTTACCATTCTCAATAATGAGCCGTATCATCATTAAATTCCGAGGTGCGCCATGGCCAAGAAACCGCTGCTGCTGATGATCCTGGACGGGTGGGGTATCAACCCGAACCGTGAGAACAATGCCGTTGCCCAGGCAAACACGCCGAACCTGAACAGCTACCTGCAGGAGTACCCCCACACCCGCATCCTCACCTCAGGGATGGCGGTCGGGCTCCCGGAAGGGCAGATGGGGAACTCCGAGGTGGGGCACCTGAACATCGGCGCCGGCCGGGTCGTCTACCAGGACCTGACCCGGATCAGCAAGGCGATTAGCGACGGCGACTTTTTCGAGAATCCGGTCCTCCTCGACTGCATCAAAAGGACCAGGGCTGCCGGCGGCCGGCTCCACCTGGCCGGGCTCCTCTCCGACGGCGGGGTCCACTCCCACAACACCCATCTCTACGGCCTGCTGGAGCTGGCCAAGCGGGAAGGGCTCACGGAGGTCTTTGTCCACTGCTTCATGGACGGCCGGGATACCCCCCCAAAGAGCGGTGGCGACTACCTGGCCGAACTGGAGGCGAAGACCAAGGAGATCGGTGTCGGCCGGGTTGCCACGGTGATCGGCCGCTACTACGCCATGGACCGGGACAACCGCTGGGAGCGGGTGGAGAAGGCGTACAGCGCTATGGTTCTCGGCGAGGGGGAGAGTGCTCCATCGACGGCCGAGGCGATCGCCAGGACCTATGGCGCCGACGTGACCGACGAGTTCGTCCTCCCGACGGTCATCACCGCCGGCGGCGCACCGGTCGGTACCGTAGCCGACAACGACGGCTTCATCTTCTTCAACTTCCGCTCGGACCGGGCGCGTGAGATCACCCGCGCCCTGGCCCTGGACGACTTTGCCGGCTTTGAGCGGCGCAACCGGCCGAAGCTTGCCGACTACGTCTGCATGACTGAATACGACGCCACCTTCGGCCTCCCCATCGCCTTCGGTCAGGAGGCGTTGACCAACATCCTGGGAGGCGTCCTGGCCGCAGCCGGCAAGAGCCAGCTCAGGATCGCCGAGACCGAGAAGTACGCCCACGTCACCTTTTTCTTCAACGGCGGTTCCGAGGAGCCGTTCCCCGGCGAGGAGCGTTGCCTCATCCCCTCACCCAAGGAGGTGGCCACCTACGACCAGAAGCCGGAGATGAGCGCCTATCCCGTGACCGACGAACTCCTCCGGCGGCTGGACGAAGGGAAGTACGACGTGATCGTCCTCAACTTCGCCAACTGCGACATGGTGGGACACACCGGCATCCTGGCCGCTGCCATCAAGGCGGTGGAGGCGGTGGACGCCTGCGTCGGGAGGATCGTGACCAGGGTGCGCGAACAGGGGGGGACGGTGCTGATCACCGCCGACCACGGCAACGCCGACCAGATGGCCGAGGAGACCGGCGAACCGTATACCGCCCACACCTGCAATCCCGTCTGGCTCGTCATGGTGGACGACGCCCGGAAGCAGGCGCGTCTGAAGGAGGAGGGACGGCTTGCAGACATCGCGCCGACCATGCTGGATATCCTCGGGATCGAAAAGCCGCGGGAGATGACCGGAGTGAGCCTGCTGGAGAGGTGATGCCGCGTGCGCCGGCTCCGGCGCCCAACAGGCCCTGTAAAAAACAATGCTTCTGCCGATACATACTAAGGCTCGGCAGCGTCACTCACCAGGAAAATGACGGACCGTCATGAAGAGACTGACCCTTATCAGCACCCTTTGCCTACTGCTCATCGCGAACACCGCCCTGGCGGCCCGCACCTCGCCGGTGGACGGCGGGGTGCTCACCTCCGGGCCGGGGCTCCGTCTCGACCCGTTCGGCAGCGGCCGGATGGTGCAGCATAACGGCTGGGACATAGCGGTGCCGGCCGGCACCTCGGTCTACCCCACCCAGGAGGGGACGGTCTATTACGCAGGCCCCTACAAGGGGTACGGCAACCTGGTGGCGGTGGAGCACGGCCAGGGGGTCCTCACCCTCTATGGTCACAACTCCGAGATCCTGGTAAAGACCGGCCAGCGGGTCGACACGAAGACGGTCATCGCCCGCGCGGGGAGTACCGGTCGCTCCACCGGTCCCCACGTCCATTACGAGGTCCGCCAGCTGCCGGTCAAGGAGCGCCAGGAGCGCCGCGAACAGTTTGCTGCGGAGCTGAAGGCGGCAGTCCAGGATAAGCTGGATCAGTTGGTAACGGATTTCGAGACCGGCAAGGGGGGCCCCGAAGGGGGGGCGTACCTGCCGGTTGACCTGGATGAGTAGGCGGGTCGTTTCCGATGACCCCCCAGTTTCATGCCTCCCTGATCAACGATCCCTTCGGCGACCCCGGTCTCTACGTGGACTTCCTGTTTCAGCGGCGCGCCATCCTGTTCGACCTGGGGACCATTGCCCAGGTATCGACCCGAAAGCTTCTCCGGGTCAGCCACGTGTTCGTCAGCCACTGCCACATTGACCACTTCATCGGTTTCGACCACCTGCTCCGCCTCTCCCTGGGCCGGGAAAAGAAGCTGCAGCTCTTTGGCCCGCCCGGGTTCATGGCCCAGGTGGAAAGCCGCCTCGCGTCCTACACCTGGAACCTGGTCTATAGCTATGAGACCGACTTCACCGTCGTTGCCACGGAGGTGTCGCCCGGCGGCGAGGCCCGCAGCGCCGAGTTCCACTGCCGGCGCCAGTTCCGGCGGGAAGGGGAGACGACGTTCCCGGTGGTAGACGGTCTCCTGCTGGACGAGGAAGATCTGCGGGTCCGCTCCACGTTCCTGGACCACAAGGTGCCGTGCATGGCCTTTGCCCTGGAGGAGAAGGCGCACGTGAACGTACACAAGAGCCGCCTGGAGGAGATGGGGCTGCCGACCGGTCCCTGGCTGCAGGAGCTGAAGAAGGCCGTGCTCAGGGGAGAGCCTGACGACCTCCCGTTCCGGGTCTGGTGGCGGGAGGGGGATGCCGGGCACGAGCGGTTCATCCCTATCGGTACGTTGCGGCACGAGGCGCTGCAGGTGGTGGCGGGGCAGAAGATCGCCTACGTGACCGATGCAGGCTGTACCGCTGAGAACGCCAGCCGTATCGTTGCCCTCGCCCGGGGTGCCGACTATCTCTTTATCGAGGCGACCTTCATGGATGTTGATGCGGAGCGGGCACTGGAACGTTCCCATCTCACGGCCCGCCAGTCCGGCGAACTGGCCAGCCGGGCCGGTGCGGCCCGGGTCATCCCGTTTCACTTTTCTCCCCGTTATCAGGACCAGGAGGAGGCGTTGCGGGCCGAGGTGGCCAGGGCCTTTGCCGGCAAGAGTGAGGACGCCTGTCGGACGTAGAGGCTGTTGGCGACAGGTGTTGATTTCCTGCCGCCTGTTGACGTATAAGACTATACCCGAGCGGTTGCTGGTTAACGCGCAACAGCGTGGAGTGGCAGAGAAAACCGGCTCGTTCCGGCTTTGCAGTAAACAAGATGAATATTTCCCACCCCTGCGGGGGCGAGTGAGGTGCATGTGGCAACATCGGTAAAGGAAAAAGTCAGCCTGGTCAGCCTGGGCTGTCCGAAGAATCTGGTGGATGCGGAGGTGATGCTCGGCTACCTGGCCCAGCAGGGGTACGAGGTGACCACTGACGAACACGAGGCTGATATCATCATCGTCAACACCTGCTCGTTCATCAAGGAGGCCAAGCAGGAGAGCGTCGACACGATCCTCGACCTGGCCGACCGGAAACAGGATGGCCGCTGCCAGCTGCTGGTGGTGACCGGCTGCCTCCCCCAGCGGTACCAGGAGGAGCTGGCCAAGGAGCTGCCCGAAGTGGACATCTTCGTCGGCACCGGCGACTATCCGCGGATCGCCGAGATCATCGCCGAGAAGCGGGGCGTCGAAGGGCAGATCCGCTATACCGGCGATCCCAATTACCTCTTCGATCCGGATATGCCGAGGCTCCAGTCCTCCCCCTACTACTATTCGTACCTGAAGATCGCCGAAGGGTGCTCCAACTGCTGCTCCTACTGCGTCATACCGAGCCTGCGCGGCCCCTTCCGCTCCCGGCCGGTCGACCAGCTCCTGAAGGAGGCCCAGGCCCTGGTGGCCAGGGGGGTGAAGGAGCTGAACCTGATCGCCCAGGACATCACCGGCTACGGTCGTGACCTCCCCCACGGCGTCAATCTGGCCGGGCTGGTGCGGGAGTTGGCGAAGCTGGAGGGGCTTAAGTGGATCAGGCTGCTCTATGCCTATCCGGACGGCATCGACGACAGTATGATCGAGCTGATCAAGAACGAGCCCAAGGTCTGCAAATACCTGGACATTCCGCTGCAGCACATCAGCGACCCGGTCCTTTCGGCGATGAACCGCCGGAGTTCCGAGGCGCAGATCCGCGACCTGATCGAGAGGCTCAGGACCGAAATCCCGGATCTGGCCATCCGCACCTCCCTCATCGTCGGCTTCCCCGGCGAGACCGAGGAGGACTTCAAGAAGCTGAGCCATTTCGTTGAAGAGGTGCAGTTCGACCGGCTGGGGGTTTTCTGCTATTCACGGGAAGAGGGTACGCCGGCTGCGGAGCTGCCCGAGCAGATCTCCGAGCGGATCAAGCGGGAGCGCTACAAGAAGCTGATGAAGATCCAGGCCCGGGTATCCTTCAAGCGGAACCGGCGGCTGATCGACACGGTCGAGCAGGTCCTGGTCGAGGGGTACAGCGAGGAGACCGAACTGCTGCTCAAGGGGCGTTCTTCCCGCCAGGCACCGGACATCGACGGGCTGGTCTACATCACCGCCGGCCAGGCCAATGTGGGAGATATCGTTAGCTTGAGGATCACCGATTCGTCCGATTATGACCTGATCGGCGAGATAGTTGCCGGGTAGTTCGAGGCTCGTTTGTTTCCCCGTTTTCCCTTGACAACGGGTTGTTATTCAGTATTATTGCTGCGCCCCGAGGGGGGTGCATTTTATCCAGATCGGAGAAGCTGTATGGTGGAAAAGCTTGAGGAGATGAGAAGCCTCCTGCTGAAGATGAAGGAGGAGACCCTCCAGGAGATAAGCAAGTCAGTGAAGAACGGATCCGGTGCCACCACCGACGAGCCGAGCGGCGATATCTACGACCAGGCTTCGAACGAAAGGGACCGTGAGCTTTCGCTCCTCCTGGGCGACCGGGAACGCGAAAAGGTCCGGAGCATCGAAGAGGCCCTGCTCAGGATCGAAGAGGGTGAGTACGGGATTTGCGAGGAGTGCGAAGAGGAGATTCCGTTGACACGGCTGAAGGTGATGCCGTTCGCCCGCCTCTGCGTCAAGTGCAAGTCGGACATGGAGAAGGTCCAGGCGCAGAAGAAGCGCTTCGAGGAAGACCGGGTCTACCGCGACATCGCCATCGGCGAAGAGGAGGGGGGGGAGTAATATCCTCTTCTCCTGGTACACGAAAGAGGCGCTGTCCGAAGACAGCGCCTCTTTTTTTTCAGCTATTGATTAACTTCGCGTCCTTCGTGGTTCAGTGATGGATTCAGAGCCTATTTTCCCAGCAGTCGCCCAAACTCGGCCGGGGTGACCCCGGTCTGCCAGTGTCCGGTCAACCTCCCCACCACCGATCCCCCCCAGAAGATCCCCACTACCAGCAGGGCGAACAGCAGGCCCGACACCACAAGCCTTCTTCCTGTCAACTTCATGTGCAGGGCGCCGTCGGCCCGGCAGAGGCTGATACAGCGCCAGCAGCCGATGCACTCCTCCGACGCGACCCGCTCGCTGCTCATGATCGGCAGGTAGGAGGGGCAGACCTGGTTGCAGACACCGCAGCCGACGCAGACATTCCCGTCTCTGGTCACCTTGACCGGCGAGAGGCGCGAAACAAGCCCCAGCAAGGCTCCGTAGGGGCAGAGGAAACGGCAGAAGACGTTTTTCACCGGCAGGGAGAGAACCACCAGTATGCCGATCACGACCAGCGCCGTGGTGGAGGGGTGGCGGAAGAACTCCAGCAGGCGCACGTCCGCCACCTTGTGGTAGTCGGAATTGATGAAGGCGCTGACCTGGCCGGCCGGCATGGCGATCAGGATGGAGTAGAGGAAGAAGGCGAGCAAGAGGTACTTCACGCCCCGCAGGGCGATGTCCAGCCAGCGCGGGGGGCGGACGTTGCGCCTGAGGAGCGAGAATCCCCCCTTCCATAGCAACTCGGAGAGGGTCCCCACCGGACAGATCCAGGAACAGAACGAGCGCTTGAGGAGCAGCGAGACGGCGACGGCCGTCACGAGGATCACCACGGCTGCCGGATGGACAGGGTTGATGCTGCCGGTGATCGCCCAATCCTTTATCCCCAGGAGCCCCGAGATTGGGAGGAACGCCTCTATCCCCGGCGGCCGTGAGTCGAGGCCGACCGCTCCTCCTCCCTGAATGGTCAGGACGAAGCGGAGAAAACGGTAGCCGAGATAGAGGCAGAAGACGAGAAACGACCACTGGATGGCGATCCGGAGCGGCTGCATGAAGCGGTTTGGCATGGTGGCCCTTTGTGACGTATTGTGTCGTATGGTCGTGGTAGTCTGAATCCATGAACCATCAGGAGGTTGTCATGGAACCATTCGTCATTGTTGCCGCCGTTATTGTCATCTACTGCTTCTGGCTCGCACTGGTGGACGAACTGCGCGACTGGGGCCTGATCAGCCGTAACAAGCCTGTTGCCAGGCCGGCGCCGGCCGCTGTGGTCAGACCTCGGGCAGCTTCGAGAGCCGTTTGTCCAAGAGATGTCGTGGGTGGACATTGGCCAGCGCACGCAAAAGGCTCCGCTTGACGTGGGGGTAGCTTTTTTCCAGCCCGGCCAGGAGCTCCTTCATCTTTCTCCGCTGCTGGTCGGCCGAGCCGCAGACCGGACAGCAGCAACAGACAACCGGGAACCGGTTCTGGCGGGAGAACGGGATGATTTCACGCTCCTCCACGTAGACCAGCGGCCTGATCACCGTGGTCTTGCCGTTGTCCGCCAGCATGCCCGGTGCCATCGCCTTGAGTGAACCGACAAAGAACTGGTTGAGAAGGAGGGTCTCCACGAAGTCGTCCAGGTGATGTCCCAGGGCCAGCTTGTTGCAGCGGAAACGTTCAGCCAGGGTATAGAGCACCCCCCGCTTCAGGCGGGCACAGATGGAGCAGTAGGAGGAGCCGGGCCGGCGCTTCGACTGGATGATGTCGTAGTGGTCGGTCTTCTCCAGGTGATGGACAAAACCGTGTTCCTGCAGGTGTTCGACGATGATGTCGCTGCGAAAGCCGGGGTAGCCCGAGTCCACCGTGAGGGCCACCAGCTCGTAACGGATCGGCGCCCGTCGTCGCAGATCCTCCAGGATATGGAGAAGAGAGTACGAGTCCTTGCCTCCGGAGACCCCCACCGCGATCCGGTCCCCTTCCTCGATCAGTCCGTAGTCGGCGATCGCCCTTCCCACCGCGTGTTTTATCCTGATGTAGCGCTTGTCTTCTATCAATCCCATCGTTTCTCCCGTACTTGCAGCATCGTCCAGCCTACTGGAAATCCGTTTGGTTCGTCAAGGGAAAGGGCCCCCGGCGATTCGTCAAAAACCCCCTTCTCGGGTATACTGTTTCCACGATCCGCCGCCGGCCTCCTGGTCGGTGCCGTGTGGATGCAGCCTGTTCCCGGAGGTGTTCATGATGATGTTCGATATTTCCCTGCCGATCTCGGCGGATCTGCCGGTATACCCGGGTGATCCGCCGGTTACCCTGGTCCGCCATACCTCGCTGGCCAAGGGGGACGGGCACAACCTCACCAGGCTTTCCCTGACAACCCACTCCGGGACCCATCTGGACGTTGCCCGGCACTGCGACGACGAGGGGGAGACGGTCGACCGGGTCTCACTCTCGCTCCTGATCGGCCCGGCCAGGGTGGTGGAGGTGTCGCAGGCCCGGGAGATCAATGCCGATCTCCTCTCGCGCCTCCCGGTAAAGGGGCGGAAGCGGATCCTCCTGAAGACCGGGAACTCGCTGCTCTGGGGAAAGCCCGGCTTGCAGGGAGAGTTTGCCCATCTGACGCGGGACGGTGCCGAGTATCTGCTGATGTGCGGGGTGAAGCTGGTTGGGATCGACTGCCTGTCGGTGGAGTCTTTCGCCGGGGACGGCTCGGTCCACCGGCTCCTCCTGGGTGGCGGGGCGGTGATACTGGAAGGGCTGAACCTGAGCGGGGTCTCTGCCGGCGATTACGAACTGATCTGTCTCCCCCTGAAGATTGCCGAGGGTGACGGCGCGCCGTGCCGGGCAGTCCTTCGCCGGCAGCTGGCTGAGGCGGAAGGCGAGGGGATCGACCTCCACACCAGCAGGTGGCCTCTCGCCTGACGACCTCGGTTACTCCGGCAGGACAATCCCCTCCTTTTCACAGATGGCCAGAAATGCAGCGTCCGGCGGTGCGGTGGCGGTGACGGTCCGTCCGCCGCGGGCCGCAAAGGTCATGGTCCGGCAATGGAGCATCATCCGGCCGGCCGGCGCCCCTCCATAGGGGGGGTCGCCGATGATTGGTAGCCCGCAGTGGGTCAGGTGGACTCTGATCTGGTGGGTCCGGCCGGTCAGCGGCCGTGCCTCCACCAGGGTGGCGCTTCCGGAGCGGGCGAGGACACGGAAGCGGGTCAGCGCCGGCTTCCCCGGCAGGGCAACTCCGTAACGGAACTTGTTCAGTTTGGCAATGGGGGCGTCGACCTCCCACTCTTCTTCATCGACGATGCCCGAGACCACGGCCCAGTAGACCTTCCCTACCTTCCCCTCCTTGAAGAGCCCGGCGATATAGGTGGCGGCCGGTTTGTCCTTGGGAAAGAACATCACCCCGGACGTCCCCCGGTCCAGGCGGTGGATCACCCGGGCCGGCTCCTTGCTCCCCTGTTCCCGGAGATAGAGTCCGACCGCGTACTCCACGGTCCCCTTCAACTGGTAGGGGGTCCGCTGGCTGTTGATACCGGCCTCCTTGTTGACGGCGAGGAACTCCCCATCCTCGTAGAGCAGGTCGCCGGCAGCATAGCGGACGTCGACGAAACGCTCCTTCTCCATTACGCCGATGGTGACCTCGTCCCCCTCCTGGAGAAGCCGGGAGGCGACCCGGACCATCACCGCATTGACCGCACAGCCGCCCAGGTCGATGATCCGGCGGGCCTCCCCCTTGCTCAACTGAGGAAAGAGCGCACGGGCACCGTCGTCCAGCCGGAGCCCCGCATATTCGGCAGGAATTCTTGCGGAAAGGATCATGGTCTGCTCCCGGAGGCCCTGAACAGGGCGGCGATAGTCTTCCCGTCGCTGACCCTGCCGTCGCGGGCCATGGCAAGGGCCTCGTGCAGCGGAAGGCGCACCGGCTCGATTTCCTCGTACGCTTCCGGCTCCGCCACCCCCTGCTGCAGACCGGTGGCCAGATAGAGATGGATCACTTCGTCGAATACCCCCGGTGATGAGTGGAGAAGTCCGAGGGGGGTGAGGGTTGCGGCGGAGAGCCCGGTCTCCTCCAGGAGTTCACGACGGCCGCAGGCCGCAGGCTCTTCCCCGTGCCCGAGCCGGCCGGCCGGAATTTCCAGCAGGGTGGCATCAACTGCCGGCCGGAGCTGCCTGATCAGGGTGACGGTGCCGTCTTCGTGGAGAGGGAGCACGCCTACGCCGCCGGGATGGCGGACCACCTGATAGGTATGCCACCCCTTGCTCCCAACCAGTACGTCGAACTGCTCCAGGTTCACTACCAGCCCCTGAAACAGGATGGATCTGTCGCGTGTGATCATCGGTTCTCCGGTCGTTCCCGTACTGCTCGGACAGAGCTGGTCGGCATAATAAACGGTAGTAACTTTTCCTGCAATCTGCTAGTGTCTTGCCGCAATAAATTTACCCGAAAGGTGAAAGGCACATGGCTCAGGCAAAGGCAGGCGATACGGTGAAGGTGCACTATACGGGGCGTCTGGAAGACGGTTCGGTCTTCGATTCCTCCGAGTGTCACGATGAGGAGTGTGGCTGCGAGACCGGCCCGCTTGAGTTTATTATTGGCGAGGGGCAGGTAATCCCCGGTTTTGAGCAGGCCGTGACCGGGATGAGCATCGGCGAGTCAAAGACCGTCACCATCCCGGTAGCAGAGGCCTACGGTGACCGCCAGGACGAGTTGGTCGCGCAGGTTCCCCGCAGCGACCTTCCGCCGGGGATGGACCCGGAGGTGGGTCAGCAGTTGGAAGTGACCCAGGAGGACGGTTCTTCGTTCCCGGTCCTGGTGATCGACGTTGCCGCAGACAGCATCACGCTGGACGCCAACCATCCCCTGGCCGGCAAGGACCTTACCTTTGACCTAAAGCTCGTCGCCATCGGCTGATAGCGGTCTTCGGGCCTTGAAACGAAAAAGCGCGGGATCTGGATGACCCGCGCTTTTTTTTATTCTCTGTCCGGTACCGGTCAGTTTTCCGTCAGGAAATGCTGCTCGTACAGGTCTTCCAGCGACTGCAGGTGCCGGCTCTCATCGGCCAGCAGGCGCTGAAAAAGTCCGGCCATGGGGGCTCCGGAGCACCCTTCGGACATCCGCTGGTAAAAGTCGATGGAACCCTTCTCCAGGTGGATGGCATAGACCAGCGCTTCGCGGGCGTCCGAATCGGGGCGCAGCTCCTTCTTTGCCAGGACATAGCCGAGATTCATGGTCGGCACCGGCTGGCCCAATGCGCCGCCGCTTCCCATCTGCCCTTCCACCAAGGCCTTTTCCAGCTGGTGCTTGTGCTCCAGTTCGTCCAGCGCCGCTTCACGCAGGATTTCCCGTGCCGCCCGGTCCTTGACCTTTTTCAGGGCATCCAGATAGTGACGGAAGCCCTCGCCCTCCATGGTTACGGCCATTTCCACTGCAGCTTCAAAGGTGTAGCAGGCTTGTCCCTGGTTTGTCATCGTCCTGTTCCCTCCTCGCAAATCCTGCATTTTTTACCACAGAAGAGCAATTGTATACAAGGATATTTATCCCCCTTTTGCTTCGTGATCCGCGGGAAAAATTTCGCATGGGTACGTGCGACGCCGCGCCGAATCTGCCCAGGTGAGGGGTTCAACTGTATACAAAGAAATATTTTATCTTGACTAAATAGGGGGGGGTCATTAAAATCCGGTTCTACTTTTCTTCGTGGAGTTCAGTAGTAAGGTCGTATCAGTGCGTTCACGCACCATTGTCACCGTTTTTTGCATTGTCTGTTGGCTATTGGAGCCAAGGGTGTAAACACCAAAACAAAACAGGAGGTAGGAGATGTCTGAGTACGGAACCCTGCAGGATCGTGTACGTTGCAAGTCTCTCTTGAACAAGGTCATGAAGCCCGAAGAGACTATCCAGTTTTTCAAGAACGGGATGAACCTGGGCTGGTCAGGCTTCACCCCTGCCGGTTACCCGAAAGTAGTACCCATTGCCTTGGCAGAGCATGTCGAGAAGAACAACCTGCAGGGCAAGTTGAAGTTCAACCTCTTCATCGGCGCCTCTGTCGGCGCGGAGACCGAAGACCGCTGGGCAGTCAACGACATGATCGACCGCCGCTGGCCGTACCAGACCGGCAAGAACATAGCTGCAGGGATCAACGAAGGCCGCATCCGGATGGGCGACAAGCACCTCTCCCTCTTTGCCCAGGACCTCGGTTACGGCTTCTACACCAAGGACAGCGAAACCGGCAAGCTTGACCTCGCCATCATCGAAGTCTCGGCCATCACCGAAGACGGCGGCCTGGTGCCGACCTCTTCCTGCGGCGTCATCCCTGAAATCCTCATGGTCTGCGACCGTATCATTGTAGAGGTGAACACCGGACAGCCTTCATTCGAAGGGATTCACGACCTGATCACCCCGCTGACCCCCCCGAATCGCCAGGTTTTCAACATCACCAAGGCCGATTCCCGGATCGGTTCGACCTCGATTCCGTGTGACCCGAACAAGATCATCGCCGTGGTTGAGTCAAAACTCCGCGACCAGGGACGCGCCTTTGCCGAGCAGGACGACACCTCTGAAGCGATCGCCAACCACATCATCGACTTCTTCAGCCAGGAGGTCAAGGCGGGTCGCCTGCCCAAGAACCTGCTGCCGATCCAGTCCGGCGTCGGTTCCATCGCCAACGCAGTTATCGGTGGCCTCGCGAAAGGTCCCTTCAAGAACCTGACCGTCTACACCGAGGTTCTCCAGGACACCATGCTCGACCTGTTCGACTCGGGCAAGCTGGACGCGGCATCTTCCTGTTCTCTCTCCCTCTCCGCAAGCCCGGGCTTCCCGCGCTTCTTCGAGAACATGGACAAGTACTTCGACAAGATCACCCTGCGGCCGCTCTCCGTCTCCAACGCCCCTGAGCCGATCCGCCGTCTCGGGTGCATCGCCATGAACACTCCGGTTGAGATCGACATCTACGCCCACGCCAACTCGACACTGGTTGGTGGTACCCGTATGATCAACGGCCTCGGCGGCTCCGGCGACTTCCTCCGCAACGGGTTCCTGAAGATGATGCACACCCCGTCGTCACGTCCGTCGAAGACCGATCCGACCGGTATCTCCTGCGTTGTGCCGCACTGCTCGCACATCGACCACACCGAGCACGACCTCGACTGCGTCATCACCGAGCAGGGTCTTGCCGACCTTCGCGGTCTGGCACCGAAGGATCGCGCCAGAAGGATCATCGAGAAGTGCGCCCACCCGGACTACAAGGCACAGCTGACCGAGTACCTGAATATCGCGGAAGCCGACTGCCTCAAGCGCAAGGTTGGCCACGAGCCGCAGCTGTGGGATCGCGCCTTCAAGATGCACCTCAACCTGGAGCGCAACGGCACCATGAAGCTGAAGAACTGGGACGTCAAAGTCGACCTCTGCGAATAGTCGATTTCTTGCTCCTGCTACACCAAAGCCCCGTCGGGAAACCGACGGGGCTTTATTTGTCTCCGTGGGTTGCGTCGACGTTGCAGCCGGTGGGATAGCAGGTATCCTCAACGGGGAGGATGTCCATGAAACGGGTCATCATTGTCGGGATGGGGTTCGGTGGGATACGGGCCGCGGCCAGGCTTGCCGGACAGGGGCTGGAGGTGCTGCTGGTCGACCGGAACAACTACCATCTCTTTCAGCCGCTCCTTTACCAGGTGGCAACGGCCGGCCTGGAACAGGAGTCGATCGCCTACCCGGTGCGGGCCATGGCGCGCAACTGGCCGGGAACGCGCTTCGTGCTGGCCGAAGTGACCGGGGTCGACTGCGCGGAGCGGGTTCTGTTTACCTCAGGCGACCGACTCCCCTACGATTACCTGATCATCGGGGCCGGGAGCGTCACCAATTACTTCGGCAACGACGACATCAGCCGTAACGCCTTTGACCTGAAGCGCCTGGTGGACGGCGAGCGGCTCCGCAACCAGATCCTCGCCAGCTTCGAGCGGGCGGTGACCGAAGCCGACGAGGAACGCCGGCGTGCCCTCATGACATTCGTCATTGTCGGTGGCGGACCGACCGGCGTGGAGTTTGCCGGCGCACTCGTTGAACTGGTCCATTTCGTGCTGGCTAAGGATTACCCGGAGCTCACGGCAAGGGATGCACGGATCATCCTGGTGGAGGCTGCAGAAAGCCTCCTGCTGGCCTTCCCGGACCGGCTACAACGGTATGCAGCCCGAAAGCTGGCGGCCATGGGGGTGGAGCTCCGTTTCGGCGTCAGGGTGACCGGCGCCACGCCGGAGCTGGTTACGTTTCACGACGGGACCAGTATCTCCGCCCACACCCTCTTCTGGTCGGCCGGGGTCTGCGCCGCGCCGCTGGCCGGAAAACTCGGCCTCCCTCAGGGGCCTGGGGGGCGTATCCGCGTCCAGCCCGACCTGACAGTTGCCGGGCATCCCGAACTGTTCGTAATCGGGGACATGGCCTATTTCGAGCAGGACGGCGCCCCCCTGCCGATGGTGGCACCGGTGGCGATGCAGATGGGGATCCATGCCGCAAGGGCCATCCTTGCCCGGGAACAGGGGCGGCGCTCCGCACCGTTTCGCTACTTCGACAAGGGGAGCATGGCCACCATTGGCCGCAACGCCGCCGTAGCCGCATCCCATGGGCTGAAGCTCACCGGTTATCCCGCCTGGCTCGCCTGGCTCATCCTCCACCTCTACTACCTGATCGGCTTCCGCAACCGGATCCTCGTGCTGCTCAACTGGGCCTGGTATTACTGGTTCCACGAGCGCCAGGTACGGCTCATCACCGACTGCGAGCCGCCGCCGGAGTGACGCCCTGTCTACTTCCGGGCCTTCGGGTGGGCCTTGTCGTAGACTTCGAGCAGCCGGTCGATGGTCACGTGGGTATACTTCTGGGTGGTGGAGAGTGAGGCGTGGCCCAGCAGCTCCTGGATGGCCCGCAGGTCGGCGCCCCCTTCCAGGAGGTGGGTGGCGAAGGTGTGGCGCAAGGTGTGCGGGGAGACCTTCTTCATGCTTGCCAGGTGCAGGATGTAGCGGTCGATGATCCGCGCCACGCTGCGCCGGGTGAGCCGTCCCCCCCGGGCATTGAGGAAGAGCGGCGTTTCCGGAAGCGGATTGCCGCGGGCCGACAGGTAGTCGGCCAGGGCGTCTGCCGCATGGCTCCCCAGCGGGACGATCCGCTCCTTGCCCCCTTTTCCCAGTACCCTGACCGTACTCCCCTCCAGATCAATCCCGCCGACATTCAAGCCGGTCAGTTCCGATACCCGGATGCCGCACGAGTAGAGGGTCTCCAGGATTGCCCGGTCCCGGGCCGAGAGAAGCGTGCCGCCTGCCGGGGCCTCCACCAGGGTGGTCACCTCGTCGATGTTCAGGTGGTACGGCAGCCGTTTTTCCCGCTTGGGGGTGCTGACCAGTTCGGCCGGGTTGGCGGCCACGACCCCCTGGCGGAGCAGATAGCGGTAGAACGATCGGATGGCCGCCAGCTTCCGGCCGATGGTGCTCTTCTTCTGCTCCTTGTGCAGGTGTGCCAGGTAGCGGCGGATGAGAAGGTGCCCAACCGTTGCGACCGTCGCCCCCTCTGTCCGGTTCACGCCGGCAAAGGCGGCAAACTGCTCCAGGTCGCGACGGTAGGCGTCGACCGTATGGGGCGACGCATTGCGTTCTACGCTAAGATACTGGCAGAATCGGTCGATCTCCGGTTGCATGGTCCCTCCGTTCCTGCGTCAGGCTTGCTGGCTCGTGGCGGTGCCGGTGTACCGCTCGCGCAGGCGCCGTTCAACGACGAAGCGGATCGCCAGCGGGAAGAGGACCGCCGCGAAGATGAGTCCGCAGCCGAGCCATTCGCGACCCCCCAGCCGTTCTCCCAGCACCAGGAAGCCGGCCAGCAGGCTCCAGACCGGGTCGAGAGTGTAGATCAGGCCGGCCCGGGTGGGGGTGGTGTAGCGCTGGAAGGTGTTCTGCAGGGTAAAGCAGAGCACGGTCGGGAAGATGGCGCAGTAGACGATGGTGCCGGCCGCCGGTAACGATATAGGGTGAAAAGATGGCGGGAAGGCAAGGAGCGCGAGCCCCGCCATGACGGCCACGACGGCGAACTGCACCAGCGATACCAGGTAGACGTCCTCATCCCGCAGGACCTTGGAGACCGCGAGGATCTGCACGGCAATGAAAAAGGCGCAGACCGTGGAGATGGTGTCCCCGCGGTTGAACCCGGCCCCGCCGCCGGTGGCCAGGAGCCAGATCCCGGCCACTGCCATGGCGATACCGACCATGTTCACCCGGCCGATCCGGTCCCGCCAGACCAGCTTGCCGATCAACGGAATGAACAGTACGAACAGGTTGTTCAGGATCCCGGCCCGGGAGATGCTCGTGCCGCTGACGCCGAAAACGAAGCTCAGGTTGGTGACCCCCAGCGTGATGCCGACGATGGTGCCGCGGCGCAGGATGTCGCGGTCGAAGGCCTTAAGCCGCCCGGCGCTGACGCCGAGCATGACGAGGGTCGCCAGGCTAAAGCGGCTGAACACGAACAGTACCGGCGGTACCTCCTTGAGTCCCAGCTTGGTGAAGAGAAAGCTTCCCCCCCAGAACACGGTGGTCAGGACGAGGAAGAAGTGGACTCTGGCGGAGGAGATCGTTTGTCGTTCCGTGCTACCCATGGGACGGTTGTACCAGACTCCTTGACCCTTGCCAAACCTTTTGCGTCCGCGACGGATACCGCGCCGACAGGCGGGAGGCACGGGGTGCGCAGCGGTCGATACCCGTCACGAATCCACGTTTGACTTTCCGGGCCTGACCGCCCTATAGTCTTGCCATGCTGACCGTCTCGCTGGAAAGATCGCCGACCTATGACTACCCGACCGTACGAAGGGCCATGGAGCGCCTGCTGCTCCCCTTGGGGGGGATGACGGCCTTTGTCCGGCCGGGCGAGCGGGTGCTTCTCAAACCCAACATGCTTTCGGCCAAGCCCCCGGAGGCGGCGGTGACGACCCACCCGTCGGTTCTCCGGGCAGCCATCGAACTGGTGAAAGAGGCCGGCGCTATCCCGCTGGTGGGGGATTCGCCCGGTATCGGCGGGATTCGCCGCGTGGCCGAACGTTCCGGCATGCTGGCCGTCGTCGAGGAGACCGCCGCGACCCTGGTGCCGTTCGAGGAGACCAGGGAGACGGCGGGGAGCGGGACATTTCGCCGCTTCGCCCTGGCACTCCCCTACCTGGAGGCGGACCGGGTCATCAATCTTCCCAAGCTCAAGACCCACGAGATGATGACCATGACCTGCGCCGTCAAGAACCTGTTCGGTGCGGTGGTAGGGGCCGAGAAGCCGGCCTGGCACCTGCAGGCAGGCGCCGATCGCGAACTGTTCGCCCGGATGCTGCTGGAGATCCACCAGCTCCGCCCCCCTGATCTGACCATCGTGGATGCGGTGGTGGCCATGGAGGGAAACGGTCCGGCAAGCGGCGACCCGCGCCCGCTGGGACTCCTCATGGCCGGGGCGAATGCCGTGGCGATCGACGTGATCGCCGCCGAGATTGCTGGTATCCCGAAGAAGCTCCTGTTCGTGGAACGTCAGGCCGAAAAGCTGGGGCTCCCCGGTGCCGACCGTGCCCGTATCACGACGGCCGGCCTCTCTCCGGACGAGTTCCGGGGGGCGCCTTTCCTGCTCCCCCCCCTTGCCGATGTGCAATTCGGCGTGCCCCGTTTCTTGCGGGAGCGGCTGCGCCACCACCTGACCACGCGGCCGGTACCGATCCCGGAGAAGTGCCGTCTCTGCGGCATCTGCCGCGATGCATGTCCCCCGGGGGCCATGGAGATCCGTGACGGTCGGCTCCTCATAGACTACCGCCGCTGCATTCGCTGCTTCTGCTGTCGTGAACTCTGTCCGGACGGAGCGCTGACCGTGCGGGAGGGGGCTGTCCTGAAGTGTCTGAAGCGATTCATGTGAAGCCTGAATCCGTCATCAACGTCTGTGAAATTTTCATCGGGCTCGGTTGACAAGCACCAGGGTGATGATTACACTAAAACTACCTCGAGGTACTCAGCAGAGGGGGAATTCCCGGAAAGGAGAAGCCTGATAAATGTGGACCCAAATTTATATGCTTCGCCCGGTAACCCGCTGTAAAGAGGGTTGCCCTAGTTAGCCCGCCGACTCAAACGGCGGGCGAGCCAACAAGGCCCCCTGGTTAGCACCGATCAGGGGGCTTTTCTTTATTCTGGCCTGCTCCTATCCCCTCCTTCCGGAAAATTCGTAGCGATTTGTGCAGCCACTAACAAATAATTGTCAACGTAACCGAGCGTAAAGCGTATAACGTAACTGGGAGTGCCGCCTCCTTTGACAGCGTTGTGCGGACAAGTTCTTACCGAGGGGTTCTATGCGGAAATACATCGTGCTGGCTGTCGTTATTCTGGTGGCTGGCGGAATAGCCTTTTATGTGTTCGGCAGAAAGCAGCCCGAAGCAACCTTCAAGACCGCCAAGGTGGAACGGGGGAGCATCGTCTCGTCTGTAGCTGCAACCGGCAACCTGGCCGCAGTGGTGACTGTCCAGGTCGGCACCCAGGTTTCCGGTACCATCCAGCGCCTTTTCGTCGACTTTAACTCACCGGTCAAAAAGGGCCAGATCATTGCCCAGATCGATTCATCCCTCTTCTCGGCCCAGGTTGAGCAGACCCGGGGTAACTTTCTCAATGCCCAGGCTTCTCTGCAGAAGGCAAAGGCCGACCTGAACGATGCGAAGCGGAGTCTGGAGCGGAACCGCCAGCTCCTGAAGGAAGGGATCATTTCCCAGGGCGATTACGATACCGCGGACAACAGGTACGAGCAGGCAGTTGCCACGGTCAAGGCAGCCGAGGGGAGCGTGGTGCAGACCGGGGGGGCCTATCGACAGGCCCAGACCAATCTCCACTACGCCACCATCAGGTCGCCGGTGGACGGGACCGTGGTCTCCCGCACCGTGGATGTGGGGCAGACCGTGGCCGCTTCGTTCCAGACCCCGACCCTGTTCACCATTGCCCAGGACCTGACCAAGATGCAGATTGAGGTGAGCGTGGACGAGGCGGACATCAGCCGGGTCCAACTGGGGCAGAGGGCAAGCTTCAACGTCGATGCCTACCCGGAGCAGACCTTTGCCGGCAAGGTGGTGCAGGTGCGCAGTGCACCGGTCATCACCCAGAACGTGGTCACCTACGTTGTGGTGGTCAACGTGGACAACGCCGAGCTCAAACTCAAACCGGGGATGACCGCCAATGTGAATATCGAGGTTGCCAGAAAGGACGATGTGCTCAAACTGCCGCCCGCGGCGTTGCGCTTCAAGCCGAAGCTGAAGGAGGGAGAGGCGAAGGAGTCACGGCAGGGTGGAGCCGGCAGCGGCAAGCAGCAAGGAGTCGGCCAGCAGGGAGGCGCTGCGAAAGCCGGTGCCCCTGGCAAGCCGGGCCGTCGGGACAAGGAGCAGCAGGTCTACGTGCTGAAAGAGGGGAAGCCGGTCGCCGTGCCGGTGAAGACCGGCATCGGCAACAATAGCGGTATCGAGCTGGTAGAAGGCCCCCTGAAGGAAGGTGACGAGGTGATCATCGAACAGCAGAGCGGGGATGCCGGTAAGAAGAAGTCGGGCATGGGCGGTCCGATGGGGCGGCCGTTCTAAGATGGCCAGCGTCATTGCGCTTTCCGATATCCGCCGGGTCTTTACCATGGGGGACCAGCAGTTCGAGGCCCTCAAAGGGATTTCGTTCGCTGTCGAAGCGGGCGAATTCGTCGCCATCATGGGGGCCTCCGGAAGCGGCAAGTCCACCTGCATGAATATTCTCGGCTGTCTCGACCGCCCAACCTCCGGGGCATATCACCTGGACAGTCTTGAAGTGGGGGGCATGTCCCCGGATCAACTGGCAGCCATTCGCAACAGGAAACTTGGCTTCGTCTTCCAGGGGTTCAACCTGTTGGCCCGCACCCCGGCGGTGGAGAACGTGGAACTCCCCCTGATCTATTCCGGTATTCATGCCAAAGAGCGTCGCGTCAAGGCGCTGGCTGCCCTGGAGCAGGTGGGGCTCGCCGGCAAGGAGAACAACCACCCCTCCCAGCTTTCCGGCGGCCAGCAGCAGCGGGTAGCCATTGCCCGGGCTCTGGTCAACAACCCGGCGGTCATTCTGGCCGACGAACCGACCGGCA
>CAYSJJ010000026.1:0-49404 GCA_964431365.1 uncultured Geobacter sp. | reverse complement strand
TGTATTACGACCTCGCCTCCAAGGTTGCCAAAAAGAAAAAGGAGCGGGAGGCGTACGTCGATGAGGTGAAGGCGATCATCAATGAAAAACTGACGGAACACGCAATCACCGGCGAGGTCTCTGGCCGGAGCAAGCATCTCTATTCCATCTACAAGAAGATGATGAACCGCAACGTGGATATCGACCAGATCTACGATCTGGTTGCCATCCGCGTGCTGGTGGGGGATATCCGCGAGTGCTACGAGGTTCTGGGGATCGTCCATTCAACCTGGAAGCCGATTCCCGGTCGCTTCAAAGACTACATCGCCATGCCCAAAGGGAACATGTACCAGTCCCTCCACACCACGGTCATCGGTCCCATCGGCGAGCGGATGGAGGTGCAGATCCGGACGAGCGAGATGCACCGGGTGGCAGAGGCCGGCATTGCGGCCCACTGGAAATACAAGGAGGGGAAGGGGTACGACGAGCGGGAGGTGAAGCGGTTCGCCTGGCTTCGACAACTGCTGGAGTGGCAGCAGGAGCTGGCTGATTCCCGCGAGTTCATGGACAGCGTCAAGGTGGAGCTCTTCCCGGAAGAGGTCTACGTCTTCACCCCGAAGGGGGACGTGAAGAGCTATCCGAAAGGGTCGAGCCCCATCGACTTCGCCTACAGCGTCCATACCGACGTGGGGCACCGCTGTGTTGGCGCCAAGGTGAACGGCAAGCTGGTTCCCCTGAAGTACGAGCTGAAGAACGGCGATATCGTCGAGGTCATCACCTCGCCCCATCATACGCCGAGCAAGGACTGGCTGAAGATCGTCCGAAGTTCCCGGGCGCGGAACAAGATCCGTGCCTGGATCAAGACCGAGGAGCGGAAGCGGAGCATCACCCTTGGCCGGGAGATCTGCGAGAAGGAGTTCCGTCGCTTCTCCCTCAACTTTGCCAAGCTGCAGAAGAGCGGCGACATCAAGCGGGTTGCCGGAGATTTCGGCTTTGTCGGCGAAGACGATCTCATGGCCGCCATCGGGTATGGCAAGCTCTCCTGGACCCAGGTGGCGGGCAAGTTCCTGCCAGAGGAAAAGCTGGAAGACGTCCAGGCGCGCAAGGAATCCCGGGTCGCCAAGGTACTGGACAAGATCAAGGGGCGATCGTCCAGCGCCATCCAGATCAGCGGTGTGGACGACGTCCTGGTACGCTTCGGCAAATGCTGCAATCCGGTCCCGGGCGACGACATCGTCGGTTTCATCACCCGGGGACGTGGGGTGACCGTCCATGCCGCGGACTGCCCCGTGGCCCAGGAGAGCGATCCGGCCCGCCGGATCGACGTTGCCTGGAACCGGGACAGGAAATCGGTCCTGCCGGTCAAGATCAGGGTTGCCTGCCACGACCAGAAAGGTATCCTGGCCAACATAAGCCAGGCCATCGCCAACTGCGAGGCAAACATTACCAGCGCCTCCATCCAGAGCACGGTCGACAGGATGGGGGTCAACATCTTCGAAGTGGAAGTGACCGACCTGGAGCACCTGCGGCGGGTTATGAATGCCATCCTGAAGGTGAAAGGGGTGACGCAGGTGGAGCGGATGAAGAGCTGACGGTTGCTGAAAAACAGCCATCTCGCCGCCGTCCTCACAAGGTAGCTTGCTGCGGGTGGGACGATCTGACTATTTTTGAGCAACCTGAGTTTTTCAATTTTATAGGAGACAATCTATGGGCAAAGAGATCATCAGCACCGACAGGGCGCCGCAGGCCATCGGGCCGTATTCCCAGGGGGTCAGGGCTGGCGGGTTCGTCTTCTTTTCCGGACAGATCCCTTTGTTTGCAGCCACCGGCGAGGTCTGCACGGGCGACATCCGTGAACAGACCGAGCTGGTCATGGCCAATGTGGGGGGGATGCTTGCGGCAGCCGGCCTCGACTTTTCGGCAGTGGTGAAAAGTACGATCTTTCTTGCCGACCTGGCCAACTTTGCAGTCGTGAATGAGATCTATGGCCGGTTCTTCCCGGCAGATCCGCCGGCCCGCTCAACGGTCGAGGTGCAGGGACTCCCCAAGGGGGTCGGGGTGGAGATCGAGATCATTGCGCTGGCAGGATAACGGCGCAAAGTTGAAAGACAAAAAGCCGCTAGCGCTCATGGCGCCGCGGCTTCTGCTGGGGTGTAACCGTAAACCTGGAACTCGGAACGTTGAGCCGGTGTTACAGCGCCTTGACCACGTGCCCGGAACGGATGCAGCGGGTGCAGACCTTGATGCTCCGCACGGTGCCGTTACGCAGGGCCTTTACCTTCTGCAGGTTCGGCATCCAGATGCGACGGGTCTTATTGTGAGCGTGGCTGACATTGTTCCCGAAGCTCGGGCCTTTGCCGCAGATTTCGCATACCTTGGACATTGCTAAGTTCCTCCTCGTTGACTGAAGCACTACTTTTTATCAAAAAGACGGTCATGCTGCAAGAAAAAATTTCAGTGGCCGGCCGGCAAACGGGCTAAAAATTATGGGGATCGTAAAAGGGCTCTGTTCACTCCTTACCGTTGTTGCCCTGGTGGTGGCGGTGCTCTTCGTGGACTTCGTCTATAAGACCTTCTCCTTCAGGGCGCGGGAGGTGCAGACCGATGCCATCGTTGTGCTCACCGGCGGTCGGGGGAGGGTGGAGGAAGGGGTCCGCCTCTACCGGGAGCAGCCGGGGAGCGCGCTGTTTCTGATCGGTGTCGATCCGTCGGTCCGCAAGAGCGATCTGTTCCGGGAGCGCCGGGGAGAACGGGGAGGCGACGAGGTCTATCTGGAGAAGGTTTCCCGCAACACCCTGGAAAATGCCCTGTATGCCCGGGAGTTGCTGGAACAGCACCATGTGCGGTCGCTCAGGCTCATCACCTCGCGCTATCACATGAAGCGCTCCCTGCTGATCTTCCGCTCCATCCTGCCGAAGAATGTCGCCATCTATCCCCACCCGGTGACCTCGGCCAACGCCAAGGACGACTGGTGGAGCCATGGAGGGAGTGTCCGCCTCCTGTTCAGCGAGTTCTACAAGTACTGTCTCTTCAGGTTCTTCTTCCTCTTTTCCCCCAACGAACTCAGGGCCATTCCGCGCGGGTAAGGCGTGAGGACGGGACGCGAGGCATGGCAACGCGTCTCACGTCCCGTAGTCGTATCTTACAGCTCTTTATCCTCGATCCTCGGGAAGAGTGGGGTAGCCTTGGTGATGGTCGTCCCGGGCTGCAGACGTCCCCAGCCGAGGCCGGCCTCGGTCACCGGCTCTGCCCAGCCGAGGTAGCCGAGTGCCCTGGCCGCGGTGGCCGGCATGAAGGGGGTCAGGAGGAAGTAGACCAGGCGCTGTGACTCGATGAGGGAGTACATGACCGTCCCTAAACGTCCCTTTTGCGCCGGATCCTTGGCCAGGGTCCAGGGAGCGGACTCGTCGATGTACTTGTTGCCGGCCGATACCACTTCCCAGATGGCCTGCAGCGTCTTGCTGAAGGCCTGCTCCTCCATGGTGGCCTCCACCTGGGCGATCATCGCCTCGCTCTTCTCCCGGTAGGCGCGGTCCAGATCCCCCGGTTCGTCGCAGGGAGGGAGATGGCCGTCGAAGTACTTGTGCACCATGGCCGTGGAGCGGTTGAGCAGGTTCCCCAGGTCGTTGGCCAGATCGGAGTTGATACGGTTGACCAGGGCCGCGTGGGAGAAGTCGCCGTCCAGGCCGAAGGGGACTTCCCGCAGGAGGAAGTAGCGGACCGCGTCGACGCCGTAACGGTCGATGAGCATGTTCGGTTCCACCACGTTCTGCAGGCTCTTGCTCATCTTCTGCCCCTCCACGGTCCACCAGCCGTGGGCAAAGACCTTTTTCGGCACCGGCAGGCCGGCGGCCATGAGGAAGGTCGGCCAGTAGACCGCATGGAAACGGAGGATGTCCTTGCCTATCAGGTGGACGTCCACCGGCCAGAAGCTGGCGAAGTTCCCCTCCTCGGATGGGTACCCCAGGGCGGTGATGTAGTTGGTCAGCGCGTCGAACCAGACGTAGATGACGTGCCGGTCGTTGCCCGGGACCGGAATCCCCCAGTTGAACGAGGTCCGGGAAACGGAGAGGTCCCGCAGCCCCTCTTTCACAAAGGCGATGATTTCGTTGCGGCGGCTCTTTGGCTGGATGAAGTCCGGATTGGCTTCGATGTGGGCCAGGAGCTGCTCCTGGTACTTGCTCATCCGGAAGAAGTACGACTCTTCCTTCAGCTTCTCGACGGGGCGGTTGCAGTCCGGACACTTGCCGTCCATCAGCTGCGTTTCGGTCCAGAAGGTCTCGCACGGGGTGCAGTACCAGTCCTCGTACTCATCCAGGTAGATGTCGCCCGCGTTCATCACCTTTTCGAAGAAGTGGGTGACCCCCTTCTTGTGGCGTTCCTGGGTGGTCCGGATGAAATCGGTGTAGTCGATATCGAGCTTTTCCCAGAGGGCCTGGAAGCGCTTGACCACCCGGTCCGCCAGCTCCAGAGGGGTCTCACCGGCTGCGTTGGCCGCCTTCTCCACCTTCTGGCCATGCTCGTCGGTGCCGGTCAGGAAAAAGACCTCGAACCCCCGCATCCGCTTGTAGCGCGCAAGGACGTCCGCGGCCAGCGTGGTGTAGGCGTGGCCGATATGGGGGACGTCGTTGACGTAGTAGATGGGGGTGGTGATGTAATAGGGGCGGCTCATGGTTTCTCCTTTTTCTCCCGATTGTCCCGGTGACGGCGTCCGCGATTCTGCTGGCGGCCGGCGGACTGCTTCTCCCCTTTTCCCCGATCGTCGCGCTGGCCGCGGTTCTGGCTGTTCTGTTCGGCCTGTTGTGGCCGGGGAGCAGGCTGTGGGGCTGCGGTTTCGGACAATTCATTCTCCCCCAGCTCGTCCAGCTTGCAGACCACGTCCCGGTTGTCGTCGGTCCTGAGGTGGAAGGAGCGGTTGAGAATGTCGAGCTTGGTGACTTCGCCGGCGACGTTGCCGCACTGGAAATGCTTGCCGCATTTGGGCATCCCCTTGCGCAGCGAGCAGTAGGTATCGAATTCGTATCCCAGGCAGCAGAGGAGCCGGCCGCACTGGCCCGATATCTTGGTCGGATTGAGTGCCAGGTTCTGCTCCTTGGCCATCTTCACCGAAACCGGCGCAAAATCCCTGAGGAACGAGCAGCAGCAGAGTTCACGGCCGCAGATGCCGATACCCCCCACCAGTTTCGCTTCGTCCCTGACACCGATCTGGCGCATTTCGATCCGGGTGTGGAACTGGTGGGCCAGATCCTTTACCAACTCCCGGAAATCGACCCGCCCCTCGGCGGTGAAATAGAAGATCGCCTTGCTGCCGTCGTACAGGTACTCCACCTTGACCAGCTTCATATCCATGGAGCGTTCCTGGATCTTGGCCATGCAGAAGTCGAAGGCGTCCTTTTCGCGGGCGGCGTTGCGGGCAGCAGCCGCCAGGTCGTCCGGGGTCACCAGCCTCAGGATCGGCTTGATCCCTTCGGGGACCGTCTCCTGGGGGAATTCGCGGGGAGGGGTCACCACGCTGGCGATGCTCCTTCCCCGTTCGGTCTCGACAATAACCCGGTCGCCGGGAGCCAGCTCCAATGAGCCGGCATCGAAATCATACAGCCTGTCAGCTGTATGGAACTGGACTTTCACGATTCTCGACAAAGTTTCCTCCGAAACTGCGGTTGATGTTCAATGTTCATGGTTCAAGGTGCACTTTGAACGCAGCACGCTGAACGCTGGACGGTCTGTTACGTTGCCAGATTGATGAGCAGCCTGTCGATTGCCAGGCGTGCGTTGACGTTACGCTGCAGCGCCTGGCGGGTTTCCCCGATCCGTTCCAGCCGGGCGGAGATCTCCTCCGTTGACGAGCGGCCGGCAATCTCGGTCAGGAGCGGAAGAAGATCGTGGTTTATCACCTCATTGCCACCGGTCAGCATCAACAGGACGTCCCGATAAAAACCGGACAGGAGGTCGAGGAGCTGGGGGAGCCGTTCCTTGTCGGCGGCGATCTGTTCGGCAGTGGCGAAGAGGGTCGCCACGTCCCGCAGGGAAAGGGTCGCCACGCTTCGGCAGAGCGTCTCCCGGCCGGTCAGCACATCGCCATCGCTCAGCTGGAGCGCTTTCGAGAGGCTTCCGTTGGCCAGGGCCGCGGCGACGGCAGCGGTTTCGGGCGGGATACCCTGCCTGGCGAGGGCGTCTTCGATGGTCTGTGACGCCAGTCCCTGGAAATTTACCTGCTGGCAGCGTGAGACGATGGTCGGCATGACCGCCGCCGGGTTGCTGCTCACCAGGATCATGATGGCGTTGCCGGGCGGCTCCTCCAGGGTTTTCAGGAGGGCGTTGGCCGCTGCGGGGTGGAAGCGGTCCGCCCCGTCGATGATGCAGGCCTTGCGCGGGGCCTCGTAGGGGCGGAGCGACAGTTCCCGCTGGAGTCCGCGCACCTGCTCGATTTTTATATAGGTGCCATCCGGTTCGAGGGTATGGAGATCCGGGTGGGAACCGGCGGCCAGTTTCCGGCATGATGGACAGGCGGTGCAGGAGTCCGTGTCGCCGCTGCCACAAAAGAGGGCGCTGACGAATGCGGTCGCCACACTCCGCTTGCCGCAGCCGTCGGGGCCGCAGAAGAGGTAGGCGTGGGCCACCTTGCGGGAGGCGATGACCCGCTGCAAGAGTGCGACAGTACCGGCGTGACCGACGATGCCGGCGAAGGTCATGGCCCTCTCCGCGCCAGACGGCCGGAGACCAGGGTGAAGATCTCCCCGGCGATCTCGTCCCTGCCGCGCCCGGCGTCGACGGTCGCGAATCGTGCCGTCTCCAGGTGCGCCGCAGTCAGGTATCCTTCCCGCACCCGCTCGTGGAACTGACGCGCTTCCCGTTCGAACCGTTCTTCCTTCGGTTCCCCGGCAGTGCCGCTGCGACTGTCGTTCCGGGCGATGGCCCTGTCGAGCCCGATGTCAACCGGGCAGTCCAGGAGAATGGTCAGGTCCGGGGATACCCCCCCGGTGGCAAGCCGGTTCAACTGGTCGATGACGGCCCGATCCAGTCCGCGGCCGTACCCCTGGTAGGCCAGGGTGGCGTCGGTGAAGCGGTCGCAGAGGACGATCCTGCCGGCCGCCAGGGCGGGTACGATGACCTCCTGCACGTGCTGGGCACGGGCCGCCGCATAGAGGAGCAGTTCGGCAAGGGGTACCATGGCCGTGTTAGCGGCATCCAGCAGGATGGCCCGTACCTGGTCGGCAATGTGGCATCCGCCCGGTTCGCGGGTGAGGAGAACGCTGTGTCCCGCCCCCTCCAACCGTTCGGCCAGGAGTCTGATCTGGGTTGTCTTGCCGCACCCTTCGATCCCCTCAAAGGTTATGAACTGGCCCGCCATGGCTCTCCTTGTCCCTTAAAAGATGAAAGTATAGTGGAAGGGGATTGCATTAATCAAGCTGAAAATCCCCACAAACGGCCATATCTATTGATAAAATGGACTGCTTTGCGTATAGTGCCGAGCATGGAAGCAACCTTTGCCCAGCAGTTGGCCGAGCTGCAGTCATTCATCGGGTACCGTTTCGTCACTCCGGCCCTGCTGGTCGAGGCCGTGACCCATCGCTCGTTCCTGAACGAGAACCCGGGAGATGGCGGGGCGGACAACCAGCGTCTGGAATTCTTCGGCGACGCGATCCTCGATTTCAGCGTCAGCAGCCTGCTGTTCACGCGCTTTCCGGAGAGCCGGGAAGGGGATCTGACCCGGCTGAGGGCCCGTCTGGTGGACGAGGAAAACCTGGCCAGGATGGCCGGATCTATCGGGCTCGGTGCCTGTCTGCGTCTCGGCCGCGGCGAGGAGCGGGGGGGCGGACGGAGCAAGCCGTCCATACTGGCCGATGCCTACGAGGCGCTCCTGGCGGCCGTCTACCTTGACGGCGGCATGCCGGTGATCGAGACGCTGGTTGCGTCGCAGTTTGCGCCCCTCCTGGAGGGGGGAGCTCAGACCGGGCTGCGGGACGATTACAAGACGCACTTTCAGGAGCTGTCGCAGGAGCGATTCGGCGTCGCGCCGGCGTACCGGATGGTCGCCGAGAGCGGCCCTCCGCACCAGCGGGTATTCACCGCCGAGGCGACAATCGGCGGCGAAACGGTCGGCACCGGCGAGGGACGAAGCAAGAAGGTGGCGGAACAGGCGGCGGCGAAGGATGCGCTGGAGAGGCTCACGGCAGGTGAGATGTAGGATGCAGGACGTGAAAGGCCTCTACGTCCCGCGTCTCGAAGCGGTTGGCCCATGAAAACGCCCATAGTTCCTTTTTTCATCCCCCATCACGGCTGCCCTCACCGGTGCGTTTTCTGCAACCAGCGGGTGCAGACCGGGGCCGGGAACCAGCTTCCCGACGCTGCTGCAATCCTGGCTGCCATCAAGGCCTACCGGTCCAGCAGCAGTGGCGGTTCCGTGGAGGTGGCATTTTTCGGCGGCACCTTCACCGCCCTCTCCCGAGAGACGCAGGAACAGCTTCTGACCCCCCTCCAGCCCCTGTTGCGGGACGGTTCGGTCTGTGCCGTCCGGGTCTCCACCCGCCCCGACTGCATCTCGGCTGATGGGGTCGGGTTCCTGCGGGAGTTGGGGGTCGACACGGTTGAGCTGGGCGTGCAGTCCATGGACGACGCGGTGCTGGCCCTCTCCGGGAGGGGTCATACGGCCGGTGACACGATTCGTGCCAGCCGCATCCTCCGGGATACGGGGATGCGGGTCGGCATGCAGCTGATGCCGGGTCTTCCCGGCGATTCACCGGCTGCTGCCAGGGCATCGCTCGCAGCGGTCCTCTCCCTGGCGCCGGCCTTTCTCCGCATCTATCCGCTGCTGGTGCTGGCCAATACCCCGCTGGCGGAGGCGTACCGCTCCGGCGCGTTCTCCCCCTGGTCGCTGGCAACGGCCGTGGACCTCTGCAAGGTGTTCCTGCAGACCGCCGAGCAGGCCGGCGTACCGGTGATCCGCGTGGGGGTCCAGGCAACGGCCGATCTGGCCGCACCGGGGACGATCCTGGCCGGGCCCTGGCACCCGGCCTTCGGGCAGCTTGTCGAAGCGGCCCGCTGGCACGATCTGATCGCCCTCATGGCCAAAGGGGTGCCGGCCGGCAACGCGGTCGAGATCTTCTGTGCCAGGGGACGCGTCTCCTCGCTGGTGGGACAGCGGCGCGGGAACATCGCGCTCTGGGAGAGCCGGCTGGGGATGAAAGTTTCCCGGGTAAAGGACGATGACTCCCTTGACGTCGGCGCCTGCGTGCTGCGCTGGCCGGGGGGCGAGCAGCAGGGACGCCTGCTGCGGGATCTGGTATATCTGGACGCAGATGACGCAGAGGTTCGCAGAGAAAACAGATAAAAAGAGCCGTTCCAACACGATGAAACGTTTTTGAGTCCCGATCTTTTGATGTTACACCGCGTTACTCTGCGGTGAATGTCTTACCGTTGAACGCAACGACAGGAGTTGACAGCATGGCAGACACCCCCTTCCATTCCGGGTTCGCGGCCCTTGTGGGCCGTCCCAACGTGGGCAAATCGACCCTTCTCAACCAGCTCTTGGGGGAAAAGGTGGTCATCACATCGGACAAGCCCCAGACAACCCGGAACCGCATTCAGGGCATCCTGACCTCGGATAGCTCCCAGATCGTCTTCGTGGACACCCCGGGGATCCATGTGGCCCGTTCCCGCATCAACCGGCTGATGGTGGAGTCGGCCCTGGGGGCGGTGCGGGACGTGGACGTGGTTCTCTTCCTGGTGGAGGCGGACGCCGAACCGCACCGGGAGGAGAGCGCCCTCCTGGAGGTCCTGGCCAAGGCGACGGCCCCGGTGCTGCTGGTGATCAACAAGATAGACCGGGTGCCGAAGGAGACGCTGCTTGCCAGGATGGCGAGCTATGGAGCGGCCCATCCGTTCCGGGAGATCATCCCGGTCTCCGCGCTGAGCGGTGACGGGGTGGAGCGGCTGGCCCGGGTGGTGTCCGATTACCTGCCGGAAGGTCCCCCCTACTTCCCGGACGACCAACTGACCGACGTGCCCGAGCGTTTTATCGTCGCCGAGATGGTCCGGGAACAGGTCTTTCGCCTGACGCGGGACGAGATCCCCTACGCGGTGGCGGTCACGGTCGACTCCTTTACGGAGCGGCCGGGTCAGGACCTGGTGGCCATAAGCGCCACCATCCACGTGGAGCGGGATTCGCAGAAAGGGGTCATCATCGGTCAGCGGGGAGCAATGCTGAAGAAGATCGGGAGCAATGCCCGCCGGCAGATCGAGACGTTTCTGAACAGCCGGGTCTTTCTGGAACTGTTCGTCAAGGTCAGCCGCGGGTGGAGCGAGAGCCCGGGCAAACTGAGGGAGTTCGGGTACGAATGAGCTGGAATTCGTGAGGGCCGAGCATCTCGTTCCGCTCAGAGTGCCGCTCGCACCGTCGTTGTAAGGCTCATTACGCTACCGGCCTGAAACTCGCCCTGACGGGCTCAGACAATCAGGCCGCTGTACGCTCCATTTCGCCTACAGCGGCTGGCGCTCGGGCACATTCGCTCCACGAGACGCTCGACCCTCACGGATATACATAAGAAAGAGAGTATGGCATGAGACCAGTAGTGGCAATAGTCGGCAGACCCAATGTGGGGAAATCGACCCTCTTCAACCGCCTCCTTGGACACCGCAAGGCAATAGTGGACGACCAGCCGGGGGTGACGCGGGACCGGAACTACGGCACCGTGAATCGCTATGAGGTGCCGTTCACCCTGGTGGATACCGGCGGGTTCGAACCGGTCAGCGACGACCGCCTGCTGCAGCAGATGCGCGAGCAGTCCCAGTTGGCCATGGAAGAGGCGGATGTGGTCCTCTTCGTCATGGATGGCCGCGAGGGGTTGACCGTTGCCGACCAGGAGGTGGCGAACATGCTCCGCCGCCTGGAGAAGCCGGTCTTCTTCGTGGTGAACAAGGTGGACGGGGACAAGCAGGAAAACCTGGCCGCCGAGTTTTACGCCCTGGGAGTGGCCGATCTGTACACCATTGCGGCAGAACACAACCGGGGGGTGGGGGACCTGATGGAGGCCGTGGTGGCGTCCTTCCCCAGCCATACGCCAACCGCCGACGACGAGGCCTTGACGAAGATCGCCGTGGTGGGAAGGCCCAATGTGGGAAAATCGTCTCTGGTGAACCGGCTCCTCGGCTTCGAACGGAGCGTGGCCAACCCGACCGCCGGGACGACACGGGACTCCATTGATACGGTATTCACCTGGAACGGCAAGCGCCACCTCCTGATCGACACGGCCGGCATCCGACGTAAAGGGAGGATCAGCCAGAAGATCGAGACCTACAGCGTTGTCGATGCCCTGCGGAGCCTGGATCGGGCCGATGTGGCCCTTATCGTGCTGAATGCCGAGGAGGGGGTCACTGAGCATGATACCAAGATCGCCGGCTACGCCTATGAGGCGGGCAGGGGATGCATTTTCGTGGTGAACAAGTGGGATACCCTGACCAAGGACAACAGGACGGTCGGCGCGTTCATCGACAAAATCAGGACGGAATTTAAATATCTGCCGTTCGCTCCGATACTCTTTCTATCGGCCAAAACCGGCCAGCGGATCAACAAGGTGATGGAAACAGTGGCTCAGGTCATGGCGGAGTATACCAGACGGGTCTCCACCGCCGACCTGAACAAGCTCCTCAAGGAGGCGACGGACGAGCACCATCCCCCCCTCCACCAGGCGCGACGGGTCAAGTTCTACTACGTCACCCAGACCGCTACCCGGCCGCCGGCCTTCGTGTTCTTTACTAACCAACCCGAAGGGATACACTTCTCCTACGAACGCTACCTGGTGAACAAGCTGCGGGAGCGGTTCGGTTTCAGTGGGACCCCACTCCGGATCATCTTCCGGGGGCGGGAAAACGAAAAGAGAAAATGACGAGGTTCGTTCCGACCGCCGGATCGAACCCGTGCGGATCCGAATGAACAGATCAGATAGCAAGAGTTCCCCTGTCCCCTCCCGGAGACGACCATGAGTCTGGTCGGCAACCTGGAAGACCTGGGGCTGGGCGAGATACTGCAGATCGTCAGCCTGAGTCGCAAATCGGGCATCCTCACCCTCCAGAGCAAAGGTCGGGAAGGGGCAATCGTATTCCGCTTCGGGCAGGTGATCAGGGCGACTTCCAGCAATTTCCGCCGTTTCCTGGGCGAAGTGCTGGTGGAGCGGGGGGTACTCGATGGGGAGACCCTGCAAAGCGCCCTGAAGATCCAGGAGGAAGAGAGTTTTCGGGAACTGATCGGGACGATCCTGATCAGCCGCTTCGGGGTCTCGGCCGAACGGATCGAGGAGCTGGTCAGGGAGCAGATCGAACAGGTGGTCTACTCCCTCTTTGCCTGGCAGGAGGGAAGCTTCGCCTTCGATCTCCAGGAATCGGTTGAAGCGGTCGACGCCATCAGGATGGACCCGGTCCAGTTCATGCTGGAGCAAGGGCTGAATACCCAGTTCCTGGCCATGGAGGCGACCAGGATCCTCGACGAGCAGCGCTTTACTGACGAAGAGGGGGGTGGCGAGGGGAGCGTCGTACACGCCCCGGACACCGTCGATGCCGCCTTCGACATGATGCAGGAGCCGGTCGATGCTCCGGCATCGGAGCCGCTTCCCTTGTCGGTTCCGGCCAACGGTCCGGTTGTGCTGGTGGACGACGATGACGGGACCAGGGAGTATCTGACAACCGTTCTTCGGGAACTCTCCTTCGAGGTGAGTGCCTATGGAGGGAGCGAAGACACCCTGATCGCCGTCGACACCCTCTACCGTCGGGGGGAGCGTCCGCTGGTCCTGGTCGACCTGATCATGCCCCGTATGGACGGTTCAGGCATCCTGGGCGGCCTTGAGCTCCTGGAGCTGATACACAACAACTTTCCCGACCTCCTGGTCGTCGTCATGTCCGACTATCAGAACAGCGACGCGGAGCGCCAGGTGCTGGGGATGGGGATCGACTTCATCCTGAAGCCGCGCCGTTCGGATCTGGACGATCCGACCACCGTGGAGGAGTTCACGGAGCGTTTCCGGAATCTCCTTGGCCGTATGCAGCCGTCAGCCAGGGAACATGGGCAGGTGAACCTGGGGGATGAGCTCCGGATGGAGATGGGGGAGGCGGTCATTCCGGCTTCGCCCCAACAGCAGAGTACCGGCATCACCCTGCTCAGGGGGATGCTGGAGGAACTCAATGACCCGGCCCTTGGGGGCGGCATCATCCTGCTGGTCCTCCGGTTCGCCTCGGAATTCATGAACCGGGCGGTCATATTCCAGGTCAAGGGGGGGGAGATCGTGGGGCTGGGCCAGTTCGGCATTGATATCGATCCGTCAGCGGCCGACCGGAAGATCCGCACCCTGCGGATTCCTCGCAGCGAGTCGTCGATCTTCAGTACGCTCTTGGCCGATCCCCATTCGGTCAAAGTACCGCCGGGGGATTTCGTCTGGGATCGTCACCTGTTCGCGGAGCTCGGCGGGCCGCCGACGGAGCTGTTTCTCGGGCCGATCGTAAGTGGTGGAGAGGTTGTCGCCATCCTCTATGGCGACAACTACCCTGAACCGCTCCCTATAGGAGATACCGACTCCCTGGAGATCTTCCTCTCCCAGGCCGGGATGGCCATGGAAAAGGCGTTTCTGGAGAGGCGGCTGAAAGAACAACGTCCGGAGGTGAGATGAAACGGATTCTCATAGCCGAAGATTCGCCGACCATGCGTGCCTTGCTGGTCACGACCATTGAGTCTTGCGGCAACTATGATATCGTTGAGGCGGGCAACGGGTTCGAGGCGCTGCGCCTCCTTCCCCGGGCCAAGGCCGATCTGATCATCACCGATATAAATATGCCGGACATCAACGGGTTGGAGTTGATCAGTTACGTCCGCAATAATCCCCACTATCGGGAAATCCCTCTGTTCATAGTCAGTACCGAAGGTGGTGCCAAGGATATGGAGAAGGGGCTGGCACTCGGGGCGAACGAGTATCTGGTGAAGCCGTTCGACCCTGCCCGACTGCAGGAGCTGGTCAGGCAGTACCTGGGGTAGCCGGGTTGCCGGCATCGTCACTCAAATAACACGTATTCGGAGCGATATCCTGAGCGTATGAGCACATTAGGCAAGGCTGTCACAGACTTCCTCGCGGAAGCGGAAGAGATTATCGATCAGCTTGGCGGCGATCTGGTGGAATTGGGCGATTGCGCGGACAGCGGCGACTGTAACCCGGACCTGCTCAATTCGATCTTCCGTGGTGCACACTCCCTGAAAGGGCTGGCCGGTATGTTCGGGTTCAGTCAGATTCAGGAACTGGCCCATACCATGGAAAATCTCCTGGATTCCCTCCGCCTCGGCAAGGTTCCCCTTTCTCAGGGGGTTCTGAGCGTCCTCCTGGATTCGTCCGAGTTCCTGGGAGCCATGATCAG
Organism: uncultured Geobacter sp.; assembly: GCA_964431365.1. Classification (GTDB taxonomy): domain Bacteria; phylum Desulfobacterota; class Desulfuromonadia; order Geobacterales; family DSM-12255; genus Geomobilibacter. Next base: position 35,034 of record CAYSJJ010000026.1, on the reverse strand, counting down.
GAGCGCCAGCAGCGGGAACATGGAGACGGCAGGGCTCTCGGAACTCCTCTCCCGCATCACGGTGAGTGTCGCCCCCCCGCAGACCACCGCCGGACCCTCCTCCCTGCTCTCCCTCGGTCTTTCTGAGACGGTCAGGAACGCCCTGACCGAGTATGAGGAACACCGTCTCCTTGAAAACCTGAAAAAGGGGCGGAAAATTTACTCCGTCATGGCCTCCTTTGACCTGACCACCTTTGACCAGGACCTTGGGGCATTGACCGAAATGCTGAAGAATTCCGGCGAGGTGATCAGCACCCTGCCGAGCGTCGGAACCAACATAGAGTCGGGCATCGATTTCGAGATCCTCTTCGGCAGCGACCGGGAGATCGACCATGTGCGCGGGCTGGTGGCCACGGAAACGGTTGCGGTCCGTCAGCTGGGAGGCGGCACGCTCCCTCAGGCAGCTCCGGCTGCTCCTCCCAAAGTGGCGACGCCGCCGACCGTTCCGGCCGTTTCAGAACCGGTTCAGGTCGTTTCGCCCGATGTGATGCCGGCCGAGAGCCTGCCTGCCACTCCGGGAGCGGCCGGTGGCGAGGCCGCCACGGCCAAGAGCATGAGCCGCACCGTGCGGGTCGACATCGGCAAGCTGGACGATCTGATGAATATCGTCGGCGAATTGGTTCTCTCCCACTCCTCGATTGCCTCCTTAAGCGAACGGATGCGCCGTGAGGGCCGCAACCCCCTGACCCAGGAGCTGGTCAAGGCGGCCAAGGGGCTGGAGCGGAAGCTGACTGAACTGCAGAAGGGGGTCATGGAGATCCGGATGATCCCCGTGGGCCAGCTCTACGAGAAGATGGGGCGTATCGTCCGCAAGATCACCCGCGAGCAGGGGAAAAAGGTCGATCTCAAGCTGTACGGTGCCGACACGGAACTGGACAAGCTGATCATCGAAGATATCGCTGACCCAGTGATGCACATCATCCGGAACGCCATCGATCACGGCATCGAGCCGCCGGAGGAGCGGCGGCGCGTCGGCAAGGAAGAAAAGGGGACCATCAAGCTTTCGTCTTTCCAGAAGGGGAACCACGTCGTCATCGAGGTGGTGGATGACGGTCGGGGCATCGACCTCGACAAGGTGAAGCGGAAGGGGGTCGAGAAGGGGTTGATCGCCAACGCCGAACTTCTCTCCGACCGGGAGGCCATGGAGCTGATCTTTCTCCCCGGCTTCTCCACCAGCGAGACCGTAAGTGAGATCTCGGGGCGGGGAGTCGGTATGGACGTGGTGAAGAACAATATCGCCGCGGTTTCCGGCATGGTGGATATCGAGTCCGTTTTCGGCAAGGGGAGCCGGGTCACTATCACCCTTCCCATCACGCTGGCCATCATCAAGGCGCTGATCATCGCCTCGGCCGGGCGGACATACGCCCTGCCCATCACGTCGGTGCTGGAGACGATCATGATCACCCGGGAGGAGATCCTGACCGTAGAGCGGAAAGAGGTCATCCAGCTTCGGGAAATGACCCTGCCTCTGCTCCGGCTCTGCGATTTCTTCCATCTTTCCCGGCCGAGCCGGGAATCCGAAGACTTGTACGTGGTTGTCGTCGGGGCTGCCGAGAAACGGCTCGGCATAGTCGTCCACGACCTTCTCGGCCAGCAGGATATCGTCATCAAATCCCTCGGCACGACGTTCGAAGGGGTGAAGGGAATCTCCGGCGCGGCCGACCTCGGGGATCAGCGGACCATCCTGGTGCTGGACGTGGCTGGAATCATCAATGAAGCGACGCGTGGGGGCGGCTAGGTGTACAACGATTTCTACGGGTTCACGGAAAAGCCGTTCAGCAAAACGCCAGACCCCCGTTTCCTCTATCTGAGCCGGGGGCACCGGGAAGCGTTGGCGCGGCTCCAGCACGCGGTGGAAGAGCGGGAACTCGCTCTCCTGACCGGCGAGATCGGCTGTGGCAAGACCACCATCTCCAGGGCTCTGATGGACGCCATGGGGGATCGGTACCGTTTCTGCTTCATCTTCAATCCTCGCCTGACCGCCCTGGAGTTCCTGCGGGTGGTTGCCAGGAGCCTGCTCACCGAGCTTCCGGCCGGCGGAAAGGATGAACTCCTTTCCTCTGTCACCGATGCGCTGTACAAGCTCCATCGGGAAGGGTGCTGTCCGGTCATCGTGGTCGACGAGGCCCAGTTGATACCCGACCGGGAGATCTTCGACGAAATCAGGCTGCTGACCAACTTTCAACTGGACGACCGGAATCTGCTCAGCGTAGTTCTCATGGGGCAGCCGGAGTTGAGGAGCATCCTGGCGAGCCCCATATACGAGCCTTTTCGCCAGAGGATCGGCCTCCAGTATCACCTGGAACCGCTTACCCTCGAAGAGACGCTGGAATATCTGGATTATCGTGCCATGGTCGCGGGGGGAGGGGAGGGCCTCTTCTCGCCCGACGCAGTTCAGCGAATCTTTGAGTTGTCCAAAGGGGTGCCGCGCCGCATCAACCTGATTGCCACCAACGCTATTCTGGAAGGGTTCGGCAGGGATGTCACCTTCATTGACGCCGAACTGATCGAGAGCGTTGCCCATGAAATCATCGTATAAAGGGGATGACGGTTTGTCATGAATCTGGCGGATATTAGAAAAAAAGCCCTGCAGGAAAAAGAGGCCGGTGGAGTTTCCCCCCGTTCGGTGGTAGATTCCCCCGCAACTCCGCCACCTGTCCGGGAAGAGCCCGTTGACGGAGGAGAACCTGCTCCCCGGGAAGAGGCGCCATCACTGCGTGAAGCGGTTCTCCCGGAACCACCATCACCGCCGCCGGTTGAAGCGATCGTGTCATTGGCCCCTCCCGAGCCGGAACCAGCTGCTGAGCCGGAGCCTATCTCGTTTCCGGGAACGATGCCCCCGGCCCGCCCTTTCGACCCGCTTGCCGAACTCCTGGCTGGCCGGGAGCGGGCCGGATCCGACGATGATGGTGAGCTTTCCGCCCTGGTGGAGGGGGCTTCCTCTTCAGACCAGCAAACGGAGGAATATCTCTGCTTCCGGGTGGCAGATGAGAGCTATGCCATCAGTATCATGGAGATCAAGGAGATCATCAAGCCCCGTGAGGTGACCGAGGTGCCCCGGGTTCCCCACTATGTCCCGGGCATTGTCTCCCTGCGGGGAGTGATTATTCCTATTTACGACTTGCGGCGACGCCTGCGGCTTGAAGACGGGCCCGGCGGAAGCAGGCAGAGGGTACTCGTGGTTCGCCATGGTGAAGGGTACGCCGGCATCCAGGTGGATCAGGTGACCCAGGTTGTAAAGCTTGGGGAGGCCGACGAAGAGCAGCCTCCGGCAGTGCTTGACGGGACCGGGCGGGAGTTTGTGAAGGGGATTGGGCACCATGACGGGAACATGCTGATTCTCCTCGACCTGGAAAAGATTCTCGATCTGAATTTGAGCTGAGCAGCGCCGTTGTGTGGGCCGCTGCGGGAGAGATACGATGACTACCGCCAAGAAGTTCCGGATTCTCGTGGTGGAGGACGAAGAAAGTCTTCTCAAGCTTGAGAGCATTCTCCTCTCACTGCGCGGCTACGAAGTGACCGGCGTAACCGATGGTGCCGAAGCGCTGGAGGAGATCGGCCGCAACCGGCCGGACCTGATCGTACTGGATATCATGCTGCCCGGGATGGACGGCTTCGAGGTCTGCCGTCGTATCCGGGAAAATCCGGATACCCGCGAGATCCCGGTCGTCATGCTGACCGCCAAGAAGAGTACCCAGGACTATGCAAAAGGGATGGAGTGCGGGGCCAATGCATACATCACCAAGCCATTCAAGTCGAGCAAGGTGATGGATGTTATCGAAGAATTGCTCAAGCGTTGATGGACAGGATGCCGGTTTCTGTCGTCAGGCGCCCGGAAGGTATGTAATGACGCCGGATATTCAGGAAATACAAGTGGCGTGCTTTCGTTTGGGTGAGGATGTGTATGCCCTTGATATCATGCGTATCAAGGAGATAATCCGTCCCCAGAAGCTCTCCCATCTTCCCAAGGCCCCTTCATTCATGGAAGGGGTCATCAACCTCCGGGGGACGGTGATCGCGGTCATCGATCTCCGGAAGCGGTTCGACATGCCCCAGCGGGAACTGGATTCCGCCTCCCGGCTCCTTATTGTCAGGGTGGCAGGCCAGGCCATGGGACTTGTGGTGGACGACGTGACCGAGGTTGTCACGGTGCCCGTCAAGGATCTGAAACCGCCGCCGCGCATTTCCGAGGGGAATATTCACGAGTACCTGCTCGGCGTATGTCTGATCCAGGAATCAATGGTCATGCTGCTGAATCTTGATAAACTGCTTTCACCCCATGAAGTAAGCCAATTGAGAGAGCTTCGGTAGGGTGCGTCGGGTACGCGCGGGTAACAGAGAACAACGGGAACTGGGTGTCTGCTGATATGGAACAAGGACCGAAAGAGCATGCGCCATCTGTCGACCCGCTGAACGGGACCGACGAAGAACACCGTCGTCAGACCGTACTGGCACAGGCCCCCCTGTCGTGGGAAGAGAAACGGGGTATCCTCTTCCGGGCACTGGGTGATGAGAGCTGGCGGGTGCGCAAGGCCGCGGTCGAGCAGGTCCTTGGCGTACCGGTTGATGGTGAAACGGTCGAAGCCCTGATCGAACTGCTGGACACGGAGGTCAATGCCGGCCTGCGCAATGCGGCGGTTGAGGTGCTCCAGGGGCTGGCGAGCCGGTCGCTGCCGTTTCTCTGCGCACACCTCTCCGATCCACGACCGGGGGTGAGGAAGTTCGTCGTGGACATACTTGGAAGCATTGGCAATGCCGATGCCGTCCCCGCTCTGATCGAATCGCTTGAAGATCCTGATCCCAACGTGCGCGCAGCCGTTGCCGAGAGCCTCGGGACGATCGGCGACCCGCGCGGGGTATCCCCCCTGGTGACGGCGGTTGCCTCCGGAAACACCCTCGTCGCTTTTTCGGCACTGGATGCGTTGGTCAGGATCGGCCAGCCGGTGCCGATGGCCACGATTATCCCCCTGCTGGCGGAACCACTGCTGAAGAAAGGGGTGTTTACCTGTCTCGGGGCACTCTGCGGAGAGGAAGCCGCTCCGCTGCTTCTGGCCGGCATGAACGAACCGGCCAGAAGTGTTCGTGAGGCGGCCATCATGGGGATGATAACTCTCTGCTCCCGTCTTCCCGGTGAGCGGAGGCGGTCTATTATCGATGGCCAGCTCCGGGGGCTGGCCGGTACACCCTGTCTGGAGCGGGTCACTCTTTCCCTGTCATCTGCCGACCCTGCCGTGCAAAAGGCGGTGATCACTCTCCTGGGGCTGATTGGCGACAGAAGGTCTGTCGCCCCCCTCATCGCCGAATGCCGGCGCGAGCACCTCCGTCCCGCCTGTCTCGAATCACTGGCCGCTATCGGTTCGGTCGAGTCCCTGGCCCTGATCGAAACATATGCCGACGCTGATGTCGAGTCGCAATGCCTCATCGTCTTTGTCTGCGGTGAGTTGGCGCTGAAGGAGGCGGAAGGACTGTTCCGGGACGGTACGCACTCCCCGTCGCCGGAGCTCCGTTTCGCTGCGGCCCAAGCGGCCGGCAAGGTCGGACTCCTTTCCCTTGCCGGCGAGCTCGCCCGGTTGCTCGACGATGAGGAGAGCCTGGTTCGCCAAGGTGCGCTGGAAGCCCTTTCGCGTCTTGCGGCGACGCCGAGCGCCGAGATAACGTCTATCATCGCCGGCCTGGTCGCCGCAGCGTCGCCGACCAAACGATACTACGGAGCACTTCTCCTTTCGTCCGGCAACGATCCGGACAAGCTCATGCTCCTGATCAAGGATCCTGATCCGAAGGTCAGGATGACGGCAATCGCTGCCCTGGCCGAAACGGGAGCCGAACAAAGCGTCGGCAGCGTTGTCATGGCTCTGGCTGATGAAGAGGGTGACGTCCGCATGGCAGCCGCCACCGCCCTCGGCAGAGTGGGGGGCGAAGAAGTCCGGGCGCCACTTTTGCTGGCGCTGCGGGACAGTTCTCCCTGGGTCTGCCGGGCTGCGATAAAGAGTCTGGTGAGCCATCGGTTCACCGAGGCATTCGGCGACATCGCCTCCCTGGTATACGACTCGCCGGGCATGGTACGGCTGGCGGCGCTGGAGGGGTTGGGCGAGCTGGATTGGGACGCAGCTTTGCCCCATATGATCGAGGCCCTTGCCGACCCGGACAGCGAGGTGGTCAGGATAGTCGTGCAGGTGCTCGCGCGCAGTGGAACGGAGTGGCTTGCCGAACATGGCCGGACGCTGTTCTCCCACCCCAACCCGGCGGTGAGGGGGCGGGTTGCGGCAGCGGTAGCCGCCTGCCTGGGAGACGGTGCCAGACACCTGCTCAGCGAGGCGCTAGCGGAAGAGACCGACCCGGTTGTCCGCGAGAACCTGCGGTCCCTGGTGGCCACCCTGTAATGCTTCTGTTCGCCGATGCCAATACCCCCCTTGGGGATGAAGAGTTTCAGCAGCTTCGGGCTCTCATCTATGACCACTGCGGGCTCTACTTCGACAACGACAACCGGTACCTGCTTGAAAAGCGACTCGCCGTACGTCTTCAGGCCCTGCATCTGCCGACGTTCAAGGATTATTTCTACTACCTCCGTTATGACCGCGGTCACGAACAGGAGATGTCCAATATCATGGACCTCCTGACGACCAATGAGACCTATTTCTTTCGAGAAACCTTCCAGCTCAAGGCCTTCACCGACGAGATCGTTCCGGAGATCGTGGCGGCGAAGTCAAAGCGGGGGGACCGGACGATCCGGATCTGGAGCGCCGGCTGCTCCTCAGGGGAGGAGCCGTATACGCTGGCCATGCTGCTCTTGGAGACACCTCTCCTCAGAGGGTGGCGGGTGGAGATCGTCGGTACCGACATCAGTCAGCGGGTCCTCCAGCTTGCCCGCAAAGGTGTCTACGGTAGCTCGGCGTTCCGGGCCACCGACGATCAGTACATCGGTCGGTTCTTCCAGCTGCAGGAAGGCGGCTACCGAATCCGCGATGAGGTTCGGGGGCTGGTCAGCTTCAGCCAGCTCAACCTGTTCGACCAGACGCGTCTCGCCCTGCTGGGGAAGATGGACGCGATCTTCTGCAGGAATGTCATCATCTATTTCGATCTGGCCGCCAAGAAGCGGGTTATCGATCTCTTTGCCAAAACCCTGGTGCCGGGCGGATTTCTTCTCCTCGGCCACTCCGAGTCCCTGATGAATATTACGACACAGTTCACGTTGCGACATTTTGTGAACGATATGGTGTACCAGAAGCCGATGGATGAGCGCGGAGGCCTGACGTGAGGTTGATACGGGTCGTTGTGGTGGATGATTCCGCGTACAATCGCCGGTCCATCAGCAAGATGCTCCAGGAGATTCCCGGAGTGGAGGTGGTCGGCTATGCGGCAAACGGTGAGGAGGGGATCCGCAGGATTATGGATCTCAAGCCCGATCTGGTGACGCTTGACCTGGAAATGCCCAAAATGGACGGCTTCACGCTGCTGAGGATCATCATGACCAGCTGTCCGACGCCGGTCATCGTGGTGAGCTGCCAGAGCGGGGACGAAAAGGTCTTCAAGGCCCTCGAACTGGGGGCCGTCGACTTCGTCCCCAAGCCGACCAGCCAGATTTCGACCGAACTGCTCAAGATCAGGGCAGACCTGCAGGAGAAGGTCCGTAACGTGCTTCATCTGAAGCTCAGGGGGCGGGCGGAGTCTCAGGTGGCGGACCTGCCGGAGACAAGCCGTTTCATCCAGTCGACCTCGGCGCCGGACAAGTCTGACATCGTCGCCATCGGCGCTTCCACCGGCGGACCTCCGGCCTTGTACGGAATCTTCTCGGCCCTTACCCAGAAGCTCCCCGTAGCGGTGCTTGTTTCCCAGCATATGCCACCCGGATTCACCCGTGCCTTTGCCGAGCGGCTCAACCGGGCATCGGCCTTCGAGATCCGGGAAGCGGAGGATGGCGATCCGGTCCTCCCTGGCCAGGTCCTGATTGCCCCGGGCGGGCGAAACATGCTGTTCGAGAAGGTGGCAGGAAAGGTGGTTGTCCGTTTGCAGGAGCCGTCATCGACAGATCGCTATATCCCTTCCGTCGACGCCATGTTCGAGTCACTGGCTGGAATCTACCGCAGCAGACTTCTGGCGGTGGTCATGACCGGCATGGGGAACGACGGCAGCCAGGGGGTCCGGGCCGTGAAGGCTGCCGGTGGCCGGGTCCTGGCCGAAGCCGAGGAGACGGCAGTGGTGTTCGGCATGCCCCGGGAGGCGATTGCCACCGGCACGGTCGATCGAATCGTGCCGGTCGACCGGATGGTGCGGGAAATTGTCTATAACTGCGGCTTTATGCCGGTGGATGGCTAGGAGGTTCCATGGCTCTCGATGATGAAACCGGCCATTCCGGTCGGGGTGAAGAGTTTCTGCAGATATTCAAGAAGGGTGCGGAGTTCTCCCAGGAACTGCTCAAGGAGAACGAGCGCCTGCGCTATCGGCTTCTCCAGCTCGAAGAAGGGCAGGCGACCCGTCCTGGCGACCAGTCGCTGGCTGCTGAAAACGAGCGGCTCGCAGCTCGGATTCGCGAGCTTGAACAGGAAAAAGAAGACATCCTCCGGCGCATAAAGCTGGTCGAGGAGGAGAACCAGGACTTCGCGAACCGCTATGTGGATATCGAGACCGAGAACAACAATCTGGCCAACCTGTACATAGCCAGCTATCAGCTCCACTCCACACTCGATTTTCGCGAGGTGCTCCAGATCATCACTGAAATCGTCATCAACCTGATCGGTGCGGAAGAGTTCGCGGTCATGCTCTTCGATGAGAAGAACGGCAAGCTGGAGGCCGTGACGAGCGAAGGGGTCAGCTGTTCCGAGGTGCCGGTGGTCGCACCGGGCGAAGGGGTTATCGGCACCGTGCTCCAGAGCGGCGAGAGTTTCTTCGTGACCGACATGGAGAGCTACGTCAAGGAGCTGGCGAGGCCGCTGGCCTGCATCCCCTTCAAGATCAAGGATCACGTCATAGGCACCCTTGTCATCTACAAGCTGCTGGTCCATAAAAAGCGTTTTGCCCAGGTGGATTACGAGCTGTTCACCCTGCTTGCCGGGCACGCTGCCACAGCCCTCTTCAGTTCGAAGCTCTACTCGGATTCGGAGCGAAAGCTCTCCACCATTCAGGGCTTTCTTGACCTCTTGACAAAAAAATAATAGTATCTCGGGGATGCCAGCCATGCCAGAATATTCCGCTCTTGTTGTCGAAGATTCGCCGACCATGCGCCAGCTGATCGCCTTTGCCCTGAAACGGCTCAGGGGGATCAGGATCGTCGAGGCCAACGACGGTGTCGACGGTCTGAAGAAACTTGCGGCCGAACGGTTCGATATCATCTTCACCGACATCAACATGCCGGTCATGGATGGCCTGAAGCTGATAAGCCTGGTAAGGGAAGATGGGAATTACCGGGAGATTCCGATCGTGGTCATCACCACCGAAGGGGCGGTTGAGGACCGGGAGCGGGCCATAGCCCTGGGGGCCAACGACTATATCACCAAGCCGATCCAGCCGAACCGGATCCTGGATGTGGCAAAGGGATTGTTGGGCATCTCCTAAAGGAGTCTGCGTGAACCGCTTTTGGGTACCGGCAGTGCTCATCCTGCTGCTTGGCGTACCGTTTTTCCTCTATGCCAAAGACTACAAGGTCGTTACCTTCAAGACCGTCAATGCCGGCAAGGTCAATTTCCCGCACGATCCTCACCTGAAGAAGCTGGGGAACAACTGTACCCAGTGCCACAATGCGTTGTACAACATCGGCAAGCAGAATCCGCCGGTCACCATGGCCGAGATGGAGAAGGGGAAATCGTGCGGCGCCTGCCACAATACGGTCAAGGCGTTCGGGCTCCCTGAGTGCTCCCGCTGTCACATCACCAAGGAAGTGCCGATCCAGATCCCGGATTTCGGGACGATCACCTTCAGCCATACATTCCACCTGACCCGGTTCCAGTGCTGGGACTGCCATAACGGTCTGTTCAAGGCGGGTCCGGGGAATCCCCACGTATCCATGGCCGACATGGAGGGGGGGCTCTCCTGCGGCGGTTGCCACGACGGCAAAATCGCCTTTTCGGTAAAGGGTGACTGCGTCAGGTGTCATGTCGTGAAGGATATCGCCTTCGCCGCCGATGCCCTCTTCAAACATACGATTCACCTGGGTGCCGGCTACGGCTGCCGTGACTGCCACAGCCAGCACTTCATTGCCGGACCGAACAGCAAGCGTTACACCATGCTGGACATGGAGGCGGGCAAGTCGTGCGGTGCCTGCCATGAGGGGAAGACCGCCTTCAACGTCACCGGCGACTGCAAGAGATGCCACGGAGGAGACCGGGAGATCACCTACAAGGCCGCCGATGCCTATTTCCCGCACGTCTTTCATACCAGGATATTCATCTGCGCCGACTGCCACAGCGGGATCTTTACCGGCGGCCCCACCAGCAGACGGTACACCATGGCGGAGATGGAGCAGGACCGCTCCTGCGGCGCGTGTCATGACGGGAATATCGCTTTCGGAGTAACCGGCAGCTGCGACCGCTGCCACCGGAAGAGCAAGGAACTGGAACTCAAGGTCCCGCCGATCGGGACCATCCCGTTCAGCCACAAGCTGCATACGCAACTGTTCAAGTGCGACGACTGCCACAACAAGGTCTTCGCCACCGGCACTCAGGCAAAGCGGTTCACCATGGCCGAGATGGAGAAGGGGAAATCGTGCGGCGCCTGCCACGACGACAAGACCGCCTTCACCGTCAAGGCCAACTGCAGTCGCTGTCATCCCGTCCGGGATATTCCCTATGTGCTTGACGCGGTGTTCGGCCACAACCGTCACCTGCAGATGTATACCTGCACCGATTGCCACAACGCCTTCTTCGTCGCCGGGCCCGGAAACAAGCGCCACACCATGGTTGAGATGGAAAAGGACGTGTCGTGCGGTGCCTGTCACGACGGTTATATCGCCTTTTCGGTGACCGGCGACTGCAACCGCTGTCACAAGTCGACCAAGGAGCTCGTCTTCAAGACCCGCGGCGCGGGGCCGACCCCCTTCAGTCACATGGTGCACATCTCGCTCTTTAAGTGCGGGGAGTGTCATAACGGCATATTCCCCACCGGTGTTGCCGCCAAACGGTCAAACATGGCGGATATGGAAGGGGGGAAGTCGTGCGGTGCCTGTCATGAAGGGAAGACAGCCTTCACGGTCCGTGAGAATTGCGTCCGCTGTCACCCGGTGAAGGAGATCCAGATGGAGCCGTCCGGGGCGACCTTCAGCCACAAGCTCCACACCGGCCTCTACCGTTGTAACGAGTGTCACGACCGGCTCTTCATTCCCGGCAAAGGGAACCGGCGGGTCTCCATGGCGGCGATGGAGAAGAAGCAGGAGTCGTGCGGCGCCTGCCACAACGGCACGAAAGCCTTCAGCGTGACCGGTTCCTGTGCCAAGTGCCATCCGACCCTCAAGGCCATCAGCTACCAGATGCAGGACAAGGGGGTCGGCGATGCTTTTTTCAGCCACAAGGTGCATCTGGCCCGCGGATACAACTGCTCCGACTGCCATTACACGATCATCAAGACCGGAGATGAGCGCAAGTCGTTTACCATGGCCGAGATGGGCCAGGGGCAGTCGTGCGGGTACTGTCATGGGTCACTCATGGCCTTTTCGGTTAGGGATGCGGGGGCCTGCAACCGCTGCCACAAGGAGCAACAGCAGCAGTAGGTTCCGGAGTCGGCGAACCAGCCACTCATTTATAAAACCATGTAGATAGCAGGACGCCGCGCGTCCTGTGTGATTTCAGGGAGGAAACGTGGAAGAGAAATACGTACCGAGTCAGGTGGAAGAAAAGTGGCAGGCAGTCTGGGAGCAGCAGAAGAGCTTCAAGGTCACTGAAGACAAGAATCGGCAGAAGTATTACCTGCTGGAGATGTTTCCCTATCCGTCGGGCCGCATCCACATGGGGCATGTCCGCAACTATTCCATCGGTGATGTCGTTGCGCGTTTCAAGAGGATGAAGGGGTTCAACGTGCTCCATCCCATGGGGTGGGACGCCTTCGGCATGCCGGCGGAGAATGCCGCCATCCAGAACAAGAGTCACCCTGCCGCCTGGACCTACGAGAACATCGACTACATGCGCGGCCAGTTGAAGCGGATGGGGCTTTCCTACGACTGGGACCGGGAGCTGGCCACCTGCGACGTGGAGTACTACCAGTGGGAGCAGCAGATATTCCTCCAGATGTACGAGCGGGGGATGGCCTATAAGCGCAACTCCGCGGTCAACTGGTGCCCCAAGTGCGAGACGGTTCTCGCCAACGAGCAGGTGGAGGACGGTGCCTGCTGGCGCTGCGACAGCGTCGTGCAGCAGAAGGAGCTGGAGCAGTGGTTCTTCCGGATCACCGACTATGCCGAAGAGCTCCTGGCCTGCACCGAGCAATTGACCGGCTGGCCGGAACGGGTGCTGACCATGCAGCGCAACTGGATCGGCAAGAGTTTCGGCTGCGAGATCACCTTCCCGGTGGCTGACCGGTCGGAGGTCATCACGGTCTTCACCACCCGGCAGGATACCCTGTGGGGGGCCACCTTCATGTCCCTGGCGCCGGAACACCCGCTGGCCCTGGCCCTGACCACACCGGACAACCTGGCACAGGTCACGGCCTTCATCGACAAGGTCAAGTCGACCGAAAAGGTCCGGCGGACGGCCGATGATTTCGAGAAAGAGGGGGTCTTTACCGGTTCCTGGTGCATCAACCCGGTCACCGGTCATCGGATGCCGATCTATCTGGCCAACTTCGTCCTTACCGATTACGGCACCGGTGCGGTCATGGCCGTGCCGACCCACGACCAGCGCGACTTCGAATTCGCCCGCAAGTATAGCCTGCCGCTCACGGTGGTGATCCAGCCGGAGGGGGAGACCCTGGACCCGGCCACCATGTCCGCCGCCTATACCGCCGAGGGGATCATGGTCAACTCCGGCGAATTCGACGGCCAGTCGAGCGGTGCGGCCAAGGAGGCGATCGCCGACTACCTGGAGACGAGGGGGCTCGGCAAGAAGACCGTCAACTACCGTCTGCGCGACTGGGGCATTTCTCGGCAGCGGTACTGGGGCAACCCGATCCCGATCATCTACTGCGACAGCTGCGGCGCCGTGCCGGTGCCGCTCAAGGACCTGCCGGTGGTCCTCCCCAAGGACGTCGCCTTTACCGGCGAAGGGGGGAGCCCCCTGGCGCGGCTGGAGTCGTTCGTCAAGGTCGACTGCCCGGTGTGCGGCAAACGGGCCCGCCGGGAGACCGACACCATGGACACCTTTGTGGAGTCGTCCTGGTACTTCCTCCGCTACTGCTGCCCCGACTTCACCGGCGGCCCCCTGGACAAGTCCCGGGCCGAGTACTGGATGTCCGTGGACCAGTATATCGGCGGCATCGAGCACGCCGTGCTCCATCTCCTCTACGCCCGTTTCTTCACCAAGGTCCTCAGGGACCTGGGGTACGTCAACGTGGACGAGCCGTTCACCAATCTCCTGACCCAGGGGATGGTCATCAAGGACGGCGCGAAGATGAGCAAGTCCAAGGGGAACGTGGTCGACCCCAACGCCCTCATCCAGCGGTACGGCGCCGACACGGCCCGCCTCTTCTCGCTCTTCGCCGCCCCTCCCGAGAAGGATCTGGACTGGAGCGACCAGGGGGTGGAGGGGAGCTTCCGTTTCCTCATGCGCCTCTGGAAACTAGTGTACGAATGTCTCCCGTTTATCGCCGGCATGGAGCCCGCCGCCAGTGAACCGGCATCTGCCGAGGCCAAGGGGCTCAGGAGGGCTGTCCATAAGACGATCCGCAAGGTTACCGGCGACCTGGACGAGCGGTTCCACTTCAATACAGCCATTGCCGCGACCATGGAGCTGGTGAACACCATCCAGGCCTTCACCCCCAAGAACACGCCGGAGCATGGACCGGTCCTGCGTGAGGCACTGGAAGCGGTTGTCCGGCTCCTGGCGCCGTTTGTCCCCCATTTCGCCGAAGAGCTCTGGGAGGCGTTGGGCAAGGCGGAGAGCGTCGAGTCCGCCGGCTGGCCCGGCTTCGATCCTGAGGCGACCATCGACGACGAACTACTCATCGTCGTTCAGGTGAACGGCAAGCTCCGGGGACGGGTTACGGTTGCGGCCGATACCGACGGGGAGACGATCAAGTCCCTGGCCATGGCCGACGACAACGTGCAGGCCTTCGTGGCCGGCAAGACGCCGAAAAAGGTGGTCTACGTGCCGGGTAAACTGGTCAACATCGTTGTCTGACCGATGAAGCCACTGCGCACTCTTTTGCAGCTCCTGGCCGCAACCTCCCTCCTGCTGGTGGGAGGTTGCGGCTATTTTGCCGTGGGGGAACGGGACGGCCTTCTGGCCGGCCGGCCGCTGCACGTAGCCATCTTCGCCAACCGGACCACCAGGCCTCGTCTCGAAACGGTCCTAGCCAAGAGCATGCGCCGGGAGATCGCCCGGCTGTCGCCGGCCTCCCTGGTGGGGGAGGAGCGGGCCGAACTGATCCTGGGAGGCGCCGTCACCTCGGTTGTCACTGCGCCGGTCGCTTACTCCGCCAGCGACCGGGTGCGGGAGTACCGCCTGACACTGCAGACCGACGCGACCCTTACGGAACGGAGGAGCGGCAAGGTCCTCTGGAAGGGGACCGAGACCGGGGTGGCCGAATATCCGGTCAACCAGGAGCTGGCCCTGCAGTTGAATGCGGAGGAGGCCGCCCTCAAGGAGGCGAGCGAGCGGCTCTCAGAGAAGGTCGTCAGGCATCTGCTGGAAAATTTCTAATAGGTTGCTGAAAAACAGCCATCTCACCGCCCTCCTCGCAAGCTACCTTGTGACTTCGGCCTACGGCCTCACCCTTCGGGCGCTTTCGCGGTCCAATTTCACACGTAAAATTGTGCGGCGTAGCGTTGTTTATGCCCCAAAGGGTACTACGCCTCCGCGGAGCATGCTGCGGGTGCGACGATCTGACTATTTTTGAGCAACCTGATGGGTTGAACGGAGTAAAGCCTGATGCTGCTGAAACCCGAAGAATTCAGCCATGAGCTGCAGAAGGGAGCGGTAGGGCCGCTCTACTGCCTGTACGGCGAGGAGCCGTACCTGGTGGAGCGCGCCGTCAAGCGTCTGCTGGACCTGGCGCTTCCACCCGAGGGACGTGACTTCAACCTGTCGCTCTTTTACGGGAAGGAGTGCAAGGGGGAGGAGGTGGCCGACGCGGTCCAGACTTTTCCCATGTTCGCCGACCGGCGGGTGGTGGTGGTGAAGCGGTGCAACGAGCTGACCGCCGCCGCCCAGGAAGCGTTGCTGGCGGTTGTGCAGAATCCGGTGGCCACCAGTTGTCTGATCCTCCAGGGGGAGAAGATCGACCAGCGGACCAAGTTCTTCGGTGAATTCAAGAAGAACGGGGTGCTGGTGGAATTCAAGCGCCCTTACGAGAACCAGCTCGGCCCCATCGTCCGGGACGAGCTGGCCAGCCACGGGAAACGGATCGATCCCGCCGCCGCCGACCTGCTGGTGGGGTATGTGGGGAGCAACCTGCAGGAACTGGCCAGCCAGGTAGAGAAGGTCGCCACCTTCATCGCCGACCGGCCGACGGTGACGGTGGCCGACGTCCGGTCGATCGTCTCGGACACCAAGGTGGACAGCGTCTTCGAACTCTGCAACGCCCTGGGGAGCCGCGACCTGTCAGTAGCCATGCGTCGGCTCCATACGATCCTCAGGGATGGTGAGGCGCCGCTGATGCTCCTGAACATGCTGACCCGCCACTTCCGGCAGCTCTGGCAGATCCGCGAGTGTCTCGATCAGCGCCTCGCCCCGCCGGAGATCGAGAAGCGTCTCGGCATCAGGTCGTTCTTTCTGAAGGGGCTCCTGGCCCAGGCAAAGAACTTCGACGGTGAGCGATACCGCCAGCTGTTCGAGCGGCTCTTCGAACTGGATCTGGCCATGAAGAGCAGCGGCGGCAACCCGGCCCAACTGCTGGAGTTCTTCCTGCTGGAGGTCTGCGGGGTGAGGTGAGCGGTGGTCGGGCTCATGAGCACAGCGTGACTGTCTATCAGTGAGCGGTGTTGAGAAAATAAAACGCCCTGCCAGGAACGATTCCGGCAGGGCGTGCTTCTGGTAGTCTGGCGAGACAACAAGAAAGGGACCGCAAACGGTCCCTTGTTACTATTCTATTCTGTCCGAAACCGCTGACTAGCCGAGGGTGCTGACCAGTTTGGTGAGACGCGATACGTTCCGGGAAGCGTTGGACTTGTGGATGACACCCTTGGACGCGGCCTTGTCGATCACAGGGATCGCGGCGGCAAGCGCCTCTTTGGCTGCTGCCTGGTCCTTCCCCTCGACCGCTTCGCGAACCCGCTTGATGAAGGTGCGGAGTGTGGAGCGGGAATGCTTGTTACGGGCGTTACGGACCTGGTTCTGCTTGTTTCTCTTGATTGCCGACTTGTGGTTTGCCAAACTGCACCTCCAGACTATGAAAAGGGTTGTATTGATTTCTTGGAAAGAAATCTTTTAGCACCGGTACTCCGTCACTGTCAAGGATAAATTCACACCCCTTTGGTCGATCCCGGGTCGGATGCCGGCCTCTTTGTCTCGCTAACCCCCTCTCATAAGGCACTCTTCGCACGGCATGGCGCCTAATCAGTTGACGGGGGGGCTGCAAATCCCGTACTATTCCAGCTCATCTCAAAAGAGCAGGGATCGTTTTGAATATGTTGAAGAAAGTGTACCTGGAAACCTTTGGCTGCCAGATGAACGTTGAGGAGTCGGGGAAGATCGCCGCCCAATTGGCGGAGATCGGCTACGGCCAGACCGACGATGCGGCTAGCGCCGATCTGGTGATTCTGAATACCTGCAGTGTCCGGGCGCGGGCCGAAGAGAAGGTCATTCAGCACCTGGAGAACTATAGCGGCAGAAAGCGCCGCCAGCCCGGTTTCATCCTCGGGGTGGGGGGGTGTGTGGCGCAGCAGGAGGGGAAGCGTCTTTTGGAGCGACTTCGCCACCTGGATTTCGTCTTCGGCACCCACTCCATCCATCTGGTCCCGCAGATGGTTCAGGCCGCGGAAAAGGGGCGGCGGACCGCCGAGGTCGATTTCCTCGACACGGAAACGCGGCTGAACCTCTTTCCGACCGAGAGCGGGGAGGGGGGCGTTACCCGCTTTGTCACCATCATGCAGGGCTGCGATAACTTCTGCTCCTACTGTATCGTCCCCTTCGTGCGTGGCCGCGAGATCAGCCGCCGATCGGGCGACATCCTGGACGAGATCGGCCGTCTGGCCGACAGCGGAGTCCGCGAGGTCACCCTCCTGGGCCAGAACGTCAACTCCTACGGCCTGAAGAGCCCGGGTGAACTGGATTTTGCCGGGCTGCTCCGCAAAGTGGCCGCCATCAAGGGAATCGAGAGGATCCGTTTCACCACCTCCCACCCGAAGGACCTGTCGCCGGCCCTGGTGGAATGTTTCGCCGAACTCGACAAGCTCTGCTCCCACTTCCACCTCCCTGCCCAGTCGGGGAGCGACCGTATCCTAAGCCTCATGAACCGCGGATATACGCGGCAGGAGTATCTGACCATGGTGGCTGCCCTGAAGTCGGCACGACCGGATATCCAGATTACCGGTGACATCATCGTCGGGTTTCCCGGCGAAACCGAGTCCGATTTCCAGGAGACCCTTTCGCTCATGAAAGAGGTGGAATTTTCCGATCTCTTTTCCTTCATCTACTCTGTTCGGCCGGAAACCGCGGCGGCGTCCCTGTCCGACGATACCTCCCGCAAGGAGAAGCTGGCCCGGCTCGACCAGGTGCAGTCGTTGCAGCGCGAGATGACCATGGCGCGGCACCAAAGCTTCGTCGGCACCCGGCAGCAACTCCTGGTGGAGGGGCCGAGCAAGCGGAGCGGCCAGTGCTACGGCCGGACATCGGGCAACCGGATCGTAAACTTCGCCGGGACCCCCGATCTTGTGGGGCAACTGGTCGAGGTGGTCATAACCACGGCCTATCAGAACTCCCTCCTGGGTGAGCTTGTCGTCCCCGGCGTGCAGGCCGCCTGACTTCACAATTCACCAACCTGAGGTTTATTGCATGTATCACCGCTTGAACATACACGGCTTCTCCCTGGATTCTCTCAGTCAGCGCCCCCTCGTGCTCCTGAAGGACGGTGACGGGAAGATAACGCTGCCGCTTTGGCTCAATAAGCTGGATGTGCTGGCCATCGTTGCCGAGCTCCTCGGTCGTGAACTGCTTACCCAAGGGGGGCGTCAGGATCTGCTCGGCTCCTTTCTGAAACAGATTGGCATGGATGTGTCGAGCGTCACCATCGACAGCGCCGATGAAGGGCTCTATGCCGCAGCGGTCCGGTTCGAGGGGGGGCGTGAGGGGATAATCATGCAGGTTCGCCCCAGTGAGGCAATCGTTGCCGCCATGCGGTTCAACCTCCCGATCATGGTGGCCGAAGAGGTCGTGAGTCAGACCAGCGTCATGGACCTGCAGGACGAGCGGCTGCAGAAGGAGGCCACGACCCAGAGGCTGGTCGAGTTCCTGGAAAATCTCGATCCCGCCACGCTGGGTAAGTACCCCATGTAACCGAGGCTGCCGACTGGACAACACTGATTGGAGATACCGCAATGCATGACGAATCATATGCCTTTCTTGAAAATCTGCTGGCAGCGCCGAGTCCTTCAGGGTACGAGCAGCCGGCCCAGCGGGTCTTCAGATCCTATCTTGAGCCGCACGCCCAAGTGACGACCGACGTGATGGGGAACGTCATCGGCCATATCCCGGGCAGCGGCAAGGAGCTGCCACGGGTCATGCTGGTGGGGCATTCGGACGAAATCGGCCTGCAGGTGAAGTATCTGGATGACAAGGGGTTCATCTATTTCGGCGCCATCGGCGGCGTCGATCCCCACCTTACCCCGGGGCTCAGGGTGCAGGTCCATACCCGGCAGGGTGCGGTCTGGGGGGTGATCGGCAAACGCCCCATCCACCTGATGGAGCCGAAGGACCGGGAGACGGTGGTAAAGCTCGATGCCCAGTATATCGATGTCGGAACTGCCGATCGTGCGGAGGCGGCGGATCTGGTGCGGGTCGGCGACCCGGTCACCTTTGCCGGCCGCCTGGAGCGACTCCGCGGAGACCGGGTGACAGCCAGCGGCTTCGATGACAAGGCCGGAAGTTTCGTGGTGGCCGAGGTGCTGCGCCGGGTGGCGGCCCGTACCGGGAAGCTCCCGGTCGACCTGTATGGCGTCTCGTCCGTTCAGGAAGAGGTGGGGCTGCGGGGGGCCACGACCAGCTGCTACACGGTGAACCCGGATGTGGGGATCTGTGTCGAGGTGGACTTCGCCACTGACCAGCCTGATGTGGAGCGGAAGCACAACGGTGACGTGGCGATCGGCAAGGGGCCCATTCTCCCCCGGGGAGCCAACATCAACCCGGTCCTGTTCGACCTCCTGGCCGAGACGGCGGAGCAGGAACAGATCCCGGTCCAGTTTACCGGGATTCCCCGAGCCACCGGTACCGACGCCAACGTCATGCAGATATCCCGCAGCGGCGTGGCCACGGCCCTGGTGAAGATTCCGCTCCGCTACATGCATACGCCGGTGGAGGTGCTGTCGCTCAGTGACCTGGAGCATGCGGTCCGGCTCATCGTGGCTGTCCTGCCGAAGATAAAGGACCGGAAGGCATTCATTCCGGCCTGAGATGTTTCTCTCACGGGGCGATGCGCGCATCGCCCCGGTGCCATGCCCCGCCTCAGCAGGCATTAATCCTTGATGCCTCCCCTGCTTTTGGGTATACTCAACCGCTATTTTTCACTACATGCATATTCCTTGTCAGGAGGTTCAGCAATGATAGAGTTTCTCGGGGACTGGAAGCGCACCCACTACTGCGGCGCCCTTACCGCCGCCCATATCGGCAGCGAGGTCGTTCTGATGGGCTGGGCTCATCGCCGGCGCGACCACGGTGGTCTTATCTTCGTCGACCTGCGCGACCGCGAGGGGATAGCCCAGGTCGTCTTCGACCCGGAGCAGGGGGGAGGTGCCCACGCTAAGGCCGAAGCGATCCGGAGCGAGTTCGTGGTTGCGGTGAAGGGGAAGGTCATCCCGCGTCCCGAAGGGACCGTCAATCCGAATATGAAGACCGGCGAAGTGGAAGTGGTGGTGGAGGAGTGCCGTGTGCTGAACCGTTCCAAAGCGCTCCCCTTCACACTTGATGACTATGTGGACGTTGCCGAAAACCTCCGGCTCAAATATCGTTACCTGGACCTGCGGCGGACCACCCTGCAGGAAAACATGATCCTCCGTTCCAAGGTTGCCCAGACGACCCGCCGCTACCTGACGGAGAACGGCTTCCTGGAGCTGGAGACGCCGTTTCTCACCAAATCCACCCCTGAAGGCGCCCGTGACTTCCTGGTGCCTTCGCGCATCAACCGGGGCCAGTTCTATGCTCTTCCCCAGTCTCCCCAGATCTTCAAGCAGATCCTGATGATCTCCGGCTACGACCGCTACTTCCAGGTCGTTCGCTGTTTCAGGGATGAGGACCTGCGGGCCGACCGCCAGCCCGAGTTCACCCAGATCGACTGCGAGATGTCGTTCATCGATCGTGACGACATCATCCGGGTCATGGAGGGGCTGATCGCCACCGTCTTCAAGGAGGCGAAGGGGGTCGACGTGCAGCTCCCGGTTCAGCGCATGACCTATCAGGAAGCGATCCGCCGGTTCGGCGTGGACAATCCGGATCTCCGGTTCGACCTGGAGCTGGTGGAGCTGACCGACCAGGTTAAGACCTCGGGTTTCAAGGTCTTTGCCGAAGTGGCTGCCGGCGGCGGGATCATCAAGGGACTCAACGCCAAGGGGTGCGCCCGGTTCTCTCGCAAGGAGATCGACGATCTCACCGAGTTTGCCAAGATCTACGGCGCCAAAGGGCTCGCCTACGTGAAGATCGAGAACGGCGAGTGGCACTCCCCCATTGCCAAATTCTTCACGCCGGACGAAATTGCGGCCATGAACAAGGCCTTTGACGCCCAGGAGGGTGACCTGCTCCTCTTCGTGGCCGACAAGGCCAAGGTGGTCAACGACTCCCTCGGGAAACTGCGCAATCATCTGGCCAAAATTCTTGGACTGGTGGACAAGGACACTTTCCGTTTCGTCTGGATCACCGACTTCCCGCTCCTTGAGTGGGACGAGGAGGACAAGCGGTGGGCAGCTGTCCACCATCCGTTCACGGCACCGATGGACGAGGACCTGGAGTATGTGGAGTCGGATCCGGGCCGCTGTCGGGCCAAGGCCTACGACCTGGTCCTCAACGGCAACGAGATCGGGGGGGGCTCCATCAGGATTCACCAGGAAGCCATCCAGTCCCTGATGTTCAAGATGCTCGGTCACACTGAAGAGGACAAGCGGGCCAAGTTCGGCTTCCTGCTGGATGCCCTGGAATACGGTACCCCTCCCCACGGCGGTATCGCCTTCGGTCTCGACCGGCTGGTCATGCTCCTGACCGGCAGCGAATCGATCCGTGACGTCATCGCCTTCCCGAAGACCCAGAAGGGGACCTGTCTCATGTCCGAGGCACCGTCGGTGGTGGACGACAAGCAGTTGCGGGAGTTGGGCATCCGCGTCACGACCAAATAGGGCAGGGGGACTGGTGCGACGTGCCGCCGGCCGGGTTGTCATACTGGCCATCATTTTTCAGATGCTGGTGGCCTGTGCCGCCCGGCTCCCCCGCTGGCGGCCCGAGGCCCGGACCACCATCGAGATTGCCCGGGGAAAAGGTGGGAACACCCTTTTCCCCGAGGAGTTTACCGACCTGGAGAACGCCTTTCGTCAGGGAGAGCTGCTCCTCGCCGACGGAGAAGAGGACGGCGCGGAGCAGTTCTACCTGTTGGCCCTCACCAAGGGAAAGCTGTTGACTGCTCAGGTCGATGCCGAACGCCTCCGCCGCGAAGAGACGGAGCGGCTACAGCGTGAAGAGGCGCAGCGTGCTGCGGAACGTGCGCAGAGAAACCGCGAAGAGGCGGAAGAGAAACGCCGCGAGCTGGAACGAAGCGCGGCGAAGGCAAGGGCTGCGGAGGCGGCGGCCCGGGCCGAGGCGGAGAGAAGAGCGGCCGAGAGGACCCGCCAGCAACCCCTTTCCGCCAACCATACCGTCAAGCGGGGTGAGACTCTTCCCCAGATTGCCGCCCAGTCGGACGTTTACAACGATGCAACCCTCTGGCCCCTGCTCTACCGGGCCAATCGTGACCAGATCCGCGACCCGCGCGTTGTCTGGCCCGGCCAGGTTCTGCGTATCCCGCGCAACCTCGGCCGTGACGACATCGCCGAAGCCCGGCGCTACAACCACGACCACCCACTGCATTAGCCCCACCCCTCCTTCCAGGCGTTCCCATAATTAATGATTTGACATTTTTCTTGACAGAAATAGGGGTTTTGTATACTGTATACAAAATTTTTAACCCCCTGAAAAGTTTCAATTTTGCCTGAAATTGTTGTCTGCGTGTGACGCGGTGGTGGCTGCGTGCCGTTCGCTGATGGTGACGGTATGTAGAGGTTCCCTCCGGGGAGACCACGCCCCGTGTGGATAAAGCGGTTGCAGGTTCCTTTCATTAAGCCTCAGCAGTTCCGGCATAATAAACCAAGGAGAGATCATGACAACACAAGCAAAGATTATCTGGTCCAAGATTGACGAAGCGCCCGCACTGGCAACATACTCGTTACTCCCCATCGTGAATGCCTTTACCAAGGCTGCTGGGGTTGTCGTTGAAACAAGAGACATCTCCGTTGCCGGCAGGATTATCGCAAACTTCCCCGACTATCTGACTGAGAGCCAGAGAATGCCGGATTATCTGGCCGAACTCGGTGAGCTGACCCAGAAGCCGGAAGCCAATATCATCAAGCTCCCCAACGTCAGTGCCTCGATCCCCCAGCTGAAGGCTGCCATCAAGGAGTTGCAGGAAAAGGGGTACAAACTCCCCGACTATCCCGAGGAGCCGAAGACCGAGGCGGAGAAAGAGCTGCACGCCCGTTACGCCAAGTGTCTGGGTAGCGCGGTAAACCCTGTTCTGAGGGAGGGGAACTCCGACAGAAGGTCGGCCCGTGCGGTGAAAGAGTACGCCAAGAAGCACCCGCACAAGATGGGCGCCTGGTCCCCGGATTCCAAGACCCATGTGTCGTGGATGGATTGCTGTGATTTCTACGAAAACGAAAAGTCCGTTACCATGGAGAAAGCCGGCAACGTAAAGATCGAGTTCGTTGACCAGGCCGGCAAGGTCACGGTTCTGAAAGAGAAGCTCCCCCTCCTGGCGGGCGAAGTGTTCGACGGAACGTTCTTGAGCGTCCGTGCCCTGCGCAAATTCATCGAAGAGCAGATCGAAGACGCCAAGGCAAAGGGGATCCTTTTCTCCGTCCACCTCAAGGCCACCATGATGAAGATCTCCGATCCTATCATGTTCGGTCATTTCGTCTCCGTCTACTTCAAGGACGTGTTCGAAAAGCATGCTGCCACCTTCAAGGAACTGGGCGTCAACCCGGACCTCGGTCTGGGCGACCTGTACTTGAAGCTTGATAAACTGCCGGCAGCTAAGAAGGCTGAGATCGAAGCCGATATCCAGGAGACGTACAAGAAGCGGCCGCCTCTGGCCATGGTGGATTCGGACAAGGGGATCACCAACCTGCATGCCAGCAACGACATCATCATCGATGCCTCCATGCCGGTCGTTATCCGCGACTCCGGCGGGATGTGGGGACCGGACGGCAAGCTCCACGATGTGAAGTGTGTTGTCCCTGACAGGTGCTATTCCCGGTGGTATCAGGTTTGTGTCGATTTCTGCAAGAAGCACGGGCAGTTCGATCCCACCACCATGGGGTCCACCTCCAACGTCGGTCTCATGGCGCAGAAGGCCGAGGAATACGGCTCACACGACAAGACCTTCAAGATGGCGGCAAACGGCACCGTGCGCGTTGTCGACGAGTCCGGCGCCGTGCTGATGCAGCACACTGTCGAAGAAGGGGACATCTGGCGCGGTTGCCAGGCGAAAGACCTGCCGATCCAGGACTGGGTCAAGCTGGCGGTGCGGAGAGCTCGGGCGACCGGTGCTCCGGCAATATTCTGGCTGGACGAGAAGAGGGGCCACGATGCCCAGATGATCAAAAAGGTTAACAAGTACCTGAAGGATCATGACACCAATGGTCTCGACATCCGTATCATGGCTCCGGTTGACGCGATGCTCTTTACCTGTGAGAGGGCAAAAGCAGGCCAGGACACCATTACGGTGACCGGCAACGCCCTGAGGGACTACCTGACCGACCTCTTCCCGATTCTGGAACTCGGCACCAGCGCCAAGATGCTCTCCATCGTACCGCTGCTGGCTGGCGGCGGACTCTTCGAGACCGGCGCAGGCGGCTCCGCACCCAAGCATGTGCAGCAGTTCGTGCAGGAAGGGTACCTCCGTTGGGATTCGCTCGGCGAGTTCCTGGCGCTGGGCGTATCCCTCGAACACCTGGCTGCTACCTTCAAGAACGAAAAAGCACAGCTTCTGGCCGATACCCTCGACCAGGCCAACACCAAGTTCCTGGATCAAAACAAGAACCCGGCCCGTAAGGTCGGCCAGATCGATAACCGTGGCAGCCACTTCTACCTGGCGATGTACTGGGCCGAGGCCCTGGCTGCACAGACCAAGGACGCGGATCTTGCCGCACGCTTTGCCAAGGTAGTGAAGCAACTTCAGGAGAATGAGGAGAAGATCAATGCGGAATTGATCGGTGCCCAGGGCAAGCCGCAGGACATCGGCGGCTACTACATGCCGGATCCGGTCAAGACGGAAAAGGCAATGCGTCCCAGCGCAACCTTAAACGCAATAATCGACGCAATCTGATGTAACCGCAGGCCATACACGAGTAGGCACCTAACAACTATTCAAGGAGGAAACAAAACATGGCACGTAAGAAGATTTCCCTTATCGGTGGTGGTCAGATTGGCGGCGTATTGGCACAGCTCTGTGCTCTCCGCGAACTGGGTGACGTAGTCCTGTTCGACATCGTCGAAGGTCTGCCCCAGGGGAAGATGCTCGACATCGCCGAAGTCGGTCCGGTTGACCGCTACGACGTCGACCTGAAGGGTACCAACAGCTACGCCGACATCGCAGGCTCCGACATCGTCATCGTCACTGCCGGCCTCCCCCGCAAGCCGGGCATGAGCCGCGACGACCTGATCGAGGTCAACTCCAAGATCATCACCCAGGTGGCTGAAGGGATCAAGCAGTACGCCCCCAACTCCATCGTCATCGTCATCTCCAACCCGCTGGACGCCATGGTTACCCTGCTGCAGCGGATCACCGGCTTCCCTTACAGCCGCGTCATCGGCCAGGCCGGCGTGCTCGACTCTGCCCGTTTCGCCACCTTCATCGCCTGGGAACTGGGCGTCTCCGTGAAGGACGTTACTGCCATGACCCTCGGCGGCCACGGCGACGACATGGTGCCCCTCGTGCGCTACGCCAGCGTCGGCGGCATCCCGGTCATGGAACTCCTTGAGCGGAAGTACAAGGACAAGGCCAAGGCCAAGGAAGTCATGGAAGCCATGGTCAAGCGTACCCGTGGTGCCGGCGGCGAAGTCGTTGCCCTGCTGAAGACCGGTTCCGCGTTCTACTCCCCGGCTTCGTCGGCCATCGCCATGGCCGAGTCGATCCTCAAGGACCAGAAGCGTGTTCTCCCGACCTGCTGCTTCCTCCAGGGCGAGTTCGGCGTGAGCGGCTACTACGTCGGTGTTCCGGCCGTCCTGGGCGAGAAGGGTGTTGAAAACATCATCGAATTTGCTCTCGACGCCGAAGAGCAGGCGATGATGGACAAGTCGGTGGCCGCTGTCAAAGGTCTGGTAGACGCCCTGAAGTAAGGCGCCTCTCCTGCCGCTCGCGTTGTAAACGGAAGAAGGGCGCAAGCCCTTCTTTTGTTTTGCTCGCGGTGAATTAGCGCGGCTTCATAAGGCTTGTTTACGGCGATTTCAAACGGCTTTTTCTTGAATCCGGTTTTCTTCCGTGCTATGGTTGCGCGGTTTTGGGCCGGCAAGGCTTATCCAACGACAAGGAGCGTAAGTAGATGGAAAAGAAGCTTCCAACGATCGAGATCATCGAGCGGTACTGCAAGGGATGTCACATCTGCGTGGAATTCTGCCCGACGAAAGTCCTGGAGATGAAGGGGTTCGTGGCTTCTGTCAAGAACCTGGAGGCCTGCATCAAGTGCATGCAGTGCGAACTCCGTTGCCCCGATTTCGCAATTAAAGTAACGCCTTAATATTGACAACAGGAGGTAGTGAACGTGGCTAAGAAAGTTGCTTTTCTCCAGGGTAACGAGGCCGCAGCACAAGGCGCGCTCTACGCCGGCTGCACGTTTTTCGCCGGTTACCCGATCACACCGTCCACCGAAGTAGCCGAGGTCATGTCCGGCGAACTTCCCAAGGTTGGCGGTAAGTTCATCCAGATGGAAGACGAAATTGGCGCCATGGCTGCCATCATCGGCGCTTCGCTGACCGGCCAGAAGGTTCTGACCTCGACCTCCGGCCCGGGACTCTCCCTTAAGCAGGAGCTGATCGGTTATGCCTGCATCGCCGAGACCCCGGCCGTCATCGTCAACGTCATGCGCGGCGGACCCTCCACCGGCATGCCGACCGGTCCTTCCCAGTCCGACGTCATGTGCGCCAAGTGGGGCACCCATGGTGACCACCCGGCCATCTGCCTGGTGCCTGCCTCGGTGCAGGAGCTGTTCGAAGAGACGGTTCGCGCCTTCAACCTGGCCGAGAAGTATCGTACCCCGGTCATGATCATGCCGGACGAAATCGTTGCCCACATGCGCGAGCGGATCGTCTTCCCCGAGCCGGGCGAACTGGAAGTGATCAACCGCACCACACCGACCGTGCCGCCCGAGCAGTACAAGCCGTACGACACCTCCTTCGGCGACGTGCCGCCGCTGGCCGCCTTCGGCTCCGGCTACAAGTTCCACGTCACCGGTCTGAACAAGATGCAGGACGGTTTCCCCACCACCAAGGCCGAGATCGTCCAGGCCGAGGAAGAGCGTCAGGTCCGCAAGGTAGAAGCCAACGTGGATGACATCGTCAAGTTCGAGGAGTATCAGCTTGACGACGCCGAGGTGGCAGTGGTTGCCTTCGGCTCCACCTCCCGTTCCGCCCGCTTTGCCGTGAACGAGGCCCGCAAGCAGGGGATCAAGGCCGGTCTGTTCCGTATCAAGACCTTCTGGCCGTTCCCGGAGAAGCAGCTGCTGGCCCTCTCCAAAAAGGTAAAGGCCTTCATTACCCCGGAGATGAACCTCGGTATGTGTACCGGTGTCCTCAAGGGTGTTGTGGAAGGCAATGCGCCGGTTCATGGGATTTTCCGCGTTGACGGCGAACCGATCAATCCGGAGCAGATCCTCGCTAAGATAAAGGAGGTCAAGTAACATGGCATTCGATTACGATAAGTACATCCGTCCGGGCAAGCTCCCGCACATCTGGTGTCCGGGCTGCGGCCACGGGATCGTCATGAAGGGCCTGATCCGGGCCATCGACTCCCTCGGCCTGGTTAAGGAAAATACCGCTGTTGTTTCAGGGATCGGCTGCGCTTCCCGTCTTCCCGGCTACCTTGATTTTTGCACGCTGCACACCGCCCACGGCCGCGCTGCTGCGTTCGCCACCGGCGTGAAGATGGCCAAGCCCGAGATGAACGTCATCCTGGTCGGCGGCGACGGCGACGGTACCGCCATCGGCGGCAACCACTTCATCCACGCCTGCCGCCGCAACATCAACATGACCTACATCATCATGAACAACAACATCTACGGGATGACCGGCGGTCAGTTCTCCCCCTGCACCCCGACCGGCGCCAAGGCCTCCACCACCCCCTATGGCAACCCTGACCCGTCGTTCGACGTGGCCAAGCTGGCCATCGGCGCAGGCGCCACCTTCGTGGCCCGCGGCACCGCCTATCATGCCGCGCAGATCGACAAACTGATCGCCGAGGCTATCCAGCACAAGGGTTTCTCCGTGGTTGAGATCCTGGACGACTGCCCCACCACCTACGGCCGCCGTAACAAGTTCAAGTCGGTCATCGAGATGATGAACCGTCTGAAGGAGATCGCCGTACCGGTGAAGGCCGCCGAGAAGATGACCCCGGAGCAGCTCGAGGGGAAAGTACTCACCGGTGTTCTCTACAAAGAGGAGAAGCCCGAGTACACCACCGAGTACGCCAAGGTCATCGAGCGGGCGAAAAAGTAAAAATACCCATCAAAGGAGAACGATAGATGGCTGGAAGATATGAAATCAGATTTTCCGGTGCCGGCGGGCAGGGGTTGATCCTGGCCGGCGTCATCATGGCCGAGGCTGCCTCGATCTACGACGGGAAGCAGGCGGTACAGTCCCAGAGCTACGGTCCCGAGGCCCGCGGTGGCGCATCCAAGTCGGAGGTCATCATCTCCGACGAGGTCATCGACTACCCGAAGGCAACCGTTGTCGATGCGCTGCTGGCCCTCACCCAGGAGGCTTGCAACAAGTACTCCCACGACCTGAAGGAGGGTGGGGTGCTCCTCATCGACTCCGATCTGGTCACCAAGATGCCGGAAGGGAACTTCAAGGTGGTCTCCTTTCCGATCATCAACACCGCCAAGAACGAAGTCGGCCGCGAAATCGTTGCCAACATCGTTGCTCTGGGCGCCATTGTGGCACTGACCGGCGTGGTCAGCCGCGAGAGCGCCGAGAAGGCCGTTCTGGCCAGGGTGCCTGAGGCATTCCTGGAGCTGAACAAGAAGGCCTTCAACATGGGGTTCGAGAAGGCGATCGCCGCCAAGGCGTAATCGACCGATCTGTTCCGCTAAAAGCCCGGCACGTCAGTGTCGGGCTTTTTTTATAGCTGAAAGCGGTTGATTTCTCCCCCCACGGCCGTTAAGATTGCCCCATTCTCAGCCTGGGAGGCTCGGTGCTCGACATCCTGAAGGAATACCTGGTAACGCACGGCTACTGGGTCCTTTTCCTCTGGACCTTCCTGGAAGGAGAGGCCGGTCTCATCCTGGCCGGCTTCTTTGCCTTCCAGGGGTATTTCACCCTGCCCGGTGTCGTTCTCACCGCCATGGCCGGCGCCTTCTGCGGCGACCAGTTCTACTTCTACATCGGCCGCTGGCAAGGGGCGCGGCTCCTCAGACTCTTCACCTTCATCGCCCGGAAGTTTCACAAGGCGCTCCGGCTGATAGAGCGTTACGGCACCTTTGTCGCCTTCATCTCCCGTTATACCTACGGCTTCCGGATCGTCCTGCCGATCATCCTCGGCATGACCTCCTTCCCGGCGTCCAAGTTCTGCTGGCTCAACATCCTGAGCGCCCTGGCCTGGGCGATCATCTTTTCGCTGGGCGGTTACCTGTTCGGCAAGAGCGCGTCCCTCTTCGTCGAGGACGTGAGCCGCTATGAAAAGCACCTGCTGGGCGTCCTTGCCCTGCTTATCGCCGCCATGTGGCTCAGCCATTTCATCCATTCCTGGTGGCAGCGACGACCGGTCCGTGCCCGACTGAAGCGGATGCGTGACAAAGGGCTCTACGCCCAACGATCAAACAAATAAGTGGAGATTCAGTGAACGAGACCATACCTCTCAAGAGCGCAGTGAGCATCGTCCTGGTGGAGCCCCAGAGTCCGGGTAACATCGGCATGGTTTGTCGGGCCATGATGAACATGGGGCTCTCCGACCTCCGTCTGGTGAACCCCTGCCGGGTCGACCACCCCGAAGCCCTGAAATTTGCCGTTTCCGCGAAGGAGTTGCTGTTCAAGGCGCGTATCTTCCCGACCCTGACCGAGGCCCTGGCCGACGTACCGCTCTCGGTCGCCACTACCCGCCGCCACGGCAAGTACCGTCAGGAGATCATGACCCCCACCGAGGCGGTGCGGGCCGCTGCGGAGCATCTGCCCGCCAACCGCTGCGCCTTTGTCTTCGGCCGCGAGGACAGCGGCCTCACCACCGACGAGGTGGCACTCTGCCGCTGGCAGGCAACCATCTCCACGGACGGCGACTACGGCTCCCTCAATCTTGCCCAGGCGGTGCTCATCTTCTGCAACGAGATCCACCGGGAACTCGGCAGCAGCTCCGAGTCCGCCGGTTCCGAGCGGATCCTGGCCGATGCCGCCATGACCGAGACCATGTTCGGCCAGATGGAAGAGACCCTGCTCCGGATCGGCTTCCTCAACCCGGAGAATCCGGCCCACCTGATGCGGACCTTCAGGCGGATCTTTGCCCGGGCTATGCTGGACGAGCGAGAGGTGGCGGTCATCCGCGGGATGCTCTCCCAGATCGACTGGGCGGCCGACAATTTCCAGGGCCGGAAGGGGGGATGATGGACCCGACGCTGATCGGCCTCGTTGCCGGCGCCCTCACCAGCTTCGCGGTCATTCCCCAGGTGATCAGGACGTGGCGGACACGCCACGCCCGCGATCTCTCCATCTGGCAGCCGCTGCTCCTCACCGTCGGCATGCTCCTCTGGCTGGCATACGGCATCCTGCTGCGTGATCTCCCCCTCATCGATGCCAACCTCTACTCCATTGTCTGCTACCTGGTGCTGATCGCCATGAAAATAATCTTTGACCGGGCTGACAAAGGGGCAGAGAGTGATTAACTTATAGATATTCTGAATCCGGCAGTTGGCGGTGTCCAGAGAGAGCGACCTTTACCGAAGCGTCGTGGCACTAGGCGAAATGGAGCGTTGGACAGCCTGGTTGTCTGAGCCCGAAGGGCGAGGACGAACCACAACACCTTTTGGCGGCTGTAGCGTAATAAGCCGTAGAGCCACAGCGGACGGGGAATCGGAGCGAACGTGGATGCCGTCAGCTGCCGAATAGTCTAAACATTAAACGGGAGGATATTTCCTATGACTCGATTCCGGATGTTTCTGCTGGTGCTATCTTGCCTCGTCACCCTTTCCGGCTGCGGCTACAACACCATGCAGGCTAACGAGGAGGCGGTCATTGCCGCCTGGGGGGACGTGGAGGCGACCTACCAGCGCCGGGCCGACCTGATCCCCAACCTGGTGGAGGTGGTGAAGGGGTATGCCAAGCATGAGGCCGACACCCTCAAGGCGGTCACCGAGGCCCGGGCCAAGGTCGGTTCACTGCAGGTCTCCAAACAACTGGTGAACGACCCCCAGGCGCTGCAGAAATTCCAGCAGGCCCAGGGTGAGCTCTCCGGCGCCCTTTCCCGGCTCATGGTGGTGGTGGAAAAATACCCCGACCTGAAGGCGAACCAGAACTTCATGGACCTGCAGAACCAGCTGGAGGGGACCGAGAACCGGATCAACGTCGCCCGCACCCGCTACAACAAGGCGGTGCAGGAGTTCAACACCAGTATCCGCACCTTCCCCAACAGTCTCACCAACTCCATGATGCTGCATCTGCAGCGGAAAGAGCCGTTCAAGGCGGAAGAAGGGGCGAAGACGGCGCCGAAGGTGAAATTTTAGGCAGATTTCATCAGCGACAAACGTCACTTTGAATCACGGGACGCAGAAGGTTACCTTAGAGAGTGTCCGGACAGTAGAATCAAGGGCTTTCTCACACCCGTTCGCTACGCTCCCTAGAGGGCACAGAGCCCACAGAGAAAGGCTTTAATTTATGGTTTTCTCCGTGCCCTCTGTGTTCTCTGTGAGAGACTGCCTTTTATGGTGCCGACGCTTCCTCTGACCTATTACTATGAGACCTATAGTCCTCTTCATACTCTTGCTCCTTCTCCCTGCCGTGGCCCATCCGCTGGATGTGCCGCAGCTCCAGGGGCGGGTGAATGACTACGCCCGGATCCTCTCTCCGCAAGGGAAGAGCGCGGTGGAGCGGGAGCTGGCTGCCCTTGAGCAGAGCGACTCCACCCAGGTGGTGGTGTTGACCGTCCCCACGCTTCAGGGAGCGAGTCTGGAGGAGTACTCCATCCGGGTGGCCGAGGCCTGGCGGATTGGCCAGAAGGGGCTGGACAACGGCGCCATCCTCTTGGTCGCAAAGGCGGAGCGAAAGATACGGATCGAGGTGGGGCGCGGGCTGGAGGGGAAACTGACCGACCTGGTTTCCGGCCGGATCATCCGTGACCGGATCGCGCCCAGGTTCAAGGCGGGCGATTTAGACGGCGGCATCCTGGCCGGGGTGCAGGCCGTTAGCCAGGTGGTGAGGGGGGAGTACCAGGCCAAGGGTGAAGCCCTTCGCCATGCCAAGAAGAGCGCGCCCCCCATCTACGCCTTTCTGATTTTTCTCCTGGTGGCGGTGGTCCTTCTTGGCTCCATCTCCCGCATCCTGGGTGGGATTGCCGGCGCAGCGGGACTCCCGCTGGTGGCATGGTTCCTCTATCCCGGCCTCGCCCTGGCACTGCTGGCCGGGCTTGCCGTGGCCGGCTTCGTGCTCGGTCTCGTGGTGACGCTCCTGTTCGGCGGTGGCGGTGGCGGCGGTCCGTTCTTCGGCGGCTGGTACGGCGGCGGGGGAGGGTGGGGCGGCTCGTCAGGAGGTGACGGAGGATTCTCCGGCGGCGGAGGAGACTTCGGCGGCGGCGGGGCATCCGGGGAATGGTAGGGAACTGCTGGCACAGCTGACGGCCCTTTTTTATTGCAAAACTAAACTCAGGTTGCTCAAAAATAGTCAGATCGTCGCACCCGCAGCAAGCTCCGCGGAGGCGTAGCAGCGCTACGCCGCACACAGGAGATTGCGAGGACGGCGGCGAGATGGCTGTTTTTCAGCAACCTCCCAGGTCACCAGAACCTCTCCAGGGCCGGCAGGCTCGGCCGGTCCCAGTACGGTTCCGATCCGTAGCCGTAGTAATAGGGGTTGTAACGGCTGGGAGGGGAGAGAAGGTATTTTTCATTGTCCGCCGGCTTCCAGAGAAAGATCTCCCGAATGGCGACCACCGGATAGGTGTATTCCACCTCGTCCAGAGGGAGGATCTTCTTTCCCTTCACCTCTCCCACCAGGGTCACCTGGCGATCCGCCTTGTAGATGAGGGCGTCCAGGAAGTCGACGCTGGTGGCCAGAAAGCGGCCGTGCGAGATGAAGGAGTCCTGGGGTACGTCGCCGTCCAGATCGAACTGGACGATCTCCAGCACGCCACCCTCCTTGGTGTTCCGTACCGAAGCGATCCGCCCCCCCAGCAGGACGGTCTTGCCGATGAAGGCGTCCGGATTTTCCCGCAGTTTGGTGAACTGCACCGTCGGGTCGACCAGACTCCGCGACTGATCGCTGATGACCCGGGCGCAGCCGCTTAAAAGCATCAATCCCGCTACCGCCAGTGTGAAAATGCGTACCATCACATCCCCCTTCCCATTCATCTGAATAGAACCATTTATACCACGGAGAAGCCGACAATGACGGAGAAAAGTTGGCAGGCGTGCCCGTTCACGCTCTCTCCCTTACCGCTCTGATTGCAAACAGGGTGCCTGTCGCCTCACAGATGGTGAAAGGACGCAAAGCCGCTCCAGGCCTCTGGCCGGGGCATGACTTTGGGCACATTTGCGCTATGATCATGAACAGGGGAACGAAGACATGACGATCAGAGTGCTCGCGAACGTGCTCCTGGCAGCTGCCTTGCTATTTCCGGTCGTGGTTTGGGGGGCGGTTTACCCGTGCCGTGACGATCTGATCGGTGGTGCCAGGAGCCGGCCGGTCAGGCCGGGAGAGTCGCTTGTGGAGATCGCCCGGGCCTATGACCTCGGTTTCAACGAGATTCAGGCGGCAAACCCCGGCCTCGACGCGTTCGTCCCGCCGGTCGGGACCGAGGTGGTGATCCCCACCGGGTGGCTCCTCCCTGAGCGGCCGGTCGGAGACGGGATAGTAGTCAACCTCTCCGAGATGCGCCTCTACCATTTCACCACCGGACGGGGAGGGCCGCGCGTCGCCACCTTTCCGGTGGGGATCGGGAGCGAGGGAACCACTACCCCGCTGGGAAGCTTCCGCATAGTGGAGAAACTGGAGGATCCGGCCTGGCACGTGCCGGCTTCCATCAGACGGGAACGGCCGGAGATGCCGGCCGTGGTTCCTGCCGGGCCCGACAATCCCCTGGGGAGCCATGCCCTCCGTCTCTCCGGGGAGGATATCCTGATCCATGGCACCAACCGGCCGTGGGGCGTGGGGCGGCAGGTAAGCCACGGCTGCATTCGGCTCTACCCGGAAGACATCCCCCGTCTCTACAATCGCGCGCCGGTAGGGACATGGGTGACGATACTCCGCCAGCCGGTAAAAGTGGGGGTCTGGTGGGGACGAATCTATCTGGAGGTGCATCCTGACCCGGTGGCACGCCTCGATTACCACGCAGAGGCGGTGCGGCTCCTGGAGAAACGGGGACTCCTGGGCAGGGTGAGCCGGGAGCGGCTCCGGCAGGCGGTCGATGCGCAGCGAGGTATGCCGGTGAATATCTCCGAATGAGGTTTACGCTCTGCGGGAACGGGTAATTCCTGGAGGGGAACTGAAGGCACAGCGGATTACCCCTGTGCCTTTCTCTGTTTGGAACGTCTCTCCGGAGAATGGAGGCGCCGCAGAGAACGCGGATCCCAAGGGTGCAGGGAACCGACCTGCGGTGTCCTGCCCGTTCTCTGCGGTTCAGCCGCCTATTTCCTCTGCCCCAGTTCGAATGCCTTGGCCGCCTTCTTCGCCGCCTGCTCCGCCTTGGCTGCGGCGCCTTCTGCCCGGCCCGCGGCGGCCTCGGCCCTGTTCGCAGCCGCCTCGCTTCGGCCGGCCGCGGCCGTTGCCGTGTCGGCCGACCCTTTGGCCGAGGTTACGGCCTGCTGCAGCTGGGCCTTGGCGTCGGCCGTCTCCTTTTTCGCCGCCTCTATGTCGGCGGCCGTTGCGGCCCCCCGTTTATCCAGCTCTCCCAGGCGGGACTCGATCCCGGTGATCCGGTTTTCCAGCTTCCCCAGCCGGTCGGCCAGCGGGGCCGTCTGGTCCCGGACAAACCCCTCGGTGGCACATCCAGCAAGCAGGAACAGGGCGGCACCCAGCATGACGCGTTTTTCATTCATCTCGATCGCTCCTTTCATTCCCGTGCTAA
>CAYSJJ010000025.1:48984-49621 GCA_964431365.1 uncultured Geobacter sp. | reverse complement strand
ACAAGATCTTTATCCCTGAACCGATCCAGGTAACGACTCCGCAACCGGCCCGGCAGAAGCCGGCCCAGGGAGTGAAACCGTCAACCTCGTTTGCAACGGTTCTCGACCAGAAACTGCCGACCCAGGGCCTCAAGTTTTCCCAACATGCCCAGGAGCGCCTGGCAGCCCGGGGGATTTCCCTTAATGCCGCCGATCTGCAGAAACTGGAAGGAGCCGTGAACAGCGTGGCGCAAAAAGGGGGGAAGGACTCCCTGATAATGATGGGCGACGCGGCGTTCGTAGTCAGCGTCAACAACCGGACCGTGGTCACCGCCGTGGACCGGGCGGCAATGCAGGGAAACGTCTTTACCAAGATCGATTCGGCCGTGATTGTGTAACAACCGACCAACATGAACCATAAACCGGGCTGGCCCTCCTGAAGGAAGCCCGCGGGATGCCGACCGACCGACGCATCCCCCATCAGTGCACAAGGAGGCACACAATGAGCGTTACAGCTGCCATGTTTACCGGCGTCAGCGGCCTGCTGAACAACGGTGAAGCCATCAACGTCATCGGCAACAACATCGCCAACGTCAATACCACTGGTTTCAAGTCGAGCCGGACCCTTTTCGCCGACATGCTGTACACCAGCATCGGC
>CAYSJJ010000025.1:38271-48974 GCA_964431365.1 uncultured Geobacter sp. | reverse complement strand
AACAACTCCCAGGTCGGCCGCGGCATGACCATGCAGAAGATCGACAATCTCCTCTCAGCCGGTTCCACCCAGAACACCAATAGCGTGACTGACCTGGCTCTCCAGGGGAACAGCTTCTTTGCCGTCAAGCCGCCGACGACGGCGGCTCCCGTGGCCGCGCAGAGCGCATCTTTGCTGACCCGGGCCGGCTCGTTCCATGTGGACAGCAGCCTTACCCTGATCAACCCGGAGGGGTATCAGGTGCTCGACACCCAGGGGAATCCGATCCGGTTTCTGGATTCGGGCGCCGCACCCACCACCGACTTTTCCAAGATCGTAAAGGTCGAGCCGAACGGTTTGATCAGCTATCTCGCCAAGGATGGCGTCTCAACACTTTATTACAACACCTCGGGAACGGTCGGTGTGGCTACCACTCCCGCCAATGCCGCAACCGTCCAGCGACTGGCCATTGTCACTCCCATTGACCCCGGGGCACTTGAGAAGGCCGGCAGCAACCTGTACACCCCCACGGCCGCGTCGGGTGTTGCCGCCGTCGGATTTTCACTTGCCGCCAACGCCCCTAACGGCACCAGCAACAAGGTCCTTTCCAACTCTCTCGAGCAGAGCAACGTGGATATGGCAACCGAGTTCGTCAACCTTATCATGACGCAGCGCGCCTACTCGGCCAACTCCAAGACCATCACCACCGCCGATGAGATGACCCAGGAGGTCCTCAACCTGAAGCGGTGATCAACTAGTAGCACAGTGATCCGGGGGACACGGCAACGTGTCCCCTTTTTTTTCGTCAATGGGGCGGCGATTATATCTCCCATTGTCAAACCTTTGACTCGGTGGTCGGGGAGGGATCGCCGTGCCCGTTACAGAGAAGCCTTGATTTATCGTAGACGTCAGTGCACAATGGGCCGCCGTGGCGCCGGAGTCGGTACGCAGGGCTCTGGCACCCAGGTTGCATAACATGTAATTTCGGCACTACTTGCCTCTATTCACGCACAAAAAGGAGGGGTTTAATGGCTGAGCAGGATGCGGAGGTTAAGGAATCCCCCAAGAACAAGAAGATGCTCTTCATCATCGGAGGTGCCGTACTCGCCGTTATCATCGTGATCGTGGCCGTACTCATGATGGGGGGGGGTAAGAAAGGCGATAAGGCCGCCAAACCCGAAGCCGCTACCGAAGCCAAGTCCGCGGAAGGTGGCGGAGCACACGGTGGGGGCGGCGAGAAGGGGAAAGAGGGGGAGAAGGGCGCAGCCGGTGCAGCATCCAATATCGCCCCGCTGGAACCGTTCATCGTTAACATATATGACGGCCAGGAGATCCGCTACCTGAAGCTGAAGGTGGAGTTCGAACTGGCGAGCCCGGCTGTCAAAGCCGAACTCGACGCCAAGCAGGCGCCGCTCAGGGATGCGATCCTCGTCCTGCTCACCACCAAGACACTCAAGGATATCCAGGACCTGCAGGGAAAGAATCAGCTCCGCGAGGAGATTCTTGCCGCCGTGGGCCGTATTCTTGCCCCGGGGAAGGTGACCAGGGTCTACTTCACCGATTTCGTCGTGCAATAGGCCGGATGGCATGCCTTGCAGCGCTGATCGACAGGTATAACCGGGATTGATATGGAAAATATCCTGACCAAGGAAGAGATCGAGGCACTGCTATCGGCGGTCTTCGACGGACGGATCGACCCGGAAAAGGAGCTGGCCCGCCAGGAAGGGGCCGTAGCCAAGTACGACCTGTTCAGTACCGAGTCCCACAAGGGGTATGTCCCGAACCTGGACATCATCTTCGACGGGTTTATTCGCTACAGCCGCGTCAGCCTTTCCAGTCGCTTGCGCAAGATGGTGGAATACCGAAAAGGGGGGTCTCGGGCCTGCAAGTTCGACGACTTCCTCCAGTCGCTCCCTTCGCCGGTCTGCCTGGCCATTTTCAAGCTGGAACCGCTCAAGGGGGCGGCACTTCTCGCCCTTGACAGCACCCTGGTCTTCACCTTCGTGGACAGCATCCTCGGCGGCACGGGCAAGCCGATCGTGCCGACCAACCGCGTCTTTACCTCCATAGAGCTCCGCCTGGTGGAAAAGCTGGCCAAGGACCTGCTCATAGACATGGAAAAGGCCTGGCACCCGCTGCAACAGGTCCATCTGAGCCTGCTCAAGATCGAGATAAACCCGCGGCTGGTGAACATCGTCCCCCCCGAGTACCAGGTGGTTTCGACGCAGTTGGAAATGCAGGTGGAGGATTCAGTAGGGTCGATGATATTCGCCATCCCCTACATGACGATCGACCCGCTCAGGGACAAGCTGAAGGCGGGTTCGCAGTTCGACATGATGGCTGTCGATCCCCAGTGGTCACAGCGGCTCATCCGCGACCTGATGGATACGCCGCTTGAGGTGGCCGTCGAGATGGGGAGTACGACGATTACCATGGATGAACTCCTGAATCTGGCGCCGGGAGATACCATCATCATCGACAAGTCCGATCCCGCCGAACTGACGGTCAAGGTGGGTGATGCCCCGAAGTACCGGGGGATCGGCGGTGTTCGGCGCGGCAACAAGGCGGTACAGATAACCCAGGTTCTGAAGAAGGAGGGGGAAGATACAGATGAATGATACCGTACCGGCTGGAGAACAGCGTGAAGCGGCACCCGACAGGAAAAACCTGGACTTCATACTCGATATTCCCCTGCAGCTGACCGTCGAACTCGGGAGGACCAAGCTCCTGGTAAAAGACGTGCTCCAGCTCAACCAGGGGTCGGTGGTGGAACTGACCAAGCTGGCGGGCGAGCCGCTGGACGTCTTTGTCAACTCGAAGCTGGTGGCCCGCGGCGAAGCGGTCGTGGTGAACGAGAAGTTCGGGGTGCGGCTCGTAGACGTCGTGAGTCCGAACGAACGGGTGGAGAAGGTGCTGTGAACTTTCTGCCTTCGGCGTGCATCTTCCTGCTGCTTCCGGCGGCGGTTTGTG
This sequence comes from uncultured Geobacter sp., assembly GCA_964431365.1. Classification (GTDB taxonomy): domain Bacteria; phylum Desulfobacterota; class Desulfuromonadia; order Geobacterales; family DSM-12255; genus Geomobilibacter. The sequence goes on along the minus strand of CAYSJJ010000025.1, from coordinate 46,025 downwards.
CGGCCGATGGTACGACCGAGGGGTTCGGTTTCCTCTCCAGCCTCGCCCAGATGGTTGCTGCCCTTGCGGTGGTGGTGGGGCTGATCCTGGTACTCTCCTGGCTGGGGGGGCGCTGGCTCAACACCGGTGGCGGCCCGGCAGCCGGCAATCGATATATCCGGGTGGTTGAGACCCGCTACCTCGCACCGAAGAAATCGCTCTTTCTGGTGGAGGTTGCCGGAGAGTACCTGCTGCTTGCCAGTTCGGGGGAGCAGCTCAATTTTATCAAGCAGATTGATATGGTGGAAGAGATCGAGGTGATAGGCGGTATCGATGAGCGGCAAACGGTTGCCGCAACCCTTTTGGAGCGCCTGAGTCGGACGATACGTCCGCTTGGCCGGCACGACGGCGGAAAGTACGGTTCGCCCGGGACCGGAGCCGACCGATGAGGCGTCTGCTGCCACTCCTCTCTGCAGTTCTGTTCATAGTCGTGACGGTGTCGGTTGCCGTTGCCGAGCCGGTGGCCATCCCCACCATCAGTGTCGGCGTGGGACAGGCCACGAAGCCGGGCGAGATATCGGTCGTTCTCCAGATATTCTTCCTGATGACGATCCTCTCCCTGGCGCCGGGGCTCCTGATCATGACCACCTCGTTTACCCGGATAGTCGTGGTCCTTTCCTTTCTCCGCAACGCCCTCGGCACCCAGCAGGCGCCTTCCAACCAGATCATCATCGGCCTGTCGCTGTTTCTCACCTTCTTCGTCATGGGACCGGTCTGGCAGCAGATCAATACCCAGGCCCTCCAGCCGTACCGCGCCCAGACCATAAGCCAGGATGAGGCGTTCAAGCGGGCAATCGTGCCGGTACGCAAGTTCATGCTCTCCCAGACCCGGGAAAAGGATCTTGCCCTCTTTCTGACCATTGCCAAGCAGCCCCGCCCCCGTAATGCCGATGATATCCCGACCATCACCATTATCCCGGCGTTCATGATCAGCGAGCTGAGGACGGCATTCCAGATCGGTTTTCTGGTCTACATCCCTTTCCTCGTCGTCGACATGGTAGTTGCGTCGGTCCTGATGTCCATGGGGATGATGATGCTCCCCCCGGTGATGATATCCCTGCCGTTCAAGATCCTGCTCTTCGTGCTCGTTGACGGCTGGTCGCTGGTGATCGGCTCGTTAGTAAAGAGTTTCGGATAAAAATGCCGGCGCAAGGCAGAGGCCGCAAGGCGCACGATAGAACCGCTCATATCTTGCGCCCCGTGCCATGCGCCTTGTGCCCGAGGTTCCCATGACCCCTGAACTTGTTGTCCAGCTTGCCAGGCGCAGCTTTGAAACCATCCTCCTCCTTTCGGCCCCGCTTCTGATATTCAGTCTGGTCGTCGGCCTTCTCATCAGTATTTTTCAGACGGTCACCTCCATCAACGAAGTCACCCTCACCTTTGTCCCGAAGATCGTGGCGGTCATGGTGGCCATCATCATCTTCTTCCCGTGGATGATGACCTATATGACCGATTTCACGCGGGAAATATTCTCCATGATCGCCACCATGCGTAAATAGAGCGGTTTCGTTCTCGTCCCCAGCCGCTCGTCACAGGTTTTGCATGATCCCTTCGCTGCCGTTCGCCACTATCAATGAGTTTATGGCCTTTGCAGTGGTCTTCGGACGCATGGCAGGGATTTTCTCTGCCATACCCTCCTTTGGCGGACGGGCCGTTCCGGTGCGCATAAAGGTCGCCGCCATACTGGCGATGACGCTGCTCCTCTTTCCCCTGGTACGGCACAACGTACCGCCACTGAGCGGCGACGTCATCGGGCTGACGCTCCTCATGGCCAAGGAAGCGATGATCGGACTTACCATAGGCCTTTTGGCGCAATCGATCTTCTCCGGGGTCGAGTTCTGCGGTCAGTTGGTATCCGCCCAGATGGGGCTCTCCATCGCGGTCCAGTTCGATCCGTCCATGGAGGGGCAGTTCACCGCCATGGCCGTACTGCAGAACCTGCTGGCCATGCTCCTCTTTCTCTCCCTCGGTGTGCATCATTTTTTTTTTTTCCGCCCTGGTGGACAGCTATCAAACCCTGCCGGTAGGGAGCTGGCACGTCACTGAAAACCTGGTCCATTTTCTTGTCGGGCTCGCGGGGCAGGTGTTGGTTATCGGCATCAAGCTTGCGGCGCCGGTCATGGTCTCCCTGCTGGCGACGACCGTCGTGCTGGGGATAATGGCCAGGGCCTTTCCCCAGATGAACATCTTCATCGTCAGCATGCCGCTCAATATCGGCATTGGCTTCCTGGTTCTCGGTTTCACCGTCCTCGCCTTCATGAAGACCCTGCAGGGGACTTTCGGTCAGATCCCCAGTCACCTGAGAGCGTTGTTCAAGCTGCTCTCCTGAGTACGATATGGCCGAACAGGACAAGCATTCACGTACAGAAAAGCCGACCGGCAAGCGGGTCGAGAAGGCCAAGAGCCAGGGAAACGTCCCCCGCAGCCGGGAACTGACCAGCACGGTGATCCTCCTGGCCGCCATCGTTACCCTGTATGTTACCGGCGGTTTCATCCTCAGTACCCTCAAAGCAGGGACCCACGAACTGCTGGCCAACATGACGGCCAAGGAGGTCACGCCGGCCGGGATCTACGCCCTGATGCTGAAAAGCATGCTGGTATTGGGAGCAGTGCTTGCTCCCTACATGGTGGTGCTCATCATCGCTACCTTTGTCGCCACGCTCGTTCAGGAGCCGGTCAGCATCTCCTGGGAGAGGATGTCCCTCTCCCTTGACAAGCTCAACCCCGTCTCGGGCATGAAGCGTCTTTTCAACAAGGATGCGGCCGTTGAGGCACTGAAATCGATTCTCAAGATTTTTGTGATCGGTTGGGTGGCCTACCGGGTGCTGCGCGACGAGGTGGTCAATCTCGTCTACATCGTGGACAGCGATATCCTGGGCATCCTCACCTATGTCAGTCACATTTCGTTCAAGATCGTGCTCCACTCCTGCGGCGTTCTGCTGGTTCTCTCCATCCTTGACCTCGCCTGGGTCAAGTGGCGCTTCATAGAGAACCTGAAAATGACCAAACAGGAAGTTAAGCAGGAGATGAAGGATGTTGAGGGGGACCCACGGGTAAAGGGTAAGATCAAGCAGCTGCAGTACGCCCAGGCGCGTCGGCGGATGCGCAAAATAATCCCGACGGCAGACGTGGTCATCACGAACCCGACCCATTACGCCATTGCCCTCAAGTACGAACGGAACACGATGACCGCCCCGGTAGTGCTCATCAAGGCGGTGGACTACATGGCCCAGCAGATGAAGGAGATCGCCCGGGAGCACAAGGTCATGCTGGTGGAGAACCGGTTCCTGGCCAGGGAGCTCTATGCCCAGGTCGAGGAAGGGCAGGAGATCCCCGAATCCCTCTACGCCGCGGTGGCCGAGGTCCTCGCCTATGTCTTCAGTCTGAAGGGAAAGATTTGATCCCTTTCGTTTTGCCTAGTCAAAACATTGACCGCTCATTTTTCAAAATGCCGTCGCTTTGAGTGACGCCCCTCCCCATTTAATCCCAACGCCCTTGTCGCCCCCCCCCGATGCAGGCAGATTCGCCGCTTTACAGCCTCCACTGCTCGTTTGTCGGAGTCGCGCGCGGTGGCACAACCGTTGCAAACCAGTTCTTGCGCTGCAGAATCACCCGACACCACAAGGACACGAGCAATGGCTACCCCGACGGCAGAGGCCGTAAACGTCAACCCCTTTAGGAACAGTGCCGACATCTACATGGCGGTCGGGGTTATCGGCGTTCTGGCCCTGCTGATCGTCCCGCTGCCGCCGTTCATGCTCGATATCTTCCTGGCGACCAACATCACCGCAGCCCTGGCCATTCTCCTGGTCTGCCTCTACACGACCCAGCCGCTCGATTTTTCGGTCTTCCCCTCGGTCGTGCTTCTCACCACCCTCTTCCGTCTCGCCCTGAATATCGCCTCTACACGCCTCATTCTGCTCCACGGCAGCGAAGGGGTGGAAGCGGCCGGAACGGTCATCAAGGCCTTCGGCCAGTTTGTAGTTGGCGGCAATTATGTGGTCGGTGCGGTCGTCTTTCTGATCCTGGTGATCATCAATTTCATGGTCATCACCAAGGGGTCCGGCCGGGTAGCCGAGGTGGCGGCCCGCTTCACGCTGGACGCCATGCCTGGCAAGCAGATGGCCATCGATGCCGATCTCTCCAGCGGGCTGATCAATGAGAAGGAGGCCAGGGTCCGGCGGTCGAAGATCTCCCGCGAAGCCGATTTTTACGGCTCCATGGACGGTGCCAGCAAATTTGTGAGCGGCGACGCCATCGCCGCCATCATCATCATGCTGGTCAACATCTTCGGCGGCTTCATCATCGGTGTCTGGCAGAAGGGGATGCCGCTGGACATGGCGCTGCAGAACTACACCCTGCTGACGGTCGGGGAAGGGCTCGTTGCCCAGATACCGGCACTCATCATCTCTACCTCGGCCGGCATCATCGTCACCAGATCGGCCGATGAAAACAGCTTCGGCCGTGAGATCGCCGGCCAGATCTTCAATTATCCAAAGGCCTACTACGTGGTCTCCGGGGTTATGTTTGCCTTTGCGATGATCCCGGGACTCCCCCATTTCGCGTTCTTTCTCCTCTCCGGCGTTGCCTTCATGCTGGCCAAGATGTGCAGCAGCAGGGCGGAGACGGTGACAGAGGAACTCATGGCGCTCCCGGAAGGGATTTCACGGGAAGAGGTTGCCGAACAGGTTACCGCCATCCGTCCGCTGGAGATGCTGGAACTGGAGGTCGGCTACGGTCTCGTGCCGCTTGTCGATGCGGCCCAGGAGGGGGAGCTCCTGGAGAGGATCCGCAATATCCGCAAACAGTGCGCCCAGAAGATGGGCTTCATCGTCCCGCCGGTCCATATCCACGACAATCTGCAGCTCAAGGCAAACGAGTACAATATCCTCATCCGTGGCGCCCGGGTTGGCGGCGGAGAGATGGCCGGCCAGTATATGGCCATGGACTCCGGTGCGGTGACCGGTCGCGTGGAAGGGGTCAAGACCACGGAGCCGGTATTCGGTCTCCCCGCTCTCTGGATCAAGGAGGGCGAGCGGGAGCAGGCGCAGATCTCCGGCTATACCGTGGTAGACAACACGACGGTGATTGCCACCCATGTCAGTGAGATCATCAAGCGGTACGGCCATGAACTGGTGGGCCGCCAGGAGATGCAGCAGCTTCTCGACAACGTGGCCGCCAGTTTCCCGAAGGTGGTCGAGGAACTGGTGCCGAATCTCCTCAACCTGGGGACGGTCCTCAGGGTGGTGAAGAATCTGCTGAAGGAGCATGTTTCCATCAGGGACCTGCGCGCCATTCTCGAAACGTTGGCCGATTACGCCCCCATAACCAAGGACGCGGACGTCTTGACCGAGTTCGTGCGACAGAATATGGGGCGCGTTATCGTTGACCAGTTTACCGGTGAAGACGATCTGCTCTGCATCATCACCCTGGATCGCGAGGTCGAGGAGATCATTGCCGACGCAGTCCAGGTTACGGAGCAGGGGAGTTATCTGGCCATCGAGCCTTCCGTTGCGCAGCAGCTCCTGACGGCAATCCGTCATACCATGGAGCGGTTCGACCAGTCCGGGACGCAGCCGGTAATGATCGCGTCCCCCAATGTCAGACGCCACCTGAAGCGGTTTATCGAGCGGTTTATCCCGAATCTCACCATCCTTTCCCACAACGAGATTCCTCCGCACATAAAAATACAATCCCTGGGGGTAGTAAGCATTCATGCTAGTTAAGACCTTCCGTGCCGGTGATATGGCCGAGGCCCTCAAGATGGTCAAGGCCGAACTTGGGGCCGACGCCATGATCCTTTCTTCACGCAAGGAGCGGAAGAAAGGGATTCTGGGGATCTTCTCCAAACCGTACTTCGAGGTTACGGCCGCGCTGGACCAGCGTCCGGCCACGCCGCGGGCCAATCCGTACCGGGAGAAGGAGGAACGCGAACTTTCCACGCGGGAAGAGTTCCAGAACTCCATGCTGGGGCCTCTGGCAAGGGAGTTGAGGGAGCTCCGGGACAGGGTGGAGAAGCTGTCGACACGCGAAGCAGCTGCCGCTGCCGCCGACCCCCCCGCGCCCCCGGCAACTGCGGTTGAGCCGGCGGCCGTTCCGGTGCAGCCTGCCGTCGGCGCGGGTGCCGTTGCCTCCCGTTTCTCCAAGGAAGATCTGGACGACATCAAGAAATACCTGATGAATGTTGTCACGACCCGGGAAAAGCGTGGGGTCACACCGGTTGCCTTCCCGGTTGAGGCACGGGGTGCCACCGACGCAGGCGAGCTTGCCGAGGGTACTGCCGAATATCAGAGCAACCTGGAGCAGTTGGTTGCCGAACTCAAGGCCGGTGGCGTGGCCGATGACGCGGCAACGGTGCTGATCGACTACGTCAGGCCGTCGGCAGAGCGAGGGGAGGAGATGGAGGAGCTTCGTTACTCCATGTTCGAGGCCTTTGCCAATACGATCAAGTGTACCGGGCCGCTCCGGCTGCGTAAGGATTCCCCGCGCATTATCGCCCTCGTCGGCCCCACCGGTGTGGGTAAGACCACGACCACCGCCAAGCTGGCGGCCCACTACGCGATGCATAAAGGGGCGAACGTAGCGCTCATCACGATCGACAACTTCAGGGTGGGGGCGGTCGAGCAGCTCAAAACCTATTCCAGGATCATGGATATTCCGATCGATGTGGCCAATACGCCCGATGAGCTGAAACGCTGCGTGGAGACCCACCGCGACAAGGACCTGATCCTGATCGACACTGCCGGCCGGAGCCCCAAGGACCAGGAAAAACTCGAGGAACTGAAGTCATTTCTCGACTCGGCACACGGGGTCGAGATCCATCTCTGTCTGTCGGCAACAACAAAGGACAAGGAGCTGGACGACATCGTCGGCCGCTTCAGCGGGCTGTCGGTCAGCAGAGTCCTTTTCACGAAGCTTGACGAGAGCGAAACCCTTGGCTGCATTGTCAACACGCATGTGCGCCATAAGCTTCCGCTCTCCTACTTCACCAACGGCCAGATGGTTCCGGAAGATATCGTGGTGGCCAGCCCCAGGCGGCTGGCGAACCTTATCCTGAGAGAGAAACCATAGATGAGCGGGACAAAGGTGCCAAACGATCAGGCCAATACGCTGCGCAAGCTGGCTCGTTCCAAGAAGTCGGGGACAACGGCAGCACCGCGCCCCCTGGAAACTGAAGGGGCGAAGGGGGTGCGGGTCATTGCGGTGACCAGCGGCAAGGGTGGGGTCGGCAAGAGCAATATGGTGGTCAATCTGGCAATCAGTCTGGCGAGACTCGGCCGACGGGTGCTGGTGATCGATGCCGACCTGGGTGTAGGAAATATCGACGTCCTGCTCGGCCTGTCGCCGGCCCATAACCTCAACCATGTACTCTCGGGCGAAAAGAGCCTGGAAGAGATCATTCTCCAGGGACCGGCCGGCATTCAACTGGTACCGGCCGGCTCCGGCGTGCAGGAGTACACCAGTCTCGGCCAGAACGAACGGCTCAGGCTCCTGGATGAACTGGACAGCCTGGAGGAGAACTTCGACATCGCCATCATCGATACCGAGGCCGGGATCTCCGAGAACGTGACCTATTTCAATACCGCGGCCCAGGAGATCATTGTGGTTGCGTCTCCCGAGCCCACCTCCATCACCGACGTCTATGCGCTCATCAAGCTTCTGGCAACCCGCTACGGCGAACGATATTTCAAGGTGCTGGTCAACATGGTGAACGA
>CAYSJJ010000025.1:26893-38261 GCA_964431365.1 uncultured Geobacter sp. | reverse complement strand
TGCCCTCGAAGTATTCGCCCGTCTCTCCAACGTGACGAGCAGGTTTCTCGACATCTCCCTGGACTACCTCGGATGTGTGGTGTGGGACGAGAAGCTCGTGGAAGCGGTGAAGCGGCAACGGGCGGTATGCGATCTGTTCCCCGAGGCCCAGGCCTCCAAATGTTTTGCCAGCTTGGCGCGTCGGGTCCTTGAAAGCGAACGCGACACGCGGGTGAAGGGGAATATTCAGTTTTTCTTCCGACAGAAATTCGCTCCTGCACTGGGATTGGAGATGTTATGAACTGCGTGGTAAAGGCGTACCAAGAAGAGACACAGCGTGCAGCCAGCTCCAGCCGTGACGAGCTGATTGTCTCCCACCTCCCGCTCGTCAAGTTCCTGGTCGGCAAGATTGCCTCCCAGCTCCCTCCGCACCTTGACCGGGAGGACCTGATGAGCGCCGCCATCGTGGGGCTCATTACGGCTGCCGAGCGCTTCGATCCGACCCGCGGGGTCCAGTTCAAGACCTTCGTGGAACAGCGTATCAGGGGAACCATCATGGACGAACTACGCGCCCAGGACTGGCTGACCCGGTCGCTGCGCGACAAGTTCAAGCGCCTGGAGCGGGAGTTCGCGGTCCTTGAGCAGCAGTTGGGGAGAAACCCTTCCAGCGAGGAAGTCGCCAAGGCCATGGGGATGGAGCTGCATGAGTACTTCCGGCTCCTGGAGGAGGTGCATTTCCTCTCCGTGGTCAGCCTGGACGACTCGTGGGAGGACGAGGACGGCAGCCCCTTTGGCCTGCTGGACGTGATCGAGGACAAGGCGATCGACAACCCCCAGAATCAGCTGATGCAGCGCCAGACGGTGGAGCTGCTGGCAGAGGCGATCGATACCCTGCCGGAGAAGGAGCGGATCGTCGTTACGCTCTATTACTATGAAGAGCTGAACCTGAAGGAGATCGGCGCGGTGCTGAGCCTTACCGAATCCCGTATCTGTCAGCTCCACAGCCAGGCGATCATGCGTCTGCGCACCAAGATGAAGCACCATAGATAAGGCCCAGGGCGCAAGCGCCTTGCACCCTGGGCCTTGCGCCAGAAAGCCGACGAAGGAGGCTTTTCTCATGAACAGCGGAATGTATGCAGCACTTTCGGGAAATATTGCCGCAATGCGGCGGCTCGACATCATCACCAACAACCTGGCAAACGCCAATACCGCCGGCTTCAAGAAAGACCGACTGGCCTTCGAGAGCCTCCTGGCAGTACGTTCCGGCGAGGCGCCGGAAAAGGCCGGTCTGGTGCAGGCCGACAACATCTACTACACCGACTACAGTGCCGGACCGATCAAGCAGACCGGCAATACGCTCGACCTGGCAATCGAGGGTGACGGCTTCTTTACGGTCAATACCCCCCAAGGGCGTGCCTATACCCGTCAGGGGAATTTCCAGCGCAATGCCGCCGGACGGCTGGTGACCAACGAGGGGAATGAGGTCGTCGCCAGCGGCGGTGGCCCCATCACCATCAACGGCAGCCGGGTCGAGATCGGTGCCAAGGGAGAGGTGATGGTGGACGGGGTGCAGGTTGCCACACTGGAGATCGTCGACTTTCCCAAGCCGTACGCCTTGCAGAAGACAGGGAGCGCGCTGTTCGTCCCGGCAGACCCGCAGAGCGTTCCCCAGCCGCTCGGCACGGCCCCGGTTATGCAGGGACATCTGGAGGAGTCCAATGTCAGCGTGGTCCAGGAAATGGTCCAGATGATCGAGGCGAACCGCTACTTCGAGGCCTGCCAGCGCGTCGTAAAGAGTTACGACGATGTGGCCGGCAAGGCGGCCAACGACATCGGCAGGGTATAGCCGGTTGCTGAAAAACAGCCATCTCGCCGCCGTCCTCGCTCGCTTCCTTGTGCGGCGTAGCGCGCTGCGGGTGCGACGATCTGGCTATTTTTGAGCAACCTGGGGTTTCAACATCCTGCTAGAGCGAACCGTAACGTAGTCATTCAGCGAGCAACAGGAGGTTTTACCATGATTAGGGCACTCTGGACCGCAGCGTCGGGGATGCAGGCACAGCAGCTCAACGTTGACGTGGTTGCCAATAACCTTGCCAACGTCAACACCGCAGGCTTCAAAAAGAGCCGCGCAGATTTCCAGGACCTGATGTATCAATCCCTGAGGACGACCGGGGCCCCCTCCACCAACGCCACCCAGATCCCTTCCGGTATCCAGGTCGGCCTTGGCTCCAAATCGTCAAGCGTAACCAAGCTCTTTACACCGGGGAACATAAATCAGACCGGAAACGAGCTGGATGTCGCCATCGAGGGGGATGGATTCTTTCAGATCCAAATGCCGGATGGGACCACGGCATACAGTCGTGCCGGTGCCTTCAAAAAGGACAACCAGGGGCGGCTGGTGAACGGAGACGGCTATCCGGTGCTGCCGAACGTCGTTATTCCCAACAACGCCACCAAGACCACCATTGGCAACGACGGCACCGTGTCGGTCGTGCAGGCGGGACAAACCACCCCGACGACAGTCGGCAACATCCAGTTGGCAACGTTCTCCAACCCTTCAGGCCTCACCTCCCAGGGCCATAACCTGCTGCAGGAGTCAGACGCATCGGGCACGGCGACCACCGGCACCCCCGGCCAGACAGGGATCGGCATCCTGTCCCAGGGGTTCATCGAAATGAGCAACGTGAGTGTCGCGGAGGAGATGGTCAACATGATCGTCGGCCAGCGTGCTTACGAAGTGAATTCCAAGGCGGTTCAGGCCGCGGATGAGATGCTGCAGAACGCCAACAACCTGCGTCGCTAGCAGCAGTGATTGAGCGGGTGCCCGTTGCGCACCCCTGGTTTGGTGGCAGGTATGGCTATGACCATGAATAGATTAGTTATCGCAACTCTGGTTCTCCTCTGTGCGCTCTTCAGCGTGACCATCGTTACTGCCGCGCCGACGTCGGTCGTGAAGGAGGCGGAGGTACGCCAGGTCATCGTCGATTTCATCCGCCAGCGGACCGACGGGTTGGGCGTCGAGCTGAACGTGAAAAAGGTCGGCTTTCATGGTGATCTGGCCCTCCCGGAAGGGAGCATTTCCTATGAGGTCAGCGCCCCCCGCCAGTGGGAAGGGTGGGGGCAGGCAAGCCTGGCCCTGATTGTCCGGGTCAATGACCGGGTCGTGAAGAATATTCCGATACTGGTCGATGTGGAGGCCCTGGCAGAGCTGGTGGTGACTACCCGTCCCGTCGAGCGTGGCGAAATTTTGACACAGGCCGATGTGGCGGTGCAAAAGCGTGATCTTGCAGCGACCGGCGGCAAGGTGGCCAGAACCGTTGCGGATGTCGTGGGACTCAAGGTGCGGGTTGGGATGCGGGGTAACTCGCCGCTCAGGACCGACTATCTGGAGCGGATTCCGCTTGTCAAGCAGGGACAGCTGGTCACCGTTCTCCTGGAGAGCCCTGCACTCCGCATCACCACGACCGGTCGTGCCAAAGGGGCGGGCTCTGCCGGCGACCTGATCACCGTCCAGAACGTCAGCTCCAACAAGGATTTCCCGGCGCGCATAGTTGACGCCGGAACAGTCCGGGTCGATTTTTGACCCGGCAGAGGCTGGAGAAAGTGATGAACACCATGAAGAGAGTGTTCGTAGGCGCGTGCCTGTTGCTCCCGGCATGTACGTACCAGAAAACCGAGGTGCGCACCCCCACCTTCGACGAACAGCTGCCGCCACCGGCGGTTTCCTATGCGAACGGCTCCATCTGGCAGGCATCGTCGGCCGGTCTCGTGGAGGATCACAAGGCCCGGCGCAAGGGGGATATCGTCACCATCCTCATCGCCGAGCAGGCGAGTGCCAGCAAGCAGGCGAGCACCGGTACCAGCCGCAAGGCAAGCACATCTGCCGGCATTCCCAAGCTGATGGGGCTTGAAACCAATATGACCGGGATCAGGAACTGGATGGACCTGGCCAACCTCATCAGCGCCAGCAGCGAGCAGAAGTTCGACGGGACCGGCTCCACGACCCGGAAGGAGAATCTGACCGCCACCATTACCGCCAAGGTGGTGGAAGTCCTTCCCAGCGGCAACCTCAAGATCGCCGGGCGGCGCAATGTGCTGGTAAACAACGAGGATCAGCTGATCGTTGTTGAGGGAACGGTCCGCTCGCGGGATATTTCGGCAGACAACATCGTCAGCTCCGCCCAGGTCGCCGATGCGCGGATTACCTACTCGGGCAACGGCATCATCAGCGACCAGCAAAAACCGGGTTGGCTGACGACCATATTCAGCAAGATCTGGCCGTTTTAGCTGTGAAACGTGAGACGAACACTGTGAAACGTGAACCAATAGTGAACACGATGCGAAGAATTGTCATGATGACCCTGCTGGTGCTCTCGCTGCTGCCAGCCCTGTCCCACGCTTCGCGGATCAAGGACGTTGCTGCCCTTGACGGCGTGCGGGAGAACCAGCTCATCGGCTACGGCCTGGTGGTGGGGCTGAATAACAGCGGCGACAGCGACCAGGCGAAGGTGCAGACCCAATCGCTGGTAAACGCGCTGGAGCGGATGGGGATCACGGTCAACCGGGGCGATCTGACCATCAAGAACGTGGCCGCGGTCATGGTGACTGCCACACTCCCCCCGTTTGCCAAGCAGGGAACCAAGCTGGATGTCCTTGTCTCCTCGGTGGGCGATGCCAAGAGTCTGGCCGGCGGGACCCTCCTGATGACCCCGCTGAAGGGGGCCGACAGCCAGGTGTATGCCGTGGCGCAAGGTCCGGTGTTGACCAACTCGTTCTCCTACGGCGGCCAGGCAGCCTCGGCCCAGAAGAACCACCCGACTGCCGGGCGGGTGCCGGAAGGGGCGCTGGTCGAACGGGAACTGCCCTACGTGCTTGCCGAACATGGCAAGTTGCGCCTGAACCTGAACCGCGCCGATTTCACGACCGCCGCCCGGATAGCGGCAACTATCAATGCTGCATTCAAGGAGAACGGGGTGGCTGTCTGCGCCGATGCCGGCACGATCGAACTGGTGCCGCCGGCCCGTTACAGCGGCCGGATCGTGGAGTTCGTCGCCGAACTGGAGCGACTCGATGTCAGGCCTGATACGCCTGCGCGGGTAGTTATGAACGAGCGGACCGGGACCATCGTCATGGGTGAGAACGTGCGGATAGCTACCGTTGCCATATCCCACGGCAATCTGACTCTCCTGATCAAAGAGCGGCCTGAGGTTTCCCAGCCCCCGGCGTTGAGCGGTGGCGAGACCAAGGTGGTGCCGCGGACGACGATCAAGGTGACGGAGGAGACCGGCGGGCTTGCCATGGTGCGCGAAGGTGCCACGATCAGCGATGTGGTGAAGGCCCTGAATGCCCTTGGCGTCTCCCCGCGGGATCTGATCGGCATCATGCAGGCCATCAAGGCGGCCGGCGCGTTGCAGGCCGACCTGACGGTCCTCTGACGGAGCAAGGCCATGGATAACAGAGTTGACAGTATCACGTCCGCGCTCCCCCCGTCACAACTCAAGGCAGGGGGGGCCGGTGCCGATAAGGAGAAGGCTGCCGCCAGGAAGGCCGCGCGGGAATTCGAAGGGCTCTTGGTCGGCATGATGCTCAAATCGATGAGGGAGACGGTCGGTAAAGACATGCTTGCCGGTAAGGGGCAGAGCGAGGAGATTTACCGTTCGCTTCTTGACCAGGAGTATGCAAAGGCAGTTGTCGAGCAGGGGGGGCTCGGGCTGGCGAAAGTGATCGAGCAACAGTTGATCAGCCAGCCGACCCGCACACAGCCCACTGCCGTTAAGCCGGAAGAGGCCGCGAGTCCCCTTCCCGTTGGAGAGTGACATGGCGCAGAGCGTCCAGGAATTGATCAGTGCCTTGACGGATAACGACCGGATCGTTGACGAGCTCCTCAGGCTTCTTGAACAGGAGCAGGAGAGCATTACCCGGTTGCAGGGTGCGCGTGTGGAGGAAGTTGCCAGTGGGATTCGTGATCTGCTGACCCGGTTGGAAGGGGCGGCCAGCGACATCCGCCGTCTGCTCGCCAGCGTCGCCCGTGAAACCGGACTCCAGGACGGGGCGACCCTCTCCGCGATTATACCGCTCCTGCCGCCTCATCAGAGAGAGGCGTTGAAGAGGCTCCGGACCAGGCTCCTGGAGAATGGCCAGCAGGTGAACAGGATGCTGGAATTCAACCGGGAACTGCTTTCGGGTGGGGTTCAGGCGGTCAACAACGCGCTTGACTTCTTCAAATCGATCACGACCCGCCGCACCACCTATGGAGATCAGGGGAAGCTGCTGGACGGTGGAGATGGTGTGCGGCTGGTTAACAGGGAGGCGTAAATGGGCATCAACGACATATTCAATATCGGGGTTACCGGCGTGACTGCAAGCCGTCTGGCGATCGAAGTGACCAGCGAGAACATGGCCAACGTGAATACCGTCGGCTACTCCCGTCAGATCACACACTTTGAGACCGGGCCGACCATCACCTCCAGGGGGTTTGCCCTGGGGAGCGGCGTCAATGTCTCCTCGGTCCAACGCTCCTACGACGCCCTTCTCCAGCGGCAGATCGTCGATGCCAACAGCAGCCAGCAGCAGGCCCTGGCCCGACAGAAGGCGATGAACCAGATCGAGCCGCTCTTTAACGAGCTGTCATCCAACGGGCTCGGTGATGCGGTCCAGAAGTTCTTCGGTGCCTGGCAGGACCTGTCGGTCAATCCTTCCGGCGCTGCAGAGCGTCAGACCTTGGTGGCCCGGGCCCAGATTCTGGTCGATACCTTTCATCAGACCAGCGCCAGCCTGAAGACCGCCCAGAAGTATGCCGACGATTCTCTCGGTACCTTGACGGCAGATGTCAGCGACAAGGCGAAGAGTATCGCCTCCTTGAACACGCAGATACTGATAACCGAACGGCAGGGGGCGAATGCAAACGAACTGAGGGATCAGCGCGATCAGCTGGTACTGGAGTTGGCCCAGAAATCGGGCATCACGTACCAGGAGAATCCTGACGGCACTCTCAAGATTCAATTGCCTGATCCTGCCGGAGCGGGAGGCGGCGAGGTCCTCGTCGACGGCGGCCAGTATGCCACGGTCTATGCGGACAATGCCGGAGGAACGACGCAGAACGATATCTACATCACGGCCATCGGTAACCCTCCCCCTGCGACCAATCCCGCGGCGGATACCAAGGTAACGGCAACGATCGGCGGTCCCAACGATCCGACAAAGGTGGCGGACAACAGTTTGGGGGAGATCGGCGGTGTGTTGAAGGTGCGTGACCAGATCGTTCCTGATCTGTTGAAAAACGTCGATGAACTGGCCTACCAGGTGTCAAAACAGGTCAACACTGCCCACTACAGCGGTTTTGGCCTCAAGAACGGCGCCGCATACACCGGGAACAATTTCTTTACGTTCGGCACGCTCCCGACGGCAGGTGTCCCTCCGACTCCAGCCACCAATACCGACGTCAGTCAGGAGATTTCCATAAATCCGGCCATCACGGCAGATTTGGACAAGATAGCCGCCTCCGACACGATGGTGACGCTTACCGGCGACGGGCGCGGTAACAACAAGAATGCGCTGGCCATTGCCGCGTTGCAGAACGCCAATTATACATTCAACCTCCCCAACGGCGGTACCATGCAGAGTACGTTCGGCGGTTATTACAGTTCCCTGGTGAGCAATGTGGGGATCATGAAACAGGATGCCACCAATGTCGCGACGAATAGCGACAGCTACCTCCGTCAGTTGAACAACCTGAGGGAATCCAATTCCGGGGTCTCATTGGACGAGGAACTCACCAACCTGATCAAATATCAAAAATCGTTCGAGGGTTCGTCCCGGCTCATTTCGACAGCGACCCAGATGATGGACACCATCCTCGGACTGGTACGATAAGGAGGGAACCGCCATGCGCGTAACGACCAAGATGACCGCCGACAATTCGGTGTACAATCTCCAACAGAACCGCATCAAGCTGGATTTGTTGCAGGAGCAGATTTCATCGGGGGAAAAGATACACACTCCGTCGGATGATCCGATTGCCGCCCGACAGATCCTTGATCTGGAAGAGAAGCTGAAGGCTGGCGATCAGTACCAAGGCAACATCGAAAAAGCAAAGGTCTGGCTCAATGTCACCGATGTCGCGCTGGGAGGAATCTCCGACATGATCAAGCAGGCCAAGTCGGTGGCTGCCCAGATTGGTAGCGGCAGCAGTGATCCGACGGTGGTTTCCAATGCGGTGAGTCAGTTGACCGAGATCAAGCGTCAACTGGTAAGTTTGGGGAACACGCAATTGGGTGACCAGTACATCTTCAGCGGATTCAACGACGCTACGGCACCGTTCGCCTATCAGGCTCCAGCGACTCCTCCTGCGGCACCGGCACCAAACCCTGCCTATGCCGGGACGTCGGATAGCATTAACGTCCCTATCGATAAGGGGCCGAGCTCCCAACTTGCCATGAACATCACCGGCGACAGGGTGCTGACAAACGTCGGCCCTGCAGGAGTCAATGTCCTGAACGAAATCGACAACCTGATTGCCGGGATCAACGCCAACAACCCTGCGGCAATCACGGCGGCGGCGGGTCAGATCGAAAAAGCGTCGGCTGAGACGAACAATCTTCGAAGCGAGATCGCCGGTCGACAACTGCGGGTCAATAGTGCCGAGAAGATGATTGCGCTCAACAGGAATACCGTTCAGACCCTGATCGAAAACATGCAGAACGTCGATATGATCAAGGCCGCGGCTGAACTCAACCAGCAGAAAACTTCATTTGAAGCGGCTCTGTCGGCGACGGCAAAGACATCACAGCTTTCCCTGCTGAACTATCTCAACTGATCAGCTGGGAAAGAAACAAGGCCTATGGCGTTGTCCTGCTTCACCACGGCCTTGTTCAAAGGTACTCTCCTACGGTCGGGGCATGGGAGACGCAATGGCTGCGGCCAGGTCCACCACGACGTCAGAATCGGTCTGATCGACGGCCTGGCGTGCAGTACTCGATCGAATCCGACCGTTGACCCTGACCAGGTCGACGCCGGTGATGGCGACCACCTCGCTCAAAAGGGCTTCCAGGGCCACTACGTGACACGCCATGCTGGTCACCTTGCGGGCCAGTTGATCAATGCTCTCGTTGGCTGAGGAAAGGGTGTTGGTGATGGTCGTAATGTTGGTGGCAACCAGCTCTTCAAACGATTCTTTCTCAGTTTTGCTTTTCGGGGTCGACATGGGGAGCCTCCTGTTAGGTATTGATAGAAACTTGATTCATTAATAACAAATAACCGTGAGATGTCAAATGCCGGCCGGTTTGCTTTTGACTACATAGTCGTTTATACTTGCGGCCATTTGCGCCGGGCCGGAAATGGCTGGTGCAGCATTCATTGGCCGATGTCCGGAGGGGGCGATGATCAGGTTGACGAGGATCAACGGTAGCGAGTTTTACCTGAATCCCCAGTTGATAGAGCTTATCGAGGAGGGAGCGGAGACCCATCTCACGCTCAGTAATGGCAACCGTTATCTGGTCAAAGAGCGTGCAGTGGTTATCATTGAGCGGATGATCGCTGTACAGGCGAAAGTTGCGCGCAGAGGCAACGCAGTGCCGGGCAGGAAGTACCTCCTCCGTTCCAGGGGGAGGACGCAACGGCTCGTGGGCGGAGCAGACGAGTAAATTCACTCCTAAGGCGTGTTAACACTATATGGATATATCTACTCTCATCGGACTGGTTCTTGGTTTTGGCGCAATCTTTGGCGGTGCAGCCCTGGAAGGGCTCCACGTCAAGGCACTTATCCAACCGACCGCGGCGTTGATCGTTCTCGGCGGCACCTTCGGCGCTGCCTTCGTCAGCTTCCCGTTCCCGGTCGTCATGAAGGCGTTCAAAGATATCCCCAAGGCCTTTCTCATGCCGAAGGACAAGCCTGAGACGATCATCAAGGACATGATCAACTACGCGGCCAAGGCCCGGCGTAATGGTCTGATCTCCCTGGAGCAGGAGGCCCAGACCATCAAGGATCCTTTCACCAAGAAAGGGATTTCGCTCGTGGTGGACGGCATCGACCCGCAAAAGCTCCGCGAAACGCTGGAGATCGAGATCGAATCGTACGAGGAGCATGAAAAGGGGAGTGCGGAATTTTTCGAGGCTGCCGGCGGGTACGCACCGACCATCGGTATCATCGGTGCCGTGCTCGGTCTGATCCACGTCATGAGTAACCTCTCCGACTCGTCCAAATTGGGTGCCGGTATCGCCGTCGCCTTCGTCGCCACCATCTACGGCCTCATGACGGCAAACATCGTCTGTCTCCCCTTCGGGACCAAGATGAAACATCGTATAAAGGATGAACTCCTCCGTCGCCACATGGTGGTGGAGGGGCTCATTGCCATCCAGAACGGCGAGAACCCACACTTCATCGAGCAGAAGCTCAAATCGTTCATCTCCTCTCATGGACAAGAGAAGAAATAGCAGGGATCATGGCCAGGAAAAAGAAGCACGAAAAAGAGCCGAACCATGAACGCTGGCTGGTTTCCTATGCCGACTTCATCACCCTGCTGTTCGCCGTGTTCGTGACATTGTATGCCATGTCCCAGACCGACAAGAAGAAGGTCGAAGAGGTAATCGCCTCTTTGCGTGAATCGTTCGGGGTCTCCACGCTTTCCGGCGCCGCTCCCAAACCGGCGGTCATTTCCTCCGCGAACATCAGCATTATTCCCTCACTGCGGCCGGAAGCCATCAAACCGGCGCCAAGGATGCGCGGGGTGAAGAGCGAGGGTAAAGGTCGCGGCAAGGCAGTAGAAAAAGATTTCATGGAAATCAAGACGGCCCTGGAAGCCTATCTGATGATGCATGGCGCCAACGAAGAGGTTTCGATTTCCGTAAATCAGCGAGGGTTGGTGGTGAGTTTGAAGGAGGCGGGATTCTTCGATTCGGGGAGCGCCGTCATCAAGCAGAGCTCGATGCCGATACTGGGGCGGGTAATCGAAGCGTTGACCGCGTACGATAACCAGTTTCGGGTCGAGGGCCATACGGACAACGTGCCGATCAGCACGGCGTCCTTCAAGTCCAACTGGGAGCTCTCCACCACGCGGGCGACCAATCTCGTTCACTACATGATCAACAACTATAACTTCGATCCGGCCAAGATTTCGGCCGCCGGTTTCGGCCAATTCAGGCCCGTTGCCGAGAACAGCTCAAGTGACGGGCGGGCCAAGAACCGCCGGGTCGACGTTGTCATGCTCTCGCTGGATGCTGAGCGGAGCGAACCCTGAAGGATCGGTAGCGTCCGTACGCACCATCCCGCCCCGTCCGCCAACCAATACCCCTACCCACCCCGTTCCAACCGAATAGACGTACTGCGGTGATAACCCTGCGCAGGTACTGTTGACCTAAGACCTGTTCCTGCAGCTGTGCGGCTAGTTGCCGC
>CAYSJJ010000025.1:23119-26883 GCA_964431365.1 uncultured Geobacter sp. | reverse complement strand
GAATGCCCGCCTCAACAGCAGCCCAGTCGCTCCCCAGGCGATTCGCGAGAAAATCGGCAAAAAGCGAGTCGAACAGCTGCAGACCTGTTTCCAGAAGGTGCATCCGCTCGTAAAAAACGGCTTCCCGTTCGCTTGCCTGGTCAACGGTGCTGTCCCGCTCAAGCTGGACAGGTGGACAGCGGAAGGAGGCGAAATAAAAGCGCTCTCCCTTCAGGGTGAGCTTCCAGCTGTTCTCCTCATGTTCCAGGTGGATTGTCGCCTCGGTAATCTTCTTGCCGTTTTGCAGCGCGGTCCGGACCTCGTCGAAGTGACCCTGCGGGCCGGCAACGGTCATCTTCTGCGCCCCCTCCTCGGTGGCATTCATAAGGACGAGCCGGTCATCCAGATAGGCATTGAATGCCCCACCCTCGGCGACTGTTCCCGGCCGGTTTGCGCGATACTCTCCGGTGCCGGTCATGCTCTGGTGGAGGAGCCAGAGGAGAAAATCCTGGCCGATCCACTGGTTGCTCCGTATTTGGTCGAGCACTGCCAGGGAGGTAGCCCGGTTCGCCTGTTCAAGCGACGGCGTCATATCTTCAGGGATCAGTTTCCCGGCACGGGCCACGGGGTGCATCAGCACCAGGCGGAGGCCGGGGAAGGTCTTTTTGAACTCCTCTTCGAAGATGTCGGTAACGCTTTGGCTCAGGGAGGCAAATGTTACGGTTTGACTGCGGGTATCCCAGACCATGTCGTAGGTCGCCGGTATCGGCAGCGTCCTGGCGAGCAGGCGCAGACGGACCGCCTCCTTGATTTCCTCCCGCTTCTGCTTGGGAACCCTGTGGAGACCGGGGTGCTCGGCAAGAAACTCCTCTTCCGCAACGCGGCAGTACGCCTTGAGGAGCGAGGCGGGGATCTTTCTCTGGTCGCGGCGAAGGGTGGCCGTGAGGTAATGGTCGCGCCAGAAGGCCGCCGGGACCGAAAAATCGCTGAGCTGATGGTCGTCCAGTGTCGCCCAGCCGCTGGATAGTTCGTCGAGGGTGCTTTCGATGGAACGAAAAGCCTGCTGGGAAAGGCCGCTAGAGGCGAATTCGAACAGGTCTCCGGCCGGGAAATCGCCGACGACCTGGTACTGGCAGATGCTGACGGTGTTGGAGAGGATGCCCATATCTTGGTAAAGCTCCTTCTGAATGGTGTGGAAGATTTGGATACACCTTTTGCCCTTACCGGGCAAGTGAATTTGCCCGTCAGTCATTGGTAGTGCTGATGTATTAATTAATTTGCATAAACAGGATTGATGCGGAAAGGTATTTTTTGTCCTGATTATTCATGCGTTGGTACGGCTTGTGCCCTACTAGCAGAATCGTAAGTTTCGGTTTTGTATGATTTTTTTGGCTAACGTCTCGGTATTGTTGAAGTTGGTTTATTTGGGTCGATTAATTGTCTGCGTAATATGGCTGAGTTAATTAAAAAAATTAACGTTATTTGACGTTAATGGCGTTTTTAGCTACATCGGTCGAGATTGTTAACGACAAGGGAGAGATCTATGGCACACACATTGTTCAGTGGCATCAGGAGGATTCGAGGTATGAACGTGTGGGCAAAACTGGGGGTGACAGCAGTTTTCACCCTTGCCCTCACACTGTTCGCAATGGATGGTCTGTACCAGCCGCGGGTCGTTCACTCCGCAATAACCCCCGCGACTGCCCCTACGTCAGCGTCGGGCAGCTGGACAAGCCCCACGAACGCACTGACCAGTAACACAAGCTACGCCACCTATACGGGAACGGCCCGGCCCTATCTGACCCTCACCAACTATGCCCTCGGCATCCCGGCCGGTTCGACAATCAACGGCATCCAGGTGACGGTGAAGGGGATGTCGTCCGGAACAAGTACCACAAACCGCACGATCCAGGTGGGTGTGACAAAGAACGGCAGTGCCGTTATAGGTACTGCCAAGACCCAGGTGCTCAACACAACCGACGCCAGTTTCACGCTTGGAACGACGTCCGATCTGTGGGGTACTACCTGGCTAGACACTGACGTGAATGCCACGACCTTTGGCGTCATGATACGTGACAACGACACCACCTCCAGCGGAACGTTCAGCATCGACGTCGCTACCGTTGCCGTCACCTATACCCCCCCGGTCAACGGCACGACCGCCACCGCCCTGAGCTACAGCGGCGTGACCACCTCCAGCATCACCGTCTCGGCCCCCTTCACCGGCGACGATAACAGCAACAACAGCTGCACCATCCGCTGGGGGACCAGTGCCGGCAGCTATCCGAATACCGCCAGCGCAACCCGCGGCAGCGGGTCCTATTCCGCCACGGTGGGCGGCCTCTCCCCCAATACGACCTACTACTTCGAGGCGACCTTCGCCGATGCCGACGGATTGACCGGCAGTCCTCAAAGCGGTTCCCGGTCTACCCTGGCGATCAATGACACAACAGCCGGAGCTCTGACGTTCAGCAACGTGACCAACTCGGCCATCACGGTCACAGCCCCGTTCACCGGTGACCAGAACGGAAACAACGGCTGCGTTATCATGTGGGGGACTACGGCCGGGAGTTATCCTAACGCCGCTCCGGCAGCAACCCGTGGCGCCGGTTCCTTCACCACCACGGTTAGCGGCCTTTCCACCAATACGACCTATTACTTCCAGGCAACCTTCAGCGACGCCGACGGCGTTACCGGGAGCCCGGTCACAGGATCCGCGGCGACCGTTGATCCGAGCGCGGCTCTCCTTCATAACAGCGTCAACCTCCCCAATAGCACCAATCCGAAATGGGGCGGGAACTGGGGGGTCGCCGGTGGCCAGTACGGTGCATTCACCTGCGAAACCTGCCACACCATGAACACGAACAACATCAAAGGTGTTGTTCAGAGCATTCCGGCCTCTATCGGGCCGAACGTCGCCAAGTCGATCAACTTCCAGAACCTCACCAGCTTCGGTAATGACTCCAGAGCTCGGACCGCCTCTGATCGCATCTGCGAGGCGTGCCACATTCAGACATCCTATCACCGTTATGACACCACGGGCCAGCCGAGCATGGCCCACCCGAACGGCGACTGCACGGGGTGCCACCCGCATAGTGCCGGCTTCAAGGCGATGGCCTGTACGAGCTGTCACGGCCACAACGCCGCCAGCAGCAACCCGATCGCCACCGGCCAGCATACGGCCCACATCAATAACGTCGCGACGCTCAGCGCCAACTACAGCTGCGCCGACTGCCACGCGCCGACTGTCAGCAGCGACACGGCGTTCAGCAATTCCGCCAACCACAACAACGGCACCGTCAACTACGGCGGCACCCTGGCCGGCGTGATCAACCCGGACAAGACCTGTACCAGCTACTGCCACACCGACGGCAAGGGGGGGCCAGCCGCTACACCGGTCAACTGGACCACCGGTCCGGCCCTCACCAACTGTAAGGGGTGCCACGGCGGTGCAAGTTCAATAGCCGGCGAGCCGGTCTACACGACAGGGAACAGCCACGCCAAGCATGTGACCGGGGCTGCCGACTGCGCCAGCTGCCACTATGCCACCACCTCAACCGGCACCACCATCAAGGGGAGCCACACCAACCAGTCCATCGACGTAAACGGCAGCACCAACATCGGCTATCTCGCCGGCGCCAAGACCTGCTCCACTGCGTCTTGCCACGCCAACGTCTACGGCACCGGCTCTGCCACCACCCCGGCCTGGGGTACGGCCGCCGGCTGCTCGGCCTGCCACAGCGTCGCCATCGGCGCGACCGGCCCGGCCACCGGCAGCCACGCCC
>CAYSJJ010000025.1:0-23019 GCA_964431365.1 uncultured Geobacter sp. | reverse complement strand
ACCACCGCCACCACCGTCCCGACCACCGGCCACGCCGACGGCAACATCGACGTCATCGACGGCTACCCGGCCAGCGTCGTCAAGCATGCAGCCGGGACCTACACCGGTACCTGCTCCACCGCCTCGTGCCACGCCAACGTCTACGGCACCGGCACCGTCACCACCCCGGTCTGGGGCGCTGTGGCAGCCAATTGTACTGCCTGCCACAGCGTCGCCATCGGCGCGACCGGCCCGGCCACCGGCAGCCACGCCCTCGCCGGGCACGCCGCTGCCTGTACGGCATGCCACGCCGCCGGGACCACCGCAACCACCGTTCCTTCAACCGGCCACGCCGATGGTAACATCAACGTAGCCAACGTCGGCTACCCGGCCACTGTCGCCAAGCATGCCGCCGGTAGCGGTTACGCTACCTGTTCCGCCGCCAGCTGCCACGCCAACGTCTATGGCACCGGCACCATAACCACCCCGGCCTGGGGGAGCACCGGCAACGGCTGTTCTGCCTGCCACAGCGTGGCCATCGCCTCCACCGGCCCGGCCACCGGCAGCCACGCCAAGCATAACGTCACCGACTGTACCCAGTGCCACGCTGCCGGGACCACCGCCACCACCGCCCCGACCACCGGTCACGCCGATGGCAACATCGACGTCATCGACGGCTACCCCGCCAACGTCGCCAAGCATGTGGCCGGAACCTACACCGGTACCTGCTCCACCGCGGCCTGCCATGCCAACGTTTACGGCACCGGCACGGTAACGACCCCGGTCTGGGGCACCTCCGCTGGCTGTACCTCCTGCCACAGCGTCGCCATCGGCACCAACGGTCCGGCCACCGGTAGCCATGACGCTCACGCCGGCACGGCATGTACTTCCTGCCACGCCGCCGGGACCACCGCTACCACCGTCCCGACCACCGGCCACGCCGACGGGAATATCGACGTCACCGACGGCTACCCGGCCAACGTAACAAAGCACGCTGCCGGGACCTACACCGGTACCTGCTCCACCGCCTCCTGTCACGACAACGGGACCGGAACTCTTGTTACCACTCCGGTCTGGGGCACCAACGCTCCGGCCTGTACCGTCTGCCACGCTGCCAGCCCGGCAACCGGCGCCCACACCACCCACCTGACCACCACCATGCGGCAGGGCGTGGTATCCATCTCCTGCGGCGACTGCCACACCGGTGCCGTTGCCGGCTCCAACGGCGGCACCGGCCACCTCGATACGAATATCGACGTGGCAGTTGGTACCGGCTACCCGCAGAACATCACCAAGCACACTGCCGGCACCTACACCGGTACCTGCTCCACCGTTTACTGTCACTCCAACGGTACCGCAACCGGCCGTACCACCACCTATGCGCCGGTTGCCTGGTCCGCCCAACTGGACTGCGAAGGGTGCCACCCGACCAGCGGCCTTACCGCCGGCCATGCGATCCACATCTCAACCCTGCTGACCGAGCGGAAGGCGACCCTCTCCTACAGCACCTACTCGGCCAACGCCTCCAGCGGGACCGTCTACAAGTTCGGCTGTGCCAACTGCCACCCGGTCACCTCGACCTCCCACATCAACGGCACGGTCGACGTCGATATGTCCACCACCGCCGGAAGCGGCACCCTGAAAGGCAAGAACCCCGGCACAGCCTCCTATGACATGGCCAGCACCAAGAAGTGTAGCAACGTTTACTGCCACAGTAACGGCTATGCCACCAACCTCGTCTATGCCCAGAGCCCGGCCTGGACAGGCGGCTTCACCGGCGACCACTGCGCCGGCTGCCACGGTAACTCGCCGAACACCACGATCGCCGGTTCTCCTGCCCACGTGAAGCACGTGGTCGGCATCCACTACAAAGGGCTGTTCAACGGTACGTCCGGCCTCCTGGCACAGGCGCCGGCGGTCGGCAACACGACCACGAACGCTGCCCACGGCAAGGATAGCCGCTCCACCACCATCAACTGTAACCTCTGCCATAACGACACGGTCACGACGTCGGCCAACGACAACAACACAGCCTGCGTCACCTGCCACACGACCGGCAACCTGAAGAACGGCAGCAGCCTGATCGCCAACACCGCCTTCCACGTGAACGGCCAGGTCAACGTGAAGTTGGCCGGGGTTAAGGTGGTCTCCAAGGCGCAGATCCGGCCGGGGAGCTTCGACAGCTACACCGCTGCCGCAGCGGGCAACTGGTCGCGTAACAAGTCGCTGTACAAGAACTACACCAGCGCCTACGACGTTGCCAAGCGGGCCATGGCAACGGCTGACTTCAACACGTCGACCGGCTGCGCCAATCTCTCCTGCCACAACGGCTTCACCGTCAAGTGGACCGACACGCTCAAGTGTCAGAACTGCCACACCAGACTGTAGTCGCAGCTACGCCGGGGGCGCCAGCCCCCGGCACACCAGAACGAAAAAAGGAGCCAAGCGGCTCCTTTTTTCGTTCAAGGGTATGAATTGTCAGCAGCCGGTAGTGATCGTGGTGATGAAAGGGCTCAGGGCGCGTAGGCCAAAGCCTGGGAAATGGCAAGGGGAGGAGGAACAGGGGCCGATAAGCGGTTGTTGTGCGCGTGCAGGTCGAGCAACAGCGCTTCGAGCTGCTGCGCCGTTACGCATCCCAGCAGAATGAAGTAGTGGCCGAGACGCTTCTGCCGTGTTTGCTGGTAGGAAAGGATGGCCGCTGTCTGCTCACCGGTGAGGTATCCGAGACGTATCGCCTTTTCGCCAAAGGGGCCGTTCTGGTCCTGGCAGTACAGGATCGTCTCGATGGCCTCGGCCGAGAGCCATCCCCAGCTCCGGGCTATCCTGCCGAACGAGGGGCGCTGGCGCTGTTGCCAGGAGAGGGCGCTCTTCAGCGTCTGCTCGGAGACGATGCCGCGGAAATAGAGGAAGCGGCCCAGCTCCAACGGCTGCTCCGGGACCGGACCGTCGTGGAACGACTGCACGGAGGTTCGGGCCCTATGGGCCTGTACGAGTGTGTCAAAGGGGCTCGTTCGCTCCTGCCGAACAGGCCTGGTATCGCGCAATCTGACATAGGTGCAGACGAGTTTGTAGGCTTCGGTCGCTTCACGAAAACGGTCGAGTTGGCGGCGCTGCTGGAGGGGATCGTGGAGATGTGACCGGTCCGGGTGGCTCTCTTTGGCGCGTTGACGATAGGCCGTCTTGACACCGTTCGGCTGGAGATAGTGGAGAAACTCGCGAGAGATCTCCACGTCAGGACCGAAAAGGACTCTACAGGCGTATAGCAGCGCGGTTTCCGCAGGCATGGAGACGAACACGGCCAGCTCCTGTCAGAGATTGAGGAACTGGCCGTGGTTATACTATAGGGATCGGTCAAAGACAAGGCCTGGCTTTGGCTGCTACTTCATGATGACCAGGTTCTCCCCCGGGATGTCGAGATCCACCCGTACCGTATCGCCATCCTGGAATTTGCCGTCAAGCAGCATCAAGGCCAGCGGATCCTGGATGTGCCGCTGGATGCTTCGTTTGAGCGGCCTGGCACCGTAGGTGGGGTCGAATCCATCACGGGCCAGGTATTCCCTGGCCTTGTCCGTCACCGCCAGGCCGATGTGCCGATCGGCCAGGCGCTTCGCCAGGGCTTCCAACTGGATATCGACAATCCGCTTGATCTGCTCGAGCGGCAAGGCGTGGTAGATCACCACCTCGTCGATACGGTTAAGAAATTCGGGCTTGAAGTTTTCCTTCAGCGTCTCGGATACCATGGACTTCATCCGGCCATAGTCGCTGGCGCCGAACTGCTGGATCCACTGCGAACCGAGGTTGCTGGTCATGATGATGACCGTGTTCCGGAAGTCGACCGTCCGTCCCTGGCCGTCGGTCAACCGGCCGTCGTCGAGGACCTGGAGAAGGACGTTGAAGACCTCGGGGTGGGCCTTCTCAATCTCGTCGAAGAGGACGATGGAGTACGGGCGGCGACGGACCGCCTCGGTCAGCTGACCACCTTCCTCGTATCCCACGTAGCCGGGAGGGGCGCCCAACAGGCGGGCCACGGTGTGCTTCTCCTGGTATTCGCTCATGTCGATCCGGATGATGGCCTGGTCGTCGTCAAAGAGGAATTGCGCCAGCGCCTTGGCCGTTTCGGTCTTGCCGACGCCCGTCGGACCGAGGAAGATGAAGGAGCCGACAGGGCGGTTGGGGTCCGAGAGACCGGAGCGGGCCCGGCGGACGGCGTTTGCCACCAGGATCAGGGCCTCGTCCTGGCCGACGACGCGACTCTTCAGCCGCTCTTCCATCCTCACCAGCTTGTCCGCTTCACTCTCCAGCATCCGGTTTACCGGCACCCCGGTCCACTTGGCGACAATCTCGGCCACCATGTCGCCGTCCACCTCTTCGGGGAGCATCTTTCCTGACTGCTGACGCTCAGTCAGTTCCTCCTTGCTCTCGGCTATGCGCTTTTCGATCGACGGGATCTCGC
Source organism: uncultured Geobacter sp. (assembly GCA_964431365.1). Taxonomy (GTDB): domain Bacteria; phylum Desulfobacterota; class Desulfuromonadia; order Geobacterales; family DSM-12255; genus Geomobilibacter. The sequence goes on along the minus strand of CAYSJJ010000025.1, from coordinate 18,587 downwards.
CGTAGCGAAGCTCGGCGGTCCTGGCCAGATTCCCCTCCCGTTCGCACTTCCTGGCCTCCTCTTTCTTCTCTTCCAACTGCTTCTTCAGCTCGCTGATGCGGGAGTGGATCTCCTTTTCCTGCCGCCAGTGGGTCTTGAGCTCGGCAGATTGGGCCTTCAGCCCTTCCAGTTCATCGGCCAGCTTCTTGAGCCGTTCCTGGGCATGGGGGTCCTGTTCGCGGAGCAGGGCCTGTTTTTCGATTTCCAGCTGGATGATCTTCCGCTCGACCTCGTCGATTTCCGTTGGCATGGAGTCGATCTCGATGCGGAGTCGCGAGGCTGCCTCGTCGATCAGGTCGATCGCCTTGTCGGGGAGAAAACGGTCGGTGATGTAGCGATCCGAAAGGGTCGCCGCGGCAATGATGGCGCTGTCCTTGATGCGGATGCCGTGGTAGTTTTCGTATTTTTCCTTCAGCCCCCGCAGAATGGCGATCGTGTCCTCAACGGACGGCTCGCCGGTATATACCTGCTGAAAACGGCGCTCCAGCGCGGCATCCTTTTCGATGTACTTGCGATACTCGGTGAGTGTCGTTGCCCCGATGCAGTGGAGCTCGCCGCGAGCAAGGGCCGGTTTCAGCATGTTGGATGCGTCCATGGCCCCTTCGGCGGCCCCTGCACCCACCAGGGTGTGGAGCTCGTCGATGAAGAGAATCACCGTCCCTTCGGATTTCTCCACCTCCTTGATCACCGCCTTCAACCGATCCTCGAACTCGCCGCGGTACTTCGCCCCGGCGATCAGCGCCCCCATATCGAGCGCCACCAGTCGCTTGTTCTTGAGGGCTTCGGGCACATCCCCGGCAATGATGCGCTGGGCAAGACCTTCGACGATGGCGGTCTTGCCGACGCCGGGCTCGCCGATCAGCACCGGATTGTTTTTGGTGCGACGCGAGAGGACCTGGACGACCCGACGGATCTCGTCGTCCCGGCCGATGACCGGATCGAGCTTCCCCTTGCGGGCAAGGTCGGTCAGGTCCCGCGCATACTTGGTCAACGCCTGATACTTGTCCTCCGGGTTCTGGTCGGCCACCGGCTCGCTGCCACGCACCTCCTTGAGCGCCGCGAGTATTGTGTCGCGGGTCACGCCGCTTCCGGCAAGGATGCGCCCCGCCTCGGTCCCTTTTCCCTCCGCCAGGGCCAAGAGCAGATGCTCGGTCGAGACGAAGCTGTCTTTCATGCTGTCGGCTTCTTTTTGGGCCGCGTCCAGGCAACGGTTGAGTGCCGCTGAAATGTATATCTGCGCCGTTGCGCCGCTGGTCTGAGCAAGCTTCTTGATGGCCGATTCCGCCTTGCTGCGGACATCGTGGGGGGCTGCGCCGATTTTCTGCAGGAGCGCGGGAACCAGGCCCCCCTCCTGGTCGATCAGGGCCAACAGCAGGTGCTCGGCCTCAATCGCACCGTTGGCATGCGAGGAAGCCAGTTCGTTCGCGGCGGCCAGGGCTTCCTGGGTCTTTACCGTCATCTTTTCCGGTCTGATCATGGTCTGCTCCTTTATTTCTCATCCGCTGCATCAAACATAGGAAGGGTACCGGCTCCTGTCAAGGAGGCCTGCATCTTTCTGTTCCGAGAATGAACAGCCGGAAAGAGCACCTGCATTCGGATAGTTGGGGCGATATTCAAAGGAACGAACGTTTAATGTTCATGGCTTGCACAGGGTTATTGGTGGGCTTGTGAATGAAAACTGCAATGATTGCAATGCGTTGCTTGATTTGGCTGTTTGGCACGATCCTGGATAGAGGGAGAGTAGTTCATTCAGGAGGTGCGCAATGAAAAGAGTAATGGTTATCGCAATGGCTCTTGGTCTCGTCGGTTTGACCGGATGCAGCGAGCTGCAGGTGATAAAGAATGCAACGCTGAGAGAGCTCAGCGCAGAGGCGATCAGCCTTGATACGCTGGCCCAGCAGAGAGAACCATCCAAGGATGAAATCCTGGCGGTTCCGGAACTGCGTCCTGCCAGGAAAACCATGGTGGCCAAGGCCGAATACAACCCGTTCCTGGTGGGGGCCTCCAAGGGAACCGCAACGCCGCGCAAGGGGCAGTGGGAGGAGTAGAGAGAGATTCGTCGACAGGATGGCGAGTGATGAAACGAGAAGAGGCGCTGCCGCAAGGGAGCGCCTCTTCCTGTTTCATGGCTTATGGGTGGGGGGAGTGCCGAAGGAGAACTCCTGCTGCTTCCATTCGCCACCCTTGATCTTTGGCCGCGGATAGTATCGGGGACAGGAGGCTATGACCGCCTGGGCCGGCTGCTTGCAGACTCTCCGGCAGGAAGCGCAGAGTCTGTTGGCCTGCCCTTTCTGTTGCTTCATGGGAGCCCCGTGTGGCCTGTTCAGCTGATTTTCCGGATCCAGCCGAATCGGTCTTCGATCTTTCCGTACTGAATGCCGGTGAGGGTGTCGTAAAGTTTCTGCGTGAGGGTTCCCACCCCCCCGGTGCCGATGGTCAGGCACTCATCCTTGTAGCAGAGGGCGCCGACCGGGGTGATGACTGCAGCTGTGCCGCTGCCGAAGGCCTCCTTGACGGCGCCGCTCCGGATATCGGCCATGAGCGTCTCGATGTCGATCTTGCGCTCCTCGATCCTGAACCCGAGCGTGTCCGCCAGCTTGATGACCGAATCGCGGGTAACGCCATGCAGGATGGTCCCTTCGAGGGGAGCGGTGACCACCGTGTCGCCGTACGAGAAGAGCATGTTCATCGCGCCGACCTCCTCGATGTAGCGGCGTTCCATGCCATCCAGCCAGAGAACCTGGTCGAACCCCTTCTTCTTTGCCTCTAAACCGGCTTTCAGCGAGCTGGCGTAGTTGCCGCCGGTCTTGGCCTCGCCGGTTCCTCCCGGCACGGCCCGGACGTACTTGTCTTCCACCATGATCTTCACCGGGTTGAACCCGGCCGCATAGTAGGCCCCCACCGGAGAGAGGATGATGTAAAAATAGTAATGGTCGGACGGCTTGACCCCGAGGACCGGCTCCACGGCTATCATGGTCGGTCTGATATAGAGGGAGGTGCCCGGCGAGGTGGGAATCCAGTCGTGTTCGAGCCGGACGAGCTCCTCGGTCGCCTTCAGGAACAGCTCTTCCGGGACCTCGGGCATGCAGAGGCGGTCGGCGGAGAGGTTGAAGCGGCGGGCATTCATCTCGGGCCGGAAAAGGGCTATGCTGCCATCGGCCCACTTGTAGGCCTTGAGCCCTTCGAATATCTCCTGGGCGTAATGCAGGACCAGGCAGGCCGGATCGAGGAGAAACGGGGCATATGGCTCGATGCGGGCATCGACCCACCCCTGACCCGCCTTCCACTCGGCGATGAACATCCGGTTGGTGAAGATCCTGCCGAACCCAAGCTGGTTCTCGTCGGAGACCTTTTTCTTCTCTTTTTCGGCAGGAAGGGGGAGAATTCGGATGTCCATCGCTATGACCTCCAGCAGGTAAATGTTCTGAATCCCAAACGCTCCCGGTTTATCACATCAAACGGCTACGGGCAAGGTTTTTCCCTCCGCTGGCAGGCGGTAACGCTTGACTTTTCGGCCACCCACCCTGTATGTTCATAACATTCTATTTTTTATAAAGAAAGGGCATCTTTTTATGAGGAAACCGGCATCCCTTCTGACCATCGTACTCGTTCTCGGCATGCTCTCTTCGGCAATGGCTGCCGGTCTCTTTGCAGGCTATGCGGGAACCAGGTGGGGGACCGATATGCACGCGATCATGAAGAGCTATCCGAAGGGGGAGATGGCCCAACTGGGGGGACAAGTGCTCTATAAGCAGAAGGCCCCCAACAAGGAGATGCGACAGCGCACCTTTGCCTTCCGGGAGAACCGGCTGACAGCGGTTACGGTCACCTTCAATCCGGAGTACGTGAAAAAGGCAGGGATCGAGAACCTTCTCAAGAAACACAAGAAGGCCTATGGTGCCGGGGCGGTTGACAACTCCAGCGCTCCGCACATGGTCACCTACCGCTGGGAAGACGCCAGCACCAAGATCACGTTTGCCTACGCCCCGAAACGTGCCGATATGACTATTCTCATGTATGAAAAGAAATAGTTGATCCCCTTGAAATCCACTGCAAGCAGTGTTATATTTTTAGCACTCACTAGAGGTGAGTGCTAATTTTTTTGGTGAGGTGTCGTCCATGACCATGACACTACCGGTTGTTGCAGATAGCCTAACCCTCTACCTTGCCGAAATTCGTAAGTTTCCGATCCTGACTGCTGACGAGGAGCGGCTTCTCGCCATCAAGTTCTACGAGGAAAAGGACCTTGAGTCCGCCCACCGGCTGATAACCGCCAATCTCCGCTTCGTGGTCAAGGTTGCCGCAGAGTATCGTTCCTACGGCCTGAAGATGCTCGACCTGATCCAGGAAGGGAATATCGGCCTGATGATGGCCGTTCGCAAGTTCGACCCCTACAAGGGAATCCGTCTGATCTCCTATGCGGTCTGGTGGATCAAGGCCTATATCCAGAACTTCATCGTCTCCACCTGGAGTCTGCTCAAGATCGGCACGACCCAGGCCCAGAAGAAACTTTTCTTCAAGCTGAACCAGGCCAAGAACGCCATCAAGAACATGATCGGCAGCGACGATCTTCGCGAAACCGCCCTTGCCCTGGAGGTTAAGGAGTCGGAAGTGGTGGAGATGGAGCAGCGGATGCATGGCGAGTATTCGTTGGATGCGACCATTGAGGGGAGGGACGGTGGGACGCTCCTGGAGAGCATTGCCGACGATCGGCAGTCACAGGAAGAGCTGCTTTCAGAGCACCAGGAATCGCTCCGGCTGCAGCGCGAAATCTCCCAGGCCCTCGGCACCCTCAACGAGAAAGAGCGGTATATCATCGAGCGCCGGGTGACGGCCGAAGAGCCGCAGACGCTGCAGGAGATCGCCGACCATTTTGCCATTTCCCGGGAAAGGGTGCGGCAGATCGAAGAGGGGGCGCTCAAGAAGATGCGCAGCTTCCTGGCGCCGATAATCGTCGAAACCCAGCCAGCTTGACGGCGAGGATGACGAGAAAAGGGCGGCCCTAACAGGTCGCCCTTTTTGTATGTCATCACTCCGGATCAGATTGCGGGATCAGTCGCCGTCACTCTCGTAGCGGTCATAGCGCCGTTCGTACCGGTAGTTCGGCCGCTCGTACCGGCCCTCGTCGCAGATGACGATGGTCCTTTTCCGGTAGAGCCGCCCGTCCACGTAGACATTTTCCCGGACCTTGCGGCAGTGCCGGTCCTGGTCATAGCCGAGCGGCTCAGCGTAGTATCGAACGCGACGGTCATCCGTGCGATACTCGGCCGGTTTCTGGGCATAGGCCGCCTCGCGCGCCGCCTGCTGGGATATGTCGGAGATGGTGGCGCCCGCAATGGCGCCGAGGGCCGCGCCCAGGATTCCACCCCGCCACGGGTTGCGCTGGTCGAGAATGGCGCCGGCAATCCCGCCCATGGCGGCACCGGCCGTTCCCCCCGCGTTCTGGTGGGCCATGCAGCCGGTCAGTTGCGGCAGCACCAGTGCAGCAAGCAGGAAACCCGATAGTAACGTTTTCATCTCTGCCTCCCTCGGATTGCGTCACGATAGGGACCGAATCCCCTTCTGCTAGTATAGCGTGTAACCGACGAATGTCTGCGAGGCCCCTATGCCCACCTATGACGAGCCGCTCTTCAGGCCGCCCAGCGAAGCCGGCAGCCTGATCTTCCAGATCACCATCGGCTGTTCCCAGAACAGCTGCACCTTCTGCGGCATGTACAAAATGAAACGCTTCCGGGTAAAACCGGTTGACGAGGTGCTGGCGGAAATCGACTCGATTCCCGACCGCCATCGCCTCATGGTGGACCGCGTATTCCTGGCCGACGGTGACGCCCTGGTCTACCCCCAGGCCGGTCTCCTGGCGATCCTGGCGCATCTTGCCGCCAGTTTCCCCAATCTGCAGCGGATCGGCGCCTATGCCTCGCCGAACAGCATCGCCACGAAGTCGGCGGACGAGCTGGCGCAGCTCAAGGCGGGAAAGCTGCGGATCCTTTATTTCGGCCTGGAGTCGGGTGATGACGAGACGCTGGCCGCGGTCAACAAGGGGTTTAGTTCGGAGGAGATGCTTCAGGGGGCCTTGAAGGTCAGGGGAGCGGGGATCAAGCTGTCGGTTACGGCGATCCTCGGTCTGGCGGGCAGAGAGCGGAGCCTGGAGCACGCCCGGCTGACCGCTGCCTGGGTCAACCGGGTCAACCCCGAATATTTCTCTCTGCTCACCCTGTTCCAACGTCATAACGATGCCTTCCTGGGGGGGCTCGTGCGCTGCAGCCGAGGTGAACTCCTGCGGGAGGCGCTGGAACTGGCCACGTGTCTCGCTCCCAGCCGGACCATCCTCAGGTCCAACCACGTCTCCAACTTCCTGGTGCTGGCCGGGAGCTATCCGAAGGATCGGGAGCGGATCATCGGTGACGTGGAGTCGGCAATTGCCCGTGCCCGTTCGATCCCCGGCTACCTGGATGCGGTGCCGGAATACGACGAAACATATTACTGAAATAGAAAAGGGGACTTTCGCCCCCTTTTTTTTCGTCACTCGCAGCCGCAGCCGCAGTTGCCCGCATTCTGCTGGTCCTGCAGCTCCCCACTGGTGTAAGGAATTTTCCTGCCGCACTTCTGGCACCGCCAGAAGAGGCCGCCTCAGCCAGGGAGCAGGATCATCGGACCCTGGCATGCGTCGCATTTCTTGTTTGGTTCCATAGCTTCCCCCTCTAAGAGTCTTTCGTAAACTCTAACCTTCCAGGGAAAATAAAGTCAAGTATATTGATATTCGAATTATTGAACATCTACCTGCAGGGTGCCGACGCCGGGGATCTCGGCGTGCAGACGGTCGCCTGAAACCACCGGGCCGACGCCGGCCGGCGTGCCGGTCAGGATGATGTCCCCCGGTTCAAGGGTGAAGATGGTGGAGAGGTGACTGATGATGGCCGCCACCGTGGTGATCATCAGGCCGGTGTGACCGTTCTGGCGCAGCTCGTTGTTCACGCTGAGGCGGATGGTGAGGTCCTGCGGGTCGGCCACCATGGATGCCGGCGTAAAGAGCGAGAGCGGGCAGGCGGTGTCGAACCCCTTGGCGATCTCCCAGGGGAGCCCCTTTTTCTTCAGTTCCGCCTGTACATCCCGCAGGGTCAGGTCGATGGCGACCCCGTAGCCGGCCACGACGGCCAGCGCGTCCGGTTGCGCCACATTCTTGCAGGTCCGGCCGATCAGTACCGCCAGTTCCGCCTCGTGGTGGCAATCCCGGGAGTAGGGGGGGATGACGATCCGCCCGCCATCGGCGATGACCGAGGTGGCAGGCTTCATGAAGACCACCGGTGCCGAAGGGACCTCGTTCCCCAGTTCGTTGATGTGATCGACGTAGTTCCGGCCGATGCAGAGGATCTTGCCGATGGGGTATTCCTGGCCCGTGGCCGGGATCTGTGCGCTCTTCATGGGACGGGTCCCTCCCTTGTGGTGTGGATGGGACATGGTAGCAGAAGATGGTCCGGCAGGCAACGGCTGGGCGGTCCGACCGTAAAGGTCTTCGTCCGCGGTTTCAGCCGATCTCTCCCGCCAGCTTCGTCATCCGCTTCTCGATTATCTCCGCCAGCAGGCGCAGCTGTTCGTATTCCGGCATGGCCTCCAGCTCTTCCAGGATCATGCGCGTGACCCGCGGGAGCGCCTCAACCGGCTTGGATTCCTGCGGAGCCGTCTGGGCGGTGAACGCCTCTTCCTCCACCGCAAACACCTCGCACAGCCGGTCGAGCATGTTCTTGCCGATGCCGCGGCCGTTTTCCATGGCCGAGATGTAGCGTTTGTCCGAGCCGGTCAGTTCCGCCAGCTGTTCCTGTGACCAGGCTCGCTGCTGGCGCATTCTCCTGAGGTTCTTCCCCATCAGGAGGCCTATTTCCTTGTTGATCCGTTTGCTCATCGTCGTGGGTTTCCTTGAAAGAATTGCCCGCAATGGGTGGCTAAGCGGGGTGAGTCGATGACTTGCGAAACAGTCTAGCAAAAAGGATAGATCATCTCAAACGAAAACAAAAGAGATCCGGATAAATTCCCCTTGTTAGACTTTTGGGAATGTTTTACAGGGCAGAGGGTGTTCAGAGGCTGACGAGACCTGTGTTCGGCGTGCTGGCCGTGGTTGAGTGCGGCCAGTGGAAACGTAGAGTTGGTTAACCGGATTCTGTGGCTGAGCGGAAAAGCAAACAGGGCCGCTTGGTGTTACCGTTCGATCGATCCGCCATGATTCCTTACATAGGGACCGTATTTCATATCTTCTTCCAGGACGTGATTCAGAAACCAATCCAACAGGAATGAAAACATGCTTTCAAACCCACGCAGATCATCCCTGGTATCTGCTTGTTCAAGCCCGGCTATGCGTTCCTCGAAGTATCTATGTCGTTTCTCGTGCTCGGCGAAGTCAGGAAAGCCAATGGCACGCATTACCTGCTCCTCGTAGCTGAAGTGCATGGCCGCATACTCTTTTATCCGGTGGATAAGATCCGGATCAACCCGTCCTGAGCTTGCTAAACAGGAACTCAGGTAGCAATCGTTCAACAGATCGAAAAACTTGCGATGATCGCTGTCCAGTTCCTTATGCCCGATATTGAAGCTGTCTCTCCATGCAAACGCGTTCATGTTTACCACCCTTCCTTCTGCCTCTTGCAGTAAGCTTCGTACAAAAATGACCGGGAAGTGTCGAGGAGAGTGCTGTCCGCCGTTTGGGCGGTCCAATTTGGCTGCCCGTACATCGGCGGCGGAGGCGCGCTAGCATGGTTTTTCATCTTCGGTGGGGTAGATGGAAGAAAGTATAGCAGAAAAATGTATTCATACGATATCATCCACGGCACCTGGCGAGGTGCACGATCCTCAACAACATGCTACAAATCTGCCACACTGGCTAACCATAGGGGCGTTATTCCCATGATCAGATTCCTCCACACTGCCGACATCCACCTGGGCAAGAGCTACCGTACCTCCGCCGGTGAGGCCGAGCGTTTTGAGGACTTCTTCCGGATGCTCGGCAACATCGTTGCCGACGCCTGCGCCGAACGGGTGGACTTCGTCCTGATCGCCGGCGACCTGTTCCACACCGGCCAGATCCTCCCCCGCACCTTTGCCCGCACCATCGAGACCCTGCAGCCGCTGAAGGACGCCGGGATTCCCTGCATCGCCGTGGAGGGAAACCACGACTGGATCCATCGCCGCGACAGCATCTCGTGGATGGAGGCGCTGTCGCAGATGGGATACATCCGCCTGCTGCGCCCCTCGCGCACCGAGAGCGGCGGCTACCGCTTCGCCCCCTTCGACTCCGGGACCGGCACGGGGGGGCATCTGGAGATCAAGGGGCTCAACATCTACGGCGTGGGATACATCGGCACCCAGGCGGGGCATCATGTGTCGCGCATCTGCGAGGCGGTAACCACGGAGAACAACCTACTCCTCTTCCATGTGGGGGTCTGGACCTACTCGCCGGTGGAGATCGGCAACATGCAGCCGGACGAGGCGCTGCCGCTGGCCGGGAAATTCGGCTACGTGGCGCTGGGGCATGGCCACAAGCCCTACGTCATCGCGACCCCGGAGGGGAGGAACTACGCCTTCAACCCCGGCGCGCCGGAACGGGTCAACTTCGGCGAGGAGCGGTACGACAAGGGGTATTACCTGGTCACGGTGGAGAACGGCAGCTATTGCCACGCATTCCGTCCCGTTTCGCCCCGCCCCATGCTGGTGGCGACCGTCAACCTGGATGGCGCGGAGCATGCCGATGAGGCCCTGGAGAGCTTCCGGAGCCAGATAGCGGGAGAGCTCCCCCTGTCGGCCGACGGTCGCTGGCCGCTGCTGGAGGTGCGGCTCACCGGCCGGGTCGGCTTCCATCCCTTCGAACTGGGGAGGGAACGGCTGCGGCTGGCCCTGGAGGACCTCTGCCATCCGCTGCACGTGGAGATCAAGAACCACCTGTCGCTGGTGACCAAAAGCGGTGAAGGGGAAGAGGTCAAGCGGAGCCTGGCCGAGATCGAGCGGGACGTGCTGGGGGAGCTGATTTCCGCCAGCAGCGTCTACAAGGGACGGAAGGACGAACTGGTCGACCTGGCCCTGGCCATCCGCGACCAGGTACTGAAGGGGGACGTGGAGGGGGAGGAGCTGCTGGGACTCCTCTCCCGCGAGTCATAGCATGCAGATACTCTCGATTCAGCTGAAAAACATCAAGTCCCACCGGGACACGGAACTCTCCTTCTCGGCCGGGATCAACGTCCTTGCCGGCCCCAACGGGGTGGGGAAGAGCACCATTTTCGAGGCGATCGGCTATGCCCTGTTCGGGGTGGATGCCAAGGATTTCGTCACCAATGTGGACCGCTTCCTCACCATCGGCGCCAAGAAGGGGGAGATCGGCGTGGTCTTCCGGGCCGATGACGGCGAGACCTACCGGGTGAGCCGCACCGTCGGGGCCGGCGCCAAGTGGCTGCTGGCAAAAGAGACGGCGAGCGGTTTCGAGGTGGAGGACCACGCCCGCCTGGAAGAGACCGGGGCACGGATTGCCGAACTCCTCGGCCTTAACAACGGCCGGCCGCTGGCGGAGCAGTTCAAGCTGGTCATCGGCCCGTTCCAGAACGACTTTCTCGGCCCCTTCGTCATCAAGCAGCCCACCAAGCGACAGGAGGCTTTTGACGAGATCCTCGGCATCGATGCCTGGCGCAAGACCTACAAGGGGACCAGCAGCCTGCTCTCCGCCGTTCAGCAGCGGGTGGAAATCCTTATGGCCGAGGTGCGGGCAAAGCAGGAACAGCTGGTGGTCCTGCCGGACAGGGAGGCGGAACTCGCGGCGATCACCGGCGACACGGCACGCAAGCGGGAGCTTCTGCAGGAGACGGGTGCCACCCTCACGGCAATGGAGACGAAACTGGTGGAACTGGAGAGCCAGGAGAAGGCGATCACCCTCCTTGCCACTGAGCTGCAGCTCCTGGAGAGCCGCGTTAGGGACGGTGAAGGGAAGATCGCCGAACAGAGGCTCCGGGTAGGGGAGGCGGAGCAGGCCCGCAAGGTGGTTGCCGACGCTCTCCCCGGCAAGGAGGCCCATGAGAAGGCCGAGGCGCGGCTGCTGCTGCTTCGGCAGAAGGAGCTGCAACGGCGGGGGATCGAGCAGGAGATTGCCGGGATGGAGAAAGAGGTGGCACGCCTGACCCAGGCGCTCGGCCACGAGCGGGCCGAGATCGAGAAGAGCGGCCAGCAGCTGACAGCGGAAGAGGAGAAGCTCTCATCGGCCCGCCGGGAGCTGCAGACCGATGCAACTCTCGTCGCGGTGGCGGCCAGGGTGGCCGAGTTGCGCAGCGCGGCCGAGAGCCGGCAGTCGCAGCGCGCACTGCTGGACGGCCGTCGGGAAAGCCTCCTGGAAGGGAAGGAGAAGCTGGCCGAGGGGGTCTGTCCATTCTTCCAGGAAGAGTGCGGCACTATCGCCGGCAGCGCGTCCCGCGACCTTTTTTCGAGCCGCATCGCCGACCTGGAGAGCCGGGCCCGGGAGCTGGACGGAGTGATAACTGGGTTGTCTGCTCAGGTGAAGGAGGCCGAGGCCGCCGAAAAGGAGCTGAGCACCCGCAGGATACGGCTTCAGGAGATCGACAAGCAGGCGGCAGCCCTTGAGCAGCGGCGCACGCAGAACCGGGAACGGGCCAGCAACGTAGCGATCCTGGCTGCACAACAAGCCGAAGCGGCCACCTTGGCAGACGCCCGCAGGGTCGCCTTGCAGGCCTTCGCCGACCTGGACAGGGAGATCGAGCAGGCCGAGCGGGAACGGGCGGAGCATCAGGCAGCCCGCGATGCCTTCACCGCCAGCCAGACCATCGCCCTCGACCTGGCCAACCGGACCCAGCAACTGGAGAAGATGGTGCGGCTGCTGGCGGAGCTGCAGGGACAGATCACGACCAAGCGGGCCGAGCTTGCCGGCCGGCAGGCTGCCTATCAGCCGGAGATCCACCAGGACGCCCGCCGGGAGAAGGAGCGGCTGGTCGCCGAGAAGGCGACCCTGTCCCAGCAGCTTGTCGACCTGGAGAAAGGCCGCCAGCGCCTGACAGCCGAGATCGCCCGACTTGCCGGGGTGAAGGGGGAGATCGAGGCGCGGCAGGTGGAGATCAAGGGGTACGAGGAAAAGGAGAAGCTGGTCCGGTTCCTGCGGAACCAGGTCTTCAAGAACGTATCGGCCCAGCTGTCGGAGCGGTTCCGCGAGGAGATCTCCCTGCGCGCCGACCGGATCTACCGGACCATCGCCGAGGCGGACGAGGAGCTCTGCTGGGGGGAGAACTACCAGATCACGCTGCGGGACATGCAGGACGGCAGCGTGCGCGAGCGGAACGACGACCAGCTTTCGGGCGGCCAGATGATGAGCGCGGTGGTGGCGCTGCGCCTGGCGCTCTTGCAGACCATCGGCAGCCGGGTCGCCTTCTTCGACGAGCCGACCTCGAACCTTGATGCCGCCCGTCGGGAAAACCTGGCCACCGCCTTCCGCGCCATCGACGTCGGCCGGGAAGAGGTGACCGAGCACTGGTACGACCAGCTCTTCCTGGTCAGCCACGACGTGGCGTTTTCGGAGATAACGGATCAGATGATCCAGCTGGAACGCTGATGCAGTATGTCGGTCCATTCAGGACGACGGGCGTGCGGGCGCCATTCTTGTTTGTGTATAAAATCGTTGTATAGTTATTTCTTATTGCATATCTTTAACAATGTGATACTTCTGGCGTCTGTTACGCATGAGAATGGGGAGAGCGATAACCCGAACGCGCCCCTCTACATTTTCGTTCCCACGCCCATCGCCATCTTTTCCGGCTGGCCCCCGAGCTGCAGATAGACGTCGACCACTCGGTTGAGGGACCTTCGCATGGCAAGTAGATTTAAGCAGGTCATAGACTGCTTCATTTCCAGAATGCGAAGTAGTTTCCCGTTTCCCAGCCCTTTTTTTTCACTGCTCGTCCTGTTGACCTTTTCATCCCTTGAACCCCATGTTGCAGCCGCAGAGATCCGGACCGTGAGGGTCGGCGTCTACGAAAATGCACCCAAGATCTTCACCTCCAACGGCAAGCCCTCAGGCATCTTTGTCGATATCATCGAGCCGATAGCGAAAAGTGAAGGTTGGAATCTGCTCTATGTGCGCGGCACCTGGGCGGAGGGGTTGGATCGCCTGGCAAAAGGGGAAATAGATCTGATGCCCGACGTGGCATACACCGCGGATCGTGAAAAGATCTATTCCTTTCACAAGATTCCGGTCCTGTCCGTCTGGTCTCAGGTCTACGCCCGCAAAGGGAGCGGGATCCAGTCCATATTGGACCTGAACGGGAAGCGTGTTGCCGCCCTGGAGAAAACGATTCAGCTGGAAACCTTTACCCGGATCACGAACAGCTTCGGGTTGAAAATCACCCTTGTTCCTGTGCCGGATTACAACGCCGAGTTCCAGATGCTTGCTGCGGGGGAGGTCGATGCCGGCCTCACCAACCGGTTCTACGGGTTGATGTATGCACGAAAGTTCGGGCTTGAAGATACGCCGATCATGTTCGATCCGGCTCCTTTCTTTTTTGCGGCGCCCAAGAACGCTTCCGGGCAATTGCTGGAGACCATCGACCGTCATCTGCTGGAGCTGAAAAAGGACCCTCAATCCGCATATTATGCGGCGATGAAACGATGGACTTCCGAAGAGGTGCAATTCAAGCTGCCGCCATGGCTACAGGTTTTTGGCCTTGTCCTGGGTGTTGCATTGCTCATGAGTCTGGTGGGAGCTTTCGTCCTGAAGCACCAAGTCAATGTGCGTACCAGGGAGCTGAAACTGGTCAATCAGGAAATGGAGCAGCGCATCGATGAGCGCACGCTGACGCTGCAGGAAACGAATCTGAAATTACGCGCCGCGCTGGAAGACCTCGCCGTAGCCAAGGAGCGCGCGGAGGCGGCGGATCGCTTGAAATCGGCATTCTTAGCCACGATGTCCCATGAACTGCGTACGCCGCTCAACTCCATCATCGGCTTTACCGGCATCCTGCTGCAGGAACTGGGAGGACCGATCAATGAAGAGCAGCGGAAGCAGTTGGCCATGGTGCGGACCAGCGCCAATCATCTGCTGTCACTGATCAGCGACATTTTGGACATCTCCAAGATCGAGGCGGGACAGCTGACGGTGGCTTCTGAGCCGTTCAATCTTCGAGAGTCGATTCTAAAGGTTACCCAAAGTGTGCGCCCCCTGGCGGAGAAAAAGGGGCTCGAGCTCTCCGTTGAGGTTGCCGAGGATGTGGGAGAGGTCATCGGTGACGTTCGCCGGGTAGAGCAGATTCTGCTCAATCTGCTCAGCAATGCGGTCAAGTTCACCGAGCAGGGAGGGATCCGGGTCAACTGCGTCGGCGAAGCAGGGAACTACGTGACCACGGTTGCCGACACCGGCGTTGGGATAAAAGGAGAGGATATCGTTGGTCTTTTCGAACCGTTTCGTCAGATAGACAGCGGCCTGAATCGAAAATACGAAGGCACCGGCCTGGGACTCTCCATCTGCAGGAAACTGGTGGAATTGATGGGAGGAACCATCAGGGTTGACAGCTGTCCGGATAACGGCAGCACATTCGGTTTTACGCTCCCCATTGTAAGGAATGCAGCATGAACTCCCGGGCTCAGAATTTTCCCATTGCATTGCTGCAGAATATCGCCGTTGCCCTGGCGTACCTGTTGACGGCAAAGCTCGGTTTCTTGCTGGCGCTGGAACAGACTAACGCCACCGCCGTATGGCCGCCGACCGGGATTGCCCTGGCTGCGTCTCTTGTGTTCGGGCTTCGCATCTGGCCCGGCATATTTCTTGGCGCCTTTCTTGCCAACGTGTTGGTGCTGGGAAGCGGTTCCACTGTGTCGATACCGGCCCTCCTGGTATCCGTCAGCACAGCGGCCGGAAATACCCTGGAGGCGCTGACCGGTGCCTATCTTGTCAGTCGCTTCACTGCAGGCAAACTGCCATTCGACCGTACCCTGGATACCATCCGCTTCATTCTGCTGGGGGCGCTGGCAAGCCCATTGATCAGCGCAACAATCGGTACCGCCGCCTTCAGTATCTACAGCAGCGACTGGTCGCGCTCCGTACAGATGTGGCTCACCTGGTGGCTGGGCGATGCGGTTGGCGTTCTCATCTTTGCCCCGCTGTTGCTCACCTGGGAAAAACGTAACGCGCTTCGCTGGGACAGCAGGAGGGTGGCCGAGGCTGCCACCATTTTTGCCCTGTTTCTGCTGGTTGAAAGTATCATTTTTCTCCTGAATTACCCCCTGGAATACCTGATCTTTCCCGTGCTGTTCTGGACGGCCTTCCGTTTCGGACAATTCGAAACGGTTGTTACGGTGACCCTGGTCATGGTGACTTTTTTGCTCTGGACCGTCAAGGGTTTGGGCCCTTTTACCGGCAAGTCGCTCAATCATTCCCTTCTGTTTCTCCAATCCTACCTCGGTGTGGCATCCGGATCGACCCTGCTGCTTTCGACCCTGATCAGCGCCCGTAACCGGGCCGAGGAGGCGCTCAGGACATCGGAGGAGAAATTCAGAAGTATCTTCGAAAATGCGCCGGTCGGCATTTTTCAGTCTACGGTCACCGGCAGGTTCAGCAGTGTCAACGCGACACTCGCGGCCATGTTCAGCTACCCGTCGCCGCAAGAGATGATCGGGGAGGTGACTGACATTGCCGGACAACTTTTCATCATTCCGGAACAGAGGTCTCTCCTCGTCAGCAATGCCCGCAATTCTACAGAGTTCGTCCGTGGGGAGGTTGACTATCGTCGTCGAGACGGATCGGAATTTATTGCAAACCTGTACATGCGGATGCTGCCCGGCAGCAATGGGATCGATTCCACCCTGGAAGGTTTCGTCGAGGACATCACCGAGCGGAAGCAGGCCGAAGATCGTTTGCGCGACTACCGGAATAACCTGGAAGAAGTGGTCAGGGCGCGGACCGTTGAACTGCAGGAAAGCAATGAACAGTTGACGCGGGAGATCGAAGAGCGTGCCAGGGCCGAGCATGAGCTTTCTCTGGCCAAGGAGCGTGCCGAGACCGCCGATCGGCTCAAATCGGCGTTTCTGGCCACCATGTCCCATGAGCTGCGAACGCCACTCAACTCCATCATCGGTTTTACCGGCATCCTGCTGCAGAGGCTCGGCGGACCGCTCAACGAAGAACAGGAAAAGCAGTTGACCATGGTGCGCAATAGCGCCAATCACCTGCTCTTGCTGATCAGTGATATCCTTGACATTTCCAAGATCGAGGCCGGACAGCTGACGGTGACTCTCGAGCCATTCCGCCTGCAGGAGTCGATTCTGAAGGTTGTCCAGAGTGTACGCCCGCTGGCGGAAAAAAAACGGCTCCATCTCTCCGTTGAGCTTGTCGGGGAGGGGGGCGAGGTCATTGGTGACGCTCGCCGGGTGGAGCAGATACTCTTCAACCTGTTAAGCAATGCCGTCAAATTCACCGAACAGGGTAGTATCTCGGTGCGTTGTCTGCTCGAAGCCGGCACCTATGTGACCTCCGTTGCCGACACCGGCATCGGCATCAAGGCTGATGACCTTGAACGCCTGTTCAAGCCGTTTCATCAGATCGACACCGGCCTGAGCCGCAAATACGAGGGGACCGGCCTGGGGCTCTCCATCAGTAAACGACTGGCTGAACTTATGGGTGGCGACGTAGGTGTCAGCAGTGAATATGGCAGAGGAAGCACCTTCTGGTTTTCCCTCCGCGCCGTCGCCAGCGATGCGCAGGATTCTCCGCCCGATCCTGATGGCGAGCAGAACAGATCACCTACTGCAAATGTAGCCTTTCTGGTGCCGGAGGATGAACAACAGATTGCCGTTCCGGTCACCATCGATTGGGAGCGACTCGATAAGTTTGCCGAGTTCTTGAAGGGGGATGACATCGGGGCCGTGGATCTGTTTCACGCTAACAGGGAGATGTTTAAATCCTTGTTTCCGGCAGATTTCGTCAGCATCGAGGGTGCTATCAAGCGTTTCGATTTCGACACCGCCCTTGACCTATTTGAGAGGGCAGCGAAAAAGGTTCATCTCCGAGAATGATTACCGATGAGATGAGAGGAATCCGGTATGAAGAAAAAGATTTTGTATATCGAGGATAATGAGCAGAACCTGTATCTGGTGACATTCATCCTGGAAAAGCATGGTTACGAGGTCTGTGCCGCCCGGGATGGTCGCGAGGGGATCGAAACAGCCGCTACGGTGCGCCCCGATCTGATCCTGCTCGATATCCAGCTGCCGCTCATGGACGGGCATGCCGTTGCGCGGCAGCTCCGGGCAAATCCGGACCTGGCGGCGATTCCCATCGTGGCGGTTACCTCCTACGCCATGGCCGGGGACCGGGACAAGGCGCTTGAGGCCGGATGCAACGGCTATATCGAAAAACCGATCAATCCGGACACCTTCATGCAGCAGGTTGAGCAGCATCTGTCGGCGCAGTGACAGTAAGGAGCAGCCGTATCATGCAAAGCATTCTGATAGTCGATGACATTGCCGAAAATCTCTATTTCCTCGAGGTGCTGCTGAAGGGGAACGGGTTTGAGGTGCGCTCCGCCCAGAATGGCGCCGAAGCCCTTGAATCGGCGCGAAACAGCCCGCCTGACCTGATCGTCTCCGACATCCTCATGCCGGTGATGGACGGGTATGCCCTCTGCCGTGAATGGCGCGCCGACACGCGCCTCAGGCAGATACCGTTCATCTTTTACACGGCCACCTTTATCGAAAAGAAGGACGAGGCACTGGCGCTCAGTCTGGGTGCCGACCGTTTTGTCATCAAGCCCCAGGAACCCGATGCCCTCATGATGATCATTCGCGAGGTGCTGGCCGGTTCCGCCGCCGGCGCGGTCGTCCCTTCCGCAGGCGCGCCGACAGATGAAGGCGAGCTGCTCAGAGAGTACAACGAGGCGCTGTTCCGCAAGCTGGAGAAGAAGATGGCCGATCTCGAAGAGGCCAACCGGGAGCTCGAACTGAAAATCGTCGAGCAGAAGCGCCTCGAAGAGCAACTCCGTCAGGCCCAGAAGATGGAGGCAATCGGCCGGTTCTCCGCCGGCATCGCCCACGACTTCAACAATATCCTGACTGTTATTATCGGTTTTGGCGACCTTATGCGCGTACGAACACCGGTCAATGATCCGCAGCGGGAGAAGATCGATCATATCCTTGCCGCGGCCGACCGGGCCACGAACCTGACCCGCAGCCTCCTTACCTTCAGCAGGAAGCAGGAGATGAAACTGCAGCCGCTCAACCTGAACGACTGCATCAGAAAAGTGGAGGCATTCCTGCGCCGGGTCATCGGCTCCGACATCAGGCTGATAACGTCCCTCACGGAGAGTGAGATTCCCGTCGTTGCCGATGGCGGACATCTGGAGCAGGTGTTGATGAACCTGGCGACAAATGCACGGGATGCCATGCCCGACGGCGGTATTCTTTCCATCGGGACGGACCTTATCGACATTGACGAAGAATTCGTCCAGAGGCACGGGTATGGAACGCCGGGCCCCTATGCGCTGCTCACCGTTGCCGACAACGGCGTCGGCATGGACGAAGCGACCCGG
>CAYSJJ010000024.1:44322-50073 GCA_964431365.1 uncultured Geobacter sp. | reverse complement strand
GATTTTGCAGAGAGATTTAACTTCAGGAGAGTGTTGGATGGGAATTAGGGTAACTTAACAGGACAGACAGAAAGTTGCATGGTGCCGGGTAGGTACTGCAGGGAGGGAACAGAATGCAACTCAAGAAGCGGAATAATAAAAAAGCCTGCTAATGCAGGCTCTTTTACAGCAGTATTTCAACTCGAAGCTCAGCTATGGCTCGAACATCACCTCATCGGTCAGTTCGTTGGCGTCGCCAGCCTTGTACGGAAAATGCCCGGCAAGGATCGCCCCACAGCGGGCAATGGTCCGACAGAGGGTGTCACAGGCTTCGCCCCGCCTGATCCCTTGGGAAAGCCCGGCTGAAAGCTCCTGCCAGGTATCCGGTGCTATCCGCTGGTTGATCCCCCGGTCACCGAGAATCCAGACGGTACGCTCAAGCAGGGAGATGAAGATGAGGATGCCGGTGGCATCCCGGGTACGGTAGAGTCCTTTTTCATAAAAGGCGCGCAGAGCCCGTTCCCTGACCGCAAGCCTGATGCGGGAGCGGGCAACGAACGGCAACCGGAGCCGGTGGAAATAATGAAACAGGGACCACGAGGGTAGCGCTAGCAGAACCGTCACCGGCACGTAGAACCAGACGGTGACATGGTGCAGGAGAACGCTGAGGAGAAAGGCGAGAAAGCCGGCAAGAAGGACCGTCCCGAGCACCGCCCCCTCCCGGTATGGGTCGCTGGCGCTAACGACCATGGTGGCGATCTCGCCGGTAGTGGTTGCCTCGGCATCGGCAACCGCCCGCTGGATGCGCTCCCGTTCGTCGGTGGTGAAGAACTCCTCGGTTTTCACCATCCACCCCCTAACAAATCGACATGAAAAGTTACGCGGTCGAGTGATCAGAAACGTCTCTCACCCTATCGACCCAGCATCATCTCCATCAACCGATACCCCTTGTCGACCATCAACCCGGTGGCCGCGGCGGTATCTTCGTCGTAGCCGGCAACCCCCTGCTTTTCCACCTCCTCACCGGAGAAGAGGATGAACGGCACCGGTGCTGCGGTATGGGTCATACGGGCGAGCGGTGTCGGGTGGTCCGGGGTACTGAGGATGCGATAGTCGCCGAATTTCTTGATTCCTTCGAGGACAGGCCCCACGATCCGGGCGTCGAAGTCCTCGATGGCCTGCAGCTTGTGCTCCAGGTTGCCGCCATGACCGGCCTCGTCGGGGGCCTCAACATGCAGATAGACGTAGTCGACCCGCTCCAGGGCCTCCAGAGCAGCGGCGGCCTTCCCTTCGTAGTTGGTGTCGATGTAGCCGGTGGCGCCGGGCACTTTGATGATCTCCAGACCGGCGCAGACGCCGATGCCCCGTACCAGGTCGACGGCGGATATTACGGCCCCGGAAAGACCGAATTTTTCCGTAAAGGAGTGCATCCGCGGTGCCTTCCCCTGCCCCCAGAGCCAGATGGAGTTGGCCGGCACCTTGCCGGCATCGAGGCGCCGGCGATACTGGGGATGGTTGTGGAAGATCAGCTGTGAAGAGTTCATCAGCTCCATCAGCTTGGCGCTCCCCTCCCCTTGCGGCAGGAAGTCGAGGATGTCCTTGCCGGTGATGTCGTGGGGCGGCGTGGTGATGAGATCGACCTTCCCTCCCCGCCAGACCATCAGGTGGCGATAACCGACACCGGGATAGAACCGGAACTCGCCGTTCTGCAACTCCCGCTGCAGGGCTTCCACCAGCTCGAGCGCCTCTTCGGAGGTGATATGGCCGCTGCAGTAGTCGCTCATGATCAGGCGGCTGCCGCGGGGCTGGAGATTGACCAGGTTGACCCGGAAGGCCACGTCGTCCGGCTCCAGGGCAATCCCCATACTGGCGGCCTCCAGTGGCGACCGGCCGGTATAGCAGGTCTGCGGGTCATAGCCGAAGACCGATAGATTGGCCACGTCGCTGCCGGGAGAGAAGCCGGGAGGGACGGTCCTGGCCAGACCGAGTGTGCCGCGCTTTGCCATATAGTCAAGGTTGGGGGTCTTGGCCACCTGCAAAGGGGTCTTGCCGCCCAACTGCTCAATTTTCTCATCAGACATGCCGTCGCCGAGGAGTACCACGTATTTCATCAAAAGGTTCCTTTCAACAAATATTCAATTCCCGATTCAAGGGTATCGATACAACACCCTGAATACTGAAATGTTTCACCCTCGTGGGTGCAGCTCCCGATGCAGCCTCTTCAGCCGCTCTCTGGTGATGTGCGTGTATATCTGGGTTGTTGCCAGGTCTGCGTGTCCCAGCATCAGTTGGACACTCCGCAGGTCCGCGCCGGAGTGCCGCTGCGTGTGCGGGGAGATGTTCTTCCTGATCCCGGCCGCCACTGCCCGCTTCTTGATGATGTTCCAGAACGCCTGGCGGGTCATCCGGTCCCGCAGACGGGTCAGAAAGAGGTACGGATTGTCACCGGCCTGGTCCTGGCTGCTCCGTACCTGCCGGAGGTAGGTCAGCACCGCATCCCGAGCCGCATCCCCCAGCGGGACAAGCCGCTCCTTTTCCCCCTTGCCGGTGGTGAGCAGGTAGCCGGCATCCAGGTTCACGTCCCGCAACCGGAGCGCCACCAGCTCTGAAACCCTGAGCCCCGTGGCGTACAGGAGTTCCATCATGGCCCTGTCCCTGACATCCGTTGCCTCGTCACCGGCGGGACCGGCCAGAAGCGCCTCCACCTCCCGGGTCGACAGCACCTGGGGAAGGGAGCGGACAGTTCGCGGCGACTCGATGATGGCAGTCGGGTTGGTCGTGCAGTACCCTTCCCTGACGAGGAACTTGTGAAACATCCGCAAGGCCGATAGTGTCCGAGCCCGGCTCCGGGGAGCGAGCCCCTCGTCCTTGAGCGCAGCGATGAAGCCGGTTATCTGGAGCGCTGTTATGGCGCCCGGTTCAACGATCCGCAGCCTCTCCAAAAAATCAAGGTAACGGGCGATGTCCCGACTGTAAGCCTCCAGCGTATTTCTTGTCAACCCCTTCTCAACGGCAAGATAGCTGAGAAAGAGGTCCAGATAGGCGTTCACGGAGAGGGTTCCTCGTCGATCGCTGAGAGCAGGCGCCTCCTGATCTCCTCCAGCTTGTCCTCCGCCGTGATCTTGTGGCTGAAGATGTCCTTGACATAAAAGACGTCGGCTACCTGATCGACCTTGGTGGATATCTTGGCAACGCCGATATAGAGCCCCAGATCCTTCAGGGTGCTGGTGATCCGGTAGAGGAGACCGATCTGGTCGTGGGTGTAGATGTCCAGAACCGTGTAGTCGACCGAAACCTCGTTGTCGATCTCCACCCGTGTCGGGAAGCGGGGGCGGACCTTGGCGGCCAGAAGGGTCGGCCGCCGCCGTTTCTGGACCAGTGCATCCACCTGCACCTCACCGGCCAGCACGCGGCGCATGTCGTCCTCGACCCGTTGCCAGCGGGATGCTTCGGTGATGACGAAGCCTTGGGGCGAGTTGACCTGCAGGATGTCCAGTGCCTTGCCGTTCTTGCTGGTATGTATCTGGGCACCCAGGATGTTGATGCCGTTGGCGGCCATGACGCCGGTGATCATGGCAAAGAGCCCCGGCACGTCATGGGTGGCGATGGTGAAGTTGGAATAGGACTTGTCAGGCTCGTGGGCCACCCCCATGATGAGCTGCTGATCGTCCAGCCGGAGCAGGATGCGCAGGTGGTCGGCCAGGAGTTCCGGCGGATGGGAAAGGACGTGGCGCGTGGTCAGGGCCTTCAGCTCCTCCCGTACCTGGGCTGCCGGATACTCGTTTTCCAGCAGCTCAAGCACCTTTCGCTTCACCTTCCGCGCCCGCTCGCTGCTCGCTTCGAGGCGGAAATCACCCCGCTCCAGCACCTGATAGGTCTTCTCGTACAGCTCGTGCAGCAGCATCTCCTTCCACTCGGTCCAGACATCGGGCCCGACCCCCTTGATGTCGGCGAAGGTAAGCAGATAGAGCATCTTAAGGTTTTCGCTGGTCTGCATCTGGCGGGCGAAATCGACGATCATCCGCTCGTCGTGCAGGTCGCGCCGCTGGGCGATATGGGCGAAGAGGAGGTGGCTCCGGACCAGGAAATCGAGCCGTTCGCTGTCCTCCTTGGAGAGTCCGAGGCGCCGGGCGATGGTCCGACAGAGATCGGCCCCCTTGTCCGCGTGCCCGCCCCCCTCACCCTTGCCGATGTCGTGAAGGAGAACCGCCAACAGCAGGAGTTCACGCTTGTGGATGTCACCTGCCAGCGTGGTCAGGGCCGGAAGCTCCTTCCGATACTCCCCGTGCCAGAGTTTCACGATTTCCTCGACACAGAAGAGGGAATGGATGTCGACGGTGTAGATATGGTAGAGGTCGTGCTGGACCTTGCAGTAGATCCGCTCGAATTCGGGGATGAAACGGTTGAGGAATTCCAGGTGGTGCATCAGCGTGAGCGTCTCCACCACGCCGTGTTCGGCCCTGAGGATCTTGAAAAAGGAGGCGTTCACCTCTTTGTTGCGCCGGAACTTGTCGTTCACCAGATCGAGGTTCTTCCTGACCAGGGTCTTCACCCGGATATTCAGCTCCACCCCCTGCTTCTGGGCATACTCGAATATCTTCATGAGGCGGGCAGGGTCCTTCTGGATGATCGTCTCGTCGGGGATGACCAGTTCCCCCTTGAGGACGTAAAAACCCTCGCCGATGGGGCGCCGGATGAAGTATCCGAGAATCTTGGACGGCGCGTCGTCCTGCCGGGAACTGCGGGCGATGAGCATGGCCGAAAAGTGCTCGACCTTGGTTGCGTGCAGGTAGTAGTCCCGCATGAACTCTTCCACCGCCAGCACCTTTCCCCGGTCCGTATAGCCGAAAAATGCCGCCAGATGGATCTGGGCATCGAAGGTCAGCTGGTCGCTCTTCCTCCCCCCCCGGTAGTGGAGTTCGTTCCTGATCCGCCAGAGATAGTCGAGGGCGCCGTAATAGGTATCGAGTTCCTCCTCTGAGAGAACCCCTTTGACGATCAGTTCCCGCGGCTGGTCGATCTTGAATTTGATCTTTGACACCCACATGGCCGAATGTAGGTCCCTGAGCCCCCCCTCACCCTCCTTGATGTTCGGCTCCAGGAGATAGACCGACGCGCCGTACTTTTCCCGGCGTTTTTTCAGCTCCTCCACCTTTTCACGGATAAAGGCGTTCCCCCCCTTCATCAGGATCTGGGCGGTGCGGACCTTCTCGAACTCCTTGAACAGTTGCTGGCTCCCAATCATGTAACGGCTGTCCAAGAGGGCGGTCCGTACCGTGCTGTCGGCACGGGCCATCTCCACGCAATCCGGGATCGTTCGCACGGAATAGCCGACTTCGAGCCGCATGTCCCAGAGGAAATAGAGGAGCTTCTGGGCGATCTCCTCGATCAACTGGGCGTCGATACCGCTATGGAGGAACATCAGGTCGATGTCGGAGAACGGGTTCAGCTCGCCGCGGCCGTAGCCGCCGACGGCGGCCAGCACCAGCTTGTCGCCGATCTTTTCCGCCTGGTGGAGATCGCTCATGATGGAGGTGAAGAGCCGGCAGATCAGTTTGTCGGTCATGGCGGTGATCGCCTGGACCGTCCAGGCGCCGCTGGCGCCTGCAACATGCTGCAGCCTGATCTGTTCGCGGTAGTGGCCTATGAACCGCTTGCTGGCCACCAGGTAGAGGGGACGTTTTTCATTGAACGAGGCGCGACCGGCATCGCCGGTATTCTGGGACTCGTCGGGGAAGTACTGATCGAGGGCAAACTCCATGGTTTCGGGCA
>CAYSJJ010000024.1:37125-44222 GCA_964431365.1 uncultured Geobacter sp. | reverse complement strand
TTCTGGGACTCGTCGGGGAAGTACTGATCGAGGGCAAACTCCATGGTTTCGGGCATGGTCTTCTCTCAATGGGCTCGGGGCTTGGTGGAATAATCCTTATCGGTCGAACCTGTTGCCAGACTCCAGAATATCAAAAAAATAAACACTTACTGGATATTCTTCAATTTACAACCCTGAGCCCCGAACTACTTAAGACTGGCGATGTACGCCTTGATTCCCTCCAGGATGCCGGCCACGGTGGTCTCCTGGAACTGAGGGTCTTGCAGCCGGCCTTCCTCCCGTTCATTACTGATGAAGGCGCTTTCAACAAGGATGCTCGGCATGGTCGCCCCGACCAGAACATAGAAGGGACCCTGCTTCACTCCCAGGTTCTTCACGTTGGAGTACTGGCCGCTCACCTTCCGGTGGAGGGCCTTCTGCACCTCTTCGGCCAGGTGCGCGGAGTCGTTCAGCTTATAGTTGGCCATCAGGTCGAACAGAACCGCCTGCAGCAGGCTGACTTTTTCAAGCGACGTCCCGTTTTCGCGGGCAGCCAGTTGGGCAGCCTTTTCGGTCTTGGCCAGGTTCAGGTAATAGGTCTCAACGCCGCTGGCATTGCGGTTCAGCGAGGCGTTCGCATGAATGGAGACAAACAGGTCGGCCCCCACCTGGTTGGCGATGGCGGTCCGCTCCTGGAGTTCAATGAAGATGTCGCTGGAGCGGGTCATGACCACGTCGATCCCGAGCTCCTCGCGGATCTTCCGCGACAGCATCAGCCCCATGGCGAGCACCACGTCCTTTTCCTGAAGTCCGCCAGGACCGATGGCTCCCGGGTCCTTGCCGCCGTGACCGGGGTCCACGACGATCCGCCGCACCTTGCCCGGCTTGAACGGTACAGCCGGCTTCTCCGGTTCCCTGACCTCCTCCTTCTTCGTTTCCGGCTGGGGGACCAGGGGCTGGATGTTCGTATCGAGGCGGCTGATCTCTTCCCGCCGCTCCCCCTTCACATCCACGATGATCCGGAACGGATCGGAAAAGGTGAAGATCTTGTGGTCCTTGACATGGTCCACGTCCAGCACCACGCGTACCGTATCCTGCTTGTACTGGCCCACGCGGGCCGTTTTGAGGAAACCGTCGCCGATGGTGAGGTCCTTCACGCCGGGCCCCACCTTGGCACCGTTGATGTCGAAATAGAGGCGCGACAGATACTGGGAACCGGGGCTCTGGGCAATCTGGTGTTTCTCGAACGGCGCCTCCCGGTCAAGCGTCACGGCCACCCGCGTGTAGTCGGGGGTCGACCAGGAACGGATCTCCTTCACCACGGCCATCGGGGCCTTCGCCTCCGGAGCAGCCGCTTTCTGCGGAGCGGCATGGGCCTTCGCGCTCCCCTTCCCCTTCTTCGTCCCCCCCTTTTTTACCCCTTTTTCGCCCTTCTTGCCAGTTGCCTTGGCAACTGCCTTCCCCTTTTTCCGTGGAGCGGTATCCTGATCTTCGGCCACGGCCCAACCGGCCAAAAGGAACATGAGCAACAGCGCCGCGAGCGTGCGGAGCAGGGTTGACGTTCGAACCATCTCAAACCATCCTTTTCAGTTCATCCAGAATGTTCAGGGCCTCAAGGGGGGTGAGGGAGGCGATGCCTATCCCTTTCAGTCGTTGGCGCAGCAGATCGGTGTCGTCGCTGAACAGTGCCAGCTGGGGGGAGACCTTTGCCTCGGCAACCCTCTTGCCGCGGGCGATGCGGGGAACCCCCTCGGACACGTACTCACCCGTTTCCAGGTTGGCCAGGATCTCCTTGGCCCGGTCGATGACCGCGGCGGGGAGCCCGGCCAGGCGGGCCACCTGAATCCCGTAGGAATGGGATGCGCCGCCGGGGACGATGGTCCGCAGGAATATGACCTGATCGTTCCACTCCCGAACCGCCACGTTGAAGTTCTTTATGCCGGGACGGGTCACGGCCAGTTCGGTCAACTCGTGGTAGTGGGTGGCAAAGAGGGCCCTGGCCCGGTGTTCCGGGATGTCGTGAAGGAACTCCGCCACGGCCCAGGCGATGGAAACGCCGTCGAATGTCGAGGTGCCACGGCCGATCTCATCCAGTACCACCAGGCTCTTCGGCGTGGCATGGCGGAGGATCGTCGCGGTCTCGATCATCTCCATCATGAAGGTGGACTGTCCCCGGCTCAGGTTGTCCGAAGCCCCCACCCGGGTAAAGATCCGGTCCACCACACCGATGCGCGCCTCGTCCGCCGGCACGAAACTCCCCATCTGGGCCAGAAGCGTGATGATGGCCACCTGGCGCATGTAGGTCGACTTGCCGGCCATGTTCGGGCCGGTGATGATG
This sequence comes from uncultured Geobacter sp., assembly GCA_964431365.1. Classification (GTDB taxonomy): domain Bacteria; phylum Desulfobacterota; class Desulfuromonadia; order Geobacterales; family DSM-12255; genus Geomobilibacter. The sequence goes on along the minus strand of CAYSJJ010000024.1, from coordinate 41,905 downwards.
TGAAGCTGGTTATCGCCATTGTCCAGCCAGGTGTCGTTGGGGACGAAACGCTCGGTTGGGGTGAGCGCCTCCACCACCGGATGCCGGCCGGACGTGATGGCGATGATGTCGCCGTCGTCAACCAGCGGTCGACAGTAGCTCCGCTCGTGGGCAACGGTTGCCAGGGCGACAAGGACATCCAGAGAGGCCAGCCGATCGGCGGTCTTGGAGATGCGGGCGCCTTCCGCCGCCACCTGCAGGCGGATTTCCTGAAAGAGCTGGTACTCCAGATCGACGATCCGTTCCTCGGCCCCCAGAACCTTGTCCTCGTACTCTTTCAGCTCGGGGGTGATGAACCGCTCGGCGTTGGCCAGGGTCTGGCGGCGTTGGTAATCGGCCGGCACCTCGGCCAGGTTGGCCTTGGTCACTTCGATGTAGTAGCCGAACACCTTGTTGTAGCGGATCTTCAGCGAGCCGATGCCGGTCCGCGCCCGTTCCTGGGCCTCCAGGCGGGCGATGAACCCTTTCCCCTCCCGGCTGATGGCCCGCAGCTCGTCCAGCTCGGCGTGGTATCCCTCGGCAATGATCCCACCCTCGCGAAGCACAAAGGGGGGATTTTCCACGATCCCGCGCCGGATCAGGTCGGCCGTCTCTTCCAGCGGGTCGATCTCCTCCCTGATGCGCTGCAGCAGTGGGGACCCTACTCCGGACAGATAGGTACGGATGGCCGGAAGACGCTCCAGTGAAGCGCGAAGAGCGGCCAGGTCCTTGGCCGAGGCGGAAGCCATGCTGATGCGCCCGTTCAGCCGTTCGAGATCGTACACGCCCTCCAGGTGCTCCACAAGATCGGTCCGCCACGACTGGTCGCTGAAGAACTCTTCCACGGCATCCTGACGGTCCCTGATCTGCTCGACGGCTACCAGCGGGTAGTTGATCCACTGCCTGAGCTTCCTTCCACCCATGGCGGTCGCGGTCTTGTCCAAGAGACCGAGGAGCGAACCGCGCCGCTTCCCCTCCGCCATGGTGGCGGTAAGTTCCAGGTTGCGTCGGGTCGCTTCGTCCAGAACCAGGAATTCCCTGGTCTGGTAGGGGAGAATCTCCCTGACGTGGGCCACTTCTCCCTTCTGCGTGTCGTGAAGATAGTGAAGTGTCGCTGCAGCCGCCTGCACGCCGGCCGGCATGCCGCCACAGCCGAGGGATTCGGGGAGTGCGGAGAACTGACGCTGGAAAAGGCGCCGGGCGTACTCAGGATCAAAGACCCACTCTTCGAGCCAGCTGACCAGACACTCCCCCGAAAGCGGTCCCAGCGAGGCGAGAAGGCCGGTGTCACGCCCCGTTGCCGGCAGGAGCATCTCCCTCGGCTTCACGCAGGCAATCTCCGCCAGTGCCGCATCGAGCCCGGTCACCTCGGTCATCCGGAACTCGCCGGTGGAGAGGTCGAGGTACGCTACCCCCACCTCCCCCCTGGCCTGCGGAACGAGGCAGAGGAGGTAATTGTTCTCCTTCGGGGCCAGGTTCTCCCCATCCGTCACCAGGCCCGGCGTCACCACCCGCACCACTTCCCGGCGGACGATCCCCTTGACGATCTTCGGGTCCTCCACCTGCTCGCAAACGGCCACCTTCTCGCCCGCTTCGACCAGCTTGGCCAGATACGGACCGGCAGAATGGTACGGCACGCCGCAGAGCGGAATGTCGGCCCCGTCGCCCCCCTTGCCGCGGGAGGTCAGGGTGATGTCCAGGATACGGGAGGCCTTGACTGCGTCGTCCAGGAACATCTCGTAGAAATCGCCCAGACGGAAGAAGAGTATGGCATCCGGGTACTGGGCCTTGATCTCCAGGTACTGACGCATCATGGGCGTCAATTCGACTGCCGGTGTCTGATTGCGTGGCTCTGGCTGCGACATCGTACGTCCTTCTATGAGGGACTCGAAACCAATTTCCAGCCCCTGACCTGAAAAAAATATAAAAAAAGCCGACCCCATGGGGGGTCAGCTTTTATCTGGAGGCGGCGAGCGGATTTGAACCGCTGAATGGAGCTTTTGCAGAGCTCTGCCTTACCACTTGGCTACGCCGCCGTTACTCATCTCTGGATGACACGCTGGTGTCAAAGCCGGTAGTTGTATAACCTTTTTCGGAACGGGTGTCAACGGCTAATTGCTCAGAAAACTGGTCGCCAGGCCTGTCCGCGAGTCGGGACGGGTCTGATCCGACAACCTTGAACAGCCCCATTTCGCTCCGTAACAGCTCCACATCACGATAGATTGTCGTGATCCGTTCGGTCGCATCCTTGAGGGCTGCCATGGTTTTCCCGCCATGAGACATGATGGTTCGCATGGAGTCGGCAATCAGGCCATTCACCTTCTGCTGCTGGAGCGATGCCGATGCAATCTCGCCCGTCTTGGCATTGGCCGACTGGATGTTGCCGGTGATGACCTCCAGTGAACTCCCCTGCTCCTCTGCAGCGCTGCGTGTCGACTCCATGGAGTCCCTGATACTGCGCACACTCTCCTCAAGGTAGACGATACTTCGCACCTCTTCGTCGGTCGCACGCTTGACCTCCCGGTTAAGGGTCTCCAGGCGGTTGACCACGTCCAGGATATGGGAGACGAGGCGGTTCTGTTCCTTGGTCGACAGCTCGATCCCCTTGATCATCTCCGAGGAGCGTTGCGAGGCGTCGAGAATTTCGTGCAACGCCACTCCGGCAGCGGCAACTATCCGCCCCCCCTCCCTGACCGTCATGGACGTATTGTGGGTCTCGTCGACAGCAGCCTTGATCTGTCCCTGGATCGCCTGGATGATCGACTCGATCTCCTTGGTGGAGGCCGCGGTCTTGGCCGAATGAAGCTTCATCTCGTTGGCGACTACCCCGAAGCTCTTGCCGTGCTCTCCCGCCTGCCCGGCGATGATCTGTGCGTTGAGGCTCAGCAGGTGGGCCTGATCGGTCACCTCACGGATAACGGCGAGTATCTTTGCCACATCCTTTGAGCGGGCATCCAACTGGGCCATGGTCCGCGTCAGCGAGGCGACGAACGATTCGATCTGCACCATGCTGGATATGGCCTTTTCAACCTGCACGATCCCCTTGTCGGAAACGATCCCCATCACCTGATCGCTCAACGAGGATGTGGTCGAAACCACGCCGTCGATCGTCTGCACCAGGTCGTTGATCTCCCTGACCGATGCGGTAGTATCGTTAACCGCCGTTGACGCCTGATTGGCGACGTCTGCCACGTCTTTGGCCGACCGGTTCAACTGGGCGATGGTGGAGTAGATGATGCTCACATTCATATTGAGCGAGTCGATGCTCGCCTCGGTTTCGGTAAAGGTTGCGCTGATCTCCTCCAGCGCAGCCGAGTTATCCTCTGAAAGGGAGACCAGGCTCGTGGTGTTGTCGATGATCCGCTGTTGGGCAACGGACGCATCAGCCACGTCGTTCAGGACCTTCTCGGTCAACTCCTGTTGCGTGTGGGCCGAATGACTGACCGTGGCAAAGGTGGCGTTCAACGACCCCATGGCCGTGGCAAGGCCGTCACCAATGGCGGCAAGCCGGGAAATCGTCGAGTGAAGATGCTCGGCCATGAAGTTGAGTCCCTTGGCGATGTCGCCGAACTCATCATCGTCTCGGATCGGAATCTTCCGGGCCAGGTCCCCTTCCCGGATCTGCTCAATGGCGTCATTGATGGCGGTAATCTTCGTGCCGAGGTCTCTGCGGAAGAAGAAGAGAATGGCAACGCTCAGCGCCAGAAAAACGCCCCCCTGCAGGGCGAGATTGACGATGAACTGGCGCACCAGCCGCTGCTTCAGGGTCACTTCCGAGTAATGCACCACCAGCTTGCCAGTGGTGCTGCCACCGGCCGTAACCGGCACTTCAATGGTGCGCAGGCTCTCACCGGTTCCGGGCGCGGCACGCTCCTGAAGGACCGTCCCATCCTTGTCGACGATCGACACCTTTCGGATGTCGGGATCCTTCATGGTTTCGTCCACAACGAGGCCCATGTAGGTAAAATCGAAATCGGTCAAGGAACGCGCGGCAACGGCAGACAGCATCCTGGCCTGGACCGTGGCCTTGCGGGAAAGGTTCTGTTCGCCGGTGGTACGGCGTTCGTTGTAGCTCCATATCCCGACGACAATCTGGCCGAAGAAAAGCACCAGCAGCAGGCGGAACAGGAATTTTCGGGAGATGCTGTGTGAGGCCATGAAAGGACTTTCGTTCAGTGCAAACGACGCATGTTAAAGGTCTACCGGGCGATGACCCGGATGAACTTCGCCAGGTAGTCGACTCCCGACCAGACCGTGATGACGAAGGCAATCCAGAGATAGAACATCCCCACATGGTGCATGTTGACCAGCAGGAGAGGATGGTTCACCGAGAAGAACCAGGGATAATCGTAATGCAGCAACAGGCCTATGATGGCGACGATCTGAAAGATGGTCTTGAATTTTCCGAGATCGCTGGCTGAAATCACGATACCTTCGCTGGAAGCGATACCACGCAGTCCGGTAATGATGATCTCCCGCCCCAGGATCACCAGGACCATCCAGGCCGGTACGCGGTCATAGGGAATGATCATGATGAGCGCCGCCATGACGATCAGCTTGTCGGCAATAGGATCGAGGAACTTGCCGAACACCGTGACGATCCCCATGCGACGAGCCAGATATCCGTCAAGCCAGTCGGTAAAGGAGGCTGCGGAAAATATCGCTGCCGCCCAAAAACCCGCATCGCGAGTCGGTGAAAGCAGGAGGGCGACAATGACCGGGATTGCGGCTATGCGCAACAGGGTAAGGATGTTGGGAATAT
>CAYSJJ010000024.1:30972-37115 GCA_964431365.1 uncultured Geobacter sp. | reverse complement strand
TAGTTGAGCGTGATTCCAATGATGTCATGAATTAGCCTAATTGGTTCGATAGGTTTTCTGATAGTTCAGGACTCTTGCGACATAGGTGCGCGTCTCGCTGTACGGAGGGATGCCGCCGTATTTCGCCACCTTGGAGAGGCCGGCATTGTACGCGGCCAGGGCCAGCGACACATCCCCCTTGAAGGTGTCGAGGAGGAAACGGAGATACCGCACGCCGCCTCGGATGTTCTCGCTCGGGTTGAAGGAGTCGTTCACCTTGAGTCCCTGGGCGGTCTTGGGCATCAACTGCATGAGGCCGGTCGCCCCCTTGGAGGAGACGGCATTGGGGTTGTAGCCCGATTCGGCATGGATGACCGCCTGCACCAGCGATTTGTCCACGCCGTATTCGATGGCGCATTGATTGATGATGGGAGCGAACTCTTCGGGGTTTCGGGCACAACCACCAAGCCGGAAGGTGGTCCTGAGCCGCTGGTCCTTCTTGAAATCACGCATGAACAGCTTGAAACGGCGGTCGGTGGGGACATCGGTGAAATGTACAATACCCTCGTCGTCCTCATAGCGGTAAATATCCGCCAAGGCCGAAGTCGCCACGGTCACGGTAAGCAGTACGATCAGTATCAGTCGAGCAGTAGTCATCGTTTCGTCCCTTGTGCACTGTACCACGGTGCTGCCAGTATATTAAAGAGTATTTTCAATCCATTTCAAGGGGATGTCGCTATAACCGGTCAAATCCCTTGACAAAAGCCCCATGGGAGAAAATAATCGGTCCGTCGTTCAATTTCTTGACTTTCACAGGATATCTCATGCGGATCGACAGTGATTTTCTCATCATCGGCAGTGGCATTGCCGGACTCTCCTTTGCGTTGCGGGCGGCCGAACATGGTACCGTCGCAATCGTAACCAAGCGTGACGTCACCGAATCGGCCACCAATTATGCCCAGGGAGGGATCGCCTCCGTCTTCTCCAAGGAGGACTCATTCGACGCCCATGTCCAGGACACCCTGGTTGCCGGAGCCGGCATCTGTCATGAGGATGTGGTCCGCATGGTGGTCGAGGAAGGTCCCGAGGTCATCCGGAACCTCATCGATTGGGGGGTCCAGTTCACCACCAGCGGCGACTCCTATGACCTGACCAGGGAGGGGGGACACAGCCAGCGACGCATTCTCCACGCCGACGACGTAACCGGCCGCGAGATCGAACGCGCTCTGGTGGAGGCTGCTCGAAACAACCCAAACATCAGGATTTACGAAAATCATATCGCCATTGACCTGATTACCGAGGCGAAAGTCACCCGTCGCCGGCTCAAGCCTAATCGCTGCCTCGGTGCCCATGTGCTGAACATCGACAATAACGAAGTCAAGACGTTCCGGTCCAAGATCACGCTGCTGGCCACCGGCGGCGCCGGCAAGGTGTACCTCTACACCTGCAACCCGGACGTGGCCACCGGTGACGGCGTGGCCATGGCCTACCGTGCCGGCGCGACCATCGGCAACATGGAGTTCATGCAGTTCCATCCCACGACCCTCTATCACCCCCACGCCAAGTCGTTCCTCATCTCCGAGGCGGTTCGTGGCGAAGGGGCGATCCTGCGCCGCCGTGACGGCACCGCCTTCATGGAAGGGTACCATCCATTGAAGGACCTAGCACCGCGAGACATCGTCGCCCGGGCCATTGACAGCGAAATGAAGACCTGGGGGGATGACTGCGTCTACCTCGACATTACCCACAAGGAACCAGAGTACGTCAGGAACCGTTTCCCGAACATCTACCAGACCTGTCTCGGCTTTGGCCTCGACATGACCAGGGAGCCGCTGCCGGTCGTGCCCGCAGCCCATTACCTGTGCGGCGGTGTGGCCGTCGACAGCAACGCCGAAACAGACGTAAAACACCTCTACGCCATCGGTGAAGTCGCCTTTACCGGCCTGCATGGCGCCAACCGCCTGGCAAGCAACTCCCTCCTGGAAGCTGCGGTCTACGCCGGCAGGGCCTTTCAACACGCCATTCAGGAGCTTGGCAACAACAGTTTCGACTTCCCCGAAATCCCCGAGTGGGATGCCGGTTCCGCCACCAACAGCGATGAGATGGTCGTGGTATCGCAGAACTGGGACGAAATCCGCCGCTTCATGTGGAACTACGTCGGGATCGTTCGCTCCGACAAACGTCTGGAACGGGCGCTACGGCGCATCCGCCTGATCCAGGACGAAATTGAAGACTATTACTGGGACTTCATCGTTACCTCCGACCTGGTCGAACTGCGCAACATTGCCACCGTTGCCGAGTTGATCGTCCTCTGCGCCCAGCAGCGTAAAGAGTCCAGGGGGCTCCACTACACCATCGATTATCCCGAACGGGACGAGATTCGCGGAAGGAGAGATTCGTTTGTCCGAAAACAGTTCTGACACCTCAACCATCGACGGCTATCGCCAGGAAATCGACCGTCTGGACAGCCTGCTTCTGCAGATATTCAACCAGCGGGCGGACCTGGCACTACGCATCGGTGAGATCAAGAAGCAAAAGGGCCTTGCTGTCTACGACCCGACGCGCGAGAAGACCATCTTTCGCCGGATGCAGGCAGACAATCCAGGCCCGCTGGACGATCAGGCAATTGTCCGGCTTTTCGAGCGGGTCATCGACGAATCCAGGCGGCTCGAAAGGATCAGAACCCACGGAGAGTAATGAACCTTCACTCTGCCACGACACTGCCTTTAGGAGGCTTTTGTGCTCATCATCATGAAAAAGAACGCCGAGGAAGCGGCCCTTGACGAGGTCAAGGATTTCCTCATCACCAACAACTTCGACATCCACCAGTCCACCGGCGCAAACCGGACCATAATCGGGGTGATCGGCAATACCGAGACCCTGGATACCGATCAGCTCGAACAGATGCCCGGCGTACTGCAGGTCATTCGGATTGCCAAGGAAGAGTAGTCACTGCAAACGAAATTCAGGCCCGGGCGATCGTCGCGCCGGGCCTGAATCCTTGCCTCAGCTGTCCTCCCTGCCGCCTATTTGTGCGCTTCGTCCAGCATCCAGTTCATCAGCCCGATCACCTGCTTGACCTCATCCCGGTTCATCCCCGACTTCGGTTTTCGCAACATCTTGATGCCATAGCTCTTGGTTGCCTGCTTGTCGAAGGGCTGACCGGTAACCGGCGCAATCCCGGTGGTGATCGCGATCACGGTCCGCTCCATGGAATGGCACTTGATGCAGCGAAGCTGCATGATATCGTAGGCCGTCTTCCAGTTCGCCGGAATCATGGTCGGATCGAAGTTCAACCGGTCCCCCCTGCCGACCGTCTTTATCCTGGCTTCGGCTGCGGTGGCACTGAGACAGAGAACCGTCAACAGTAGCAGTAAACGCATCATGGAGTCTCTCCTTATCTGGGTTAAGCGTTTGTTTAGAATGCGATTCTCAGGCCAAGCAGGGTCTTCCGGTTGATCGCCTGCCCGGACTCGTACTGATATTCCAGCGTAACCTTGGTGTTCTGGATGGGTGCGTAGGCGATGGACGGGATATACCGGCGGACGATCTCGGTGCCGGTATCCTGGTGCTCGTAGCGAACGAGCCCCATCAGGTTTATGTCGAACATGTACTCGGCCTGGGCCGCATACACCATCGAGTCGGTCTTGATGTCCGAAACGAAATCCGGGTTATTGTCACGCCCCTTGACGCCGGACAGCTTCAGCCGCAGGCTCTTGTAGATCGCATCCAGGTCCACGCCGGCCCGGTAGAAATTGTTCCGCTCGCTGGAAGCAAGGCTGATGGAATTGCGGCCGACATACCCGTACCCGGCAACGGTGAGCGAAAAGTAGTCCCACATGCTCTCCTGCTCAAGGTCAACCTCCGGCTCCTTGCCGAGGAAATCCGAGCCGCCGATCTTGAAAGATATGTGTCCGTACCCCTCTTTGGAATCCTGGCCGTTCCGGTCTACCACCCCGCCGGCGATGAACAGTCGATTTCCAAGCACTGCATTGGCTTCCAGGGCATCCTCGGACGACTCCAGTGCAAATTGGGAATTGCCGATCCGGTAACTCGTTGTGGCAAAATCAGAGACCGTGATCTTGTTGTTCTTCTTCCAGAGGGAAAGGGTCGGACGGAACCGGCCTACCTTCAGGTTGATCGGCGTATCCAGTGCCTTGCGCCAGACGATATAGACCTCCTCGATGTCCGGGTTGGTATTGGATGGGGTATTGCTCACCGCGGGATCGAACGCCCCCTGGGCGTAGAGGTTGTATTTTGCATAAAAACTGATCCTGTCGCGGAAGACACCGCCGGCAAGGAGGGAGAGCGCCCTGGAGGAGAGGTCCAGCTTGTCCTTGTCAACAGGGTGTTCGTCATAGGTGGCATTCAGTGTCGCGGTCACCGACAGCGGCAGTTTCTCCGGCAGTCCGGCAAGCCAGAGCGGCTCGCTTTTCTTGGACGACGGGGTCTTCTCTTCCTGAGCCTCGTCCATCACGTCGGCACCGTCATCCCCCTTGGCGCTCGCCTTCAGCTTCTCAAGAAGTTCCGGGTCACCCTCCCCCTTAATCTCCGCTGTGACGCCAGCAGCTCCCGCCTTCTTGCGCGGGATCGCCTTGGGGGCTTCTTTCTCCTGCAGCTTGTTCTTGGTCCAGACAAAGCCGTTCTTGAGGAACGCCTCGCCGTACTCGTTCAACTCGGGATAGACGGTGTGACAGGTGGTACACTCCGTGTTGTGCTCGCGGCTGAAGGCCGGGATGGCATCGGCTTTATTCACACAGAACAATGGCAATGCCAGCGGAGCCAAAGCAAGGAGCAGATATTTAGAATAGCTTTGCATCGTTTATCCTCCCGTAATTACATTCAGGGGCATCTGTCGTCGCGAATCGCTAATTGCCACCTGGCCGACCGTTGCCGGGGGTACCGATCAAGTAGTTGATCGCATTGGTGATATCCGCTGACGACAGGGCATTGGCCCCAAACAAGGCATTGTTGGTAAAGTTGATCGCTGTCTCTGCTGATTTGTTCATGGTGCAGTCGTCCAACCAGTCAATGGAGTCGTAAAGAATGCGTTTGGCATAGAGGTCGTTGTGCACAAAGCCGCCGGGATCGTTGGTCAAAAAGTCGAAATTCATCGCCGCTCCCATATTTCTGGAACCGAGCAGCATATCGAGCGACCTGTCGACAGGCGGGGTACAGGCGGCCTGATTGAATCCAGCCGCGGTGAAGGCAGGGGCGTAACTCTCCGTTCGGAGCCAGTTGGATGTGCTTGACAACGATTTCGCCCGCAGCCATGCGTTCAGGGCCTTGATGGCGGCGGCAAAGCCTGTCTTGTGGGTATTCAGATCAGCCACGGTCCCCTTGAAGAATGCGTTGCCGATCCCGCCTGCAGCGTGGCAGGTGGAACAGAGGGAGGTGTTGATGGAGGTGATTGCCGTGCCCGCACTGTTCAGCGAAACCGGCATGTAGGAATGGGACTCGGAGCTGGACATGTGACAGGTAACGCAGGGACCTCTGGTGCCGGTTCCAGAGAAATCAGCCTGGCCGATGAGATCATGCCGGTACGGAATACCCGATGGCTGGTCATAGCGGAAGGTGGAGTAGTACTCGAAACCGATCTTCTTGAACATGGTGCCGCCGCCGGCAAAATCGTGGGTGCCGACCCTGGCGTTGATCCTGAAGTTCAGCGGTATGCTGTTCAGCCCGTTGGTGGTTGCCGCCAGCTTGATGAGCTGGCCGCCTCCTCGCCCGGCGTGACAGAGGAGGCACCGGTCGGAGATACCGATGTTGGGATAGTCGATGAAATTGTTTGTAATGCGGCTGCGGGCGAATATCTCCGTACTGTTGGCGTTAACGCCGGAGGTGATCAGGGTCCCCTGTGAAGCGGAATAGTTGTAATAAATCCTCTGGCCACCAGCCGTCCCTTGCGCAGGGATACTCCTCAGGTTGAAGCCGTAAGCCCTGCCGCTGCCGTTGTCGTGGCAGACGATGCAGTAGAGGGTCTGCTTGGTCTTGGCAGTGGTGCTGTTGGTGAAAGCAGTACTCTTGCCCCAGGGGCGTACGTCGGTGAACCCGGATTGAACCCAGTTCACAAAACCGGTCGCCGTGTGGCAGCGGACGCAGTTCTCGCCAGTCACCTGGGTCCGATAGTCTCCGACCGAACCTCGAACTTTCGCATCAATACG